>NZ_RCUV01000001.1 GCF_003667545.1 Mycetocola manganoxydans | reverse complement strand
GCTGGTTGTCGTGAACGTCCCACGTGACGACCGGGTTGTCCGGATCCCCGGTGTAGTAGTCCTGCGTGTAGATCTCGACGCGGTGACCGTCGGGGTCGAGCAGATACAGGTAGAACGCGTTCGACACACCGTGCCGGCCGGGGCCGCGCTCGATCAGGTCCGACTTGCGCAGGGCCCCGAGCTTGTCGCAAATGTAGAGGATGTTGTGCTTCTCGTGGGTTGAGAAGGCGACGTGGTGCATCCGCGGCCCGGTGCCTCCGGTCATCGCGGTGTCATGAACAGTGGACTTGCGGCGCATCCATGCCGCGTAGGTCACACCATCCTCGTCCTGGATGTCCTCGGTCACGCGGAAGCCGAGGTCCTCCATGTAGCCGCGAGCCCGCGGCACATCGGGAGTGACCTGGTTGAAGTGGTCGAGCCGCACGAGAGCGCCAGGACCGTACAGGTCATAACGCCAGGCGAGCCGCTCGACGTGCTCGACATCGTGGAAGAACTCGTACGGGAAACCGAGCGGGTCTTCGACGCGCACGGAATCGCCGATGCCCTTCGTGAAGCCTTCCGGTCGGCGCTCGACCCGGCAGCCGAGTTCGGTGTAGAACTCGACGGCACGGTCGAGATCTTCAGGAGCCCGCACGCGGTAGGAGAACGCGGCGACAGCGGCAACCGGTCCTTTGCGAAGCACGAGGTTGTGGTGGATGAACTCCTCGAACGACCGCAGGTAGATCTCGTTCTCGTTCTCCTCGGTGACGACGAGGCCGAGGATGTCGACGTAGAACTCGCGCGATGCAGCGAGGTCGGTGACGACGATGTCCATGTAGGCGCAACGGAGGATGTCCGGGGGTGTGGCTTTCGGGGTCGACACCGGGTTCGGGTTGGGCTTCGCGTGCGGCTCCGGAATGGGGCTCGGGTTGTGGTCCATGTCAGCTTCCTTGCGTGAGTGAGACGAATTGAGAGGAGTGAGACGCGCTCACGGGTTGGGGGTGACGACGGGCGCGACGTCCTCGGGGGCCTTCACACCGAAACGGGCCGTGTGCACCTCGCCGATGGTGATGTGCACGGCCTGCTGGTCGGTGTAGAAGTCAATCGAGCGGTAGCCGCCCTCGTGTCCGAGACCGGACGCCTTCACCCCGCCGAACGGGGTACGCAGGTCGCGAACGTTGTGCGAGTTCAGCCACACCATTCCCGCCTCGACCGACTGCGCGAAGGTGTGCGCACGCGTCAGGTCGGAGGTCCAGATGTACGCGGCAAGCCCGTAACGGATGCAGTTGGCCAGCTCGAGCGCCTCCTCATCGGTGTCGAAGGGGGTGATGGCCACGACGGGACCGAAGATCTCCTCCTGGAAGATCCGGGCATCCGGAGCGACATCGGCGAAGACCGTCGGGGAGACGTAGTTGCCCTCGGGAAGGTTTTCCGGCCGGCCTCCGCCGGCGAGAAGCCGGCCTTCGCTCTTGCCGATCTCGACGTAGCTCATGACCTTGTCGTAGTGCTCGGGGTGAACGAGCGCGCCGACCTCGGTCCTGGGGTCGTGCGGGTCGCCGACGACGATGTTCTTCGCCCGCGCGGCATACCGTTCGAGGAACTCGTCGTAGATGGGCCGCTCGACGAGGATCCGGCTGCCGGCGGTGCAGCGCTCGCCGTTGAGCGAGAAGACGCCGAACAGGGTCGAGTCGATCGCGGAGTCGAGGTCGGCGTCGGCGAAGACGACAGCGGGGGACTTGCCGCCGAGCTCCATCGACATGCCCTTGAGATGCGGCGCGCAGTTGGCGAAGATCGTCTGCCCGGTGCTCGACTCCCCGGTGAACGAGATGAGTGGGACATCCGGGTGCTTCACGAGAGCGTCACCCGCGGACTCACCGAGGCCGTTGACGAGGTTGAACACGCCCTTCGGCAGTCCGGCTTCCTCGAAGATCGACGCCCACAGGCTCGCCGACAGCGGAGTGAACTCGGCCGGCTTGAGCACGACGGTGCAGCCGGAAGCCAGGGCGGGTGCGAGCTTCCAGCTCTCGAGCATGAACGGCGTGTTCCACGGCGTGATCAGGCCGGCGACACCCTTGGGCTTGCGGTTGACGTAGTTGACCTGGCGACCGGGGACCTTGTAGTGGTCGTCGGCCTGGGCGACGATGAGGTCGGCGAAGAACCGGAAGTTCTCGGCGGCGCGCTGCGCCTGGCCGAGCGCCTGGGTGATCGGCAGGCCGGTGTCGAAGGTTTCGAGTTCGGCGAGTCGTGCGTCCTGCGCTTCGACGGCATCCGCGATTTTGTTGAGGATGCGTGACCGGGCGCGCGGGAGCATCCGCGGCCACGGGCCGGTCTCGAACGCCTTCTTCGCGGCGGCGACGGCGCGGTCGATGTCTTCGCTCTGGCCGGATGCGGCTGTGGCGTAGTTCGCATTCGACACCGGGTCGAGCACGTCGAAGGTCTCACCCGAAATACTGTCGACGAACTCACCGTCGATGTAGTGCTGGATCCGGGTCGGAAGGTTCTCGGGGATGTAGTGCGCCATGGTGGATGCTCCGATGCAGTTATGGCTGGACGGGGGAACGTTTGTGGGTGGACTGGTATTCGGTGAACGCGTCGAGCGTGCGGGTACGGTGGGCGCGAGCGGCCAGCTCGATGTCGAGGCTGTCTGCACCGTTTTCGAGGAGCGACAGGATGCCCTCGTGCTCGGCCACCGACTGGTGCGCCCGCCCCGGCACGAAGCTGAACGTCGAGTCCCGCAGCATGTTCAGCGAGTTCCAGCCCCGGTGCACGAGATCGAGGAGGTTGTCGTTCGGGCAGCGCTCGAAGAGGATCGAGTGGAATTCGCGGTTGAGCTCGGTGAACCGGTGCGGGTCGAAGTTCTCCAGGCAGTCAGCCATGTTCGCGTTCACGGCGCGAGCTGCGGCGATGTCCTCATCGGTGATGAAGGGTGCAGACAACATCGTCGCTGCGCCCTCGAGAATGCTCAGTGTCTGCATCGTCGTGACGTACCCGGTCTCGTTGAGCATGGCGACCTGGGCTCCGACGTTGCGTTCGAACGTGACGAGTCCCTCCGCTTCGAGCCTGCGGATGGCCTCACGGACGGGCACGACGCTGACGTCGAGTTCCTTGGCGATCGCGCCGAGGACGAGGCGGTAACCGGGAACGAAAGCGCCGCCCTCGATCTTCGAGCGGATCCAGGTGTAGGAGAGCTCGGACTTGCTGCGGGTAGCGGGGGCGACGGTCATTCGCGGGATGCCTTCCAGTCGGCGTATCGGGATCTCCAGTCTGCATTCATCGGGTAGAGCCCATCGACGCCTTCACCGCGAGCTACCTGCTCAGCGATGAATGTCTCCTCCCGCTCCTGTTCGATCGAGTCGCGGACAACGTCCTCGACGAGAGCCGGAGGGATCACGATCAGCCCGTCGTCGTCACCGACGATGACATCGCCGGGCTGCACGGATGTTCCGCCGCAGGCGACGGTGACGTCGACGTCCCAGGGGACATGGCGGCGGCCGAGAACGGCGGGGTGTCCGCCGGCGGAATACGTCGGCATATCGAGGGCGGCGACGGCCGCGAGGTCGCGTACACCGCCGTCGGTGACGATGCCGGCAGCCCCTCGCACCTGCGCGCGCAGGGCCAGGATGTCGCCGACCGTGCCGGTTCCGTGCTCGCCGCGAGCCTCCATGACGAGCACGTCACCTGGCTGGAGGGAGTCGAAGGCGCGCTTCTGAGCGTTGTACCCGCCGCCGTGTGACGCAAAGAGGTCCTCACGATTCGGGATGTAGCGGAGCGTGCGGGCGCGCCCGACGAGGCGGACTCCCGGTTTCGTGGACCGCAGCCCGTCGATGGACACATTGTTGAGGCCGCGCTTGCGCAATTGCGAACTCAGCGTCGCCGTGCCGACCGAGTTGATCCGTTCGGTGAGCTCTTCGGTGAGCTCGAACGCGGGATCGGTCGCGAGCCCCGCCTCCTCGCGGCTTCCCCAGGCTTCTTCGCGCTGTGTGTCGTCGACGCTCGGCCGGGTCCCGAAGTCGCCGAAGGCATCCGTGCCCTGCGTGATCGTCGTGACGAGTCGACCTGTTGTGCGAGAGCCCTCCGCGCTCGGGCTGTCGACCTCGACCTCGACGACGTCACCGGGTTGCGCGACCGACGACCCCGCAGGGGTTCCCGTCAGGATGACGTCACCCTTTTCAAGCGTCATGAGCTGGGAGAGATCGGCGACGAGCTGGCCGAAGGGGAACAGCAGGCCATCGGTGGTGTCCTCCTGGACCAGGACACCGTTGAGCCAGGTGCGAACGCGGAGGGCGCCAGGATCGACCGAATCGGCGGGGAGCACCTCCGGGCCGAGCGGAGTGAACCCGTCGCCCCCCTTCGATCGCACGTTCGATCCCTTGTCGGCCGTTCGCAGGTCGTAGATACCGAAGTCGTTCGCGGCGGTGACTCCGCTGATCGCTGACCAGCCCTGTTCGGGCGAGATCCGGCGAACGGTCTCGCCGAGAATCAGTGCGATTTCACCCTCGAAGGCGAGGAGTTCGGTGCCGGCGGGCCGCTCGAGTGTTCCACCCGTCGCCGCGATCGACGACGACGGTTTGAAGAAGTAGGAGGGGAAGGAAGGGGTGCGCCCGCGTTGCTCGGCACGGGAGCGGTAATTGAGGTGCACGGCGACGATCTTGCCGGGAAGCGGGCTGGCTGGAGAGGTCATCGACGTCCTTGTCTGAAGTGGAACCGAGCTCGGTATAACAAATCATATACAATCGGACGAGGATTGCAAGAGCCGCAAATACGACCCTTACAAAGATATACGATATGGTCTATCATCCTGGGGTGAGGGTATTCACCCCGCCAATCCGCGCGAGTTCATGACGAAGGAGTCATCCAGCGATGTCCACAGAACCCAGGCAAGTCGACCCGCGGACCGCGGCCGAACGACGCAAGGTGGCCCTCGCCACCGTCATCGGAACCACCATCGAGTGGTACGACTTCTTCCTTTACGCGAGCGCTGCCGGCCTTGTCTTCGCGACGTTGTTCTTCGAGCCGGCCGGACCGCAAATCGCCATCCTGCTGTCGTT
The DNA here is from genome assembly GCF_003667545.1 of Mycetocola manganoxydans. GTDB lineage: Bacteria > Actinomycetota > Actinomycetes > Actinomycetales > Microbacteriaceae > Mycetocola_A > Mycetocola_A manganoxydans. Next base: position 282,974 of record NZ_RCUV01000001.1, on the reverse strand, counting down.
CGGTTCGGTCGGCGTGAGTTTCCTCTTCCGTCCCCTCGGAGCGTTCCTCGCCGGTCACTACGGCGACAAGGTCGGTCGAAAAGCGATGCTCGTCATCACCCTCATCCTCATGGGGGCGGCGACCACGATCATCGGTCTGCTGCCGACGTATCAGCAGATCGGCATCGCCGCGCCGATCATCCTCGTTCTGCTCCGGATCCTGCAGGGACTCTCCACCGGCGGTGAGTGGGGCGGCGCCGTGCTCATGGCTGTCGAGACCGCGCCGAGCGACCGTCGCGGTCGTGCCGGTTCGTTCCCGCAGATCGGCGTTCCGATCGGTCTGCTCCTGGCTTCCGGAACCCTCGCATTGATGACCGGCGTGATCTCCCCCGGTGAGGCGTTCCTCGAGTGGGGCTGGCGTGTGCCGTTCCTGCTGAGCGTCGTTCTCGTGGTCGTGGGGATGGTCGTGCGTCGCACGATCGACGAAAGCCCGGTCTTCCAGGAGATCGCAGCCCGCAAGGAACAATCGCGGATGCCCGCGGTCCAGCTCTTCAAGAAGCACTGGCTCCTCGTGATCCTCGCCGCCCTCACCTTCGCAGGGAACAACGCCGCCGGATATATGACGACCGGGGGCTACATCCAGAACTATGCGACCGATCCCAACGGGTTCGTCGGTCTCGAGCGCACGCCCGTGCTCCTCGCTGTGACGGGGTCAGCGGTCGTGTGGCTGATCATGACATGGATTGCCGGTGGTCTCTCCGACCGGATCGGTCGGCGCAACACCTACATCATCGGCTGGATCGTGCAGCTGATCACGGTGTTCCTGCTGTTCCCGCTCGTCAACACCGGCAACGTGTGGCTGTTGTTCCTCGGGCTGTCACTGTTCACGATCGGGAACGGGTTCACCTATGGGCAGCAGGCGGCGTACTTCGCCGAACTGTTCCCGGCGTCGATCCGCTACTCCGGTGTGTCGATCACTTACGCGATCGGAGCGATCCTCGGTGGCGCGTTCGCGCCGACGATCGCGACGTACCTGGTGCAGACAACCGGTGAATCGATCTCGGTCGCGTTCTACATCGCCGGCGTCACCGTCGTCGCCTTCGCCGCGACGCTGATCCTGCGCGACCGCACCGGCATCCCGCTCGGTCACGATCATGAGGATCTTCAGTCCGTCGGCCACTTCCAGGGCTCGAAGGCCACCGTCTGATCGAAGACGAAAAAAACGGGAGGGCAGCCGCGCGGCTGCCCTCCCTTCGTGTACTGCGACTAGTAACTGGCGCGTGGAGTGTCGTCCGTTTCCGCCGGAATGTACTCGGCCGCGAGTGCTTCTGAGCTGCGGGCGAGGAGGGCCACGTCGGCACCGACGAGTACGAACGTCGCTCCCGCGGCGAGGTAGCGTTCCGCCATTCGTGGGTTGAAGGCGTTGACGCCGACCGGTTTTCCGGTCTCGACGATGGTGCGGATGGCGCTTTCGACAGCGGCGACCACGTCCGGGTGCTCCTGTTGTCCCAGCAAACCCATGGATGCCGCGAGATCTGATGGTCCCACGAACGCGCCGTCGACGCCGTCGACGCTCGCGATCTCGGCGGCGTTCGCTACGGCATCCGCGGTTTCGATCTGGACGAAGAGCGACACGTATTCGTCAGCACGACCCAGGTAGTCGTCGACACGGTTCCACCGGGCGGCGCGCGCGAGGGCACTGCCGACGCCGCGGACACCGCGTGGGGGATAACGGACGGCGGAGACAACGTGACGCGCCTCCTCGCGCGTGTTGACCATGGGAACGAGCAGGTTCTGCACGCCGAGGTCGAGGAACTGCTTGATCAGCACGGTGTCGCCCGACGGGGCGCGCACGAGAGGCGTGACCGGATAGCCGGCGACGGCCTGAAGCTGGGCGAGGATGGACTCGAGACCGATCGGGCTGTGCTCGCCGTCGATGAGAAGCCAGTCCAGTCCGGAACCGGCGCAGATCTCGGCGATGAGGGGGCTGCCGGAACAGACCCACATGCCGACGAGCGGCCGGTCGGAGCCGCTCAGATCGTCCCGGAAGGTGGGGGCTAGCTGAAGCGGCATGTGATGGATCCCAACTGCCCGTAATCGGCTTGGACGGTGTCGCCCTTTTCCACCCACATTGGACGGGTGAACGAGCCGGCGAGGATGATCTCGCCGGCCTGGAGGCTCGTGCCGTGCTGGGCGAGCTTGTTCGCGAGCCAGTACACGCCGGCCGCCGGATGGTTGAGCACGGCGGCTGCGACGCCGGATTCTTCGATGGTCTCGTTGCGGTACAGCAGGGCAGAGACCCAGCGAAGGTCGACGTCACCGATCCTGACCGGGTTGCCGCCCATCACCATGCCACCCATCGCCGCGTTGTCCGAGATGGTGTCGACGATGGTGCGTCCCTGCATCTCGATTCTCGAGTCGAGGATCTCGAGGGCAGGGATCACGTAGTCGGTCGCGTCGAGGACGTCGAAGAGGGTGCAGTTCGGGCCGGACAGGTCCTTGCCGAGCACGAACGCGAGCTCCACTTCGATTCGCACGTTCGAGAACGTGTCGTGCGGAATCACCGCACCGTTCTCGTAGACCATGTCGTCGAAGATGATGCCGTAGTCCGGTTCGGTGATGCCGGTCGCGACCTGCATCACCTTCGACGTGAGTCCGATCTTGCGGCCCACGAGCCGGCGGCCCGCGGCGAGGCCGCGTTCCTTCCACACGTTCTGCACGGCGTAGGAATCCTCGACGGTCATGTCGGGATACCGGGCGGTCAGACGCGGGATGGTCGATCGCGACTGCTCCGCCTCGTAGAGTTCATTGGCGATCCCGTCGATGACGGATTTTTCAAGCATGCTCCGAGCCTTTCGGGAGGTGGATCCCTCCGGAGCGGGCCCGGGAGATCAGCGATGATCGTATACGAACCATATCCGACCCTCACCGCCCGGAGCGAACCGGTTCCGTGCGGCAGCGCTCCAGGGCGTGGTCGAAGATCTCCTCCTGATACGGGGCGACGACGGTCGGCGAGATGCGGCAGTCGAGCAGGTACACGCCGTCCTCGCCAGAAGCCAGCCAGGCTTCCACGCCGGCGAAATCCTCCAGGGAGCGGATGACGTCGCCCCGGCCGCCGAGAGATCGCGCGATCCCGGCGAAGTCGGCTTCGTCGATCAGCATGGGGCCCGTGCCGATCCCCATCCGCCCGTAGACGTGAACTTCAGCACCGTACGCGGCGTCGTTCCAGACGACGATGATGCCTTTTCGCGTGGTGCGGATGACGGTGTCGAGGTCGGCGAGAGCCATCAGCCCTCCGCCGTCTCCGGTGGAGAGCACGACGGTGGAGTCCGGGAGGGCAGCTGCAGCGCCGACGGCACTGCCGAATCCGAGCCCGATGGTCTGAAACGCGGTGCCGACCATCAGCCAGCGGTTGGGGGACGCGGCATCCCAGTAGGTGTTCGACCAGCCGAGGAAATGTCCGCCGTCCGAGACCGCGACGCGGTCGTCGGGGAGGATCCCGGCCAGGTGTGTGGCGACGCTGCGCGGGTCGAGACGGCCGTCCTCGCAGATGCCGACGCCGTCCTCCCGGGTGCGGAACCGCGCGGCATCCGTCAGCAGCGTCTCGCGCCAGGCCGGGTCGCTGGCACCGGCAGGCGGAAGGGCGGCGAGCAGGGCATGGGCGGCCAGGGCAACATCGCCGTGCACGGGGATCGTGACCGCCGGGTGCGCTTCAGGGGTGCGATCGTCGATGCGGATCACCGTGGCGTCCGGCGCGAAGAGTGTGCCGAATCGGGTGCTGAACTGGTTGAGTCCCGCGCCCGCGACGAGCACGACGTCCGCCCGGCCGATCAGGCCCATGGCGTCGTCCTGGCCGAATCCGCCGACGACGCCGAGGTCGAACTCCTGGCGTTCGAACAGCGAGCGGCCGAGCGCCGTCGTCGCTGTGAGCGCTCCGGTCGCGTCGGCGAGGCGGCTGAGCGGCGCGCCGGCGCCGGCGAGCCACGCGCCACGGCCGGCCAGGATCACCGGGCGCCGTGCGCGGGAGAGGGCGGATGCCGCGGCCGCGATCTCCGGGTCACGAGGTTCCGCTCGCATCGCCCGAGCGGGTTCGGGAAGAGTGCCTTCGTCCTCCGCCTCAGCGGTGGTCAGGTCGTAAGGCAACGCGAGCACCACGGCGGTGCGGTGGGTGAGAGCGTGGCTGATGGCGGCGATCGTGACCCGGCCGGCATCCGCTCGGCCGACCGTGAACGTGGGAGCGCCAACGGATGCCGCAAGCGCGCGCTGATCGATGTCCCATGGCCGGGCGCCCGAGGTCGGGGCGTCGCCGACGAGGAGCACGAGCGGGATCGCCGCCTGTACCGACTCCGCCAGTGCGGTGATGGTGTTCGTGAAACCGGCGCCGTACGTAGCGGTGGCGAGGGCGAGCCTGCCGCTCGCGCGATAGAACGCGTCAGCCGCTGCGACGGTCGCGACCTCGTGGCGCACGGCGATATAGCTCACCGGGGTACGGCCGATGGCATCGATGACATGGGCGTTCCCATTGCCCATCACGCCGAAAGCGTGGGAGATGGAGGGGGCGAGAGCGTCGGCAATGCGGGCGACAACGGTGGTCATGATGATCCTTCGAGTGCATATAGGGAGATGGAATCCGTATATGTCTCGCGACCCGCCGTCGGATCGTCCAGCGCCCCTTTTCCGAGCGCACCAGCGTCGTGCTGTTGACGGGGGAAGTCTAGCGCCGTCGTGCGCTCTTCCGCTCGGTAAACTTCCCCGGTGCCCGTTCTCGAGATCTCTGACCTGGCTGATCCGCGACTCGCGGACTACGCCCACGCCACCGACGTCGCCCTGAAGAAGGCGCGCGGGACCGAACACGGGCTGTACCTCGCCGAGTCGCTCCTCGTCTTCGAACGAGCTCTGCGCGCCGGGCACCGCCCGCGCTCGGTCCTGGCTCTCGGGAGTACCGTCGACGACGCGCTCGACCTGCTCGGTGACCTCGACGTTCCCGTGTTCGTCGGCCCTGGCGACCTGCTCGCCGAACTCACCGGGTACGTGTTGCACCGCGGGCTCATCGCGTCGATGCACCGTCCACCGCTGCCCGACCCGGACCAACTTCTGGCCGGCGCTCGCCGCGTCGTCATCCTCGAGGACGTCGCGGACCCGACCAACGTCGGCGCGATCTTCCGGTCAGCGGGAGCGATCGGGGCGGATGCCATTCTGGTCACACCGCGGTGTTCCGACCCGTTCTACCGCCGGTCGATCCGCGTCTCGATGGGCACCGTGCTGCAGGTTCCGTGGACTCGCGTCGGTGACTGGGCCGACACTCGGGCACTTCTCACCCGGCACGGATTCCACGTCGCTGCGCTCGCCCTCACCGCGGATGCCGTCAGCCTGCGCGACGTGAACAGTGGCGACCACGAACGCCTCGCCCTCGTGCTGGGAGCGGAAGGTGACGGGCTCACGGATGCCGCGATCGCGGCATCCGACAGCGTGGTGAAGATCCCGATGAAGCACGGCATCGACTCACTGAACGTTGCAGCGGCAAGTGCCGTTGCGATGTGGGCGCTGGGCGGTGGTTCCTGAGCCTGTCGAAGGGTGGTTCCTGAGCCTGCCGGGGTCAGTCGGTCGGATCGCTCGGCCGGACGGCCGCGTCGCCGCGGATGTCGACGCGCGTCGCACCGCTCTCGCCCTCGCTGACCTCGATGCGGGGAGCGGCGTCAGCCTCGGTGGACTCCGGCGCGCTCGTCAGCTGGTCGTGACGGTTCTCTTCGTGCGATTTCTCAACCATGACGTGACCCTAGCACCGCGGGTCAGCGGTTGTAGGCCGGCATCGGTCCGCGCAGGTCGTCGCCGACGGCATCCGCCGCTGCTGACACATCCGCCGGAAGCGGGCCGTTGTTGAACGCCGCAATGTTGTCGCGCAGGTGGCTCACCCGAGTGCCTCCGAGCAGGACCGACTGCACGGCCGGGCGCCCGATCGTCCAGCGCAGGGCGAACTCGGCGAGCGGGATGCCGGCGTCATCCGCGATGACCGTCAACGCGTCGACCGCCGCGAACATGCGGTCGTCCCAGTAGCGGGCGCGGTACTCCCTCGCGTTGCGGGCATCGCCGAACCTCCCAGACCCGGCGTCGGCATCCTGACGGTATCGCCCGGTCAGCAGCCCGCCGGCGAGCGGGTTGTAGATCACCGTCGGGAGGCCGGTCGTCGTCGCGTATTCCTCGTACTCGTCCTCGAGCCTCCTGGCAAGCAGGCTGTACATCTGCTGGCTGAGCAGCACAGGGGGAGCGCCGACCTCGGCGGCGATCCGCACGACGTCCGAGATCTGCCACGCGGCATAGTTCGAGACGCCGAACGCGCCGACCTTGCCGTCGGCGGCGAGGGCAGCGATCTCGGTCAGGGTCTCTTCGAGCGGGGTGGACCGGTCCGGTTTGTGCAGGTAGAGAATCTCGATGTGTTCACGCCCGAGGCGGGTCAGGCTTGCATCGACCGAGGTGCGGATCTTTCCTGCCGAGAGGAGGCTCTCGGTGCCGACGAGCGATTGCGGCTGGCCGACCTTCGTCGCGATCGACACGTCGTCCCTGGCGCCGAGGATGCTCCCGAGGATTTCCTCACTTCGCCCATCGCTGTAACTGTTGGCGGTGTCGAACCAGGCAATTCCCGCGTCGAGCGCTGTCTGGACAAGATCGGCAGCGGATGCCTCGTCGGCGGTATCTCCGAAGGTCATCGTTCCGAGAATGAGGGGAGGGATCGCGGTCTGCATGCTCCTATTCTCTCGCTCAACAGGTACCGTTGCGCCAGCGTTCCGGTCAACAGGCGCACAACGCTGTTTCGTGGTGGCTGCACCTGTCGAGCGTGCGGATCACCCGTCGCTGTGCCGCTCGAGGAAGTCGTACACCTCGTTGTCGTCGACACCGGGGAACGTTCCGCTCGGCAGCGGTGACAACACGTGGGCGTGCAGTCGCGCACTCGGCCACGCCTTGCCGAGCCACCGCTCGGCGAGGTCACTCGGCGGCCGGCGGCAGCACGACGGGTCCGGGCATGATGACACCGCGCGGGTGGTCGTCTCCCGGCCGCGGAACCACTTGGCCTGATTGAACGGAACGCCGACGGAGATGGAGAATTCGCCGGTACTCGTCGTTCCGGTCTGCGTCGCACACCAGTAGGTTCCGGCGGGGGTGTCCGTGTACTGGTAGAGCTCGGTGGTCCGGTTCGTGCGTTCGAACGCACTCCGCGCGCTCCACTTGCGGCAGACGAGTTGCCCCTCGATCGAGCCGGTCACATCCATCGGGAGGGGAAGACCGTCGTTCTCGTACCCCTTGGCGAGCGAGCCGTCCTCAGACACCCGGAGGAAGTGCAGCGGCATGTCGAGGTGGTGGGTGGCGAGGTTCGTGAACCGCAACGCCGCCGCCTCATGGGTCACTCCGAAAGCATCCCGGAAGTCCTCGACCGCGAGGTTCCGGTCCTTCTTGGCCTGGGTGAGAAAATCGACGGCCGCCTTTTGCGGCATCAGGCAGCAGGCAGCGAAGTAGTTGATCTCGAGGCGCTGCCGGAGGAAGGCGGCGTAACTCGTCGGTCGGGTGTGTTGAAGCAACCGGTGTGCCATCGCCTGCAGTGCCATCGACCGCAGGCCGTGGCCTCCGGGGATCGACGCGGGCGGAAGGTAGATCCTGCCGTTCTCGAGGTCGGTGACGCTGCGGGCGGAGTGCGGCAGGTCATTGACGTAGATGAGGTCGAGGCCGAGTTGCTCGGCCATGATGCTCACCGTGCGGTGCGTGACGGCTCCGCGAACGTGTCCGGCGGTGTGGATCTTCTCTTCGGCGAGTTCCTCGATCTCGGGCAGGTAGTTGTCCCGATCGCGCATCCACTCGCGGAGTTCCGTGTTCGCTCGCCGAGCCTCCTCCGGAGTCGCGATCGCTTCGGCCGCTTTGCGCTGCAGCTCCCGGTGCAGGCCGACGAGGGCGGTCAGCGCCTCGTCACTCATTCCCTTGGTCGGCTTCACCGACGGAAGGCCAAGCTCGGTGTACAACGGGCGCTGTTGCGCCTGCCGCAGTTCGATTTCGAGCGCCGCGCGGGGATTCGGTGGCTCTGCGGCGAGCAGGTCGGTGAGCTCGACGCCGAGGGCAGCGGCGATGGACTGCAGCATCGACAGCTTCGGTTCGCGTTTGCCGTTCTCGATCAGTGAGAGCTGGCTCCCCGCCAGATCGACGCGTTCACCGAGGTCGTCGAGCGTGAGACCGCGCGCGGTGCGGAAGTGACGGATGCGATGCCCGAGAGTCGAGAGGTCGGAGCCGGTGCGGTTCATTCCTTCACATTATCGTAAATATCCCGTTTCTTAACAGAGGCTGTGCGGGAAGGTCTTGCTAATCCTGCATCATGCTGAAATCAGACACCCCAGCGCAGAGGAGCCGAGAGCACATGAGCATCGCAGAAATCGACCGCGACACCGAGATCGCACAGAGCCCCATTGCCCCCGCGCCGGTGTATGACCTCGTCGCTCCTTCCTCGACGCGCGCAGCCCTTCCCGACGCGACGCCCGTGGCATCCGACCCGCTTCAGGACTTGCGGAGTTGGGTCGACTCGATCGCCGCACTGGCCCAGCCGGATTCCGTCGTCTGGTGCACCGGCTCCAAGCGCGAGAGCGACCTGCTGACCAAACAAATGGTGGCCGAGGGCAAACTCATCAAGCTCAACCCGGAATGGCGGCCGAATAGCTACCTTGCCCGCAGTGCGCCGAGCGACGTCGCCCGGGTCGAGTCCCGCACCTTCATTTGCTCGGAGAGCGAAGACGACGCCGGCCCGACGAACAACTGGCAGGACCCGGAATCGATGCGCGAAGAGCTCGATGGAGTCTTCGCCGGCAGCATGCGCGGCCGGACGATGTACGTCGTGCCGTTCTCGATGGGACCGGTCGGGGGGCCGCTGTCGCAGCTCGGTGTTCAGATCACAGACTCCGCATACGCCGTCCTGTCGATGGGAATCATGACCCGCACGTCCGAAGTGGTGACCGACCTCATCGCCGGGGGAGCACCATGGGTCAAGGCCGTGCACTCGGTGGGCGCCCCGCTCGCCCCCGGAGACGAGGATGTGGCCTGGCCGTGCAACGACACCAAGTACATCGTCCAGTTCCCTGAGGCTCGTGAGGTGTGGTCATACGGATCGGGCTACGGCGGCAACGCTCTCCTCGCGAAGAAATGCTTCGCCCTGCGGATCGCGAGCGTCATCGGTCGCGACGAAGGCTGGCTCGCCGAACACATGCTGCTGGTCCGGGTGATCTCGCCCGAGGGCAAGAAGTACCACGTGGCTGCCGCGTTCCCGTCGGCCTGCGGCAAGACCAACCTTGCTATGCTTCGCCCAACCATCCCCGGCTGGCGCGTCGAAACGCTCGGAGACGACATCGTGTGGCTCCGCCCAGGCGAGGACGGCCGGATGTGGGCGATCAACCCGGAGGCCGGATTCTTCGGCGTCGCTCCCGGCACCGGTGAGACGACGAACGTCACGGCCGTCGAAACTCTTTGGGGCAACACCATCTTCACCAACGTCGCCCTGCGCGATGATGGAGACGTCTGGTGGGAAGGTCTCACCGAGAAGGCCCCCGGACACCTGATCGACTGGGAGGGCAACGACTGGACGCCGGACTCCGGCCGACCCGCAGCCCACCCGAACTCCCGCTTCACCGTCGCCGCGGCGCAGTGCCCGCAGATCGCGGACGACTGGGAGGAGGCGGTGCCGCTCGACGCCATCCTCTTCGGCGGACGCCGCGCCACCAACGTTCCCCTTGTCGTCGAAGCGACCGACTGGAGCCACGGAGTCTTCATGGGAGCCACGATCTCGAGCGAGAAGACCGCCGCCGCCGAGGGAACTGTCGGCGAACTCCGCCGAGACCCGTTCGCGATGCTTCCCTTCTGCGGCTACAACATGGCCGACTACTGGGGTCACTGGCTCACGGTCGGGCAGAAGCTGCGGTTCGACCGCGCGCCGCGAATCTTCCAGGTGAACTGGTTCCGCAAGGACGACGACGGCAGCTTCCTCTGGCCTGGTTTCGGCGACAACTCCCGTGTGCTCGAGTGGATCGTCCGCCGCATCGAGGGCCAGGTGCCGGCTCAGGAGACCCCGATCGGTCGAATCCCGGCCGTAGGCGACCTCAACATCGATGGCACGGATGTCACGGACGTCGCGCTGGAGAAGCTCTTCGCGATCGACGCCGATTCGTGGCTCGCCGAGGCCGACCTGACGCAGGAATTCTTCGAGACATTCGGGCGAAAGGTGCCACCGGCGCTTCACGCCGAACTCGCGTCGCTCAAATACCGGCTCCGTATGTCCTGACGAATGACCTGACGACGCCAGCGCACCGCGAGGTGCCCGGAAGTGCTCTGAGATACCTTGGCGGGATGTCTCGGAACACTTCCCGGCACCTCGCGGTGTTTCTGTGTGATCCGCACTATTCGAGCGCACTGTCCTAATATCGAACAAGCGGGCGAGTGCTCGCGGCGGCGGAAGGTTCGACTTCATGGCAACAGACGCTGGATCTCAGGCGGGATCCCAGACTCTGAGCCGCGGCATCCGACTGCTCGAAATCCTGGCCGCGACAGGCCGCAACCTCTCGATCGGCGAACTCGCGAGCGAACTCGGTGTGCATCGGTCGGTCGCATACCGCCTGCTGCGCACGCTCGAGGCGCACGACCTCGTGACCCGTGACGACGGGGGACTGGTCGCCCTGGGTGCCGGCCTTGCCGCGCTGACCTCCGGGGTCGCGCAGAACCTCCAGCAGGCAGCGCTTCCCGTGCTCAACGAGATCGCCGATGAACTCGGCATGACGTGCCTGCTCGCCGTGCGCCTCGACAGCGGCGAAGCGGTCACCCTGGTCAGCGCGATGCCGAGGCAGAGCGTCGCCGTCGTGTCCTACCGGCCGGGCCACCGGCATCCCACCAGTCGCGGCGGACCCGGCAAGGCGATCCTGCTCGGGGTCCCCGAGAGCGCGTGGCCGGACGACGTCAGCGACGACTTGCGCGCCGAACTCGTCGAGAGCAGGGCGCGCGGGTACGCGTCGAGCTCGGATGAAGTCGTGCCGTCGCTGAAGTCCGTCGCCGTGCCCCTCACGCTGCCTGGCCAGCCCGCAGCATCCATCGCGGTCATCCACGTCGCGCTGCCCCGTCCCGAAGCCGAGATCGCCGAGCGGCTCCGCGCTGGTGCCGACAGTGTGCGGCGCGCATACGGGCGGTGACCGCCGCGGCTTCTGCCGGAGGATCCAGCTCAGGCCGGGTTGTAGGCGACCTCGACGTCGAGGACCCACGTGACCCCGAACCGATCCGAGAGCATCCCGTATGCCGGTGAGAAGAAGGACGGCGCGAGATCGTCGAGAATTGTCGAGCCCTCCGTCAATCGTGTCCAGAGACCGGAGATCTCCTCGGTCGATTCGCCCCGGATCGACACGAAAAACGAAGCGTTGCCACGGTCGTATGGAACGCTCGCTGGAACGTCGTACGCCATGATGCGAAAGCCATTGTCGCCAAGAACCTGACCGAACTTGACCTGGTGCGCTTCGTCAGGTGTCTCGACGCTCTGTGCGTCCTCGTTCGTGATGACCATCAGCTGGCCGCCGAAGACCGAGGAATAGAACTCCAGTGCCTCGCGGGCGTCGCCGCGAAAGTTGAGGTGGGGGGTGGTGTGTACGGGCATGGTGCTCCTTGTGACTGTCAGCCGATGGACCTCACCGGCTGAACACCACTGTGATCGGAGTAGAGGACAACCTCGGCCCTCTACTCAAAATAGATTGGGAGTATGACTCCTCCCTCGCGACTGTTGCTGTTGTTGTCGCTGCTGCAGACACAACGTCGGTGGCCCGGCCGGCTGCTCGCCGAGCGTCTCGAAGTGCATCCGCGGACCCTGAGGCGCGACATCGACCGGTTGCGAGAGATGGGGTACCGGATCCAAAGCGGCAAAGGTCCGGATGGGGGATACCGGCTTTCGGCCGGAACCGAGCTTCCGCCGCTTCTCTTCGATGACGACCAGATCATCGCGCTCAGCATTGCGCTGCAAGCGGCGACGACCGCGGGTGCGGGCGTTGAGGAAGCCGCTCTGCGGGCGCTGACCATCGTGAGGCAGGTGACGCCACAACGATTGCGGCACCGTCTCGACGCCGTGCGATTCACCGCGCTCCCCGAGCAACACGCGAATGCCAGCCCGGTCTCGACCGATGAGCTCGTTGCGCTGTCCGGCGCGATCGCCGCGCGTGCGGTTGTCCGGTTCGACTACGCGAACGATTCCGGGGACGCCATGGAGCCCCCTCCTCGTCGGGTGGAGCCGCATTCCCTGATCATCTCCGGAGGGCGCTGGTATCTGGTGGCGTGGGACCTGGAGCGCGACGACTGGCGCATCTTCCGCGCCGACCGCATCACCACCCGGACACCCACCGGTCCCCGGTTCGAGCCCCGACCGATTCCCGGCGGCGACGTTCGGGCATTTGTTTCCGCCCGGTTCAAGGGGTCGGAACGGGCGGACGAATGGCCGTGCGTCGGGACCGTGCTCATTTCGCTGCCGGCGCGATCCGTGCGCCCGTTCGCTGGTGACGGCACCGTTGACGAGGTCGGGCCCGAGCTGTGCCGGTACCGGTCAGGCTCCTGGTCGTGGGTGGCGCTCGCCGCCTCGCTCGGTCGCTTCGATGCCGATCTCGAGGTGGTCGAGCCGCCAGAGCTCCAGGACGCGTTCCGGCAGCTCGCATCCAGGTTTTCGGCGGCGGCGGCTCCGTCAGGGGAGGGTGCCTCAGGCTCGCGATGAACGCATCGCGGCCTTCTGCACGAGGTCGTTCCGGGCCGACAGCGCCGCGTACTCGTCGGTACCGAGCGCGACGAGCGCCACCCGTTCCTCCGCGTCGTGGTGAAACCCCCACCCGTAGCGTTTCGCGAGGGGTGACGCTCTCAGACACGCCTGGTCTTTCGCGAAGAACGAAGCCCACGCCTCTTCACGGTCGGCATCAGGTATCCCAGAGCGCGTGGCATGGACCTCGAAAAGGATCTCATCTGAGGTCAACTCGTACGGATGCTCCGAGATGAGCGCGAACTGGAGGGCGGCGACCGTGGGCTTCGCACCCGCGGCGGGGATTTCGGCGTCAGGTGTTGGGCAATCCGGAGCGACGGAGATGAAGGTGTTGCGGTAGTTTGTCGTCATTGTTCCAGCATCAGGGACCGCCGGTTCCGCGTCTTGTAGATTTGCGCCAGATGACCGACCCGCTCGCACGACACATCGGAGTCTCCGAGCGTTCCGGGGTGCTCGAGCCGCACAATCTCGTGCGATTCTCGGCTCGGTGGATCAGCCCCGCCGCCGATCTGTCAGACGTCGTCGACACGTACTGGAGCGTGGAATGGCGGCTCCCTGCCGGTGACGCCATCGAGCAGCGAATCGTCGACTACCCGGCAATCACGCTCAGCGTCGAGGAAGGCGACGTACCCGCGCCGTATGTCGTGACTGCGGTTCGGCCACAGGCCTGGTCCCGCGTGATCACGGGTTCCGGGTCGGTCTTCGCGATCCGGCTCCGTCCGGCGGGACTCGCCGTGCTCTCCGGGCTCGATGCGAGGGCGCTCGCTCCCGAGCGCGAGTTGACGGCCGACCTCGATGAGAGAGCATTCGAACTCCTCCGAAAGGTCAGCGGTGCAGGGGAGCGTTCGCGCGAAGCCGACGCGCGTATCCGTGAGCATCTCGCCGAGCGGCCGCTTACCGGGATGCAGCAGCTCGCCAACCGGGCCGTCGACGCTCTCGTCGCAAGCCCTCGGGTGAGGACCGGTCGCGCGGTCGCCGCAGAACTGGGCACGAGCGAACGAACGCTGCAACGCGCGCTGGGCGAGACACTTGGCCGTGGGCCAAACGAAGTCGCGCGACGCATCCGGCTCCAGGAGGTCGTCCGGCGGCTCTCCACGACGGATGCCGACATCGTGACTGTCGCCGCGGACCTGGGCTACACCGACCAGGCCCACCTCACGACGGAGTTCCGGTCGGTCGCCGGTGTGACACCGGGGCGCTATGTCCGGGAACTCCGTCGTTCACAAGCGAACCTGGCCGGAGTCGTGGGCGACGGGTGACCCCATCGCCCTCAGCAGTGTGACGGTTATCGCGGCAGCAGGTTCTGGCGGAAGAACGCGGCCAGATCCTCTGTCGCGTCAAGCGGCAGCACGTGGGCCACGTACTGATCCGGCCGCACGACGATGACGGCACCCGCACGATCGATCCCGCGAAGCTCGAAGATGTCGCTCTCCGGGTTCGTGGCATAGACCTTCTCATAGTCGATCAGATCGAACGGCCCGACGCGGGGCAGGAAGACCTCGGGAACCCGGCCGATGTCCATCTCCGTGTGCGGCTGCTGGTAGACCACCTTGACGTCGAAGATGCTGTCGACCTCGGCGTCTCTCGGGGTGTGGACGAGCAGGGGAGACTCGGGCGAGTTCCGGAGCCAGTCCGCCCATGTCGACACCCCGGATGCCTCGCCCGGTCGTGCCGCGTCGGCGAACGCATAGAGGCGCCACCGTCCGTCAGCGCGGTGGTGGTGCCCGAGCTGAACCGGGTTGGTGTCTGCGACCCTGACGACGGGAGCAGACTTGAACCGTTTGCCGATCGGGAACCCGGTCGCGAGGTCCTGGTGGGTCGCTTCTCCGATCAGCATCGACGGCTCATACTGGGTCATGAAACCGGCGGGGAACTCAGCGGTGCTCGTGTAAAACGTCTCGAGCTCGGCCGGGTCCTTGAGTTCTTCCGGCTTGCGGGCCATCAGGCTCGACCACTCCTTGTCGAAGTCGATGAGGTTTTTGGCGACGACCTGGCGCTCGGCCGAATAGGTGCTGAGGAGGCTCTCCGGGCTGCGCCCCTCGAGGACGTGGGCGAGCTTCCAGCCGAGGTTGAAGCCGTCCTGCATCGACACGTTCATGCCCTGGCCCGCCTTCGCGCTGTGCGTGTGGCAGGCGTCACCGGTGATGAAGACCCGGGGCGTCCGCGTTCCGATCTCCTCGGGCAGCACGTCGTCGAACCGGTCGGTCAGGCGGTGGGCCACCTCGTAGACGCTGTGCCAGGCGACGTTCTTCACGTCGAGCGTGTACGGGCTCAGGATGTCGTTTGCCTTAGCGATGATCTCCTCGATCGTCGTGCTGCGGATCGCGCCCTTGTTGTCCGGGTCGACCTCACCGAGGTCCACGTACATGCGGAACAGGTAGCCGCCCTCGCGAGGGATGTGCAGGATGCTCCCGAACTCCGACTGGATGGCGCACTTGGTCCGGATGTCGGGGAAGTCGGTGACGGCGAGGATGTCCATGACTCCCCACGCGTGGAACGCCTGGTCGCCGGCGAGGGTGCATCCGATCGACTGACGCACACCGCTCCTGGCTCCGTCAGCACCGACGACGTACTTCGCCCGAACGACCCGATCCTCCCCGGTGCGCTCACCCGTCGTGTGCCCGAGCGTCACGGTCACCGGGTAGTCGTCCGCGTCGTTCACGGTCAGGCCGCGGAATTCGTAGCCGTAATCCGGGGTCATCCGGGTGGGCGAGTGGGCCATGACCTCGGCGAAGTAATCGAGCACACGCGCCTGGTTCACGATCATGTGCGGGAATTCACTGATCCCCATCGGGTCGTCGACCGCGCGTGCGGTGCGGACGATGTGGGACGGGTTGGCCGGGTCGGGCTTCCAGAACGCCATCTCGGTGATCTGGTACGCCTCCTGGATGATCCGCTCGGCAAATCCGAACGCCTGGAACGTCTCGACACTGCGCGCCTGGATGCCGTCGGCCTGCCCGATCGCAAGCCGTTCGCCCCGGCGTTCCACGATCCGGGTCGTGATTCCGGGGAACTGCGACAACTGGGCGGCTGTGATCATTCCGGCCGGCCCGCTGCCGACAATGAGAACGTCGACCTCGTCGGGGAGTTCCTCGGGTCGATCGATACCCACCCCTGCGGCGGGCAGAATGCGCGGGTCGGTGGACACGTATCCGTGGTGGTGGAACTGCACGGGCTTCCTCACTTCGTTGTGGAAAATTCGGGCGAGACGGCATCCGCGTTCCATAATCGAACGGCGGGTTCTTTTATCGCTCAACCGAGTGTACGTCGCGGTCGTTCCGGGGACAAGCGCAAGCCCCTGACTGATCCGAAGCGGCGTCCATACACTCGGCACATGTTTCTTCTCTTCGGCACGACGCTCCGCGACAAGGTGCTCGTCACCGTGACCTTCATCTGCGAGTACTGCCGGATGTCAGCGGCACAGGATGTGTATGAGCGCGCCACCAAGTTCTCGCTGTTCTTCGTGCCGTTGTTCACGATCTCCCGCCGCTACGCCGTGGTCTGTTCGAACTGCGGAGGGACCACGTCGCTCACCCGTGAGCAGGCCACGAATGGCATCGAATGGGCGGCTCGTTCCCGCCAGGTGAGTTGAGCCCGGCCTAGACGAGCAACTGGTGCTTGGCGAGGTCTCGGTAGAGCGGGACGGATGCCACGAGCTCCGAGTGCGTACCTGTCCCGACGACGCGTCCATGATCGAGAACCACGATCGAGTCGCTGTCGACCACCGTCGACAGCCGATGCGCGATGACGATGAGCGTGCGGTCTTCCGCGACAGCATCGATCGCGAGGCGCATCTTCTGCTCGTTGACCCCGTCGAGGGATGATGTTGACTCGTCGAGCAGCAGGATCGGCGGTGCCGCGAGCAGGGCCCGGGCGATGGCGAGCCGCTGGCGCTCGCCACCCGAGAGCATGATGCCGTCTTCACCGACGGCCGCGTCAAGGCCCTGCGGGTTGCGGTCGAGCACCTCGGTGAGGTTCACAGCGTGGAGGACGCGGATGCAGTCCTCGTCGGTCGCGTCGGGGGAGGCGAGAAGCAGGTTGTCGCGGAGGGATCCCGCGAGCACCGGCGCATCCTGCTCCACATAGCCGATCTGGGCGCGGAGGGTCGTGCGCGGCATCGTGCGGATGTCGACCCCTCCGAAACGGATCGCACCGGCCTCAGGGTCATAGAACCGTTCGATGAGTCCGAGGATCGTCGACTTTCCTGCGCCGGACGGGCCGACGAGGGCCGTGCGCTGGCCGCGTGCCGCCGTGAAGCTCACGCCGCGAAGGACGGGCTCGCCGGGTTCACGCGCCCGCTGGTCACCTACGCCATCCGCCGCGTCCTCCCGCTGATCGAGGAGGTCGCTTGCAGCCGTCTCGAGGTCCGTGGCAGCTTCGGCCTTCTCGGCACCGGTCGGATACGCGAAAACGACGTCGTCGAACTCGACGGCGGGGGCGTCCGGGCTCGCAATACCCGGGGCGCGAACGGATGCCGCGATCTCGGCATCCGCTGAGTCCTCGAGTGGAAGGTTGATGATCTCCTGGATCCTTCCGAGCGCACCGAGTGCCTGGTTCGTGGCTGAGATGGCGCCGAACGCCTGGCCGAGCGGCATGATCATCATGAACAGGAACAGGATGAACGCGACAAGGCTCGCGATCGTGATCGCGCCGCTGGCGACGCGGAAGCCGCCGACGCCGAGGACGACGAGGAACGACACCTGCATCGCGATGCCGGCGACCGGAACGACGAGGGCGGAGATCCGGGCGACCTGGATTCCCATGCTCCACGCGCCCGTGGCGTCGGCGTCGATCGTCGCAACTTCGCGCTGGGTCGCGTTGGATGCCCGGACGGTGCGGACGGCGCTGATGGCGCGTTCGACACTCGCGGCGAGGTCGCCCACTTTGGCCTGGGCTCGCTGACTGGCGACCCGGATGCGCGTGGAGAGCAAGACAACGGTGACGATCGACACGGCGATGACGAGCGAGGTGAGACCGAGGAGGACCGGATCGATGATGAGCATCGCGATGAGGGCACCGATGAACGTGATGGTGCCACCCACGGCTTCGACGAGGCCCTGGGTGAGAACGGCGCGCAACAGGGTCGTGTCACTGCCGACGCGAGAGACGAGGTCGCCGGTGCGGCGGGTATCGAACTCAGAGATGGGGAGGCTCAGCATGCGCCCGACCAGTCGGCGACGGCTGGAGAGCACGACGCCCTCACCGGTGCGCTGAAGAAGATAATGCTGGTACCCGGAGATGATGCCTGAGATCACGACGAGCGCGATCAGCGCCCAGACGAGGCCACCGAGAGAGGCGCCCTGTTCCACGACGCCGATGACCTGGCTGACCAGGAGCGGCTGCGCAAGTGAGGCTGCTGAGCCGACGATGCTCAGCGCGATGACGAACCACAGCACTCTCTTGTGTTCGAAGAGATACGGGATGAGCTCGGAGAAGCGGGCGCGCGGGCCATCCTCTGCACGGGGCTTCGCGAACGGCGAGCGACGTGCCGGGCGCGTGGCAGAAGGAGATGACATCCGTATTCCTCAGGGTTATCGGAAAAGCGAGTGGGATTACTTGCGGCCGTACTTCTTGTGTACGGCCTGGCGGCTGACGCCGAGTGCGAGAGCGATGAGTTGCCAGCTGGAATTCGCGTTGCGAGCCCGGCGAACGGCGACCGCCTCAGCGCGATCGAGCTCTGTACGAAGTTTAGCGATCGCGCGGAGGGCGGTGTACGGATCGTTCGATCCTGCCTCGGCGGCCAGGGTTCCGATCGGTTCTGAGCTCATGCCGTCAACAGTAGTTGACAACGGTAGTACTGTCAATCGACGTTGACAGTCGAAGCGTCGCATACGGGCGTCGGTGGTGCGGGATTATGCTGGCCCTATCCGATTCAAAGGAGTGCAGTATGGGATCGATCATCGGCGACATTCTCACGAGTGCGCTCGGTATCGCTCTCAGCCCCATCCCACTCCTCGCGGTGATCACCCTTCTGCTTGCGCCGCGCGGCAACGCTGCGGCTCTCGGGTTCCTCGGGGGCTGGCTGCTGGGAGTGATCCTCCCTGTGCTCGTCATCACGATCCTCGCGGGGCTTCTGCCGGAAAGCTCGGGCAATGCCTCCCGCCCGGTCGGCGGCACGCTCCTGCTCGTTCTCGGCGGGCTTCTCCTCTACCTCGCCGCGGGCGAGTGGCGACTCAGGCCGCAGCCGGGCAGGGCGCCCGTGCTGCCGCGCTGGGTGGCCGCCCTCGACACGATGACGGTGCCGCAGGGCCTGGCGCTCGGATTCGGCCTCGCGGCCCTCGCCCCCAAGAACCTTTCCCTGGCCATCGGTGCAGGACTGACCATCGGTGGTGCGACCTTCGAGTTTCGCGAAGTCATGCTCGTGCTTCTGGTCTTCGTGCTCATCGCCGCGTCGAGCATGCTCGTCGTGGTTGTCGGCGGAATGGCAGCGGTCGACGCGTGGCGCAGGCCGCTGATCGAGCTGCGCGACTGGATGGGCCGCAATAGCGCTACCGTCCTCGCCGTGCTCTACCTTGTGCTCGGTGTGAGCCTCATCGGCGCCGGGATCAGCGCCTTCTGACGCCGCCCCGTCGGGCTGTGCGTGCGGCAGGGTACGTTTTCACCCGGTGCGGACGGATTCACTCGGCATGCCGGATGTTCTGGTCCGGAGTGAGTGAAAACGTAGGCGGGAGGCGGCACAGAAAGACGGATGCCGTCCCTCGCGTGGCGAGGAACGGCATCCGGTGAGAAGGAACGGCGACTAGCGGTCGATGTCGATGTCCTTGGTCTCCTTGCCGATGATCAGCGCGATCAGCGTGATGACGCCCATGACGGCGAGGTAGATGCCGACGAGGAAGGGGCTTCCATCAGCCATCGCCCACAACCACACGGCGATGAACGGTGCGACGGCAGCACCGAGGATGCTCGACACGTTGTACGAGATACCAGAACCGGTGTAGCGCACGTTCGTCGGGAACAGTTCGGGCAGCAGCGCGCCCATTGGGCCGAAGGTCATGCCCATGAGGCTGAAGCCGATGATGAGGAACGCCATCACGCCGACGAAACCACCGCCGAGGAGCGGCACCCAGAGCAGACCGAAGACGATGATGCCCGATGTGACGATGATGAGCGTCTTGCGACGCCCGAACTTGTCGGCCCACGGTCCGGAGAGGAGCGTGAAGATTCCGAAGAACACGACACCGGCGATGAGCATGAGCACGAAGGTGTTGTAGCTGTAGCCGAGGCCGGGCTGCTGGCCTTCTGCCGGGTCGATCGGTGCGCGGCCGTAGCTCAGCGAGAACGTGGTCATCAGGTAGAAAAGCACGTAGGTGGCGAGCATGAAGAACGTGCCGAGGATGAGCTCGCGCCAGTTGCTCTTGAAGACGAGCTTGAGCGGCAGCTTGACGACCTTGCCCGCCTTGACCGTGTTGGTGAATGCCTCGCTCTCGACGAGCTTCAGCCGCACCCACAGGCCGACGATGACCATGACGGCGGAGAACAGGAACGGGATGCGCCAGCCCCAGTCGAGGAAGGCGTCAGAGGGGCGCGACGGGTCGTCCGACGGCAGTGCGAACGCGATGATGAGGAAGAGCCCGTTGGCGATGATGAAGCCGATCGGGGCGCCCAGCTGGGGGAAGGTGCCGTACCAGGCACGCTTGCCGACGGGGGCGTTCTCGGTCGCGACGAGCGCTGCACCGCTCCACTCGCCGCCGAGCGCGAAGCCCTGGGCGAGACGGAGGATCACAAGGAGCAGCGGGGCGAACCAGCCGATGACGAGGTAGGTCGGCAGGAGGCCGATGAGGAACGTCGCGATTCCCATGGTGAGCAGGGCAGCGACGAGCGTTGTCTTGCGTCCGACCTTGTCGCCGAGGTGACCGAAGAAGACGGCACCGAGCGGGCGGGCCACCATGGCGGCACCGAAGATCGCGAAGGACGACAGCAGAGCGGTCGTCTCGTTGCCCGCGGGGAAGAAGAGGTAGGGGAAGACGAGGACGGCGGCTGTCGCGTAAACGTAGAAGTCGTAGAACTCGATGGTCGTGCCGACGAGCGACGCGAGAATGACGCGTGACTTCGGGTTGGCCGGAGCCGGAGGAGTGGTGGTGGCTGAGACTGACATGGTGCTTTCTCGTCGTGAAGCGGAAACACTTGGAGGCGCGGGCCGGTCGCGTCTGCCACCCCAAGAGCTGAACAATAGTGAGTTGCCGCACTTGTGGCGCGACTTTCACACCTTACGCGCAGTTTTCTCGGGCGCAAAAATGGGCGGGGTGCGTTCGAAATGACGCACCCCGCCCACAACGGGCTTAGCCGCGCAACTCGCGGAGGAGCACGGCGGTCGCGACAGCGGCCTCTGCGGCTTCGCGCCCCTTGTCCTCCTTCGACCCGGGCAACCCGGCTCGGTCGAGGCCCTGCTGTTCGTCGTCGAGGGTGAGCACCCCGAAGCCGACCGGCTTGCCCGTCGAGATCGCGACCTGCGTGAGGCCGGAGGTGGCTGCATCCGACACGAACTCGAAGTGCGGTGTTCCGCCACGGATGATCACGCCGAGTGCGACGACCGCATCGGCGCCGGCGTCGAGGGCGGCCTTCGCCGCAACCGGAAGTTCGAAGCTGCCCGGAACGCGCAGCAGACGGAAGGATGCTCCGCTCTCCTCGAGCGCGCGGGTCGCCCCGGCGATGAGGCCGTTGCTGATCTCCTCGTGCCAGTGCCCGGCGAGAATCACAATGTCGAGTCCGGTGCCGTCGATGTCGAGGTCGGGGGAGCCTTCACCGCTCATGATGTCGTCCTGCTTTCCTGGCCTGAGGCCGTCAGTGCTGTCGGGGTGTATTCGTGACCCATCCGGTCACGCTTGGTTTCGAGGTAGGAGGCGTTGAAGGCGCCGACGCCGACGACGAGGGGAACCCGCTCGGTGACGGTCACGCCGTACTCCTCGATCTGGCGGACCTTCTCAGGGTTGTTGGTGAGCAGACGGATGCTCGTCAAGCCGAGATCCGTGAGGATCGCTGTCGCCGCGAGGTAGCTCCTGGCGTCAGCGGGGAGGCCGAGCGCGAGGTTGGCGTCGAGGGTGTCCATGCCGTCTTCCTGCAGCTTGTACGCACGGAGCTTGTTGATCAGTCCGATGCCGCGGCCCTCGTGGCCGCGGAGGTAGACGACGACGCCACCGTGGCGCTGGATCGCGGCAAGAGCGGTGTCCAGTTGAGGGCCGCACTCGCACTTGAGCGATCCGAACGCTTCGCCGGTGAGACACTCCGAGTGCACACGGACGAGCGCACCTGGCGCGGTGTAGTCGCCGGCGAGGATGGCCACGTGGTCGGCACCGGTGTTGCGGTCGCGGTAGGCGCGCATCCGGAACGTGCCGTGCGTCGTCGGCACCGTCGTCTCGACCTCGAAGACAACCGGGGAAGACGCGGGAACGTCGGTGTCCTCCGGCTCGTCGGGAACAGTCCGGGGGAGAACGGATGCCGCAGGCGCGTTCTCCTGCTCGTTCAGGTACTCGATGAGGGCCGCGATGGTGATCACCGGGAGCCCGTCGCGCTCGCCGAGGGCGATGAGGCCAGGCAACCGCATCATGTCCCCGTTGTCGTCGACGACTTCGCAAATCGCACCGACCGGGGTCAGGCCGGCGAGCCGCATCAGGTCGACCGCGGCTTCGGTGTGGCCGGCTCGCTGCCTGACGCCGCCGTCGACAGCGCGCAACGGCACGATGTGACCGGGGCGGATGAGCTCGGATGGCTCGGCGTCCTGGCTGCCGAGAACGCGGAGGGTGTGCGCGCGGTCGGCAGCGCTGATGCCCGTCGTGATCCGGTCGGCCGCGTCGACGGTGATCGTGTACGCGGTGTGGCGCAGATCCTGGCTGTCGCTCACCATGATCGGCAGTTCCAGCCGGTCGGCGATGTCGTTGGTCATCGGCGCGCAGATGTACCCACTTGTGTTTCGCACGGTCCAGGCGACCCAGTCGCGGGTCGCGAGTTCGGCCGAGAGGATGACGTCGCCCTCGTTTTCGCGCCCTTCGTCGTCGGCAACGAGCACCGGTTTGCCCTGCCGGAGGGCGTCGAGTGCTTCGGGGATTGTTGCGAGGCTCATGCGTCGCTCCTTCCGTCGGTGGTCGTTGCCACCGGCATCCGTTCTCCGGCGAGCCGGAGGGCGAGCATACGCTCGACGTGTCGAGCCAGGATGTCTGTCTCGATATTGACGCGGTCGCCGACGGCTCGCGCGCCGAGGGTCGTCGCTGTCAGGGTTTCGGGGATGAGGGAGACCTCGAACCACTGCTCCGGTTCGGTCGCGGAGGAGACGGCGCTCACTGTCAGCGACGTTCCGTCGATCGCAATCGAGCCCTTGTCGGTGACGAGCCGGGCGAGGTCGTCGGCGAGGCTGAACCTCAGGACGCGCCAGGCGCTGCCCTCGGTGATCGCCAGCACGGTGGCTGTACCGTCGATGTGCCCCTGGACGATGTGCCCGCCCAGCCGGTCACCCACTTCTGCTGCCCGCTCGAGGTTGACCAGGCGCCCCGGTGCGACGCCGTCGAGCGTCGACATGGCGAGGGTCTGGGCCATGACGTCGACGGTGAATGAGTCCGGTGTCTGG
The DNA here is from genome assembly GCF_003667545.1 of Mycetocola manganoxydans. Lineage (GTDB taxonomy): Bacteria > Actinomycetota > Actinomycetes > Actinomycetales > Microbacteriaceae > Mycetocola_A > Mycetocola_A manganoxydans. The sequence goes on along the minus strand of NZ_RCUV01000001.1, from coordinate 259,644 downwards.
TCGACGACCGTGAGGCACACGCCCGAGACCGAGATGGAGTCGCCGTGCTTCGCGCCGGTGACCGCGATGGGCCCGCGGACCGTGAGCCGGGCGGCATCCGCCGTTCGATCCACAGCGACGACCTCGCCGATCTCCTCGATGATTCCGGTGAACATTTTCAGGCGTGTCCTTTCGGGTGAGCGATGACCAGCAGGTCGTCGCCGAGAGTGTGAACGCCGTCGACGGCGAGCCGGCGGGCGTCAGAGATGGAGCCGACGCCGATGTCGGTGAGAGCGGTCCGCTCGCCGCCAAGGAGCATCGGCGCGAGGTAGATGAGGTACTCGTCGACGAGACCCAGCGCGATGAACCGGCTGATGAGCGTCGGCCCACCCTCGAGGAACAGCGAACGGATGCCTCTCTCCCGCAAGCCGGCGAGATCGGCGGCGAGGTCGTCTCCAGTGACTCGAACCACAGGGCGCGGATGGGTCCTCAACGCCGCGGATTCCGGTACCTCACGGTGACCGAAGACCACGGGGATGGGCTGTGCCGGGTACAGGCTTCCGGATGCCGTGCGTGCGGTCAGGGCGGGGTCGTCGGCGAGCACGGTCCCGGTCCCCACACCGATGGCGTCTGCCGCCGCTCTCCTCGCGTGGACGTCTGCCCTGGCGTCCGGGCCGGTCACCCACTGGCTGGAGCCATCGGTCGCTGCCGCGCGCCCGTCGAAACTCTGGGCCCACTTCGCGATGACGAACGGCCGGTTGAGGCGTGCGGCGACGAGCCAGCTGCCGAGCAGCGTTTCACCGGCAGACCGCAGCACTCCTGGCACAACGTCGACTCCTGCTTGGCGGAGTCGCTCGGCTCCGCCGCTCGAGTGGTGGCCCGGATCATCGACTGCGTAGACGACACGGGAGACCCCCGCGTCGAGAAGTGCCTGCGCGCACGGCCCCGTTCGTCCCGTGTGGTTGCACGGTTCGAGAGTGACGACGGCGGTTGCGCCGGTCGCTGCCCCTGGCGCGAGGTGGGAGAGCGCGTCCGTCTCGGCGTGAGCGGTGCCCGCGCCGCGGTGCCAGCCCTCGGCGAGGATCGTGCCGTCCGGGTCGAGGATCACACATCCCACCTGCGGATTCACGCCCCGCGATGGACCGCGGTGCGCAAGTTCGATTGCGTGGCGCATCGCGTCGGCGAACATCGCCGTGCTCACCCGTGCTTCGGGATGCTCGTGCGATTCGGTCGTGTCGCTCACGCCCATGGAATTCTCTCTCGTCGTGGAACGAGCTCCGGGGTGCCGCGAGCGGTGCGCGGGCGCCGTCAACGGTCGCGCAACGGGCATCCGCAGATGCACCGTTCCACGCGTGCTGCCTCCCATCCGGACTCGAGCCGGGATGCTTGCACATCCCAACCCATAACCGTCGGTACCGGAATTTCACCGGCTCAATCACGCCCATTGCTGGGCGCGACTCGCGGACTGTCACCGCCGGTTCGGACTCTCACCGACCCCGGAGCACGTTATTCGTTGTGTCTATCGTAGGCTCAACGCGCTCACACCGGGGATATTCCTTACCGTGCGTGACGTTCGATGCACGGGTCGTCCCGCGTCGTCAGCCGGCGAGAAGCTTCCTGGCGGTTCCCGAGTCGACGATGAGGTCGGTGATGAGCCGGGCAGCCAGTGCGCCGCGCAGCGTCTGGAGCTTGCTCTCGCCAGAAACGACGCACACCCGGCGCGCGATGCCGCGGAGCACGTCGAGGCTCGGTCCACTCGATCGGTCGTTCAGGGGAATGCCGTCGCTCGAGCCGTCCTCGCGGTAGAACACCGTCGCGATGTCGCCGACGGCGCCGGTCGCGCGGAGCTGCGCGAAATCGTCGTCGTCGAGATAGCCACCGATGTACACATGGCTCGGCACTCCCGCGAAGGGAGAGCCGAGGCCGAACACGATCGTGTCGAGAGTCTTCTGCATCTCGACCACCCGGCTGATGCTGCGCTCGCGCCAGAGCGCCGCCTTCGTGGCCGGGTCATCGAATACAGCAGGAACGGGGAACTGCTGCACCGTCGCGCCGTAGGCGGATCCGAAGCGCTGCAGGATCTCGCTCGCGTAGAGGATGCCGGTGGTGCGGGGGTTCGCGGCACCGTTGAGCTGCACGACAGTGGAGTTGTGGGTCGCCTTGGAGAGCAGGTGCCGCGACAGCGCGCTCATCGTCGACCCCCACGCCACGCCGAGCGACATGTTGGAGTCGATGAAGCCGCCGAGAATCCGTGCAGCAGACAAGGCGACCCGGTCGAGCCGTTCGACGTCGCTCGTCTGGTCGGGGACGGGAACGACATGGGCCGTGATACCGAACTGTGCCCGGATGTCTCCCTCCAGCTGGCGTGGCATGTCGAGGGGTGAACGTACCTGGATCTCGACCAGCCCGGTCTCGCGGGCGTGACCGAGAAGGCGGGAGACCGACGACCGGGACGTGTGCAATTCGTGGGCGATGGCATCCATCGTCAGGTCCTGCAGGTAGTAGAGCTGCGCCGCGGTGAGGGCGTCTCGCGTCTTCGGGTTCAGCTGGGCAGCTTTGGACGGGCTCATGGTTCGGGACTCCTTGCACGTTTGTGCATCGGGTTTGCACGTTGGTGAATATACCCGAACAATCGACTGGAGACGAGAACCGACGCGACACGGATGCTCCCACCTGGGCCGATAAGCACCCGAACCGTCGACAAGAAGGAGCACAAGCGCCATGAAGCAGCCAGCAACGCAGCCAGGCAACCGGCGGGCATCCGTCGACACTCTCCGCAACCGGCCGAACGCCCGGGTCCTCGTGATCGGCGGAGGCATCAACGGGCTCGCCGTGTTCCGCGACCTCGCGCTTCAGGGCGTGGACGTCGCCCTCGTCGAGCGTGGCGACTACTGCTCCGGCGCCTCAGCGGCCTCGAGCCACATGATCCACGGCGGCATCCGATACCTCGAAAACGGCGAGTTCCGCCTCGTGAAGGAGTCGGTGACCGAGCGTAACGGCCTGCTCAAGATCGCGCCGCACTACGTGAAGCCTCTCGAGACCACGGTGCCGATCTTCTCCACGTTCTCCGGCATCGTTTCTGCCCCGCTTCGGTTCCTCACCCACAAGTCGGGTAAGCCTCAGGAGCGCGGTGCCCTCCTCATCAAGGTCGGACTCACCCTCTACGACTTCTTCTCCCGCGACGGCGGAACCGTTCCCCGTCACAGGTTCTTCGGAAAGAAGAAGGCGCTCGCCGCACTGCCGAAGCTCAACGACGACCTCAAGTACACGGCCACCTACTTCGACGCATCGGTGCACGACCCGGAGCGACTCGCTCTCGACGTGCTGCGCGACGGGCTCGACGCGGGCCCGCACGCCCGTGCAGCCAACTATGTCGAAGCGGTTGGCTTCGAGGGCGGATCCGTCCTTCTCCGCGACGGCGTGAGCGGCGACGAGTTCGCGTTCGATGCTGAGGTCGTCATCAACGCCTCCGGACCGTGGACGGATCTGACGAACGCCGCGCTCGGGCAGGACAGCTCGCTCATGGGCGGCACCAAGGGTTCACACATCGTGCTGGACAACCCCGACCTGCTCGCCGCGACCGGCGGCAGGGAGATCTTCTTCGAGCACGAGGACGGCCGTATCGTCCTCATCTACCCGCTCAAGGGAAAAGTCATGGTCGGTACGACCGACATCGACGCCGACCCTGCCGAGCCCGCCGTGTGCACCGAAGAAGAAGTCGACTACTTCTTCGATCTCGTGAAGCACGTGTTCCCGTCCATTTCGGTGAGCCGTGATGAGATCGTCTACCGCTTCAGCGGCATCCGTCCTCTGCCGGGACACGGTGATCTCGAACCTGGCTTCGTGTCCCGCGACTACCGAATCGTTCCGACGCCGCTCGGTGCGGGAACGATGCTCAGCCTCGTCGGGGGCAAGTGGACAACGTTCCGCGCCCTCGCCGAGCACCTCTCGACCGAGACGCTCGCGTTGCTCGGCGCCGAGCGCACGGTGTCGACGGTCGGCATGCCGATCGGTGGCGGAGCCGGGTTCCCGTCGACGGATGCCGCGATGCAGGTCTGGCTTGCAGACAATTCCCGCGAGGTCGGCCGGGCGCGTGCGACCCAGCTGATGGAACGCTACGGAACCCGCGCCACCGGCATCATCGAGGAACTCGGCGAGGCCGGTGAGGATCGACTCGTCTCCGCCCCCGACTACAGCGTTCAGGAGATCACCCGCCTGATCCGAACCGAGCACGTCGTGCACCTGCTCGACCTGCTGCAGCGTCGCACGAGCATCGCGTTCACCGGTGGGGTCACGAGCGCACTCCTCGAAGAGCTCACGCCTCTCCTCGCCGATGCGCTCGGCTGGACAGGCGAGCAGGCGGATGCCGAGATCGCGGCTGCCAGGGCGACCCTGCGAACTGTGCACGGTGTGCAGTTTGACACCCGTCCGGTGGTCACTGACGCGTAAAAGCTCCGGTGAGCTGGGCAAATCTGCACGCATTCTCACTCGACCCTCTTGTTTCACCCTGACAAAGGTCGATACGTTGCACAGGGGATTGAAAACCATCACCGGTCAGGGCGTCTCGCCCAGACAACATAAGCAAGGAAGGTCAACGTGGACGTTACTTTAGGTTCTATCTTTCTCTCGGAGGTCGTCGGTACGGCGCTCCTGATCCTGCTCGGTGGTGGCGTGGTCGCCAACGTCGTGCTGGCGAAGACGAAAGGCTTCAACGGCGGCTGGCTCCTGATCAACTTCGGTTGGGGCTTTGCGGTCTACATCGGTGTCCTCGCCGCGTATCTCTCAGGAGCGCACCTGAATCCCGCCGTCACCGTCGGGCTCATCACCTCGGGGATCGACGAGTTCGTTCCCGGGATCGCGGTGGACTTCGCGTCGACCTTCACCTACTTCGGCGGTGAGATGCTCGGTGCGTTCATCGGTGCAGTCCTCGTCTTCGTGACGTACAAGCAGCACTTCGACGCGTCGGACGACGCGGGCGCGAAGCTCGCTGTCTTCTCCACCGGCCCTGCCATCCGTGGCTACGCCTGGAACGTCATCACGGAGGTTGTCGGCACGTTCGTGCTCGTCTTCGCCGTGATCTCCTTCGGGCGACAGGGCGACACCCCTGGGCTTGCTGCTCTCGGTGCCCTGCCTGTTGCCCTCGTCGTTGTGGCGATCGGTATCTCGCTCGGTGGACCCACCGGTTACGCCATCAACCCGGCACGTGACCTCGCTCCGCGCATCGCCCACGCCATCCTCCCGATCAAGGACAAGGGGTCGAGCGACTGGAGCTACGCGTGGGTTCCCGTCGTCGGACCGCTGCTCGGTGGTGCCATCGCCGGCTGGGCTTCGCTCGTCCTTCTTCCGACCGTCGGCGCCTGACCGAAGTATGCCGGCGGCGGCACTCGTCGCCGGCATCCCCCTGTAATACAACGCATTGCCAACAAAGGAGTTACCCATGGCGGATTACGTCATCGCAATCGACCAGGGAACAACCAGTTCCCGCGCGATCATCTTCGACAAGTCCGGATCGATCATCTCGACCGGCCAGCTCGAGCATGAGCAGATCTTCCCCAAGGCAGGCTGGGTCGAGCACGACCCGATGGAGATCTGGAACAACACCCGTGAGGTCATCGGGCAGGCGCTCTCCAAGGCCAACCTGACCCGCCACGACATCGCGGCCGTCGGCATCACCAACCAGCGCGAGACGGCTGTGGTCTGGGACAAGACCACGGGCAAGCCCGTCTACAACGCCATCGTCTGGCAGGACACCCGCACGCAGTCGATCGTCGACCGGTTCGCCGCAGATGGCGGCGTCGAGCGGTTCAAGCCGAAGGTCGGCCTTCCTCTCGCGACCTACTTCTCCGGGACCAAGATCGTCTGGATCCTCGAGAACGTCGACGGCGCCCGCGAAAAGGCGGATGCCGGTGACCTCCTCTTCGGAACGACCGACAGCTGGGTGCTCTGGAACCTCACCGGCGGCACCGACGGCGGTGTGCACGTCACCGACGTGACCAACGCCAGCCGGACGCTCTTCATGGATCTCGAAACCCTGCAGTGGGACGACGAGATCCTCTCGGTGTTCAACGTGCCGAAGTCGATGCTCCCCGAGATCAAGTCCTCCAGCGAGGTCTACGGGCACGCGCACAGCTCGAGCCTGCTCCGCGAGACGCCGATCGCCGGCATCCTCGGCGACCAGCAGGCGGCCACGTTCGGCCAGGCGGCGTTCGACACCGGCGAGTCGAAGAACACGTACGGGACCGGTAACTTCCTCATCTTCAACACCGGTGAAGAGATCGTTCACTCGAAGAACGGTCTGCTCACGACCCTCGGCTACAAGCTGGGCGACGCCAAGCCGCACTACGCGCTCGAGGGATCGATCGCTGTGACCGGTTCGCTCATCCAGTGGCTGCGCGACAACCTCGGCATCATCAAGAGTGCGCCCGAGGTCGAGACGCTCGCCACCACGGTCGACGACAACGGCGGGGTCTACATCGTCCCGGCGTTCTCCGGTCTGTTCGCGCCATACTGGCGTCCGGAAGCCCGCGGTGTCATCGTCGGTCTCACCCGGTTCGTCAACAAGGGACACATCGCCAGGGCAGCGCTCGAGGCGACGGCGTTCCAGACCCGCGAGGTCCTCGATGCGGTCAACGCCGACTCCGGTGTCGACCTCACCGAGCTCAAGGTCGACGGTGGCATGGTCGCCAACGACGCCCTGATGCAGTTCCAGGCCGACATCCTCAATGTGCCGGTCGTCCGGCCGGTCGTCGCGGAGACCACGGCGCTCGGTGCGGCATACGCTGCAGGACTCGCCGTCGGCTTCTGGGAGAACCTCGACGACCTGCGCGGCAACTGGCAGGAAGACAAGCGCTGGGAACCCTCGATGGACGAGGGAGACCGCGACCGTCAGATCCGCCTGTGGAAGAAGGCCGTCACCAAGTCGTTCGACTGGGTCGACGAAGACGTGCAGTAACCCCATCCACGACAGCCGGGCTCGTTCTCTTCGGAGGGCGGGCCCGGTTTTCGCGTGCGCGACGATCGATCGGTCCCGAAAGGTCGTTCGGGTCGAGAGTCTGCGACCCTTCGGGCCCGATCGATTGCGGGAGCGACCTTTTGGGCCCGATCGATTGCGGCAGTGATCCTTTGGGCGACTCGCGAGTCGCGTCAGAGGTCGGCGAGGCTGGCGATGGTCCGCACGCCCGATTCCTCGGCAAGCTCGAACGGGTCGCGGACCGTGCTGCCGTGGCCGATTCCGCCGACGACGATGTCGTCACCGAATCGATTGAGCCACACACCGTCGAGTCCAGCGGATGCCGCGCCGACGGCATCCGTCAACAGCCGATCTCCGACGTACAGGGCGTCTGCCGGGTCGGCGTCGAAGAGGGCGCACGCCCGCTCGAAGATCACGGGATCCGGCTTCGCGACTCCGACGGCACCGGAAGCGACGACGTGCTCGAACCGGTCACCGAGCCCGGTGCGATCGAGCTTGACCCGCTGGTAGTCGAGCTCGCCATTCGTGATGACGCCGAGGCGGACTCCGGCGGCGGCCAGGCGGTCGAGGCAGGGGAGGGCGTCATCGAACAGCTCCCAGGCGCCGCGGTAACTCTCGAAATACGTGTCGAAGAAGGCGTCCGCCTCGACGTCGGACAGCGTGACGCCATGCGCAGCAGCGAAGTCGGTCGCCCGGGCTCGCCGTTGCCCGGCGAAGGTCAGTTCCTTCGAGAGATACCGGTGGTAGTGACGATCCTCGAGTTCATGCCAGAGCGCGACCGATCGTTCCCGGTCATCGAGCGCGAACACGCCTGAGGCTTCGACATGGCGCAGGATGCCACGCGACACGGCACCGCGGTGGTCCATCAGGGTGTCGTCGAGGTCGAAGAGGGCAAGCGCCTTCATCGCACGAACACCTCTGCCGGCCAGCCGTCGGCAGGCCCGGGGCGGTCTTCGGCGGCGAGTTCAGCGTGGTGACTTGATGTCGATACGCCAGCCCTCTGAATCGACGAGGGTGCGACGCCGCTGTAGCGGAAACCGATGCGCTGGGCGACGAGAGCTGAACTCACATTGCCGACGAGAGCCTCCCAGAGAACGGTGGTCTCAGGTGCCCGGCTACCGCGGTCCCACTCTCCCGTGAAGGCCCAGTCGGTGACAGCGCGAGCGGCTTCCGGCATGTATCCCTGCCCCCGCCACGGTGCCCCGAGCCAGAAACCGAGCATGACCTGACCGGCATTCCAGTCCCGGAGAGAGACGACGCCGACAATGGTCGGCTCGGTCTTGCGGCGGACCGCCCAGGTGAGTTCTGTTCCGGTTGCCCAGCCCGAGTTCACGACCTCGCGGAGAAACCCTTCGGCGTCGGCGAGCGAGTATGGCTGCGGCACAGTCGTGAACTGCTGGATCAGCGGGTCCTGGCAGTACGCATAGATGAACGGGATGTCACGCTCGACGGGCACATCGAGGATCAAACGTTCGGTTTCCAGGCGCAGGACATCCATCCCGTCAGCCTACCGGCGCCGCTCGAGAGAGCTCAGCGGCGCAGCAATCCGACCCGCTCATAGGCGATGGCGAGGGTCTTCTCGGCGGCGGCGTTCGCTTTCTCGGCGTTGACGGCGAGCAGACGGTCCAGTTCAGCCGGGTCGTCGAGCAGTTCGAGCGTGCGCACACGGATCGGCTCGAAGACAGCGTGAACCGCCTCGACGACACCCTTCTTCAGGTCACCGTAGCCACGGCCGGCGTACTCGTCGACGATCGCGTCGATCGCCCACCCGGACATCGCGGAGAAGATCGTCAGGAGGTTGGAGATACCCGGCTTCGCGTCGCGATCGAACCGGATGCTCGCATCGTCATCGGTCACGGCCCGCATGATCTTCTTCTGGTTGACCTTCGGGTCGTCGAGCACCTTGATCAGGCCGGCTTCGCTCTCGGCCGACTTCGACATCTTCGCGGTCGGGTTCTGCAGGTCATAGATCTTGGCGGTCTGCTTGAGGATGATCGGCTCGGGGATCACGAAGGTGTCACCGAAACGGCTGTTGAACCGACCGGCGAGATCACGCGTCAATTCGAGGTGCTGGCGCTGGTCTTCTCCCACCGGAACGACGTTGGTGTCGTAGAGCAGGATGTCGGCGGCCATCAACACGGGGTAGGTGAACAGCCCGACGGTGGTCGAGTCCGCTCCGAACCGCGCCGACTTGTCCTTGAACTGGGTCATGCGGCCGGCCTCACCGAACCCGGTGATGTTGTTCAGTACCCAGGACAACTGAGCGTGAGCGGGCACGTGCGACTGCACGTAGAGCGTGCTCTTCGCCGGATCGATGCCTGCCGCGATGTACTGTGCAGCGGTCGAGCGGGTGCGGGCGCGCAATTCGTCCGGGTTGGGCGAACTGGTCAGGGCGTGCAGGTCGACGACGCAGTAGTAGGCGTCGTACTCCTCCTGCAGGGCGACCCACTGCTGCAGCGCGCCAACGACGTTGCCGAGATGAAGCGAATCGTTCGAGGGCTGCATTCCGGAGAACAGGACGGGCTTTGTCATGGGGGTGATCCTTTGTGTGGATGGAAGAGGGTCGCGGATGATCCGCAGATGCTTGAGGGAGGTGGTCGGACGGCTCGCGTCCGCGAGCTCAGATGGCGTAGTCGACGATGACGGGGGCGTGGTCGGACCAGCGCTCAGCGTGGCTGGCAGCCCGATCCACCCGATAGTCGACAACCGTGGCCGCGAGGGAAGGAGTCGCGACGTGGTAGTCCAGTCGCCAACCGGTGTCCGTGTCGAAAGCGCGGCCGCGCTGCGACCACCAGGTGTACGGTCCGTCGACCTCGCCCGCCCACTTCCGGCCGACGTCGACCCAGCCGAGGCCGGGTCCGACGGATCCGTCGACGCCGGTGATCTCTTCACCCTCTGCCCCGAAGAACCGATCGAAGTACGCGCGTTCCTGTGGCAGGAAGCCCGCGTTCTTGACGTTACCCTTCCAGTTCCGGATGTCGAGTTCGCGGTGCCCGACGTTGAGGTCGCCGAGGATGACTGCATGTTCCGAGTGCTTCGCGATCTGCGGCATCCGTTCGGTCATGGCATCGAGGAAAGTGTATTTCTCCACCTGCTTGGGAGTGTCGACGGAGCCGGAGTGCACGTAGGTGGAGACGACGGTGATGATCGACCCGCCGACCTCGTAGTCCGCTTCGAGCCAGCGTCCGGCGCTGTCGAACTCAGCAGCCCCGAGTTCCACCCGGTGGATCGACGCCTTCGACCGGCTGAGGAGCGCAACTCCGGCCCGGCCCTTCGCGGTGGCCGGGTCGTGCAGGATGTCCCATTCGGGACCGAACAGTCCCTCGAGGTCGCTCGTTGCGGCGCGAACCTCCTGCAGCGCCAGGATGTCGACGTTCGCCCGGTCGAGCCACTCGCCCATGCCCTTGCGGAAGGCGGCACGGACTCCGTTCGTGTTGACGGAGACGATACGAACGGGAGCGGCGGATGACATGAATCCAGCTTAGATCAGCGGAACCAGGCGCTCTGCGTTGCCGATTTGGACAAGCGACTCGACCCGAATGGGGGCAGGGGGCAGAATAGGAGGCAATGTGCGCGGTCCCGCAATGGGGGTGGAGTTCGCACGAACTTTCTGAGGGGCACAGTGAACACAGCAGAACGAGAGAAGCCGTCCAGCTACCGCTACGCGATGACGAACGCGGGCACGCCATGGATTTACATCGTCGGGGAACGACTTCTCGTTGCGCTGCGTACCCCGTCCGAACCCGCGATCGTCGAGCAACTCTGGACCCTCGTGACATCTGCCGCGGCGACGTTTGACGACGCGCTCCGGGTCATCCCCAACATGTCCGGCGGGCAACCCGCTTCGTTCGTCGCGATGGAACGGGCAGAGGGAGACCGCACGACGGTGAAGGTCCTCGTCCATGGCGAGGCCGTCGTCGACGCGCACGCCGACGGGTCCTGGAAACGGATCACCAGTGGCGACAAGGACTGGCGCCGCGACGAACTGAGCGGCGTCGAAGCTGTCGCCGCTGGCGGATTGACTGGCGAGCCGGGAGCGCCGGTCTCCGGGGTGTCGTTCCCCCTTGCCTCGGGTGTCATCGTCGCGAACCGTATCGACTGGACCGCGCCCGGAGTTCTGGCGGGCCTCGATGCAGCACAGGATGGCGCGCGCGAGGCAGCAGCGGTTCCAGCGCCCGCGCAGACTCCTCCGCCGGCCGTTGTCTCTCCGCAATCACCTCCTCACTTCCACCCGTCGCCCGCAGAGACGCACACGGTGATCCGGCCTCCCGCCCACCGGGTGCAGCCGGAGGACGACCCCGCCATGCGACACGACGGTGAAACGGTATTGAGGCGCGACATCGCGCCGCCGATCCGGGACGAGACGGTCCTTCGCGAAGCACCCCTCATTCCTGACGACCCGAAGACCCTGTTGTACGGCTTCCGGATCAACGGCGGTCAGGCCTACCCGCTGGATGCCGTGCACTACTTCGGCCGCAACCCTCGCCAGCCCCGCATCCCGCTCCCCGACCCGTCACGACTGGTCCCCGTCGTCTCAGGCTCCAAATCGGTGTCCGCGACTCACCTCGAGATCAAGCAGATCGGTGATTCGATCGTGGCGACCGATCTGAAGTCGACGAACGGAACATCCGTCATCCCGCCGCAGGGCCACTGGCGTCGCCTGCGCCAGGGGGAGTCCGTCGTCGTCGTCCCCGGCACATTCATCGATATCGGAGACGGGAACGTCATCGAGATTTTGCCCCCCTGGCCGGGGGTATAGGTCCCTCGAATGGCCGTTTAGACTGGGAAGGTTAGGGGCGAGTGTTCTCTACACCGAGCCTCCCCTCCGCCTCGTTCTCAGTGAAGGGAGAGCCCCATGGCCAGGCGTCTTCCCTCGCTGCCTCCGCAATTGCCGGGCTTCTCCTTCATCCGCATCCTCGGCTCCGGTGGCTTCGCGGACGTCTTCCTGTACGAACAGGACAGTCCCAGACGCCAGGTGGCCGTCAAAGTGATGCTCAGCGAGTACGTGACAGCTGACGTCCGTCGGATGTTCCAGGCTGAGGCCGACGTGATGGCGCAAATGAGCGCCCACCCGGCGATCCTGACCGTCTATCAGTCCGGCGTCGCGGCCGACGGGCGGCCGTATCTCGTCATGGAACTGTGCTCGTCGTCGATCGGTCAGCGCTACCGGGACGAGCCGCTTTCGGTGTCCGAGGCTCTTCGTATCGGGATCAAGATTGCCAGCGCGACTGAAACGGCCCACCGTGCCGGCGTCCTGCACCGTGACATCAAACCGTCGAACATCCTCATGACCGCGTACGGCAACCCCGTGCTCAGCGACTTCGGGATCGCCGGGTCCGTCGGGGAGTCCAACCCGGACGAAACGGTCGGGATGTCGATCCCCTGGTCGGCTCCTGAGGTGCTGCACAGCGAGACGAACGGAACGGTGGCGAGCGAGGTATGGTCACTCGCGGCGACGATCTATTCGCTGCTCGCCGGGCGCGCACCGTTCGAGATTCCGTGGCAGAGCAACACCTCCGCAGAGCTCGTATCCCGCGCGACACGCGGTAAGCCGCAGCCCATCGGACGCGACGATGTGCCCGAGCGGCTCGAACGGATACTCGTTCGGGCGCTCTCGCGTCGGCCGGAGGCCCGACCACAATCGGCGATGGAACTCATCCGCGAACTGCAGGCGGTCGAAGCGGAGCTGTCTCTTCCGGCGACGCAGCCAGACGTCGCTGTCGATGAGTGGGCTTTCGGCCCCATTCACGACGTCGAGGACCGCACGCGGGTCACCCCGATCCGTACCGTCGAACCGGGGCGCAGACGCAGGCGAACGCCCGAGGACGTCCACCGACAGCCGGGGGCGACCAGGGCTGTTGTCGCTGAAGCCACACCGACCGAGGATCGGAGCCCACAGCGGCAGGCGGCCCAGATCAACCGGTCCTTCGTGTGGGCCATCGTGGCGTGCTCCGCGCTCGTCGTCGTCCTGGCCGCGACGACGATCTTCGTGGTCCTCCGGCTGGCGCCCGCGAGCGACATCCCGACCGTCGTCAACATTGCGGCGGAGGTCGAGGATTCGAGCGTGCGGTTCAGTTGGCAGGACCCCGGTCTCGAGATGACGGATGCCTACGAGATCCGTCAGTCCGGTGGCGCGTCGAGTATCCAGCGGACGTCGGAGTTCATGGTGAGGGGGGCAGGGGGGCAGCAGGTCTGTATCACCGTGCTCGTGAACCGTGACGGCAAGGTCGGACCGCCCAGCGCCGAGAAGTGCGTCGACGTGCCCGAGGGCAGCGGCTGATGTTCCGGCAGTGGCTCCGCTCGCGCCGTTCCCTGATCGCAACCCTCACGAGCGGCACCGCAATCTGCGCGCTCATCGCCGGCGTTGCCGTTGTGTCGACCGGCTACCGAGCGCAGCAACTCGATCTCGGCGACGGTGCGGTGTGGGTCGTGAACAATGCCCGCGAAGCAGTCGGCCGGGCCAACACCCAGGTTTTCGAACTCAACGCGGGTATCCCCGCCGGCAGCGACCAACTCGACGTTGTGCAGGAGGGTGAAACAGTCCTCGTCGTCGACCGGGCGCAATCGACGCTTTCGATCGTCGACCCGGCGACCGCCGACGTCGTCGAGAGCGTGCCGCTGCCGTCAGGGTTGAGTGACGTCCAGCTCGCGGGCGACCGAGTCACGGTGAACGCCGACGGTGACATCTGGTTGGTCCCGGTCGACGAGCTCGAAACCTTCGACGCCGAGTCCGAACCGGCGTTGTCGTTCGGTCCTGGTTCCATCGTTTCAGCGGCACCATCGGGTGACGTGTTCGCTTTCTCGCCGGAAGCCGGTGAGATCTACCGCGTCGCGCATGGGCAGGACACCGTGAGTTCGACGACGCAAGTATCCGTCGATGCCGACGCGCGCGGATTCCAGCTGACTTCGGTCGGTACCGACCCGGTGCTGCTCGACGGTGTGAGCAATCGTCTGATCGTGAACGGCGTCGGTGTCGATCTGGGAGATGCTGAGGACGCGCTTCTCCCGCAGCCGTCGGCCTCCGGTGCCGCCGTACTGGTCGGTGCGAACGGCCGGCTTCTCTCCGTGCCTCTCTCGGGAGGTGAGCCGACGGATTTCGCCATCGAAGCCCAGGGGGTTCCTGCCCGGCCGGTCACCGTCGGGGATTGCGACTACGCGGCGTGGGCCGACGGCGCCGTGTTCACACGGTGCGGGGCAGAGCTTGAGCAAACCTCCCTTGGCCGCGATGGCAGTGCTCTCGAATTCCGCGTGAACGACTCTCACGTCGTCCTCAACGACTCGGCCACCGGGATGTCGTGGGCCGTCCAGGCCGCCAACGAGGAGATCGACAACTGGGAAGAACTGCTCAACGTCGATGAGGACGAGCAACAGGTCGACGACAATCAGGAGGACACACCCCCGGAGTTCGAGGAGACGCAATTACCTCCGACCGCCGTCGACGATGCTTTCGGGGTCCGGCCGGGAAAGACATCTCCGCTGCCGGTGCTGCTCAACGATGTCGATCCGAACGGCGACGTGTTGATGGTCGACTCGTTCACCGCCATCGACGAACGCTTCGGGCGGCTCGACCTCGTCAACAACGCCCAGCAACTGCAGGTGACGCTCTCACCGGATGCCACGGGCGAGGCGCGATTCGACTACACGATCACCGACGGGCGCAAGGGTACGTCCACGGCGACGGTCACTCTCACCGTGCGGGCAGAGAACGAAAACGGACCACCGGAGCAGGTACGCAAATCGAAAGCCTCTGTCGCCGCCGGCGGTCGGCTCACCACGGATACCCTCGGCGACTGGGTGGACCCTGACGGTGACCCGTTCTACCTGAAGTCCGCGAGCATCCCCGCCCCCGACCAGGTCCAGTACACGCCAGACGGCACCCTCGTGTACACCGACGCCGGTCTCGGTGGATCGATGAAGGAGATAGCGCTCGCCGTTTCCGACGGCTCCGCTGACGGTGCCGGAAGCTTCGCGGTGACGGTCTATGCACCCGGTGAAGTTCCCATCATCACCGAACCGTTCCCCGTGGTCACCTACGCAGGGCAGGAAGTTCTGGTCTCTCCGCTCCCGCACGTCCGCGGCGGGTCCGGACCGCTCCGACTCGCCAACGTTCCGGCCAAAGCCGGAGCGACAATCACGCCGGACTACGACGGGGGGACTTTCCGCTTCCAGAGTTCAGAGGCTGGAACGCACAACGTCGAGTATTCGGTGACCGACGGCAACCGCACGGCGACCGGGACGGTCCGGATCGAGGTGAAGGCGCAACCTGAACCGGGCGCACCGCCGGTGACCGTGCCGCACACCGCGTACATCAGGGAACAGAGCACGGAGCGCGTCGACGTGCTCGCCGGCGATTTCGATCCCGCCGGTGGGGTGCTCGTCGTCACCGGGGTGCTCAACGTCCCCGAGGACTCCGGCCTGCAGGTGGAGATCCTGGAGCAGAGGATCCTCCGCGTCACGCTGACGGTACCGCTGGATGCTCCGGTCTCGTTCAATTACCTGGTCTCGAACGGAACGTCGGAAGCCCGGGGAACGGTGACCGTCGTCGAAATCCCGACGCCGGAGGTACGCCAGCCACCCGTGGCGTACCCGGATACGATCTCCGTTCGCGTGGGCGACGCGATCGACATCCCGGTGCTCCGCAATGACACCCACCCGGACGGTGACACACTGACCCTGAGCCCGGCTCTCAGCGTGAAACTGCCCGCCGATTCCGGACTGCTTTTCGCCTCGGGGCGGGTGCTCCGCTACCTCGCACCGGACAAGCCGGGTAATTTCACGGCGAGCTACCGGGCGGTCGCCCCAGACGGTCAGTGGGCGGATGCCCAGGTGACGCTCAACGTGCGTGAGGTCGATGCCGCATCGAACTCTGCTCCTGTCCCGGGGAACGTGACCGCGAGGGTACTCAGCGGGGAGCGTGTGCGGATTTCGATCCCCCTGGCCGGCATAGATCCTGACGGTGATTCGGTGCAGCTCGTCGGGCAGGCATCGAACCCGGGCAAAGGCGCTGTGGTCGACTCGGGTGAGGACTGGTTCGACTACCAGGCGGGAGCCTATTCGACCGGCACGGACACCTTCGACTACACGGTGATCGACGCGCTCGGCAGCCAGGCGACCGGGACGGTGCGTGTGGGCATCAGCGCGAAGCTCGACGGGTCACGGATGCCGATCGCCATGCCGGATGAGGTGATCTCCCGACCGGACCGGACCATTGCCGTACAGGTTCTCCTCAACGACTCGGACCCGGACGGAGGGGAACTGTCCGTGACATCCGTCGACCCGATGTCGGAGGGGGCGACAGCAGAGGTCGATGGGGATCTCGTGCGGGTGAGCGTGCCGGAGGGCGAGGGGCGATTCGGGTTCGTCTACGAGATCGAGAACAAGTGGGGCAACACGTCGACGAGTTTCCTCACGGTCATCACTCGCGATGACGCTCCGCTTGCCCGCCCTGTCCCCGGTGACATCGTCCTCACTCTCGATGACATCCTCGAGCGGTCGAGCGTCGACGTGAATGTCCTGTCGCGCGTCTTCTTCGCCGAAGGATCCGTGTCGCGGCTCGACGTCTCGCTGCCGAGGGAGAACAGCGGCGCCGAAGTGCTCGACAGCAAACGGGTGCGTGTGCCGGTCGCCGCTCGATCGCAGATCATTCCGTTCCAGGTGAGTCGTCCGGATGACGCGAGCATCAGCGCGATCGCGTTCATCTGGGTTCCGGGGCTCGACGACGCGCTGCCGCAGCTGCGGCCGGGCACCAAGCCGATCTCAGTGGTGAGCGGCGAGGCGGTCACCATCGACATCAACGATTACGTCCTGGCCGTCGGCCGCAAGAGCGTCCGACTGACCGATGCCGCGAAGGTCCGTGCCTCACACGCCAACGGAGCAGACCTCGTGGTCGATGACGACACCATCCGCTACACGAGCGCTGAGCGCTACTTCGGCCCGGCGTCGATCTCGTTCGAGGTGACCGACGGGTCGAGCGCGACCGATCCTGCCGGGCGCATCGCGACCATCGTTCTGCCGCTCGACGTCACGCCGCGCGAGAACCAGCCCCCCGTTTTTGCCGGTGGGGTTCTCGAGTTCCAGCCCGGCGAGAAGAAGACGATCGAGTTGTCGAGGCTGACCACCTACCCGTACGCCGATGACCTGGACGAGCTCAGCTACTCGATCCTCGATCCGAGACCCGAGGGCTTCAGCGCGTCGATCTCCGGTCAGAAGCTCGAGCTGACGGCTGACCCGTCCATCGCCGTCGGGGCGAAGACGGGCATCCTCATCGGCGTTCGGGATGCCGTGAACGAGGGCGAAGCAGGGCGCCTCGTTTTGGATGTGACACCATCGACGCGACCGATTGCCGTGCCAGCAGCGGATTCGGCGGTCGTGCAGCGCGGGACGACCGAGGTGATCGACGTCCTCGAGAACGACGCGGCGACGAACCCGTTCCCGTCGACGCCGCTCCGGGTTGTCGCGGTCCAGGGGCTGGGTGGCGCATTGCCCGCCGGAGTCGTCGTCTCGCCGAGCGCCGACAACAGCCGGTTGAGCGTGAGCGTCGCCGCGGACGCCGCGCCAACGGACGCGACGCTGCAGTACCAGGTTGCGGATGCCACGGACGATCCGTCGCGATTCGCGTGGGGCACGGTCCGGATCTCGGTCCAGGATCGGCCTGAGCCCGTCACGAATGTGCGGATGACCGGATTCGGTCACCGCACCGTGACCCTGGCGTGGGAACCGGGCGCGTCGAACAATTCACCGCTTACCGGCTTCAACGTCGAACTTTTCCGTGCAGGCTCCGGGGAATCGCTCGGCACCACGGTGTGCTCGGCAACCACGTGCGAGGTCGGAACACCCGGCAACGGGCGTGACAACGCGGTGCGGGCGCAGGTGTCGGCTGTCAACGCGGTCGGGGCGTCGGACCCGCAGCGACTTGTGGACCCGGTGTGGTCCGATGTCGTGCCGGCAGCTCCGGGCGGGCTGACGGCGGCGCCGCTCGACGGCGGACTCCGCATCGGCTGGGACACCGTCACCCCGCAGCGGGGAAGCTCGGTGAAATCGTATGTCGTGACCGTGGGCGGGGGAGCGCCGGTCACTGTTCTCGCCGGCAACTGCTCTGCGTCGCGCTGCTCGACAGAGGTCACGGGCCTGGCAAACGGCAACCCGGTGCCGTTCACGGTGTCCGCCCGGAACGACTCGTACCCCGCGTTGTCGACGTGGAATTCCTCGTCTGGTTCGGGAACTCCGTACGGACAGCCCCGCGCCGGTGGAATCTCCGTGAATGCCGATTCGACGGGAGGGACAGCGACGGTCAGCTGGGAGCCATTCAGCGGCAACGGGGATGCCATCGGCGGCTACTACGTACAGATGCTCGCACCGGACGCCACCCCGACCCCGTGCACCGTGTCGTCCCCCGCGCCCGGTTCGCCTTCTCCGCCGGGCGGTGGGATCGGAGGCCCCCGCGAGCTGGGGGCAGCTACCACCAGCACGACCTTCACGGATCTCACCGCAGCTGACGGTTCCTACCGCTTCGTTGTCTGGGGATTCAACAAGGCCGGATGCGTCGCGACCGAGACGGTCAGCGCCACTCTCCGGCCCACACCTCCACCCGTGACCGACATTGTTGGCGCTATGCAATGGACGGACTCCACAGAAACCGTTCGCGACTACTTCGTCTCCGCGGTGAATCCGGGCGGCTATAGCTATGAAATTCGCTCACCAGGAGGGGAATGGCAGCCTTTCAGCGGGTCGGGTTACCCCAGACAGATCCTCGGTGCGCCGTTCGGACAGCCCGTGTCGTTCGAGGTGAGGGCCGTGAGCCAGTACGGAGACCTCCGACTCTCCGGTTCGGCTCTCGACAGGACGGCGCCTGCGCCGTCGATCACGCTGATTCCGGAGGGCCGGAGCTACTCGGGCGATACCGCCACCTGGACCTGGACCGGCAATCCACCGAACGGTGCATACGCCGCCAGCTACTCCTGTGGCGCCGTCAACGACGCGACCATCGAGGGAACCGCCGGAACCAACTCCTGCATCCTGAGCGCTCCGCCTGCCGACGGCCAGGCCTGGTTGAACGTCACGGTCACCGTGAACGGGGAGACATTCACCACGAGGTATTTCACGCCATGATGGTCTTTGCACCCGCAACCCAACGAACCGAACCGGGAGAGGCCCGCCAGATGACGATGACGCCCGAACAGGCGACCTGGTTCGCCGGGGTCTGCGACCAGCTCGTCGAGAACGTCGAGCAGGTCCTCCTCGGCAAGAGCCATGTCATCCGGCTGTCGTTCACCGCCCTGCTCAGCCGCGGGCATCTGCTCCTCGAAGACGTTCCTGGGACAGGCAAGACGTCCCTGGCTCGCGCGATGGCGGAGAGCATCGCCGGAACCTCGAACCGGGTGCAGTTCACCCCCGATCTCCTGCCAGGCGACATCACCGGCGTGAGCATCTATGACCAGCGCAGTGGCGAATTCGCGTTCCACCGCGGCCCGATCTTCTCCAACATCGTCCTCGCCGACGAGATCAACCGCGCCAGTCCGAAGACCCAGTCCGCGCTTCTCGAGGTCATGGAAGAGCAGCACGTCACCGTCGACGGTGTGACCCACCCGGTGAGCTCCCCGTTCATGGTGATCGCAACGCAGAACCCGATCGAGCAGGCCGGTACGTACCGGCTCCCGGAGGCTCAGCTCGACCGCTTCCTCATGAAAACGTCGATCGGGTATCCGGATCACCAGTCGACGATCCGGATCCTCGAGGGGTCGGATGCCGCCGGTGACGGAGTGCTCAGCCCCGTGGCATCCGCTGCGACGATCACCGAAATGACCCGACTGGCGACGACGGTGCATGTCGACGCGTCGATCAACGATTACGTCGCCCGCATCATCGAGGGGACCAGGACGGCGTCGGAGATCCGTCTGGGTGCCAGCGTTCGCGGCGCCCTCGCTCTCATCCGTAGTGCCAAGACGCTTGCCGCTGTCTCGGGCCGTTCCTTCGTCATCCCCGACGACGTGAAGGCGCTCGCAGACACCGTGCTCTCCCACCGCCTCATCCTCGACCCCGAAGCAGAGTTCGACGGCGTGAATCCGTCGAACGTCATCGCTCAGGTGCTCATCGACACCCCGCCGCCGAGCGACAGCCAGGTGGCCTAGGCCGCGATGGTCAAGAAGAGCGACCGAGGAGCGGCCACGCGGAGAAACGGTTCTCGCCTCTCCCGCGCTGACGCTCCGACCGTTCTGGGCGAAACCCAGATCGTGAATGCGAGGACCCGGCTGGTCGGCTCACGGGAGGGAGTCCTTGCCGATGTCGTTGTCGCCCTGGTGAGGTCGTGGCGACGGATGCGACGCACTGTGCGTCGCGCGTGGGCGGCGGTAACCGCTGTCGTCACCCCGCTGGGCTGGGCGATCGGGTGCGCCGTCGCTTTCGCGTTCCTGCTCGGCTACGGACTGGGGTGGGAAGAACTCGTCGCCATCGGCTGGGCCGGGCTGCTCGTGATCGTCACCGCCGCCGCCTTCCTCATCGGTCGCACCTCGCATGACGCCTCGCTCTCGGTCCCCGTGAACCGCGTGGTCACCGGAGAAAGTGCGGTGGGGCAACTCACCGTGACGAATCCGACGAGGCGGCTCCTCGCCGGCACCAGGATCGAAGTGCCGGTGGGGGAGGGGCTCGCCGATTTCCAGGTCCCGGTGCTTACCCCGTCAGGCCGGTACGAGGACCTGTTCTCGGTTCCCGCGCTGCACCGCGGGGTCATTCCCGTCGGCCCCGTCCGGGCTGTACGCGCCGACCCGATCGGCCTCGTTCGGCGAGAACGGCAGTGGGAGGAGCAGATCGACCTGTTCGTTCACCCTCGCACCATCTCCGTCCCGAGCCTCAGCATGGGGTTCGTCCGCGACCTCGAGGGGACACCGACCCGCGACCTGACGTCGAGCGACGTTTCGTTCCACGCGCTGCGCGAGTACAGCCCCGGCGATGAGCTTCGCAGCATCCACTGGAAGAGCACCGCGAAGACCGGTCAGTACATGGTCCGGCAGTTCGAGGAGACTCGACGAAGCCACCTGATGATCGGGCTCAGTCTCGCCGAGGAAGACTATGCGGGCGATGACGACTTCGAGATGGCCGTCAGCGTCGTCGGTTCCCTCGGCGTCCGAGCCATCCGCGACGGACGGACCATCTCCGTTGTCGCCAGCGAGTCCACCCCCGACTTCGCGAAGAAACGACTTCTCGCCGTGAAGAAGTTCGCCGCGGTGACAGGGTCCCGGCTTCTCGATGATCTCAGCGGCGTCGACCGGTCCGAGACCGCCCTCCCTCTCGCCGACCTCGCGCGCGTCGCGTCGGCATCCATCTCCGGCGTCTCCCTCGCCTTCCTCGTCTGCGGTGCTGCGGTGTCGATTTCCACCCTGCGTCAGGCGGCCAGGCACTTTCCCGTCGGGGTTCACGTCATCGCGATCATCTGCGACCCTGACGTCGTACCCCGTACTCGCCACGCGGGGGAACTGACCGTGCTCACCATTGGATATCTCGAGGACCTCCAGCAGTCGATGGCGAGGGCGACGGCGTGACCCGGCGGCCCATTCCGGTCCTCGTGTCGGTGCTCTTCGCCGTCGCATCGGTCGCCGTCGCTGCAAGCGTCTGGTGGCCGGTGTACCAGACGCCGCAATTCGTGCTCGTGTTGATCGGCGGAATAGTCCTCGGCACCCTGGTGGCGCTCACCGGATGGCTGTTCCGGCTCCACGGAGTCCTGGTCATCTTCCTCGCGATCATCGTGTATCTCGCCGCCGGTGTCCCGCTGACCATGCCGGAGCGGATGGGCCCCGGTATCCTTCCGCAGCCGCAGGCGTTCCTCGACCTCGTCAGGGGCACGGCGGAAGACTGGAAAGAGCTGGTGACCATCCTCGCTCCGGTGGGCACCTACCAGGGTCTCCTGATCCCGGCGTTCCTCGCGATTCTCGGCACCACGACGCTGACGATTTCACTCGCCCTGCGGGTGAGCCGGGGGGAAGTCGCCGTTCTCGCCCCGATCCTGCTGCTCGTGATCGGCATTGCCTTCGGCCGCGAGGAATCCTGGTTCCCGCTCGCGATCGGGCTGAGTCTTCTCGTTCTGCTGCTTGGCTGGCTGATCTGGCTGCGGGGCTTTCGGCACCGGGCGCTCCTCCGCCAACACGCCGTGGCTGTCGCCAGCGTCAGCCCGTCACGGCGGGAACGCCGCCGGGCCGCCGTCGTCGGCACGGTGAGTTCGGTCATCATTCTGGCCATCGCCGTGAGCGGCGGCGCCGTACTGGCATCCGCTCTTCCCCCTTCGTCGGACAGGGACGTACTCCGGACTCGAATCGAGCAGGCCTTCAATCCGAGGGACTACCCCAGCCCACTGTCGGCGTTCCGGCGTTTCCTGCGATCGGATCTTGTCAACGAGCCGCTCCTGACCGTCACCGGTCTGCCCCAGGACAGGAGAGTGCGGCTGGCGACCCTCGACAGCTATGACGGAGTCGTCTACAGCGTGGGAACGCCGGATGCCTCAAGCGCGTCAGGCACCTTCGTGCGCGTCCCGTACCGGCTGGAGCAGGCGGCCCTCGGAGAACGTGTGTCGATGACCGTCTCGATCTCGGGTTACTCGGGGATCTGGTTGCCGGGAGCGGGCCAGCTTGCGGAGATCCGGTTCAGCGGCGCGAACAGCGACGCGCTCACAGCATCGTTCTTCTACAACGACGTGACGGGGACGGGCGCGGTCGTCGGCGGGCTGGCCGCGGGAGACGGCTATCGGCTCGATTCGGTCGACACCCCCACTCCGTCGGATGCGGCCCTCAGGGAGCTCCGGCCAGGGACCGCCGAGTTGCCGCGGTTCGACGACGTCCCTCAATCCCTCACCGACCGTCTGGAGACGTGGACCGAAGGGGTTTCGGGTGACGGCGCCCGGCTCGTCGCCATGCTCGACGGGTTGAAAACCGAGGGATACATCAGTCACGGGCTCGAAGAGGACGAACCCGCCAGCAGATCAGGCCATGGAATCGACCGGATCGACGAGCTGCTCACCGCGAAACCGATGGTCGGAGATGCGGAGCAGTACGCTGTCGCCGCCGCACTGATGGCGCGCGAGCTCGGATTCCCCGCCCGTGTCGTCGTCGGTTTCCTCGCTACGGACCAGGGGCCGGCGAGCTCCGTCACGCTCACGGGAGAGGACATCAGCGCATGGATCGAAGTACAGGATTCATCGGGTCGCTGGTGGACAGCCGACCCCGTGCCTGCCGTCCGGGACATCCCCGAGGAAGAACCGGAAGAGCCGCAGCTCGTCGCGCGTCCACCCGCGATCGTCCAACCGCCCGTCGAGGACGAGGATGAAGAGATCGAGCAGTCTCCGCCGACCGAGAGCGAACAGACCGAGGAGGAGTCGCTGAATCCGTTCCTGGCGACGCTCCTCCGGATTGCCCAGGTCGCGGGCGGGATCCTGCTGCTGGTCGCCGTCATCGCTGGGCCGTTCCTCGCCGTGATCGCCGCCAAGCTTCGGCGCAGGGCGCTGCGGCGCAAGCGGGTGCACCCCGCCGACCGGATCCGGGGTGGCTGGCAGGAGTTCGAGGACACCGCGCTCGACTACGGGCTGGAAGCGCCGCCGTCGTCCACGCGTCGGGAGGTCGCCGCTGCCGTGGGCGGTAAGCGGGCCATTGCTCTGGCATCCGTTGCCGACCGTGCCACCTTCTCGACCGAGCGCCCCAGCCACGAGGATGCCGACCGGGTCTGGGCTGCTGTCGAGGATCTCAGAAGGTCGCTCGGAACGGGCCGTACGAGACGAGAACGGTTCCGTGCCGCCAGTTCGCTGCGATCCCTGCGGACGCGGCGGCGCTGACCTCCGGAAGCGGGCGCCCGCGATAAGGTCGAGGAGATCCGGAAGGAGTCCCATGCGGTTACAGGGAGTCGGAGTTGGGCGTGGCATCGCGCACGGCCCGGTGGTCCGCATGCCGGACCCCATCCCTGAGCCGGGGACCGAACATCGCGACGCCGACGCCGAGACGGAGTTCTCCCGCGCGGTCTCTGCGCTGCAGGCCGTGGCGGTCGATCTTTCGGAGCGGGCAGACCGCGCCGGGGGCGAGGCGAAGGGCGTTCTCGACGCCCAGTCGATGATGGCCCAGGACCCGGCGTTACTCGACGACATCCGATCGCGGATCTCGACGGGCCGCACGGCGGAACGTGCCGTCTTCGAAGCCTTTCACGGTTTCCAGCAGATGCTCATCTCGATGGGCGGGTACATGGCGGAACGCGCGGCCGACCTCGGCGACGTCGCCCAGCGCGCGATCGCCCGGCTGCGCGGCGTTGCTGCCCCGGGAGTGCCAGAGGTGGACCATCCGTTCGTCCTCATCGCCCACGACCTCGCGCCCGCAGACACAGCGTCGCTCGACATCACGAAAGTACTCGGGCTCATCACCATCGGGGGAGGGCCGACGTCGCACACCGCGATCCTCGCCCGCTCAAAGGCCATCGTCGCCGTCGTCGGGGTGACGGATGCCGCGACGCTCGCAGACGAGACGTCGGTACTTCTCGACGCATCGGACGGAACGGTGACCGTCGACCCGTCGCCTGACGACATCGCCGCCGCTGAGCGCCGGCTCGCCGCGCGCCGGGTTGCGGCTCCGACCGGTCCAGGAAAACTCGCGGACGGCACAGCCATCCCACTCCTCGCCAACATCGGCCGTCCTTCGGACATCGCAGATGCGCTGCTGTGCGGAGCCGAAGGGGTCGGGTTGTTCCGCACCGAGTTCCTCTTCCTCGGCGCGGAATCAGCACCGACCGTCGCCGAACAACAGGAGCACTACCGTACGGTCTTCGCGGCGTTCGGCGGCAAGAGGGTCCTCGTGCGCACACTCGATGCCGGTTCTGACAAGCCGCTCGCCTTCCTTACCACCGGACACGAGGACAACCCGGCCCTCGGGATGCGCGGACTCAGGGCGACCCGTGCGCACGAACACATCCTTCGGGACCAACTGACGGCGATCGCCGCGGCGGCCGCCGAGACCGACGCCGAGGTCGGGGTGATGGCGCCGATGGTCGCAGACGCGGCCGAAACGGAATACTTCGTCACTCTCGCCCGCTCGCACGGCATCCCGGTCGCCGGAGTCATGGCGGAGGTCCCCTCCTGCGCGTTGATGGCAGGGCAGGTCCTCGGAATCGCGGACTTCGTCTCGATCGGCACCAACGATCTCACCCAGTACGCACTCGCGGCCGACCGCCAGCTCGGGACCGTCGCCTCCTATCAGGATCCCTGGCACCCTGCCGTTTTGCGACTCATCCAGCTCATCGGCAAAGCGGGAACCCAGTCCGGGCGAGCTGTCGGCGTGTGCGGCGAAGCGGCAGCGGATCCACTCCTCGCTGTTGTGCTCGTCGGACTCGGGGCAACGAGTCTGTCTATGGCGCCGTCAGCGCTCGCGGATGTGCGCACCGAACTGCGCCAGCACACTCTCGAGCACGCGAAAGCGCTCGCGGTGAGGGTCCTCGACGCCTCGACTCCGGCCGAGGCGCGCGCAGCGGCGCGCGGCTGACACCGCGGGGCACAGCACAAAGCCCCCGCCCGGAAAGGGCGAGGGCTCAGTGAAGCGATACGTTATGGCTTGCCGCGCATGATGGCCTGCTTGACCTCTGCGATCGCCTGGGTGACCTGGATGCCGCGTGGGCAGGCATCCGTGCAGTTGAAGGTGGTGCGGCAACGCCAGACACCCTCCTGGTCGTTGAGGATGTCGAGACGTACCTTGGCCGCATCGTCGCGCGAGTCGAAGATGAAGCGGTGGGCGTTGACGATTGCCGCCGGCCCGAAGTACTGGCCGTCGGTCCAGAAGATCGGGCAGGACGAGGTGCATGCTGCGCAGAGAATGCACTTGGTGGTGTCGTCGAACCGCGCGCGGTCGGCGACGGACTGGATCCGCTCCTTGCCTGCGCCGGGCTTCGACGACGGGATGAGGAACGGCTGAACCTCGCGGAAGGACTCGAAGAACGGGTCCATGTCGACGATCAGGTCCTTCTCGAGGGGGAGACCCTTGATGGCCTCGACGTAGATCGGCTTCGAGATGTCGAGGTCCTTGATCAGCGTCTTGCAAGCGAGGCGGTTACGGCCGTTGATGCGCATCGCGTCCGAGCCGCAGATGCCGTGGGCGCACGAGCGGCGGAACGTCAGCGACCCGTCCTGCTCCCACTTGATCTTGTGCAGCGCGTCGAGGATGCGGTCGGTGGCGAACATCTCGACGTCATAGTCGACCCACTTGGGCTGTTCGTCCACCTCGGGGTCGAAGCGACGGATGATCACGGTGACGGTGAACGACTCGATGACCTCGGGCGTCGGAGCCGGAGCAGCTTCGTCAATAACGGCTGTCGACATGTCAGTACTTCCTCTCCATCGGCTGGTAACGCGTCATGACGACGGGCTTCCAGTCCAGGCGGATGTGATCGGCGGCATCCGATGAGAGCGGGTCGCCGGTCAGGTACGCCATTGTGTGCTTCATGTAGTTCTCGTCATCGCGATCCGGGTAGTCGTCGCGCATGTGTCCGCCACGGCTTTCCTTGCGGTTGCGTGCGGAGAAGACGACGACCTCGGCCAGATCGAGCAGGAAGCCGAGTTCGACGGCCTCGAGCAGGTCGGTGTTGTACCGGCGGCCCTTGTCCTGCACGGAGATGTTGCGGTACCGGTCGCGCAGCTGGTGGATTGTTTCGGTGACCTCGGCGAGAGACTCGTCGGTGCGGAACACCTGCGCCTTCATGTCCATCTGTTCCTGGAGCTCGCGGCGCAGAACGGCGATGCGCTCTCCTCCGGCGTTGGCACGGATGCCTTCGATGGTCTCTCGTACTTCTTTCGCCGGGTCTTCAGGAAGCGGGAGGAACTCCGCCGTCTGAACGTATTCGACGGCGTTGTTGCCCGCGCGCTTGCCGAAGACGTTGATGTCGAGCAGCGAGTTGGTGCCGAGGCGGTTGGAGCCGTGGACGGAGACGCACGCGCACTCACCGGCGGCGTAGAGCCCGGGCACAACGGTGGTGTTGTCGCGCAGGACTTCTGCCTTCACGTTGGTCGGGATGCCGCCCATCGCGTAGTGCGCCGTCGGCATGACCGGAACGGGCTCGGTCACCGGGTCGACACCGAGGTAGGTGCGTGCGAACTCGGTGATGTCCGGCAGTTTCGTCTCGAGGACTTCAGCGCCGAGGTGCGTGCAGTCGAGGTAGACGTAATCCTTGTTCGGCCCGGCGCCGCGGCCTTCGGCGACTTCCTTGACCATGCAGCGGGCGACGATGTCACGCGGTGCGAGGTCCTTGATCGTCGGGGCGTAGCGCTCCATGAACCGCTCGCCGCTCGCGTTGCGGAGGATCGCGCCTTCGCCGCGCGCTCCCTCGGTGAGAAGGATGCCGAGACCGGCGAGACCGGTCGGGTGGAACTGGAAGAACTCCATGTCCTCGAGCGGAAGCTTCTTGCGCCAGATGATGCCGACGCCGTCACCGGTGAGGGTGTGCGCGTTGGACGTCGTCTTGAAGATCTTGCCGAAGCCGCCTGTGGCGAAAATGATCGCCTTGGAGTGGAAGACGTGGAGCTCACCGGTGGAGAGCTCATAGGCGACGACGCCGGCGGGCTGCTCGACACCGTCGACGTCGCTCATGATGACGTCGAGCACGTAGAACTCGTTGAAGAAGTTGATGCCGAGACGGACGCAGTTCTGGAACAGCGTCTGCAGGATCATGTGGCCCGTGCGGTCCGCCGCGTAGCAGGCACGACGAACGGGCGCCTTACCGTGGTCGGAGGTGTGCCCGCCGAAACGACGCTGGTCGATCTTGCCCTCGGGGGTGCGGTTGAACGGCAGACCCATGTTCTCGAGGTCGATGACCGCGTCGATGGCTTCCTTCGCGAGGATTTCAGCGGCGTCCTGGTCGACGAGGTAGTCGCCGCCCTTGACCGTGTCGAACGTGTGCCATTCCCAGCTGTCTTCCTCGACGTTCGCGAGAGCGGCAGCCATGCCGCCCTGCGCGGCTCCCGTGTGGGACCGCGTCGGGTAGAGCTTCGAGATCACCGCGGTCCGCGCACCCGGCCCTGCCTCGATGGCCGCGCGCATGCCGGCTCCACCGGCTCCCACGATCACGATGTCGAACTGGTGGTAGTGCACTCCATCGATGATGGTGGAGTCGCTTGGGTCCTGAGTCACAGATGCATCCAAAATGTTCAGTTAGTCGTTACGCAGCGCAGAACGAAGGGAGGAGGTCGGCCGGCTGTCCGACAGGGCAGGGGTCGAAGGTGAAGACGACGAGCGTGCCGAGGAGGATCAGGATCGCGACGGACGCGAGGATGGCGACCTTGAACGCTGCGCGCAGCTTCGGGCCGCGGGCGTAGTCGTTCACGAGGGTGCGCATGCCGTTGCCGCCGTGAATGAGCGCGAGCCACAGCATGGCCACGTCCCACCACTGCCAGAACGGAGACGCCCACTTGCCGCCGACGAAAGCGAAGTCGATGGCGCTGACGCCGTCTCCGACCATGAGGTTCATGAAGAGGTGGCCGAAGATCAGCACGACGAGCACGACGCCCGAGACGCGCATGTAGATCCACCCCCACTTCTCCCAGTTCACGCCCTTCTTGCGGGCGGGACGGACCGGGGTGCGGGGAGCATCGAGGGTTTGCGACATGACGTTCTCCCCTTCCTAGTGGCTGAAGACGTTGATGAGGTGACGGGGGGTGAAGCCAAGCATCGTGATGACCCAGAGGGCGATCACGACGTAGAACATGACTTTCTGGTACTTCGTGCCCTTCGACCAGAAGTCGATGAGGATGATCCGCAGACCGTTGAAGGCGTGGAAGACGATCGCACCGACGAGAGCGACTTCACCGAGGCCCATGATCGGGGTCTGGTAGGTCCCGATGACCGCGTTGTACGCCTCGGGGGATACCCGGACGAGCGCGGTGTCGAGGATGTGAACGAGGAGGAAGAAGAAGATGGCGACGCCCGTGATGCGGTGCAGTACCCAGGACCACATGCCCTCGCGGCCGCGGTACAGCGTACCCGCGGGGCGTGGCGAGGTGGTCGAATCCAATGGTGGTGTTCTAGCAGTCTTCACTGACAACGAACGGCCCTCCCTGTTTGAAGCCTTCTCGGCCGCTGGCGACAACGGTCGTGCGTCACAACGGCGCGTCTGAATAGTCTACGTTGACGGGGCTTCACTCCGCCGGTAAGGGGAACCTAAGCATCTTGACGTCGAGACAGTTCGAGCCTCGCTGGCGCCGGTCGGCCCTGCCGCTACTCTGGGGATCATGACGAGTCCCCTTGAGCGCTTCTACAGTGTGATCCCAGCCGGCGGAATCGGATCGAGGCTGTGGCCGCTGTCACGCGCCGATGCTCCGAAATTCCTCCATGACCTGACCGGATCGGGCAGCACACTTCTCCGGGCGACCTGGGACAGGCTGGCTCCGTTGTCCGGTGAGCAGCGCATCATGGTCGTGACCGGCCGGGCGCACCGTGCAGCCGTCGAAACCCAGCTCCCTGACCTCGCCGACCACAACGTCGTGCTCGAGAGCGACCCCCGCGACTCCTCCGCCGCGATCGGCCTGGCCGCCGCGATCCTCGTCAACCGTGAACCCGATGTCATCATCGGTTCATTCGCTGCCGACCACGTCATCCGGGGTGACCGGCTGTTCCGTGCGGCCGTCACGCAAGCCGTCGCCACCGCCGACGCCGGGTACATCACGGCCATCGGCATCCAGCCGACGGAACCGGCCATCGGCTTCGGCTACATCCACAGCGGTTCCCCCCTCGACATCACCGGTGCCGAGTCAGCTCTCCTCGTCGACTCGTTCGTCGAGAAGCCCAACCTCGCCACCGCGAAGAAATACGTGTCGGGTGGGGCGCACCTGTGGAACGCAGGCATGTTCATCAGCCGCGCCGACGTCCTCCTCGAGGAGCTGAAGCGCAATCAGCCGGAGCTGCATGCCGGACTGGTGGAGCTGGCATCCGTTTGGGACGACCCAGCCACCCGTGGCCCCGCTGTCGACCGGATCTGGCCGACGCTGACGAAGATCGCGATCGACTATTCCGTCGCTGAGCCCGCCGCTGCCGCCGGGCGGCTCGCTGTCGTGCCTGGTCACTTCGACTGGGACGACGTCGGCGACTTCGCCTCGCTCGCAAAGCTCAACTCGGGCGGACGCAAGACCGACCTCGCGATCCTCGGGGAGAACGCCCGGGTGCTGTCGGACGCTTCGAGCGGAATCGTCGTCAGTCAGAGCAACCGCGTGATCAGCCTCATCGGGGTGAAGGACATCGTGGTCGTCGATACCCCGGACGCGCTTCTCGTGACCACCAGCGCCAACGCGCAGCGCGTCAAGAGTGTCGTCGACGCGCTCAAGCTCTCAGGGCGCGACGACGTTCTCTGAACGCGCTAGGGCTCATTGCCGAGGGCACGAAGTGCGCGTTCTGCCGCTCCTCCGAGCCCGAGTTCGGCGGCGAGCTGCCGAGCCGCTGTCAGGGATTCGGTCTCAAGTGGCCGGATCCTGGCGTCCGGCTTCTCGAGATCGAGGGTGCGAACCACCTCAACGACGGTCGGCGCCACACGCAGGTAATCGGATGCCGCGAGGATCTTCGCGCGGACGGATTCCGACATCCCCTTTCCCGGTTCGGCGGCCGCAGCGACGATGGCGTCGAGGGAACCGAACGTGCTGAGCAGCCCCGCCGCGGTCTTGTCGCCGACACCGGCGACCCCGGGCAGGCCATCCGACGTGTCCCCGCGGAGCGCGGCGAAGTCGGCGTACTGGTGCGATGAGATCCCGTACTTCGAACGGACGGTTTCTTCGGTGAGTACCTCGAGCTTGCTCATCCCGCGAGCCGTGTAGATGACCCGGACGTCTGTTGCGTCGTCGATGAGCTGGAAAAGGTCGCGGTCACCTGTGACGACGTCGACCGGGCCTTTCGATTGTGTTGCGAGGCTCCCGATGACGTCGTCGGCTTCGTGATCCGCGGCACCGACGATGGTGATGCCGAAGGCGTCGAGGGTCTTGCGGATGAGTGGGATCTGGGCGACGAGCAGTTCGGGGACGACCTCCACATCCGGTGCACCGGTCCGCGACTCTTCGACGCGGTGCTGCTTGTAGCTCGGGATGAGCTCAACTCGCCAGCCCGGCCGCCAGTCGTCGTCCCAGCAGGCGACGAGCGCGTCAGGCTCGTAATCGGTCACGAGCCTGGCGATGAAGTCGAGGAGCCCGCGCACAGCGTTGACGGGAGTGCCATCCGGCGCCCGCAAAGTGTCAGGGAGTCCGTGGAACGCGCGGAAATACAGCGAAGCGGTGTCGAGGAGCATCAGTCGCCCGGTCATGCTCCGATTGTGGCACGGCGCGCGTTTCGGCGCGTGTGCTCTCCTGCAGCCGATAGTGCGCATTCGAGCAGGCGAAGAGTGGGTGGCTGCTCATGAGAGCGGGAGCGTCACCCGTTCGAGGGTTGGCCCTAGCCTCGCATGGAACGGCTATGTAACGCTTCTGTTTCGAGAGCCATCCACAGCGCAGTGGCCTCCGTAACATTCGGTAACGTACCCATACCCGCCCTAGCGAGTCCCGCGGGGCAGCACCCTGGAGGTCACATTGACAATCAACACCCGTAAGGTCGCTTTCGCCGGCCTTGCCACGGCAGGCGTCATTGCCCTGCTCGCCGGCTGTGGGCAGGCCCCCGCCGCAGACAACGGCAACGGCAGCGAGGGTGAAGCCCTCGACTTCACGCCCTGCATGGTTTCTGACGCAGGCGGATTCGACGACAAGTCGTTCAACCAGCTCGGCTTCGAAGGCCTCACCGAAGCGGCCGAGGAGCTCGGCGTCGAGCCGATCACGGTCGAGTCCGCTGCTGAGACCGACTACGGCCCCAACGTCGAAAACCTCGTCGACCAGGGCTGCGACCTGATCGTCACGGTCGGCTTCCTCCTCGCCGAGGCGACGGGAGCTGCAGCTGCAGCGAACCCCGATGTCAAGTTCACAATCATTGATGACTATGTGGACCTCGACAGCGACGGCGCCACGGACTCCGAGAACATCAAGCCCATCGTCTTCAACACCGCTGAGGCAGCATTCCTCGCCGGTTATGCAGCAGCGAGCTACAGCAAGACCGGAGTCGTCGGAACCTTCGGCGGAATCCCGATCCCGCCCGTCACGATCTTCATGGACGGTTTCGTCGATGGAGTCAACCACTACAACGAAGTCAAGGACGCCGACGTCAAGGCGCTCGGCTGGGACGTCGCAGCCCAGAACGGAAGCTTCACCGGTGGATTCGAGGTCGGAGTGGACGCTCAGAACCTGGCGCAGGGTCTCATCGACCAGAACGCCGACGTTCTTCTCCCCGTCGGTGGCCCGATCTTCCAGAGCGCGATCTCCGCGATCCGCGACTCCGGCAAGGAGATCGCCATGATCGGTGTCGACGCTGACCTCTACGAGACGTTCCCGGACGGCGCTGACCTGTTCCTGACCTCCATCCTCAAGGGCATGAAGGTCGGTGTGAACGAAGTCGTCCTGGCAGCAGCAGACGACGAGTTCGACGGAACCCCGTTCGTCGGAACCCTCGAGAACGAAGGTGTCGGAATCGCCCCGTTCCACGACTTCGAAGGCAAGGTCGACGCCGAACTGCAGGCAGAACTGGATGAGATCCGGGCCGGCATCATCGACGGATCGATCGAAGTAACCTCACCGTCGTCCCCGTAGTCGACGCGCTACATCACAGCATGAAGCGGGGAGGCCGGCACACCGGCCTCCCCGTTTCGCTGGCGTCAGCCAACATCAAGGCTGACGCCGTCCGTGAACATCCGGGTGAACCCCCACATGGTTCCGCCCTTCCCTAGAATCAGGAACCATGAAGCTAGAACTTCGCGGCATAACGAAGCGATTCGGTGCCCTGGTCGCTAACGACCACATCGACCTCACCGTCCAGTCGGGTGAAATTCACGCCTTGCTCGGCGAGAACGGCGCGGGAAAGTCCACCCTGATGAACGTGCTCTACGGCCTGTACCAGGCCGAAGAGGGCGAAATCCTTCTCGACGACGTCGTCCAGAAGTTCGCCGGACCAGGCGACGCCATGAACGCCGGCATCGGGATGGTCCACCAGCACTTCATGCTCATCCCGGTCTTCACCGTCGCTGAGAACGTGATGCTCGGCCATGAACAGACCACGTTCGGCGGGCGACTCGACCTCGAAGCCGCTCGGGCGAAGGTCCGCGAGATCTCCGCGCGGTTCGGGTTCCATGTCGACCCGGACGCCCTCGTCGAGGGCCTCCCCGTCGGTGTGCAGCAGCGGGTCGAGATCATCAAAGCACTCTCCCGGGACGCGAAAGTGCTTGTCTTCGACGAGCCGACAGCAGTGCTCACCCCCCAGGAAACCGACGAGCTCATGGTCATCATGAAGCAGCTTCGCGAATCAGGAACCTCCATCGTCTTCATCACGCACAAGCTGCGTGAAGTTCGCGAAGTCGCGGACCGCATCACCGTGATCCGCCTCGGGAAGGTGGTTGGAGAGGCATCCCCGACCGCCACCAACACCGAACTCGCGTCGCTCATGGTTGGTCGCGCTGTCGAACTGACCGTCGCGAAAAACCCGCCCGTTCTCGGCGAGCCTGCTCTTGTCGTGCGCGACCTCTCCGTCATCGACCCGCAGGGCCAGGTCGTCGTCAACAACGTCAGCTTCGAGGTGAAGTCGGGAGAAGTCCTCGTCATCGCCGGAGTGCAGGGCAACGGACAGACCGAACTGACCGAAGCGCTTCTCGGCCTCCAGCCCCACGTCACCGGCAGCATCGAACTCGACGGTAAATCGCTGCGGAATCGTAGCGTGCGCAAGATTCTCGATGCCGGCGTCGGCTTCGTGCCGGAAGACCGCACCCAGGATGGCGTCGTGGCCGAGTTCTCCATCGCCGAGAACCTCATGCTCGACCGAAGCACGTCGAAGCCATTCGTCAAAGCCGGAAACCTTCAGCTGAACTTCCTCGCCAATTTCGCGCGCGAGAAGGTCACCGAGTTCGACATCCGCACCCAGGGCATCGATTCCAAGGCCGGCCGGCTGTCCGGCGGAAACCAGCAAAAAGTGGTCCTCGCCCGCGAACTCAGCCGCGACCTGCGGTTGTTCGTCGCCGCGCAGCCGACGCGTGGACTCGACGTCGGTTCCATCGAGTTCGTCCACAAACGGATCATCGCCACGAGGGACTCCGGCCTTCCGGTGATCGTTGTGTCGACCGAGCTCGACGAGGTCGTCGCGCTCGCTGACCGCATCGCGGTCATGTACCGGGGAGGAATCGTCGGGATCGTTCCGGCTGACACCCCTCGAGACGTTCTCGGACTGATGATGGCCGGCGAACCCGCCCCAGGAACAGGTGAAGCAGCATGAGCGAAACCACAGCAGAGGCAGAAAAGGCCCCAGTGCCGGCGACGCCATCCGAGCCGAAGGATGACCAGCGTTGGTCGCAGGCGATGCGTGACATCGTCGGCGGCAACGCCATGATCTCCGTCCTCGCCGTCTTCCTGGCGCTCGTTGTCGGCGCCGTTCTCATCGCTTTCACGGACGAGCAGGTTCAGGAGACCGCCGGGTACTTCTTCTCCAGGCCGGGCGACATGCTCGGTGCCGTCTGGCAAGCGGTCTCGGGTGCGTATGGCGCGCTCTTCCAGGGTTCCATCTATAACTTCCGCCGGGACGGTTTCCTCGCGGGTATCAAACCGCTGACCGACACACTCGTCTACGCGACACCGTTGATCGTCGCGGGCCTCGGCGTCGGTCTGGCCTTCCGTGTCGGCATGTTCAACATCGGTGGGCGCGGTCAGATGCTCATCGCTGCGGCTGGAGCCGGATGGGTCGGCTTCGCGCTCGATCTGCCGCCCGTGTTGCACCTCATCGTCGCCGTCCTCGTCGGAATCATCGGCGGAGCGATCTGGGGAGGCATCGTCGGTCTGCTGAAAGCGCGGACGGGAGCCCACGAGGTGATCGTGACGATCATGCTCAACTACGTCGCGCTCTACCTCATCTCCTTTCTGCTCCGGACCCCCGGGGCACTGCAGGCGCCAGGGAGCAACAACCCCAAAACTCCGGCGATGAAAGAGACGGCGATCTTCCCGGATCTCCTCGGCCCGCAGTACAACCTGCACGCAGGCTTCCTCACCGCCATCGCGGCGACGATCTTCGTGTGGTGGCTGCTCAACCGCTCGAGCCTCGGCTTCCAGTTCCGCGCCGTCGGCGAGAATCCCAACGCCGCGCTCGTCGCCGGTATCAACGTCAAGAACATCTACGTCTACACGATGCTCATCGCCGGTGGACTCGTCGGCCTCGCCGGCGTCAACCAGGTCCTCGGGACGGTGACAACAGGATTCAGTTCCGGAATCGACGCAGGCATCGGCTTCGACGCGATCACCGTCGCGCTCCTCGGTCGGTCGAAGCCGGTCGGTATCTTCGTCGCCGGCGTCCTGTTCGGAGCATTCAAAGCCGGTGGGTTCTCCATGCAGGCCGCCGAAGGCATCCCCATCGACATCGTCCTCGTCGTGCAGTCCGTCATCGTGCTGTTCATCGCCGCCCCGCCACTCGTCCGCGCGATCTTCCGCCTCCCCACTCCAGGGACGGCGCCGCGCAGACAGTTGCCAATCGTCACCAAGGAGGTGAAGGCAAAGTGAGCGTTCTCACCGAACCTGAACGGCCACAGGCCGAGCCCGACAACCGGGCGGTGGTTCTCCGCAGCTGGAAAGCGCCGATCGCCCTCGCGATCTTCACGGTCATTGCGGCCGGGCTGTTCATTCTCGGACACCGCGAGGGAACCACACGGTTCCAGCTTTCGCAGGGCTCCGACCTGATCCAGTTGCCCGCTCCCGAGTTGCCGACGTTCGCGACCGGGATCATCATCACCATCGTGCTCGCTCTCATGACGGCGTTCGCGTTTTACCGGGTCCAGAAGTACCGCAGAGTTCCCATCTGGTTCATCGCTGTCTTCGCCGTGCTGTTCATGACAGGGTTCCTGACCTGGGCGGCCGCAGGTGCAACTGTTCCTGTGCCGGGTCTTCTCATCGGGACGGTGACACTCAGTGTCCCGCTGATCTTTGGCGCGATGGGCGGGGTGATCTCTGAACGGGTCGGAGTCGTCAACGTGGCGATCGAGGGGCAGCTGCTCGCCGGCGCGTTCAGTTCCGCCGTCATCGCCTCGGCCACCGGGAACCTCTACCTCGGCCTCCTCGGCGCCATGGTCGCCGGCGTCCTCGTCTCCTTCGTCCTCGCCGCGTTCTCAATCAAGTACTTCGTCGACCAGGTGATCGTCGGTGTTGTTCTCAATGTCCTCGTGATCGGCCTGACGAGCTTCTTCTACTCGCAGGTCCTCACCAAGGACCCTGGCCTCCTGAACACACCGCCACGGTTCAGCCGGATCGAGATCCCGATCCTCGGCGAGATCCCGATCCTGGGCCCGGTCCTGTTCGAGCAGACGATCATCGTCTACATCATGTACGTCGTCGTCGCACTGGTGTATTTCTGCCTCTTCCACACCAAGTGGGGGCTGCGTATGCGAGCCGTCGGAGAGCATCCGACCGCTGCGGACACCGTTGGTATCAACGTGACAGGAACCCGGTTCTGGAACGTGTCGCTCGCCGGCGCGATCGCCGGACTCGGTGGTGCGTACTTCACCCTCGGTGCTGTCGGCGCCTTCGGCAAGGAGATGACGGCGGGCGCCGGATTCATCGCCCTCGCCGCGGTGATCTTCGGACGCTGGGATCCCATCCGTGCCACTCTCGCCGCTCTGCTGTTCGGTTTCGCGACCAACCTTCAGAACGTACTCGGCATCATCGGTTCCCCGGTGCCGAGCGAGTTCATGCTGATGCTTCCGTACATCGTGACCATCTTCGCCGTCGCCGGTCTTGTCGGACGGTCACGTGGGCCGGCGGCATCCGGAAAACCATACATAAAGGCGTGACGACATGAGTGATTCAATCGACTGGGGTTCGCTCCGTGAAGCAGCGACGGATGCCATGACGAAGGCATACGTTCCGTACTCGAAGTTTCCGGTCGGGGTGGCAGCCGTCGTGACCGACGGCCGGATCATCACCGGATGCAACGTCGAGAACGCCAGCTACGGACTGACCCTGTGCGCCGAATGCGCGCTCGTATCGACGTTGCACCTCACCGGCGGCGGGCAGCTCGTGGCCTTCACGTGCGTAGACGGCGACGGAAACACGCTCATGCCGTGCGGTCGCTGCCGGCAATTGTTGTTCGAGCACGCGGTGCCGGGGATGCTCCTCGAGACGGTGTCCGGCATCCGCACGATCGACGAAGTCCTGCCGGACGCGTTCGGCCCCCGCACGCTCAACGAATACGCAGGAGTACCCACGAATGACCACGACTGACGCAGCGCTCGAATCGTTCGACGCCGTCGACCTCATCCGCACCAAACGCGACCGCGGTGAGTTGACGACCGACGAGATCAACTGGCTCGTCGACGCGTACACGCGCGAATTCGTCGGCAATGAACAGATGGCTGCGATGGCGATGGCCATCCTCCTCAACGGAATGAGCCGCCGTGAGATCCGCGACCTCACCCTCGCGATGATCGCGTCCGGGGAGACGATGGACTTTTCGACACTGGGCAAGACGACGGTCGACAAACACTCGACCGGGGGAGTGGGCGACAAGATCACTCTCCCGCTCATGCCGCTCGTGGCATCCTTCGGGGTGGCCGTACCGCAGCTCTCCGGTCGTGGCCTCGGGCACACGGGCGGAACGCTCGACAAACTCGAGTCGATTCCCGGCTGGCGCGCCGACCTGTCGAACGACGAGATGTTCTCGATCCTGCGCGACGTCGGAGGCGTCATCTGTGCTGCCGGCGCCGGGCTGGCTCCGGCGGACAAGCGGTTGTATGCGCTCCGTGACATCACCGGGACCGTCGAGGCGATTCCCCTGATCGCGTCGAGCATCATGTCGAAGAAGATCGCCGAGGGCACCAGCGCGCTCGTGCTCGACGTGAAGTTCGGTTCCGGTGCGTTCATGCAGGACTATGCCAAGGCGGAAGAACTCGCGCGCACCATGGTGTCGCTCGGGCAGGATGCCGGCGTCAAGACCTCGGCGCTGCTCACGAACATGAGCGTGCCGCTCGGCCTGGCCATCGGCAACGCCAACGAGGTGCGTGAATCTGTCGAGGTGCTCGCCGGTGGTGGACCCGCAGACATCGTCGAGCTCACCGTCGCTCTTGCCCGCGAGATGCTGACGCTCGCCGGACAGCCCGACGCCGACGTCGAGGCCGCACTCTCTGACGGTCGAGCCATGGACACGTGGCGCCGGTCGATCATCGCCCAGGGCGGGGACCCGGATGCGGCGTTGCCGGTCGCGCGTGAAACCCACACCGTCCCTGCTCCCGCTGATGGCATCCTCGTGCGCCAGGACGCCCTGCCGTTCGGGATCGCCGCGTGGCGCCTCGGTGCAGGTCGAGCGCGGGCGCAGGACCCGGTGCTGCACGCGTCCGGGGTCGACCTGCATGCGAAGCCGGGAGACGTCGTCCGTGCCGGGCAGCCGTTGTTCACTCTGTCTGCGGATGACGCGGCTCGATTCCCCCGGGCGCTCGAAGCGATCGAGGGCGCGTGGGAACTCGCGGCGCCCGGCACCGCGTTCACGCCCGAGCCGCTGGTGCGCGACCGCATCCAGTAGCGCGTGCCGCGCGTGGCATCCGTCGATCGATTCACCACACTCTGCTGATCGTCTGTCGATTCACCACACTCTGTCCTTCTTCGAGCGCTCATGCGACCGATTGCGGTGATTCGACCGAGAACCAGCGGCTTGTGACGACTCGGTCACCACGGGTCGACCGCTTGACGACGGAGATTCCCGTCAGCTGCTGCCGGCCCAGCCGCGGGCGCGCAGCCGTCGCTCGACCCGCGGAAGCAGGGCTGGGAGGTCGTCGGTGTCATCGCCGGTGAAGTAGAGCATGCTCCATCCCTCATCGACAGCGTCATTTCCGCGTCGGATGTCACGACGCCACTGGCCGCGGTCGGTGCGGTGGTGGTCCCCCTGGTATTCGAGACCCACTTTGAACTCGGGGTAGGCGAGGTCGATCTCGAGGTCCCTGCGGCTCAGCCGAAGATGCACCTCAAAGTTCGGGACGGGGTTGGGCAACGGGCTCGCGACCAGTTCCACCCGGAGAAGAGATTCGGGACGAGATCGTGACCGCGTGCTGAGCGCGGCAAGTGCTCTGGGCAGGACGGCTCGACCGCGCTGAGAGGGGTAGCGCGCGACGGCATCCGTCAGTTGGTCAATCGTCGTCCTCGGGTACTTCCAGCACAGAAGGTGATCGCCGGCGGCCACGAGATCCGCGAAGCCGAGGAGCGCCGCGAGGTCGCACCACGTGCGCTCGGGCGATGTGACGGGAAGCCCGCCAACACGTACGACCTCGTCGGGTACGAGTGACGCCTGATGCCCGGTCACCCCGGTCGCACGCATGGCGCGCACGGGCGTCGGCGACATCACATGCAGTGACGGCGAACGCGCTGAGCGCGGAAGCGGCACTCCGAATAGAAACGCCGCCGTGAGGTGGCTGAAGGCCTGGCCGCGAAGCATCCGACTGGCCAGCGCGCGGCATCGCACCTCCACAGCGTCTGACGCGCCCGGCGTCGTTCGGGTGCCGAAAAACGGTCGCCCGAACGACGGGTTGCGGAGCTGCCCGGTGGTCAGCCCATTGTGCAGTGCATCGGCCACCGAGAATGCTGACGGCATCGTCACCGGAAGAGGTTTGCGGAACGTCACTCATCGATTCTTTGGTGTACTCGGCCGCGAGAGACTAGGCGCGCAGCGCCCGTGCACAGTGTGCGCGAGAAGGCGAGTTGTGAGGGAACGGGACCGCTCGGTCTCGAATCACCACGACTTGTCGCTCGACGGGTAGAGGACGGACATTTCCTGGTGAATCGATTGTGTGAGCAACCATTTGTGGTGAATCGAACGCGGATGCCGCGCAAGAGGCGGCGAGCGGCGCCCGCGCTACTCCGGGTCGCCGATGCGCTCCACCGCGTCCACGACGAGGTCCCAGAACCGGGGTGTATCGATCCCGATCGCGACCTGAGTCGTGCAGTCGGCGGGTGCGGGCGCCCGGAAGTCGGCGACGGTCATTCCGGCCGTCAGGGTTCCGACGAGCTCGACGGTGATCGGAGCACGCCGCACCGTGAAGATACTGGGGTCGATGACGTAGGCGACGGCACACGGGTCGTGCACCGGGGGTGCGTCGAAGCCCTGCACTTCACGGTAGGTGGACCCGAAGAAGTCGAGCAGCTCGACCACGAACCGCGCAGGTGCCGTGCCGATCGCGGTGAACCGCTCGACGACATCCGGCGTTGCCAGCGCTTCATGGGTCACATCGATGGGGATCTGCGTGAGCGGCCACGCCTCGTTGAAGACGATGTGGGCGGCCTCGGGGTCGATGACGATGTTGAACTCAGCGGTGGCCGACCAGTTCCCGAAGTTGGTGCCTCCACCCATGAGCACGACCTCCTTCACGCGCTCGACGATCCGCGGCTCCATCCGCGCCGCGAGGGCGATGTTGGTGAGGGCGCCGGTGGGAACGAGCGTGATCGTGCCCGGCTCGTTGGTCATGATGGTCTCGATGATGAGCTCGACCGCGTTCCTCGAGTCGAGCTCGAGCAGCGGCTCGGGCAGCTCCGGCCCGTCGAGGCCGGATTCGCCGTGGATCGTCGGCGCCGTCTCGATCTCCCGCACGAGGGGACGCGCGCTTCCTGCGGCGAACGGGATGCCGGTGATCCCGGCGACACGAGCGACCGACAGGGCGTTCCTGGTCACCTTTTCCAGTGTCTGGTTGCCCATGACCGTCGTCACAGCCACGAGGTCGATCTCCGGGTTCCCATGGGCGAGCAGCATGGCAATCGCGTCGTCGTGGCCGGGGTCGCAGTCGAGCAGGATTTTCTGGGGCATTTCTCGATTCTATGGGCTCGCCCGGTCCGGAATGACGCCAGTTGGACGCGTCGAAGCGGGGCGGGGAGGAGCCGCCGGGCAGTGCGTTCGGAGAGGCTGGGCGGTAGTCTGAGCGGGTGACTTCCGAGAACCAGTTCCTCCTCCCCAACGGCGTCGACATCGCCGACCTGCCGAAGATTTCGTTGCACGATCACCTCGACGGCGCCCTGCGCCCGCAGACCATCCTTGAACTGGCGAATGCCGTCGGCATCGACGTTCCTGAGACCGACCCGGCGAAGCTCGGCGACTGGTTCCTCTCCCAGTGCGACGCGGGCAACCTTGTGGACTACCTCAAGACATTCGACCTCACCACCGCCGTCATGCAGACGGAGGAGGGCCTGACC
The DNA here is from genome assembly GCF_003667545.1 of Mycetocola manganoxydans. Classification (GTDB taxonomy): domain Bacteria; phylum Actinomycetota; class Actinomycetes; order Actinomycetales; family Microbacteriaceae; genus Mycetocola_A; species Mycetocola_A manganoxydans. The sequence continues at coordinate 218,452 of NZ_RCUV01000001.1, read as the reverse complement.
CGCGTCGCCCGCGAGTTCGTGAAGGACCTCGTCGCCGACGGGGTCATCTACGGTGAAGTCCGCTGGGCTCCCGAGCAGCACCTCACTCGCGGCCTGACACTCGACCAGGCGGTCGAAGCGGTACAGGCCGGCATCGAGCAGGGAATCGATGACGCCGAGCGCTCCGGTGACAGCATCCAGGTGGGTCAGCTCATCACCGCCATGCGGCACGCCGACCGCGGACTCGAGATCGCCGAACTGGCCGTGCGGCACCGCACCAACGGTGTCGTCGGCTTCGACATCGCCGGCGCAGAAGCGGGCTTCCCGGCGTCACGACACCGGGTCGCGTTCGACTACCTCGCCCAGGAACACTTCCCTGTCACCGTCCACGCGGGTGAAGCAGACGGCCTTGATTCGATCAAGAGCGCGCTGTTCGACGGCCGGGCACTGCGCCTCGGACACGGTGTGCGCATCGCCGAAGACATCACCGTCGAACGCAGCGATGACGAGGGCACATACGTGTCGCTCGGCGAAACCGCCCAGTGGGTCAAGGACCGCGAGATCCCGCTCGAACTCAGCCCGTCCTCGAACCTGCAGACCGGCGCGATCGCCGCCTGGGGAAGCGATCTCGTCGACCACCCGTTCGACGTGCTCTACCAGCTCGGTTTCAAGACCACCGTGAACGTCGACAACCGCACGATGAGCGGTACGACGCTGACCCGGGAACTCGGTCTGCTCGCCGACGCCTTCTCCTACGACATCGACGACCTCGAGGTCTTCCAGCAGAATGCGGCGCGTGGCGCGTTCCTGCCCCTCGAGGACCGTGAGGAACTCGCCGAGATCATTTCTGCGGGCTTCGAAGATGCCGAGAGATACCGCGACTGAGAGCTGCCCCACCCGTCGCGTCCGGCCGGACCGATAGCCTGAGACCGGCCGCCCACCAGCTGAAGTGAGACCAACGATGTCCCTGCCCCCGCTCCCGAACTCCGCCATCGACCTCGGTGCCGACGCCGGAACGTGGCGGGATGCTGTCCGGCTCGTCGGCAACGCACTCGAGCGCAGCGGTGCGACCGAGACGTCGTACACCGACCGGATGATCGAGGTCATCGACGAATTCGGTGCCTACATCGTCATCGCACCCGGACTGGCGCTCGCGCACGCACGCCCCGGTTCGGATGTGCTGAGGGAGGGGCTCGCGGTCGTGACCCTCGCAGAGCCGGTGGCGTTCGGACATCCGCACAACGACCCGGTGAGCGTTGTCCTCGGTCTCGCCGTACCGACGCCGGAGACTCACGTGACCACGGTCGCGCAACTCGCGAACGTGTTCAACGACGCGTCCGCGATTCCGGCCATCGCGGCCGCCACCACCCCGGACGAGGTCCGCCGGGTGTTCGACGCCGACAACTGACCAGGCCGGGAGGCTGCCATGAAGATCGTCGCAATCTGCGGTGCGGGTGTCGGGACATCCGGCATCCTCAAGGTCAACGCTGAGCGGGTGCTGAAGCGCCTCGACATCGACGCCGAGGTAACAGCGTCAGACGTCGCCGGGGTCGCTGACGCAGCGGCTGACGCCCAGGTCATCCTCACGTCGCCCGAGCTCGTCGACAAAATCGGCAAGACCTTCGCCGACGTCGTCATCATCGAGAACTACTTCGATCTCGATGAGCTCGAGCGAAAGCTCGAAAAAGCCCTCGGCTGAGGGTCAGGCCGTCGCTGCCGCTGCGATCGCGGACAGGTCTGACTTCACCGCGGCAAGGACGACGGATGCTTCGTCCTTGCGCTCGACCGGACGCTTGACGTCGAGGTAGAACTTGATCTTCGGTTCGGTGCCGCTCGGCCGCGCCATGACGCGTGAGCCGTCCGTGAGACGGAACCGGAGGGCATCCGTGGGTGGAAGATCGCCGAAACCGTCGCGAAGGTCCTCGATCGTCTCGACGCCGACGCCGCCGAGCTCGGCGGGAGGGTTCGCCCTCAGGTGCGCCATGATCGCGGCGATGTCGGACAGATCGGTGACCCGCAACGACAACTGGTCGCTCGCGAAGTAGCCGAACTTCTCGGCGAAAGCATCGAGCGCCGACTGGACCGTGAGGTTGTGGCCCGCGAGGAAGCATGCCATCGAGAGAAAGTCGATCGCGGCAGAGATCCCGTCCTTGTCGCGAACGGTGCGCGGGTTGACGAGATAGCCGAGTGCTTCCTCGTACCCGAAGATGAGGTTCGGTACCCGGGAGACCCACTTGAAGCCGGTGAGCGTCTCGACGAAGTCGAGGTCGTACTCGCTGGCGACGGCGGACAGCGCGGGGGAGGACACGATCGAGCAGGCGAGCACGCCGCCCGCATTTCCCTGTTCGGCGTTCAGCACGGCGGCACGCCAGCCGAGGAGCGCCCCGACCTCGTTGCCGCTGAGCTGCCGGTATCCCTCGGTTGAGGAGGCGTCCGGGATCGCGATCGAGAGGCGGTCGGCGTCCGGGTCGTTGGCGACGATGAGTTCCGCGCCGGTCTCCCGAGCGAGCGCGTAAGACAGGTCGAGTGCTCCCGGTTCCTCGGGGTTCGGGAACGCCACGGTCGGGAATTCTGCGTCGGGTTCCTGTTGCGCGACGACGGAGTGGGGGAGTGTGAGTCCTGCCGCTGCGACGACCCGGGAGAACGTCTCCCAGCCGACCCCGTGCATGGCCGTGTAGACGACCTCCATCGGCACAGGCTCGCTCGTCATCACCGCAGCCGTCGCGGCGATGTATGCGTCGACGACGGTCTCGTCCGCCGTCTCGTAGTCGGTGCTTCGCGGCAGCTCGAGCACGTTCGCCGATGCGGCGACCCGCAGAATCTGCGCCTCGATCTCGGCGTCGGACGGGGACACGATCTGCGAGCCCTCGTCTGCGCCGCCGAGGTACACCTTGTAGCCGTTGTCGGCGGGCGGGTTGTGGCTCGCGGTCACCATGACGCCGGCGGAGACATCGAAGTGACGGACGGCGAAGGCGAGGACCGGTGTCGGCAACTGCCGGGGAAGCACAATTGCCCGGATGCCGGCTCCGGCCATGATCTCGGCGGTGTCGGTCGCGAAGACCCGCGAGTTGCGGCGACCGTCGTATCCGATGACGATGCTCGGCCGGGCGTCGGGTTCACGCTCAGCGAGGTACGCGGCGAGACCGGCCGCGGCCTGTCCGACGAGGACCCGGTTCATCCGGGCGGAGCCCGCTTCGATGCGACCGCGCAGACCGGCGGTGCCGAACTCGAGCCTCGTGTCGAACCGGCTGTGCAGTTCGTCGAGAGCCGGCTCACTCCCGCCCTCGGCGTCGCGGATGAGGACGTCGAGTTCCTGGCGGGTCTCCGGGTCCGGGTCCTGCGCCAGCCAGGCTCGCGCAGCGGTAAGGATATGGGCGGTTCCTGCGGGGGTCATCACAGAGCCGCAACGATCCGGGCGAGCAGCGCGCTGATCCGGGGCTCGGCGTCCCGCCCGGCCTCGAGGACTTCGAGGTGGCTGAGCGGCGTTGCCTGGATCCCGGCGGCGAGGTTCGTGATGAGCGACAGGCCGAGGATTTCCATGCCGGCCTGTCGTGCCGCGATGGCTTCGAGTGCCGTCGACATGCCGACGATGTCACCGCCGATGACCTTCGCCATCTGCACTTCTGCGGGGGTTTCGTAGTGCGGCCCCCTGAACTGGCAGTACACGCCTTCGTCGAGGTCCGGCTCGATGCCGTGGGCGAGCTCGCGCAGGCGCTTCGAGTACAGGTCGGTGAGGTCGATGAACGTCGCGCCCTCGAGGGGCGAATCCGAGGTGAGGTTGATGTGGTCCCGGATGATGACGGGAGTGCCGGGCGTCCAGGTCTCGCGGATGCCGCCGGCACCGTTCGTGAGGATCATGGTCGTCGCCCCGGCTGCCGCCGCGGTGCGCACGCTGTGGACGACCCGGCGCACGCCGTGGCCCTCGTAGTAGTGGGTGCGGGCGCCGATGACGAGCGCACGTTTGCCGCTCGGCAGGAGGACGGAGCGCAGGGTGCCGACGTGGCCCTCGAGCGCCGGTCGGGAGAAGCCGTCGATCTCGTGAGCGGGGATCGTCGCCGTGGTCTCGCCGATGAGCTCGGCTGCCTTGCCCCAGCCGGAGCCGAGCGTCAGAGCGATGTCGTGTCGTTCGACACCGGTTCGTTCGGCGATCTGGGCGGCAGCGCCCAGGGCGACGTCGAAGGGATCGGCGGTGGGATCGTCGAGGGGATTGCTGGAAGCGTCAGACATTCCCCCATCTTATTCAGCGGCGCACTCAGCGGCGGGGTATTCGTCGAGCCGCGTCGCAGCATCCGTTGTGCGATCCCCCTCGATCCGACGCGGGAATCCGCGGGTGGCGGGGAGGCGGGCGTTTTGGCAAGGGTGTTCCGTGCTGCGACAATGGAGCAATGACCTACGAGTTCGAGCGCAAACAACGGATCGCTGTACTCGGAGGCGGACCGGGCGGGTACGAAGCAGCCCTCGCCGGCGCCCAGCTCGGAGCCGACGTCACCCTCGTCGAACGCACCGGAGTCGGCGGAGCAGCCGTCATCACCGACGTGGTTCCGTCGAAAAGCCTTATCTCCACGGCCGAAGCGACAAACGCCGTCCGTGGCGCGAGCGAGTTGGGCGTGCAGTTCTTCGCTCGCACCGACACCGGGAAGCCGGTCAAGCCCGAGGTGACCGTCAACCTCGCCGCCGTCAACAAGCGGCTGCTGAGCCTCGCCCGCCACCAGTCGGAAGACATGCGGACGCGGCTCGAGGAGGCCGGCGTGCGGATCGTGCACGGAGACGGACGACTCGACGGCCGTGACGCCGTCATCGTCTCGACCGAGTCCGGCGGGCGCGGCACCGACTTCGACCGGGTCGAAGCAGACACGATCGTCGTCTCCGTCGGCGGCAGCCCCCGCAGGCTCCCGTCCGCGATGCCCGACGGCGAGCGGATCCTCGACTGGACCCAGCTCTACAGCCTTCGCTCCGTGCCCGAGCACCTCATCGTCGTCGGCTCCGGTGTCACGGGCGCGGAGTTCGCCTCTGCCTACCGCGCACTCGGTTCCGAGGTAACCCTGATTTCCAGCCGTGACCAGGTTCTCCCCGGCGAAGATGCCGACGCAGCAGCCGTGATCGAAAAGGTGTTCAAGCGCAGCGGCATGACGGTGCTGTCGAAGTCCCGCGCATCGAGCGTCGAGCGCACAGAGGACGGTGTCGTCGCGACCCTCTCGGACGGACGCACGGTCGAAGGCAGCCACTGCCTCATGGCGGTCGGCGCCATTCCGAACACCGCGGGCATCGGCCTCGAAGAAGCGGGCGTGCAGATGACCGAATCCGGTCACATCCGGGTGAACCGGGTGGCGCGCACGTCGATCCCGAACATCTACGCGGCCGGTGACTGCACGACGTTCATGCCGCTGGCATCCGTCGCATCCATGCAGGGCCGCTCGGCGATCTTCCACGCCATGGGTGACGCCGTGAACCCCACCGAATTGCGGAACGTCGCCGCGAACATCTTCACGCAGCCGGAGATCGCAACAGTGGGCTGGACCCAGAAGGCGATCGAGGAAGGCCTCGCCCAGGGCGAGATCTACAAGCTTCCCCTCAAATCCAACCCGCGCGCGAAGATGATGGGCATCAAGGACGGCTTCGTCAAGCTGTTCGCCCGCACCGGCTCCGGAACCGTCATCGGCGGCGTCATCGTCGCACCGAGGGCGAGCGAGCTGATCTTCCCGCTCGCGATCGCCGTCGAGCACCGGCTCAACGTCGACGAGATCGCCCGAGCGTTCGCGGTCTACCCGTCACTGACCGGCAGCATCACCGACGCCGCGAAGGCGATGCACATCGTCAACTGACGTCGCGCTCGCCCCGTCGCGGCGTCAGAGGCTCGTGATCGTGAGCAGCTGATGTCCGCTCGACACCGTCGTTCCGACCTCGGCGTTGAGGTTCCCGACGGTTCCGTCCTTGTGAGCGGTGATCGGCTGCTCCATCTTCATGGCTTCGAGCACGACGACGAGGTCGCCCTTGACAACCTGCTGTCCGTCCTCGACGGCAAGCTTGACGATCGTCGCCTGCATCGGGGATGCCACGGAGTTGCCGGTCGCAGAACTGACGGTTCCTGTTCCACCGTGACGCTTTGGCGCAGGCGCGAGGGCACGGCCAGGACCGGCGGACGTGGGCAGCAGGGTGGTCGGGAGGCTGACCTCGATGCGCTTGCCCTCGACCTCGACGACGACGCTGTGTCGTCCGACCGGGGCGACGGGACCGTCGAGTTCGCCGTCCCAGGGTTCGATGTCATTGACGAACTCGGTCTCGATCCAGCGCGTGTACACGCCGAAGCTGCCGTTCTCGGCGGTGAACGCCGGGTCACGGACGATCTTGCGGTGGAACGGCAACACCGTCGGGAGCCCTGAGACCTCGAACTCGTCGAGGGCGCGGCGGGACCGTTCGAGGGCCTGCTCGCGGGTCGCACCGGTGACGATGATCTTGCCGAGGAGGGAATCGAACGCACCGGAGATCTCGTCGCCGGCGGTGACGCCGGAGTCGAGGCGGATGCCAGGGCCTCCGAAGGTCTTGAAGACATGGATCGGGCCGGGCTGGGGCAGGAACCCGCGGCCGGGGTCTTCGCCGTTGATCCGGAACTCGATCGAGTGGCCCTGGGGGATCGGGTCCTCGTAGTCGAGGGTGCCGCCTTCGGCGAGCCGGAACTGCTCACGAACGAGGTCGATTCCGGTGATCTCCTCCGAGACGGGGTGTTCGACCTGCAGTCGGGTGTTCACCTCGAGGAAGGACACGGTGCCGTCCTTGCCGATGAGGAACTCGCAGGTTCCTGCGCCGACGTAGCCGACCTCTTTGAGGATCGCCTTGGATGCGCTGTAGAGAAGGTTGTTCTGCTCATCGGTGAGGAACGGCGCCGGTGCTTCCTCGACGAGTTTCTGGTGGCGGCGCTGGAGGGAGCAGTCCCGCGTGGAGACGACGACGACGTTGCCGGCGGCATCCGCGAGGCACTGGGTCTCGACGTGGCGGGGCTGATCGAGGTACTTCTCGACGAAGCACTCACCGCGACCGAACGCGGCGATGGCCTCGCGGGTCGCGGAGTCGAATGCTTCGGCGACCTCCTCGCGTTCGCGGGCGATCTTGAGGCCCCTGCCCCCACCGCCGAACGCTGCCTTGATGGCGACGGGAAGTCCGTGCTCGTCGACGAACGCGAGGACCTCATCGGCGCCGGAGACGGGGTTGAGCGTGCCGGGCGCAAGTGGTGCACCGACCTTCTGCGCCACGTGGCGGGCTGAGACCTTGTCTCCAAGCTTCTCGATTGCTTCGGGCGACGGGCCGATCCAGACCAGTCCGGCGCCGATCACGGCGCGGGCGAAGTCGGCGTTCTCGGCCAGGAAGCCGTAACCGGGGTGGATCGCGTCTGCGCCGGAGCGGCGGGCGATCGAGAGGATCTTGTCGATGACGAGGTATGTCTCAGCACTCGTCGCGCCGTCGAGCGCGTACGCCTCATCGGCGAGCTTCGCGTGCAGCGAGTCGCGGTCCTGGTCGGCGTACACCGCGACCGAGCCGATCCCGCTGTCGCGCGCTGCGCGGATCACTCGGACGGCAATTTCGCCCCGATTGGCAATGAGGACCTTGGATATACGCGACACAGTTCCTTAGCCTATTGCCCGAACGCCCCTCCCTTTTGGCCGGTGCGCACAGAAAAGGGTCGATAACCCTGCGGATGCCTACAAGGCGCCGCCGCGATTCCACAGTGCAGGCCAGTCGTAGCCGAGTTGCCGCACCAGCGAGCGGAGCGTCGGGAGCGACAGGCCGACCACGGTCGACGGGTCCCCGGAGATGCGCTCGATGAACGGCGCTCCGAGGCTGTCGATGGTGAACGCACCGGCGACGAAGAGCGGTTCGCCGGTGGCGATGTACGCGTCGATCTCGGTATCGGTGATGTCGGCGGCGAAGGTGACGTTCGCGGATGCGACGGCTCCAACCGCCTGCCCGGCGCTGCCGTCTGCCCGGTGCTCGATCAGCCAGTGACCTGAGTACAGTGTGCCGGTCCTGCCCCGCTGCAGCATCCAGCGTTCGCGAGCCGCTTCGGGAGTGTGGGGCTTGCCGTAGATGACGCCGTCGACGACGAAAACCGAGTCTCCGCCGAGGATGAGGCAATCCTGGGCGGGAAGGTCCCGCCACACCGATTCCGCTTTCGCCTGCGCGAGGAGCGCGACCGTGTCCTCCGGGCTGAGCGGAGAACCGGAGGCCGTCTCGGCGGCGGAAACAGCGGCATCCTCGTCGACGTGCGACGGAACAACGACGGGCTCGATTCCTGACTGTCGCAACAGCTGCAGTCGGGCGGGTGAAGTGGAGGCGAGGTGGAGCTGCATCGTGTCCCTTCCGGCAGCGGCGCGAGCGATGCTCAGCCATCCGTGGGACGATTCAAGGGTGAATGCGCAAAACAACCCAGCAGATGTCGAACTCGAGATTACAAACGTAGCCCACGGCGGTGTCTTCGTTTCGCGGCTCGACGGCCGCGTGGTTTTCGTCGCTGACGCCATCCCAGGCGAACGCGTGCGTGCACGCATCACCGAATCGTCGAAGAAGAGCTTCTGGCGCGCGGAGACGGTCGAGGTTCTGGATGCCTCCCCTCACCGCCAGGCCCACGTCTGGGCGTCGGCGGCGATCGACGTGACACCTTCCGAGCGCGCCGGCGGGGCCGAATTCGGCCACATCGAGCTGTCGCACCAGCGTGAACTTAAGCGGCAGGTGCTCGCGGACTCGCTCCAGCGTTTCGCCGGAGTCGAGAGCGATGTGCAGGTCGAAGCCGTCCCTGGCGACGACGAACGCGACGGGCTCGCCTGGCGTACCCGGGTCAGCCTGCACGTCGACGCCGACGGCAACGTCGGACCGTATGCCGCACGCAGCCACCGCGTGATTCGCGTCGGTGACCTCCCGCTCGCCACAGACGAAGTGGCATCCGCCGCCCCGCTCGACCAGCAGTTCCGGGGCGCCGAGTCCGTCGACATCATCGCCCCGAGCAGCACCCAGAGCGCTCGCATCGTGGTGCGTGAACCGGTGAAGAAGGGTGTGAGCCCGGCGAACCGGCGCGAGCAGACCATCATCGAACGGGTCGGCGACCGTGACTTCTTCCTCGATGAGGGCGGCTTCTGGCAGGTGCACCGCTCGGCTGCGGAACTGCTCACCGGTCTCGTCCAGTCGACGATCGACGAAGCGCTGTTCGACCCCCGCGCAGCGAACCTCGACCTGTACGGCGGCGTCGGACTCCTCGCTGCAGCCGTCGGTGACAAGTTCGGCAGCACCACCCGCATCACGAGCGTCGAGTCCTCCGCACGGGCGACGGACCACGCCGCTGAGAACCTCTCCGACTGGGTGGGCGCGCAGAGCATCACCGCTCGTGTCGACGCGTACCTCCGTGGCCTCGTCGCCCAGTCCAGCGCCGCCGAACGCACACGGCTGGCGGCCGGAACCGTCGTCCTCGACCCGCCCCGCTCGGGCGCGGGCAAAGAGGTCGTCGCCAGCCTCGCTGAGTTGCGCCCGGCGCAGCTCGTCTACGTCGCCTGCGACCCCGTCGCGCTCGCGAGAGACATCGGGCTGTTCGCTGCGGAGGGGTACGAGCTCAAGGCGTTGCGCGCATTCGACCTGTTCCCGCACACCCACCACCTCGAGTCCATCGCGCTTCTCACCCGATGAGCGCACAGGGTTTCCCGCTTGAGCGCCGCGGCACCCTACGATGGGCTCTGTGGTGCGCATAGCGGTAATCGATGATCATGAGTCCGTACGGATGGGCCTGACGGCTGTCTGCGAGGCGGCGGGGCACTCCGTCGTGCTCAGTGTCTCAACGGTGCAGGAGTTCGTGTCGGCGTCGGAGGCGACACCATCCGACGTCGTCGTGCTCGACCTGAACCTCGGTGACGGAAGCAACATCACCGACAACGTCCGCGCTGTGCACGGCTCAGGGTCAGCGGTGCTCATCCACTCCATCGCCGACCGGGTCGCCTCCGTCCGCGAGGCGCTCGCCGCCGGCGCTGCCGGTGTGATCCCGAAATCGGCGCCGACGGATGCCGTCGTGGCCGCCATCGAGACGGTCGCGAGCGGTGAGGCACTCAACAACCTGGAGTGGGCGAGTGCGATCGACGCCGACGGTGACTTCAGTCGCGCTCAACTGGGCCGCCGTGAACGGGACGTCCTCCACCTCTACGCCTCAGGACTTCCGATGAAGGACGTTGCGGTGCAGCTCGGCATCGCCCCGTCGACGGTGAAGGAGTACCTCGACCGCATTCGCGGAAAGTACGTGGACATCGGCCGCCCAGCGCCGACGAAGGTCGACCTTCTCCGCCGCGCCGTCGAAGATGGCATCCTGCCCGAACTCAACCCGGGCACCGGTGATGACAACTGACCAGCAGCGGTCAGGGGCGATCTTCTCGCCGGTTCCGCGAGGACCTCTTCTCGACAATCTGGACCGGGTAGCGAGAGACGCCGCCCACACTCAGCCGCGCTTCAGCGTTGCTCGAATCGAGCAGCTCATCGCTCGTTCGATCAGTCTCATGGCCCTGGTTTTCGGCGCCCAGACACTGAGCATCGCCCTTGGCAGCGGTCTGGTCGCCCCTGAGCCGATGGGTTCGCTCTACCTCCTGACGCTCCTCGGCCTCCTCGTCGCCGTCATCCTCTTCGGTGTGAACCCCCGATTGCAGCGGATCGCGAATCTGCTCTTCGCAGCCGTCTACCTCGTGGCCGTCGCGCTGTGGGCGGTTGCGAGCGGGGGAGCGGGTGCCGAGTCGATCACCGAGCCGTGGACGTGGTACCTCTGCGCCATCGCGTGTGCCAGTGTCTCCCAGGCCCTCCGGCCGTGGATCGCGGCCGTGTACATCGCGGTCACCCCCGCCGTCTACGGACTGGTCCGGGTGATCGACGAAAACGGTGACATCACCCACGCTGATATCGCCGTGCAGGATGCGCTCTACGGAACCATGATCGGGCTCGTCATCCTCGTCCTCATCACGATGTTCCGTAATGCCGCCCGTGCCGTCGATGAAGCCAGGTCGGCCGCGTTCCTCCGGTATGACGAAGCCGTCCGGCGACACGCGCTCGAGGCGGAGAGGATCGAAGTGGATGCCCTCGTCCACGACACCGTTCTCGCGTCGCTTCAGGCCGCGGAACGCGCATCGATGCCCGAGCAGGCGCGGGCGGCTGTCGCCATGGCGAGCGACGCCATCAGCAAGCTCGCCGCACTCGAGGGTCCCGTCGCGGACCCCGGGCAGAGGATCACGATCGGCTGGCTCGTCGACGTGCTCAGGCAGCACGCGGTTCACCTCGAGACGCCGTTCGAGATCACCCTCCGGGGATCCGACGCCCACAGCATCCCGTTCCCCGTTGCGGAGAGCCTGTACCTCGCCGCCGCCCAGGCCATGACGAACAGCATCCAGCACGCCGGCGACACGGGCGGCCGCAGCGTCGCCGTCGAGGTTGAGGATGCCGTCGTGCATGTCTGCGTGCGCGACGAGGGCGTCGGGTTCGATACCGCCGCCGTCGACGCCGACCGACTCGGCTTGAGGGTGTCCATCATCGAGCGCGTCGTCGCGGCCGGGGGAAGCGTCGATCTCCGATCCCGACCCGGTGCTGGCACCGTGGTCAACATCCGCTGGTCAGATGAGGATGCCGCCCCCCGGCAGTCGACGCAGGAAACGACCGAGGAGGCATCGGCATGATCGCACTGAACCGGTACACGATGCTCGCGCTCGCTGCTGCCTTCTCCTTCTATCACGTCGTTCGCGGGCTGCTCACCCTGCCGCAGGCCGACTCGCCGTGGCCGAGCGTGATGGCGATGGCGCTGTACCTCACTGCGACGGGAATGGCGCTGTGGCCATCGAGCCCGACGGCCATGCCGGCATGGCTCGCATCGTTCTGCCTGGCGACGGCGATCAGTGTGCCTCTGCTCGTGACCAGCCAGCTCGACCCGGCCGTCAACAACGGGTACGCGACCTGGCATGTGTCGGCGATCGGCACGCTCATGACCATCACGGTGGTGCGACGGCAGGAGATCGTCGGCTGGCTGGGCGTCCTGTTCCTCACGGTCCAGTCGGTGATCTGGTGTGGGATTCCGACGTCGATGGAGATCGGGGTCACCGGCAGTCTCATGTGGGTCGTCGTCGCGGGAGTTCTCACCCGCTCGCTCGCGAAGGTCGGACACGACGCCCAGACGCTCACCGTCGCTGAGCAGGAAGCCGCGAAGTGGCAGGCTGCGCAGGACGCACACGAGCAGGAGCGGCGCGCACGGCTCGAGCAGACCGGCAAGCGGGCCCTCCCGATCCTGCGCGACATCATCCTCGCCGGCGGAGAACTGAGCGAAGCCCAGCGCATCGAGTCGCGTGTTCTCGAAGCGGGGCTCCGTGACGAGATCCGGGGAAGACGGTTGCTCAACGATGCGGTGCGGACAAGCGTGCTCGCGGCGCGCAGGCGCGGCACCACGGTGAGCATGCTCGACGAGGGCACGCTCGATCACCTGCCGGAGGATGCTCTCCAGTCCGTGCTCGACGAGGTCGCCGTCGTGATCGCCGACACCCATGTGGACCGCTTGATCGTGCGCACGGCTCCGGCGGACTCCGATGTCGCCGTCACACTCGTCGGGCTGAGCGCGTCGACGGACCCCGATGAGCCCGGCGATTCGGTGCGGCTCTGGAAAGAGATCCCCCGACCCGCAGTGCAGGCGCCCGCCGCCCGCCCTGGCCGCGAGTCGTGGCAAGCCGAGCGCTGAGTTCCGGCACAAAGGGAAAGGGCCGGCTCTTTCGAACCGGCCCACTAAACCCCGGGTCAGAACGTTAACCCGAATAACGCCCTGACCCGCCCCCAAACGCCGCTGCTACCCTAATCGAGCGAATCGTCTGGTGGTGTAACCCTCTAGGAGAGACACCTTGCGCTCTCATTCTGCTCGGCATGTGCACACGCCGCTAGTCGGCTCTTTGGGGGACCGTCAGGCGGAGAAGTTCCGCCAGCGCCCGGCACCGGCCTGGAGCGGGGAGCGCAGAATGCGCTGGCTCCTCTGCCACGCCGACGGACCGTCAGACGGGACGGCATCGGCCCGCGCCGCTTCCTCGACGACAGCCGCGGTGAGGACAGCGGTGACGGCGGCAATCTCCTCGGGCGTGGGAGAGCCACGCAGGACGCGGACATTCACGCCCTGATCCTGCCCTTCCGCCGTGAACAGTTCGCGCGCGCCTGAGGGTCCCGCGTGCCGACCCGAACGGCGCCCGGCCGGTTCCTGCCGGGTCACAGCGGGATGTTCCCGTGCTTTTTGGGCGGCAGGCTGGACCGCTTGCCCTTGAGCGAGCGCAGCGCCTTGATGACGGCGACCCGGGTGGCCGCCGGTTCGATGACCCCGTCGAGTTCGCCGCGTTCGGCAGCAAGGAACGGGCTCGCGACGTTGTAGGTGTATTCGTTGGCGAGGCGGGTCCGCACGGCGGCGACGTCTTCACCGGCCGCCTCGGCGCGCTTGATCTCACCGCGGTAGAGGATGTTGACGGCGCCCTGTCCGCCCATGACGGCGATCTCAGCCGTCGGCCAGGCGAGGTTGATGTCAGCTCCGAGCTGCTTCGAACCCATGACGATGTAGGCGCCACCGTACGCCTTGCGCAGGATCACCGTGACGAGCGGAACCGTCGCCTCGGCGTAGGCGTAGAGCAGCTTCGCGCCGCGGCGAATCACGCCCGTCCATTCCTGGTCGGTGCCGGGGAGATAGCCAGGCACATCGACAAGGGTCAGGATCGGGATGCTGAACGCGTCGCAGAAACGCACGAACCTGGATGCCTTCTCCCCGGCTTCGATGTTGAGGGTTCCGGCCATCGCGTTCGGCTGGTTCGCGATGATTCCCACCGTCCGGCCTTCGACACGCGCGAAACCGATGACGATGTTCGGGGCGAACAGCGGCTGCACCTCGAGGAAGTCACCGTGGTCGACGACGTGCTCGATCACGGTCTTCACGTCGTACGGCTGGTTCGGGGAGTCCGGGATGATCGTGTTCAGCTTGCGGTCGGCATCCGTCGTCTCCAGCTCGATGTCGCTCTCGTAGACGGGAAGCTCAGCGAGGTTGTTGTCGGGGAGGAAGCTGATGAGTGTCCGGGCGTAGTCGAGGGCGTCTGCTTCATCGCTCGCGAGATAGTGCGCGACACCGGACCGGGTGTTGTGCGTGAGAGCTCCACCCAGTTCCTCCATGCCGACATCTTCACCGGTGACCGTCTTGATGACATCCGGGCCGGTGACGAACATCTGGCTGGTCTTGTCGACCATGATGACGAAGTCGGTGAGGGCGGGGGAGTACACGGCCCCGCCGGCGGCAGGACCCATGATGAGGGAGATCTGGGGGATGACGCCGGAAGCGGCGGTGTTCCTGCGGAAGATCTCACCGTACTTTCCGAGCGCGACGACGCCCTCCTGGATGCGCGCCCCGCCTGAGTCGAGCATGCCGAGAATAGGGACGCCGGTCTTGAGCGCGTGGTCCATGATCTTGATGATCTTCTCGCCGGCGACCTCGCCGAGCGAACCCCCGAAGATGGTGAAGTCCTGCGAGTACACGGCGACCTGGCGCCCGTGGATGGTTCCGGTGCCTGTGACGACGGCGTCGCCGTACGGCCGCGACTTCTCCATGCCGAACGCGTGGGTGCGGTGGCGGACGAACTCGTCGAGTTCGACGAAGCTGCCCGGGTCGAGCAGCTGGGTGATCCGCTCGCGTGCGGTCATCTTGCCCTTGGCATGCTGCTTCGCGATCGCAGCGTCTCCCGAGGCCGTCACGGCTTCGTGGTACCGATGCTTGAGGTCGGCGAGCTTGCCAGTCGTCGTGTACATGTCAGGGGCGGATTCGTCGGTCACAGCTGCGTCATCGGTCACTTCTTCACTCTACTGTGCACAGATAGGGCCATACCGTTGGTGGATGCCTACAACGAGCCCTCCTGAGCCTTGTCGGTTTGCGGCGCGTATCGTGGAGCCATGAGCTCAGCTTTTTCCCGATCCGCCGCCGTCGCCGCCCGCCTCGAGGTCCTTCCCGCGACCCCGTCGACCAACGACGAGCTCGTCTCCCTGGCGGCGAATGAGGCCGAGTGGCCCGATTTCTCCGCCGTCGTCACCGACACGCAGACGGCGGGACGCGGTCGCCTGGGCAGGGTGTGGGTCAGCCCGGCCGGCACGGCGCTCGCGGTCTCGGTCCTCGTCCGTGCGGACTCTTCGCTCCGGATCGATGCGCTCGGCTGGTTGCCGCTCGCGGCCGGTCTCGCCATGACCCGCGCCGTCCGTCTTGCCCTTCCTGACCGGGACGACGTGACGCTGAAGTGGCCGAACGACGTGCTCGTTGGCGGGTCGAAGATCAGCGGTGTCCTGTCCGAACTCGTCGTCGGACGTGCCCCGAGCGTGGTCGTCGGTGCAGGGCTGAACCTCACCATGACCGACGAACAGTTGCCCGTTCCCACGGCGACCTCTCTCGTGCTCGCCGGGGCGGAGCATCCGGATGCCGATCGCATCCTGGAGACCTACCTGCGTGAGTTCCGCAGCCTCGTCGATGCGTTCCGGGCGGCGGACGGGAACGCAGCAGCGAGTGGCCTGCAGGCAGCGGTGACGGATGCCTGTGGCACGATCGGCGCGCGTGTCCGGGTCGAGCTCCCCGGGGGCAACCTGCTGTCCGGCATCGCCCGCGGCATCGACGTCTCAGGACGGATCGTCGTCCAGGCTGATGGGTCGGATCAGCTCACCCCGGTTTCCGCCGGCGACGTCACCCACTTGCGCGCCCGCTGATTCGCGACCTCACATTCCGGCGTCGACGTCGGGTTCGGGAGATCCGGTGTTGCAGACCATTGGCGGCCGGTGCTGAACGGCGTGCCGCATCACATCTCCTCGATTCGTACGGAGGGCGGCGGCGGTGCGGCCCTGACGTTCCGGCCGCCAGTGCTAGAAATGAAGCATGGCCGATTACCCGAGCGCTGCAGCGAGCCTGCCTCCCGTCGGTGAGCGACCCATCGTGCCGACGGAGCGCGTCGTTGCGCGGCTGCGCCCCAACGCCCGAGCACTCTTCCTGCCGGCGCTCGCGCTCGTCGCGCTGCCAGGACTGACGGTCTTCGCCGTCAGCCTCTTCGCGGAGACCTGGCTGCACGCGATGATCGTCCTGCTCGCGGTTTTGCTGTTCGTACTGTTCGTGCTGTTCCCGTACATCGCCTGGCTCAATCACCGGTGCACGATCACGACACGTCGGGTGATCGCCCGCCGCGGGTTCTTCGTGCGTGAACGCAGGGAGATCTTCCACAGCAGGGGATACCACGTCACGCTCAAGCAGAGCTGGCTGCAGAGCGCATTCCGCTCAGGCGACATCCACATCAGTTCGGGCGTGGAGAAGCCGCTCATCCTCCGCGACCTTCCCGGGGCCGACCAGGTACTCGAAACGCTCCAGGAACTGATCGAACGCAACCAGGTCGTCCTCACCCCTCAGATGGGTTCGACCGGGAGCGCGACGACCGCTTTCTGACCCGCCGGAACGACGCGGGCAGCGGATGCCTGGCGGCTCGGCGAGAAGACCCAGTAGCGATACAGCGTGAAACGGAAGACGGCGCCGAGCCCGAGCCCCACGACGTTCGTCGAGATGTTGTCCGCGAGCACCGAGGTGAAGCCGAGCAGGTAGTGGGACACCCACAGGCAGCCGAGCCCGATTCCCATCCCGGCGAGAGACACCGCGAAGAACTCGAGCCCCTCACGAAGAGTGTTCGACCGGCGTTCGCGGGCGAACGTCCAGTACCGGTTGCCCAACCAGTTCGTGACGATCGCGAGCAGTGTCGAGACGATCTTTGCGATCAGAGGACCGGTGTGCACGTTCTCCGGCGAGAGGATCGTGAGACGGAGGGCGTTGAACACGGTCAGGTCGACGAGAAGACCGGCGGCCCCGACGAGTCCGAACTGAGCCACCTGGACGAGCAGACGGCGCGCACCGCCGGTCAGCGCGATTCTCGTCATGTCCTGCTCCGGTTTCGGGAAGGGGCTGGGTTGGATGCCTGATGCGCCATGCGCGAGGATAGGGGCGTACGCAGTTTATGCGACCTCCCGGCGCACACCGCTGGGAGTTCCCTGCGCCGGAACAATCTCTGGAGGCTTGCCCGTGGTCCGTGTTGGTGTAATTGGCGGAGGGCAGCTCGCCCGGATGATGATCCCACCGGCCGTGAACCTGGGCATCGACCTCCGCGTGCTCGCGGAGACCGAGGGAATGGCCGCGAGCCTCGCGGCTACCGCTGTCGGGGACTATCACGACGTCGAAACCGTCCTCGCGTTCGCTCGGGACGTCGACGTCATCACGTTCGACCATGAGCATGTCCCGCAGGACGTTCTGCACGCCCTGGTCGACGCGGGGGTTCCGGTGCATCCGGGCCCAGACGCGCTCCTGTTCGCCCAGGACAAACTGCTGATGCGACAGAAGCTCAGCGATCTCGGTTTGCCCGTTCCGGCGTGGGCGCGGGTCGAAACCGAGGATGAACTCCAGGACTTCCTCGACGCCAACGGTGGCCACGCCGTGGTGAAGACCCCGCGCGGCGGCTATGACGGGAAGGGCGTCCGGGTCGTGTCAGCCGCCCACGAGGCAAGCGATTGGTTCACCACCCTTGCCGAACACGGCGCTCAGGACGCGCTCCTCGTCGAAGAGTTCGTCGACTTCCGCAGGGAACTCGCGCAGCTGTCAGCCCGCCGCCCGTCGGGGGAGCTTGTGCTCTGGCCGGTCGTCGAATCCATCCAGCGCGACGGGGTCTGCGCTGAAGTGCTGGCTCCCGCGCCGGGTTCGGCCGGGCGGATCGCGGACGTCGCCGCCCAGATCGCGGCTGACGTCGCCACGGGGCTCGGCGTCACCGGTGTGTTCGCTGTCGAACTCTTCGAGACGCAGGACGATCGCCTGCTCATCAATGAACTCGCGATGCGCCCGCACAACTCGGGGCACTGGACCCAGGACGGCTCGACAACGAGCCAGTTCGAGCAGCACCTCCGCGCCGTTCTCGACCTCCCGCTCGGCGCTACGGGGTGCACCGAGCCGCACACCGTGATGGTGAACATCCTCGGCGGGCCTGCCGATGGCGCGCTCGCTGACCGGTATTCGAGCGCACTCGGCGCTCACCCCACAGCGAAGATCCACAACTACGGCAAGGATCCGAGGCCGGGCCGAAAGGTCGGCCACGTCAATGCGAGTGGCAGCAGGCTCGACGTCGTCGCGTATGAAGCGCGCGCCGCAGCGGCGTTTTTTCAGAACTGACATTTAGCATGGTTCTCATGCCATTCCACGCCTCAGCGCGCCCCCGTGTCGGTCTCGTCATGGGAAGCGACTCCGACTGGTCGGTGATGGCTGCCGCTTCAGAGATCCTGTCCGAGTTCGGGATCGACCACGAGGTCGAGGTCGTGAGTGCCCACCGCACGCCAGAGAAGATGATCGATTACGGTCGCGATGCCCGGTCGCGCGGCCTCGCTGTCATCATCGCCGGAGCAGGCGGGGCCGCGCACCTGCCTGGCATGCTCGCATCCGTCACCACTCTTCCCGTCATCGGTGTACCGGTGCCGCTCGCGAGGCTCGACGGACTGGACTCACTGCTCTCCATCGTGCAGATGCCCGCCGGTGTCCCGGTGGCTACCGTGTCAATCGGCGGCGCGAAGAACGCCGGAATACTCGCGGCACGCATCCTCGCCACGGCCGACGAGACGCTGGCGACGAAACTCGCCGATTATGCCTCGGCACTCGCCTCACAGGTCGACGAGAAGAATCGCGCCCTCAAGTCGAACCTATGAGCGTCTCTGCGACCAGTCCGATTCGCTACCCGGACCTCTCGGCTCCCGCACTCATGACGCGGCGGGCGTGGTGGCTCGTTGCGCTGAACTTCCTCATTCCCGGATCCACCCAGGTCCTCGCGGGCAACCGCAAGCTCGGACGCTTCGGCCTCGCGGCAACACTGACGATGTGGCTGATCGGGATCTTCGCGATCCTCGCCTACTTTCTCTGGCGCACGGCTGCCCTTACGATCGCCACGAACTCGTGGGTTCTCACCGCTGCCCAGCTCCTCCTCGCCGGCTACGGGGTGCTGTGGCTCGTTCTCACTATCGACACGCTCCGCCTCGTCCGCCTCATCCGCGCGATGCCAGGCACCCGATTCTGGATCGCGGCCTGCACGGTCGTGCTGCTCGTGCTGTCTGTCGGCACGGCGACGGCCGGCGCGTACTACGCCGGAGTCGCGCGGGGAACGCTCCAGTCCATCTTCGGGGGAGGTGCAGCATCCGTTCCTCCGGTCGACGGTCGATACAACATCCTCCTGCTCGGTGCGGACGCCGGCCCCGACCGCGAGGGGCTGCGCCCGGACAGCATCTCGGTGGTGTCGCTCGACGCTGAGACCGGGCGGATGACCATGATCGGGCTGCCACGCGACATGCGGAATGTGCCGTTTTCCGCCGGGTCACCCATGGGCGAGCTGTACCCAGACGGTTACCGGCGTTGTGACGTCAGCAGTTGCAAACTGAACTCGATCTACACCGAGGCCCAGTTACGCCACGGAGATCTGTATCCGGATGCTGCGTCGACCTCGTCGAGCCCGGGAATCGAAGCGACGAAAGAAGCAGCCGAGGGGATCCTCGGGCTGGAGATCCCGTACTTCGCCCTCATCGACATGCAGGGGTTCGAGAAACTCGTCGACGCGCTCGGTGGCGTGGAGATCACCGTGAAGGAGCGGCTCCCGATCGGCGGCGACGAGCAATTGCGCGGCGTGGACGAGTGGATCGAGCCGGGGACCCGCACGCTCAACGGTTACTACGCCCAGTGGTACGCCCGGTCCAGGCACAGCACCTCCGACTACGACCGGATGGAACGCCAGCGCGAACTCCAGGCTGCGATACTCGACCAGTTCACACCCGCGAACGTGCTCTCGAAGTTCCAGAGCATCGCGCAGGCAGGAACGCAGGTGGTGAAGACCGACATCCCGCAGGACATGCTGGGTTACTTCGGCAACCTCGCGATGAAGACCAAGGAACTGCCGACCAGCTCGGTCGAGCTGACGCCGGCGAACGGCATCATCCCCGACGAGCGCGACTTCAACGACTTCGACAGGATCCGCGAACTCGTCCGGGCGGACCTGTATCCGCCGTCGGCGACGCCGAAACCCGAGTAGGGCGTTCTAGAGGTCCGCGTGAAGTGCCCAGACGCGTTCTGCTGAGTCACGCCAGCTGAAGGCGCGAGCGCGGTCCTGCCCGGCGATCCGCATGCGGTCGGCGAGTTCCGAATCGGCGAGGACGGATGCCACGGCGGCGGCGAGGCGCTCCGGGTACCCCTTTGCGCCGCGTTCGACGGCGAGGCCGGCACCGCCGGCGACCTCCACGAGAGCGGGGTCGTCGGAGTGGACGACGGGGGCTCCGAAGGTGAATGCCTCAACGAGAGGGAGGCCGAAGCCCTCGCGCAGGCTCGGGTAGATGAACACACTCGTGCGAGCGAGAACCACGGCGAGATCCGCGTCGGAGAGGTAACCGAGGGCCCGGACGCGGCCCTCAGCCAGGCCCGCCTCGTCTGCGACCGAAGCGAGGGCGAGCTCGCCCCAGGTCTCCGGGCCGAGAACGAGCAGGGGAAGATCGGGAGCATCAGGCTGGCCGAGCCCCGTGATGAGCGGTGTAAGCCCGCGACGCGGGTCGAGGGTGCCGACCGTGAGCATGAACTCCTCGGGAAGCTCCATCCGCGCCGCCCGCTCATCGGCATCGTCCGGCAGTGTGAGGTTCGACGCGACGGCACCGGAAATGACGCGGACACGGTCTCCGAAATCGATGATGTCGGAGAGCTGCTCGGCGACGGCGTGCGTCGGAACAACGATGGCGTCCGCGTGCTTTCTCGCACGCTTCGCCATTGCCTTGTGCCATGCGACGCTCGTCGGAGTCAGCGATTTGGGGTCGCTCCAGGCGAGGGTGTCGTGAATGGTGACCACCATCTGGGTCTGGTCGAACTCACGGTCATGGCGGCGGAGCGGAGCGAGAAGGCTGGGGGAGTGGATCATTCCGGTGCCGAGGGTCGGGACGATGCCGAGCTGCCACGCCGCCGCCAGCTCGCGACGGGGGAGTGTTGTGCGGTGAAGCTGCGACAGGCCGGGCAGGGCTTCTTCGATCCGGGCGATCTTCTCCTGTGGCAGCGCCGACACGATTCCCTCCACCGAGCAGCCGCGCGGCGCGGTCGACACGAGTGCCCGCGTGAGCTCTTCGGTGTAGCGCGAGATGCCATTCGGGGCAGGAGTGATCATCTGATCGACGACCATCCGAAGTATTGTCGCCATGCGTGAGCCCCTCGTTATCGGTTGTTTTCGCCGCTTCTAGCCTAGAGGACCGTGTCGCGCCCAGTACGGGGAGTACCCGGGGTATATACATACCCATACGATAGGACCCATGCCTGGGGTCCAAAGTAATACTCGCGCGCGCTCAATCGCGCTGTTCATCATCGGTTTATTGGTAGCAACGATCTTCGTCGCAGCCCCGCTTCCTGCTTCGCAGACTCCGTCCGCTTCCGCCGCGGGGTTCAACGCTGGCAACATCATCGACGATGCTGTTTTCTACAACAGCAATGCGATGACCGAGGCGGGCATCCAGTCATTTCTGAACACGAAGGGCGCGAGTTGCAAGGCCGGTGCGCTGTGCCTCAAGAACTACAAGGTGACAACGAGTAACCGGGCAGCTGACGCGATGTGCAAGGCATACTCCGGCGCTAGCAATGAGACAGCTGCGCGCATCCTCTATAAGGTTGCCCAGGCGTGTGGGATCAACCCGCAGGTCCTTCTGGTGATGCTCGAGAAGGAGCAGAGCCTTGTCACGATGGCCTCACCGACCCAGGGCAGGTACAACATCGCGATGGGCTATGGCTGCCCGGATTTCAAGTTGTGCGACAGCCAGTACTTCGGCTTGTTCAACCAGGTGTACAAAGCGGGATCGCAGCTGATCCGTTATACCAACCCCCCGGGAACGTCGAACTACTTCACCTGGTTCGGCCCCGGCAAGACGGTGCCGATCCAGTGGCACCCGAACGTTTCGTGCGGCACCGGCCAGGTCTACGTGGAGAACAAGGCAACAGCGAGCCTCTACTACTACACGCCATACCAGCCCAACGCACGCGCCCTGAGCGCCGGCTGGGGCACCGGGGACGGATGCTCCGCGTACGGCAACCGAAACTTCTACAACTTCTTCACGTCGTGGTTCGGCTCCACTCGGGGTACCGGTGTCGACGCGAGCATCGCTGCCTACTACGACAAGAATGCAGGCCTGCTGGGGGCACCCCTCGAGTCCGCGGAAATCTACGCTGACGGAGGCATGGGTCAGCGGTTCACGAACTACTGGGTGTATCGCTCGCCCGCTGGCGCTGTGACCAAGACGACCGGGCGGATCGGCCGGGACCATGCGGAAGCCGGCGGCGGCGGCAGCGACCTCGGCTATCCGACCGGCGAATACACGAAACATTCCAGCGGAGCCAGGAGCCAGTCGTTCCAGAACGGTACGTACTACTGGTCGTCCGCGACCGGCGCAATCTTCACCACCGGAAAAATGGGCGCTGCGCACAACGAAATGGGCGGCGCGGATGGCTCACTCGGGATTCCCATCTCGACCTATCAGACGATCGCGACGGTGGGGCGCAAGCAGGTGTTCGAGAACGGCACGATGTACTGGTCGCCGGCGACCGGCGTGCGCTTCGTCACGGGAGTCATCGGCCGTGAATATCATGCATTGGGAGGGCCGAGCGGCCCGCTCGGATTCCCGGCAGGCGACTATCGGACCGCCCCGAACGATGGGCGAAGCCAGGTCTTCGAGAACGGAACCTTCTATTGGTCGACGGGGAACGGCGGTCACTTCATGCTCAGCCAGTTCAACGAGGGCTATGAGAGCCAGGGCGGCGTCACCGGGCCGTACGGATACCCCGCCGGCGTTGCAACGGCTTACGCCGGAGGCGGTTTCGGTCAAGCACTCGAAGCCGGCGCTGTCTACTGGTCGCCCTCGACGGGTGCGCGACTGACCACCGGGGTCCTCGGCCGGCTCTTCACGACTCTCGGCGGCCCGAACGGAGTGCTGGGATACCCGATTGGTGACTATACCCACCGGGCGGACGGCGGACGATCGCAGGCGTTCCAGAAGGGGACCATCTACTGGTCGCCAGCGACCGGTGCGAGGTACATGCTCGCCGAGATCGGCGCCGGGTACGCAAAGCTCTCTGGCACAGGCGGAGACTATGGCTACCCGACGCAGTCGACCGTGAGCCACGAGGGCGGATACTCGCAGCAACTGCAGGCGGGCACCGCCTACTGGACCAGTGCCGCTGGCACCCGACTGACGACAGGCAAGATCGCCTCGGTTTACGTCGGACTCGGCGGTCCGACGGGGTCGCTCGGCTATCCGACGGGCGACTACGTCAAGAATGCGGACGGCACCAGATCACAGAAGTTCCAGAACGGAACCCTCTTCTGGTCTACTGCCCGCGGCGTCTGGCGCGGCTAGCACGCGTCTGGACTCCGCGCGCAGCGGGTAAACTGGCCCGTGGCCGCGACTGTGGCCATGAGAGGAACACAGGGTGCGCAGTCGTCAGGTAGTTGCGGTTGTGGTTGCCTACAACCGGCGGGATCTCCTTCGTGAGGTCCTCGCAGGGCTGAAGGCTCAGACGCGGGTACCGGATGCCGTCGTCGTTGTAGACAATGCGTCAAGCGACGATTCCGCAGCTGTTGTTCGTGAGGTCGCGCCGACCGCCACCCTGATCCAGCTCTCGGCGAACACCGGAGGGGCAGGCGGGTTCGCGGTAGGGATGGCTGCAGCTCTCGCTCGTCACGACCCCGACTGGGTCTGGGTGATGGACGACGACACCGTCCCCGAGACCGGAGCCCTCGACGCTTTACTCCACTCGGTAGACGCATACAACGGTGAAAACCTCTGTGCGGTCGGGTCACGCGTGGTCTGGACGAACGGGGCAGAACACCCCATGAACACCCCCAGACGAAACCCGTTTGCGGGGAAGGCGGAGAAAAGCCGCGCCGAGGACATCGACGCCGTTGCCGTCCGATCGCTCTCATTCGTCTCATCGATGTACAGAGCCGACGCGATTGTGCGCCACGGTTTCCCCATCGCCGACTATTTCCTCTGGAATGACGACTTCGAATTCAGTGCGAGGTTGTTGCGCCACGGAGCAGGTCTGAGCGTGCCGGCAAGCGTCGTCGTCCACAAGACCAGAGCTTTCGCCTCGACCGACGTCGACCCTGGTCCCCGGTTCAGGCTCGAGGTCCGGAACAAAGTCTGGCTGTTCAGGGCATCTCCGGCACTGTCGCCTGGCGAGAAGGTCATCTACATCGGAGCCTCATTCCTTCGCTGGGGAAAAACGTTCCGCAGTTCGCACGATCGACGAACTCTCCGTTCCGGGCTCGCCGTCGGGCTTCGTGAGGGGCTGGCGCGACGCCCGCGTCCGAACTCTGCAGTGCTCGCCGGGGTGGGAGTCCCGGAGGACGTGCTCGCTGTTCTCGAACGCAGGCCATCATGACAGGCGACGTCCCCCAACAGCGCCCGGCGCCGTTTTCGCTGCTGCTGCCGGTATACGGAAACGACGACCCTGCACAGTTCACCCGTGCGTTCTCGAGTTCGGTCGATGCGCAGACCCTTCCGCCAGATGAGGTCGTCGTCGTCCAGGACGGCGCCATCACTGCGGCTCTTGAGACCGCGGTGGCAAAAGCCGTCGCCTCAACGGGAGTCCCCGTCGTGCGTGTTCGGATTCCCGAGCGCGGTGGGCTCGCCAACGCGCTGACCGCTGGTCTCGCTGCGTGTTCGCACGACATCGTCGCCCGAATGGATGCCGATGACGTCTCGCTCTCGAGCCGTTTCGAGCGACAGCTCGCCAAAGTTCATGAGGGTTTCGACCTCGTTGGCACGGGCATGCTGGAGTTCGCGCACGACACAAGCGAAGTGATCGGCAGACGGACCCCGCCAACAGGCGCGGCAAATATCGCCAAGTACGCACGATTCCACGACCCCTTCAATCACCCGACAGTGATGTACCGCCGCGCCGCCGTTGACCGGGCGGGCGGCTATGAGGACATCGGGCTCATGGAGGATTACTGGCTCTTCGCCCGAATGATTCACTCGGGCGCACGGGTCGAAAACCTGCCGGACCCGCTCCTGATGTACCGGGTCGGGGCAGGCGCATACTCCCGCCGAGGCGGTCGTCGGCAGTTCGAGGCCGAACTCAGTCTCCAGCGCGCGCTCCGCAGCATCCGTTTCACGACCCGCGCCCAGTTCTGCCGCAACATCACTGTACGGGGGATATACCGCTTTGTTCCCGTCGGGATGCGCACGCGGCTTTACCGTCGTCTGATCGCCCGCGGATTCAAGAACACGGGAGTGTGACGCTGCTCAGAACGAGCCAGTGGTTGCACGACTACTATTGACGGGTGTCAGTTCTCGTTACCGGCGGCGCCGGGTACATCGGCAGCCACATCGTTCGGCTACTCCGTGAGCAAAAGGAAGAAGCCGTCGTCGTGGACAGCCTCGCCAGCGGTGACGCTTCGCGAGTGGGAGACGTACCCCTCGCCGTCATCGACCTCGCCAGCGAACAGGCCCCACGGTCGCTGCGGACGTTCATCGACCAACATGACGTTTCCGCCGTCATTCATCTCGCTGCCCTGAAGCAGGTAGGACAGTCCGTTGAGCAGCCAGCACGCTACTACCGGGAGAACGTCGGCGGGCTCGCGAATGTACTTCTGGCGATCGAGGGGTCGTCTGTCGACAGATTTGTTTTCTCGTCCTCTGCGGCCGTATATGGCAGTCCCGAAGCATCCCCGGTGACTGAGGATGCGCCGACCAATCCCGTCAACCCGTACGGCCAGACGAAACTCGCAGGCGAGTGGCTGGTCGCCGCCGCTGCAGATGCCCAGCAGCTCCGAACCGCGAGCCTCCGATACTTCAACGTGGCAGGCGCCGGCTGGCCGGAACTTGCTGACACAGTTCCGATGAACCTTTTGACGCTTGCGATCGACGCGGTGCACCGTGGTGAAAGCCCCCGGGTGTTCGGCGACGACTTCAATACTCCGGACGGGACAGGGGTCAGGGACTATGTGCATGTCCTCGACCTGGCTGAAGCCCACATCCGTTCGCTCAACCACCTGGCTGACACCGACGTTCGGTCGACGGTGCTCAATGTCGGGACAGGAACCGGTGCGAGCGTCCTCGAAGTGCTCGACACACTCTCGGTGTGCTCAGGCAGAACGTTCCGGCCGGTTGTGCAGGTCCGTCGCGCGGGCGACCCTGCAACTGTCGTGGCAGATGTGACCCGGATGCAGGAAGCGCTGGGCTGGACCGCCAGACGCAACCTCACGGAGATGGTCGGCTCAGCGTGGGAGGCCTCCCTGCTCGCACGCCCGGGCATGGCGTCGTGACAGCCCTCACTCGTCGAGAGGGGATGGCGATCACGTGAGCTGGTTGTCAGCACTACCGGTCCTGGCGGTCTCGATCGGCTTCTTCTACCTGCCCGGTCTAGCGGTGCTTCTGGCAGCAGGGGCACGGGGATTCGTGCTTCATGCCGCCGCGCCGGCCGTCTCCGCGGCACTCGTTGCGGTCCTGGCAATCGCCTTTCCGTTCGTGGCGCTGCCGTGGGCAGTCCCGGTAGTCATGGCGGCATTGCTCGCGATCGCCGCCGGAACTGCCGTCGTGCATCGTCTTCTGACCGGTGCATGGGGCGCTTCGCGGCGATACAGAAAGCCTACTGAACGTAGCTGGATTATCACGGCGCTGGCGATCGCTGCCGTCGCGATCACTATTCAACTGGTCATCGTGATCGGCGACCCCACGAACATGTCGCAGACGTTCGACGCAGCGTTCCACCTCAATGGCGTCAAGTTCGTGCTCGACTCCGCCAATGCCTCGTCATTCCATCTTTCCGGTCTGATCCTGCCCCCGGGAGCATCGAGCTTCTATCCGGCAGCATGGCACGGGATGGTGTCGCTTGTGGCGGCGTCATCCGGTGGCGACGTCCTCATGGCCGCGAACACGGTCAACATCGTCATCGCCGCCGGTATCTGGCCAGCTGGCGTGGTGGCTCTCAGCCGGGCGCTCGCTCCAGGGAGCCGGGTGGCGATCCTGGCCGCGGGTGTCCTGAGTGCCGGCATTCCCGGCTTCCCGATTCTTCCGCTCGACTACGGCGTGCTGTACCCCTATTTCTTTGCACTAGCCTTCATCCCGCTCGCTCTCGCGCTCGGGTTGTCCGTCCTCGGGCTGGTTCCCCGTGGCACGCTGGCGCCACCGGTGCTGGCTGCCCTCACGCTCGCAGTTACGCTCGTCGCGATGGGGCTGGCCCAATCTGCCGTCGTCTTCGCCTGGGCAGCAATGCTCGTGCCAGCTGCGCTCGCCGTTGTCGTCCGGATCTGGCGGGGATCGGGCCCGCGCGGAGTGCGATGGGCAGCAGTGCTGGCATTCGGAATCGCAATGCTGGTGTTTGCCGCCGCGTGGTACGTCATCGGGCGGCTCGGAAATACCTCGCCGTGGGACGCCCACGCCAGCCCCGTGTACGCGTTGTATGAACTCATCAGCAATTCGAGGGAGGGGGCATTCCCGGCTGTTGTCATCAGTGTCCTGACCATCGTCGGGCTGGTGTCCGTTCTCCGCAACGGCCGGTGGTGGATCGGCGGCATGTGGGCGGTCAGTGCCGTCCTCTTCCTTCTGGCGGCGTCACTTCCTTACGGCGACCTGCGCAACGTCACGATCGGCCTGTTCTATAAGGACACTCCACGGCTCACTGCGTTGCTTGCGACGATAGCTGTCCCGATCGCCGTGCTTGGCGTCTCTGCCGTGTGGAGGTTCGCTGAGAAACGGCTTCAACCCCGATTGGATCAGCGTCTGCGCGCAGCACGAATTGCCCCCGTCCTGCCGTTCTTCGCCGCCGTCCTGTTACTCGCTGCGACGCAGGGCAACGCCATGCAGTACGCCGTTGCGGACGCGCGACCGAAGTACGCGATGACCGAATCGTCGCCGATTTTATCGATCGATGAGCGCACGATACTCGAGCGGCTCGGTGAGCACGTGCCCGAGGATTCCATTGTGGCCGGCAACCCGTGGACCGGTGCTTCACTCGCATACGTCGTCGGCGATCGTCGCGTGCTCAACCCGCACTTCAATATCTCGTCCGATCCCGAACACGTTACCGTCAACACGCGGCTCAATGAGGCTGGCACCGACCCAGAGGTGTGCGCGGCGCTGGAGTCGCTGGGGGTTGGATATGTGCTGGACTTCGGCATCTACACGAGAGATGCGGGCGGCGTACTCAGCTTCGACAGCACGACAAACTTCGAGGGCTATCTGAATCTCGCCGAGTCGGGGGCAGTCACGGAGATCGATCGTGAGAACGACAAGGTCCTCTACCGCATCACCGGCTGCGACTGACGCGACTACCCCGCCGGGTGTACGTCAGTCGTCGCCTTTTGGGGCCGACGGGGGCGCCGTTTCCGGATGACTGTCCTCGATGCGTGCTTCCGCCAGGGCAAGATCACGCGCGAGCCGGGTGAGCTTACGGTCCAGCTGGACGTTGCGGCGATACGTCGTTGAGACGTAGATAAGAAATGCAAGGACGAAACCATACAGCAGAAGGTCGGTTCCGCGTCCGACTCCCACGAGGTTGGCGACATAGGTCAGCCACTGCGGAAAAATGATCGACCCGACCGCAGCGACGACGAACGCCGCCAGGAACAGACGGCGAAGCGCGAGGTGGCTGTCCCGGCCGGACGGGCGAGTGAGAAAGAGGCCGACGACGACAACGCCGACAACGAGGATGATCTGGATCCACATGGTTCTGGTCCTATCGCACGAGGAGGTCGACAAGGATATTGACCGAGTTCAACACAGACTGGCCCTTCCCCTTCGAGTAGTCGGTGTAGAGAAGCTCCACCGGGTATTCCTCCCACGGCAGCTTGGTGCGGCCGAGCTGAAAGACGATCTCGGTCGCATGCGCCATCCGGTCCTGCTGCAGATCGACGAGTCGCGCGGCGTCGGTGCGAATGACGCGCAGGCCGTTGTGCGCGTCGGTCAGGCGAAGGCCCGTCGTCCGGTTGGTCACCCACACCGCCGTCTTGAGAATGACCTTCTTCAACCAGCCAGGCTGAGTACGGTCGTCGAGGAAGCGGGAACCGAAGACGATAGCCGTTCCGTGTTCTCGTGCCGCACGTAACATCCCCTCGGCGTCTTCAATTCTGTGCTGCCCGTCCGCATCGAAGGTCACGATGTAGCGCGCGTCCGGCTTGGTCGTCACGTAGGCCAGCCCGGTCTGAAGGGCTGCACCCTGCCCCAGGTTCACTGGATGGCGAATCACCCGGGCACCGGCCGCAGCCGCGACCGCAGCGGATCCATCCGTGCTGCCGTCGTCGATGCACACCACGTGTTCGAATCGTTCAAGAAGTTCGGTGACGACACGCGCGATCACCGTCGCCTCGTTATAGAGGGGAATGATGATCCACGCTTCCGAGTCCCGTCCTCCGGCGACATCAGGCACGTTGGAGGGGGCGGCGGTCATACGCCCATTGTTGCAGAAGGCGGTAGTCTTGGTGCGCACCAGCCGTCGAACGAACGTGTGCGAGGAGCCCACTTGAGTATTCACCCCAACGCCCGAATCGTGCCATCGGCAGACGTATCCGAACAGGCCGACATCGGCGAAGGAAGCTCAGTCTGGCATCTCGCACAGGTCCGTGAAGAAGCTCGAATCGGCCGCAATTGCATCGTCGGCCGTGGCGCATACATCGGAACCGGTGTGGAGATGGGCAACAACTGCAAGGTGCAGAACTACGCCCTCGTCTACGAGCCCGCGAGGCTCGGCAACGGCGTGTTCATCGGCCCGGCAGTCGTGCTCACCAATGACACCTACCCACGGGCGATCAACCCGGACGGGTCGCAGAAGAGCGCGCACGACTGGGAGCCTGTCGGAGTCACCATCCTCGAGGGTGCCGCCATCGGCGCTCGCGCCGTATGCGTCGCTCCCGTCACGATCGGCGCATGGTCGACCGTGGCTGCGGGCGCGGTCGTCACCCGCGACGTGCCCGACTTCGCGCTCATGGTTGGTGTCCCCGCGAAACGCATCGGGTGGGTCGGTAAGGCCGGTCAGCGGTTGACAGAGACGGATGCCGGGTGGCAATGCCCCCAGACGGGTGCGCTTTATGAAGAAAACGACGGAACACTCAGAGAGGTCCCCGCACATGACTAACTCATTTATTCCTCCGGCGAAGCCCATCATCGGTGATGAGGAGCGGGAGGCGGTTGATCGTGTTCTTCGTTCCGGGATGGTTGCGCAGGGGCCTGAGGTTGCGGCGTTTGAGGCTGAGTTCGCTGAGGTGATGGTGCAGGGTCGGGCGAGTGTCGCCGTGAACTCCGGCACCTCTGGCCTTCATCTCGGTTTGCTCGCTGCGGGCGTTGGCGCGGGCGACGAGGTCATTGTGCCGTCGTTCACCTTCGCCGCAACGGCGAACTCGGTGGCGTTGACCGGGGCAACCCCGGTGTTTGTTGACATTGAACCGGACCAGTTCACTCTGGATCCGGTGGCCGTCGAAGCGGCGATCACCTCGAGGACGAAGGCCATCATGCCCGTTCACCTGTACGGTCACCCGGCACACCTCGGTGAGCTGATGGCTTTGGCAGAAAAATACGATCTTGATCTTTATGAGGATGCCGCGCAGGCGCACGGCGCAGAGCTGGACGGTAAGCGGGTGGGGTCGTTCGGTCGGTTCGGGATGTTCAGCCTGTATCCGACGAAGAACATGACCAGCGGCGAGGGTGGGATGGTGACCTGTGACAGTGACGAGTTCGTCCGGCGCGTGAAGCTGTTCCGCAACCAGGGTATGGAGACGCAGTACCAGAACGAAGTTGTCGGGTTGAACAACCGGATGACCGACATCCACGCGGCGATCGGGCGGGTACAGCTGACCAAGGTCGGCGCGTGGACGAAAACCCGTCAGGAGAACGCGGCGTTCCTCGACGCGAACCTGGAGGGTGTCACCGTTCCTCCGGTTGCGACGGGCGCCGTGCACGTCTATCACCAGTACACGATCCGGGTGCCGGAAGACCGGGACGGTTTCGTGACCGCGTTGAAGGAGGAGCACCAGGTGGGGTCTGGTGTGTATTACCCGGTGCCGAATCACCGGTTGCCGTCGTTGACCCATTTCGCTCCCGGGCTGGAGTTGCCGGAGACGGAACGCGCGGCCGCTGAGGTGGTGTCCTTGCCGGTGCACCCGTCACTGTCGCAGGACGACCTGCAACGGGTCGTCGCCGCGGTGAACACTGTGGTGAAGGCAGGCGCCTGATGGCCGAGTTGCGGGTGGGTTTGCTCGGTGTTGGCCAGATGGGCCGGCACCATGCCCGGGTGCTGCGAGAGTTGCCCGGGGTGGATCTGGTCGGGATCGCTGATCCGGGCGGGGACCCGCACGGTGTTGCCGGGAAACTTGATGTTCTTCCGGACATCGATGCGTTGATCGGTGTCGGGATCGACATGGCCGTTGTCGCGGTGCCGACTGCGTTCCACGAGGCGGCAGCACTGAAACTTGCCGACGCAGGCGTGCACACCCTCGTCGAGAAACCGATCGCACACTCGGTTCAGGCCGGGCAGCGGATGGTCGACGCGTTCACCGCGAACAATCTGGTTGGCGCTGTCGGTCATATCGAACGGTTCAACCCGGCGTTGCAAGAACTGCGTCGCCGGATCGAAGCGGGAGACCTGGGTGAGGTGTACCAGATTGCGACAAGGCGTCAGGGGCCGTTCCCGTCCCGGATTGCGGACGTCGGGGTCGCGAAGGACCTCGGCTCGCACGATGTCGACCTGACAGCGTGGGTGGCACAGTCACCCCACAAGACGATCTTCGCGCAGACGATGTTGAAAAGCGGCCGGGAGTACGAGGACATGATCCTCGCCACCGGCCGGCTGGAGAACGGGGTGATCGTGAACCACGTGGTGAACTGGCTCTCCCCGATGAAGGAACGGGTCACTATCGTCACTGGGGAACGTGGCGCGTACGTAGCTGACACGAACTCGAGTGACCTGACGTTCTATGCCAATGGCACGATCCCCACCGAGTGGGAGTACATGTCCGCGTTCCGGGGAGTGTCCGAGGGCGATGTCACCCGGTTCGCAATCGCAAAACGAGAACCCCTCCGGGTCGAACACGAAGCGTTCCGCGACGCCGTCCTCGGCCTTCGCACCGACGTCGTCACGATGGAAGAAGGGCTCCGAACCCTCGCCGTCGTCGAAGGCATCATCGACTCCGCCAGGACGGGCAAGTCGGTCGAGTTCTAGGCTGATGCGCGTCGTAATCGCGAGTCGCATCTTTTCGCCTGAGCCGGCGGCCGCGTCTTTCCGACTGGCGTCACTGGCGAACGCGCTGACTGAACGTGGTGATCAGGTCACGGTCATGACGACCACGTCCCGCTCAGGGGAGCGGCCGGCAACACGTCCGAACGTGACGATAAGGCGCTTCCCCGTGCTACGTGATCGCGACGGCTACGTGCGAGGATACCTGCAGTACCTCAGTTTCGACATCCCGTTGTTCTTCCGGTTGCTGTTTGAACGGCGCCCGGATGTCTTCGTCAGCGAGCCGCCCCCGACGACAGGCGTCGTCGTCCGCGTCGTCTCAGCGCTCACCCGGGTGCCGTACGTCTACTACGCCGCGGATGTGTGGTCGGATGCCGCCGAGTCGACGGGTGCACCCCGGTTCGTGGTGCGCGTGCTGCGTCTGGTCGAAGCGCATGTGTTGCGGCACGCAAAAAGGGTGATCGCCGTCAGCGACGGCGTCGCCAGACGCGTCGACGAGTTGTCGGGAGCACGGCACAGCGTCGTTGTACCGAATGGCATCGACACGACGATTTTTTCGCCGGGAAGTTCGAGCCCCAGGTCTGCCCCCACCGTCATCTATGCCGGCACAACTTCTGAGTGGCAGGGGGCTGACATCTTCGTCCGCGCCATGCCCGAAGTCCGGAAGCGGATACCGGGGGCTCGCTTGATCTTTCTGGGGCAGGGGAGTGCGTGGGAATCGCTCGAAGCGCTGGCTGAGCAACTAGCTCCAGGCGCCGTTGAATTCCGCGGGGTGGTCTCTCCCGACCGAGCAGCCGCGACACTCCGTTCCGCCCGCGTCGCCGCGGTCAGCCTGAAACCGGGGCAGGGCTATGACTTTGCCATTCCGACCAAAATATTCGCTGCGGTCGCGTGCGGGACTCCCGTGTTGTTCACCGGCCCCGGCCCGGCGGCTGACATCATCGAGGGGGCCGGGCTCGGGCTTGCCGTGAATTACGAGGTGGCCACCGTGGCGGATGCGCTCACCACAATGCTGCGAGACAGGACGTGGGATCCCGGCAACCTGGCTGAGTGGGCCGAGAAGAACGCTTCGCTGGCAACTGCGGGACGCCGCGCAGCGCAGGTCGTGTCCGACGCCGGTGCCGGGGCGACGTGAACGACGGATGCTACCCGGCCGGCACAACGGAGAGCGAGAATGGCCTCGAGACGGCACTGCGACAAGGCGGAAGACGAACATGGTAAGCAACGACCCCCTACCCCTGATTGACGGACGTCGTCCGCGAATTGCGTTTGTCGTGTACAACGACACCTACGCAGACACCCGAGTACTGAAAATCGCGGCGACGGTCGCCGAGGGTGGAGCGGATGTTCGCATCTTCGCTTTTTCATCGCGTACAGGTCATTTCGGGCCGGGTCTTGAAACGGGTGAGGTCGAAATCGACCGTCTCCCGCTGCGCGAGATAGCGCACTTGCTGACCAAATGGGGTTTGTCGGTGCGACGGATGCTGGGGCGCCCGGTGCCGATCTACACCGAAACCGCAACCAACACGGGGGAATCGTCGACAGCACCCGTCGCTGGCACAGCTGCGCCGAAGGTCGCGACGCCTTCTGTTCCGAAGCCTGCTGCTCCGCGTGCCTCCGGAGCAAAGAACGTGGCGATAGATCTGTGGCGTCGAGCCGACGCAACGATCAAGCAAGGGTCCTTCTGGAAGCGGGCGAGTGCGAGTGTCCAGGCATGGCGCCCTGACATCATCCACGCCCACGACGCCAACACCCTCGTCGTCGCAATGTGGGCTTCGCGGCGTCTCTCAGTGCCGTATGTCTACGACTCCCACGAGCTGTGGACCGAACGTAACATTCGGTCCGACCGGCCCGTGGCCAAGAGGTTTGAGCGGCTCTACGAACGACTCGGCGCTCAGCGTGCCACGGCAGTCGTGACAGTGTCGCCCAGTATCGCTGACTGGCTGAAGAAGCGCTACAGGCTTCGAGCGCAGCCGACTCTCGTGAGGAACATCCCCGCGTTCACCGGTCAGGTTCCTGAGCAATCCGCCGGCCGGCTGCGGGAGCTCGCACATCTCAGCCCTGAGACTCGCGTACTCGCCTACTGTGGCGGGATCACGACGAATCGCGGGATCGAAGAGACGATCGAGGCGCTTCCGTTGCTCCCCAGCGACGTGCACTTCGTCCTGCTCGGCTTCGGTTCTGAGATCTACCGCGCAGGGCTCGACAGGCGAATCGCAGAACTCGGGCTCGCCCATCGGGTCCATTTCGTCGGTGCTGTTCGCTCGAGCGATGTTTCAGCGGCGCTGGCTGACGCCGACGTGTCGCTCGTGCTGACCCGCCCCGCGTGCCTCAGCTACGAGTACTCGCTCCCCAACAAGCTGTTTGAGTCGATCCAGGCAGGAATCCCCGTTGTTTCCACCAACCTCGTCGATGCGGCGCGGCTGGTACGCAAGTACGACGTCGGCGAGATCGTTGAGACAGATATGCCGGCGAAAGCGCTCGCGGCGACGATCTCGAAGACCCTGGCTTCGTCGGCGCAGCGGCGTGCAGCCATCCGTCTGGCCGCTCCCGAACTCACCTGGCAGGGCGAATCCGCACGACTATTCCAGCTCTATCGCTCGCTGCTCGCCGGTCAGTCGACCGGAGTCGCTCGCTGGATTCGAAAGTAGTGCGAAACTGGGGGCGTGCCTTCACCGACTGACCTTCTCATCGTCTCGTTCTCACCGATAGCGACCGACGCCCGCGTACTCAAGCAGGTCGAGCGCTTCACACCGACCTACAACGTCACGACGTGTGGCTACGGTCCCAAACCGGAGGGAGTAGCCGAGCATATTCGCATTCCCGACGATGTGCCTGCGAACGATCTCAACGGCCGACTCATTACGCTCCACCTTTATTCGCGTGCCTACTGGAGTATTGGAGCCGTGCGCTGGACGAAGGCAGCGCTTGCCGGCCGAAGGTTTGACCTGATCCTTGCCAATGACGTCGAGACGGTGCCGCTGGCGCTCTCGCTTCGACCGAAGCGAGGCGTGCACGCGGATCTGCATGAATACAGTCCACGTCTGCACGCCGAATTCGAGGGCTGGCTCCGTCGGATCGCGCCGTACTATGAATGGTTGTGCCGCCGGTATGTGAGCAAGGCGCAGTCCTGGACGACCGTCGGAGAAGGACTCGCGAATGAGTACCAGCGGAACTTCGGCTTCCACCCGCGCCTGGTCACCAACGCCGCTCCCTTCGCAGACCTGACCCCACAACCGGTTGGCCAGACTATTCGGCTCGTCCACAGCGGCGCTGCCCTGCGAAAACGCAATATACACACACTCATCTCTGCCGTTGCCGGTTCACCGGCGGATGTCACGCTCGATCTGTACCTCACGGCGAACGATCCTGCCTACCTCGCTGAGCTGAGGGCGGGCGCGGATGCATCCGACCGCATCACCCTGCACGACCCGGTGCCATACTCCGAGCTGGTGAAGACCCTCAACAACTTCGATGTCGGCGTGCACTTCCTGCCGCCGGTGAATTTCAACAACGAGTGGGCGCTACCCAACAAGATGTTCGACTACGTCCAGGCGCGCCTGGGGATCATTGTCGGCCCGTCCGCGGAGATGGCCGCATATGTGAAGAGATTCCACCTCGGGGATGTCGCCGCGGACTTCTCGATGGAGGCGTTGCAGGCGGCTATCGCTGAGCTGACCGCGGACTCCGTCAGGGAGTACAAAGCGGGCTCTGACGCTGCTGCGCTCGAGCTCTCCGCCGGACCGCAGGTTGATGTATGGGAGGAAAGCATCAGTCGTCTTGCCCTCTGAAACACTGTGGGTCCGGGTCCGATCAGTGTGAAATGAGCCACTCGACGGTTCTGGTTGCCGCGTCTCCATCGCCGTACGGAGCGGCATCCGTCGCGGCCGGACGGGCGCGCGTTGCTGCTGCTGCAATCTCTTCCTTGGTGTTAGCGAGAACATTCCAGCCAAGATCGACTGTCTCGACCCACTCGGTCTCCGTTCGTACCGTTGTGCACGGAATGCGAAGGAGGAAAGCCTCCTTCTGAAGCCCGCCGGAGTCGGTGATCACGCCCCTGCTCAAGGCGACGGCGGCAAGCAGGTCCGGATATGCAAGCGGCGCGTGGCCGATAAGGGAGCCAGAAGTGAGGTCGATTGCGTGCTCGGCGGCCTTAGCGACCACCCGTGGGTGTGCGAGCAACACGACTGGGAGATCGAGTTCGGCGAGCCCGTCGACGATCTGCCTGAGCCTGCCGGGGTCATCAGTGTTCTCTGCGCGATGGATGGTCGCGACGTAGTAACCGTCTGGGGCGAGCGCGAGTTCGGTGACCAGGGCTGATGGCTTGCCGCTGATCTGGTCGCGAATGAGCATCAAAACGTCGGTCATGACGTCGCCGACCACAACGGTGCGGTCGGCGAGGCCCTCGTTCGCCAGGTGGCCGGCCGCGACGCTCGTCGGCGCGAAGAGCACGTCTGCCGCGTGGTCAGTGAGAACCCGGTTGTGCTCTTCGGGCATCTGCCGGTTGAACGAACGCAGTCCGGCTTCCAAATGAGCAAGTTTGAAGTGGAGTTTCACCGCGCTGAGCGCAGCGGCCACCGTCGAGTTCGTGTCGCCGTAGACGAGAACCCAGTCCGGCTGATGTTCGTCGAACACGGCGTCCAAAGCGCCGAGCATGGCACCCGTCTGAACCCCGTGGGACCCGGACCCCACGCCAAGGTGCACTGTGGGCTGTGGGATTCCGAGGTCCTGGAAGAAAACATCCGAGAGCATTGGGTCGTAGTGCTGGCCCGTGTGGACGATCACGTGATCGACGCCGGCAACCGCGGCGGCTTTCGCGATGGGAGCGAGCTTGACGAACTGGGGACGGGCACCAACGACACTGATTATCTTCACGAGCAGCCATCCTAGTTCGTCCGCTATTTGGACGGTTCCGCGCCGCCGGTCCGATCAGGGAACTGTGGGATCATGGGATTCCGCTCACCCTGAAGGATAGACCTCCCGTGAAACTCCTCTGGCAGACCCTTAAGAAGCTCTTGCCCCTGCTGCCACCCAGAGCCCGAAACTTTCTGTGGACCTATGTCGTCCTTTCCTCTGCCCTTGCGCTGCTCGACGTCGCAGCTATCGGCCTCCTCGCCCTCTCGATGGCGGCGATGGTCCAGTCGGAGCCGGTGAACCTACCACTCGTCGGTGCGGTCGACCAGTCGGGCTATGTATGGATCCTGGTAGCCGTCTCGACTCTGATCATCCTCAAGTCCGGTCTGAGTGTTCTTCTGCAGTGGAGGGCAACGCGACGATTCGCGAAGTACGAACTCGAGATCGGTGACCGACTCTTCGGCGCCTACATCCAGGCGCCGTGGACCGAGCGGCTGCAGCGCAATACGTCACAACTGGTCAGGATGGCGGATGTCGGAATCGCAGCCGTCGTCGCCGGATTCCTCCTGCCTGTTCTCAGCCTCCCGACACTTTTCACGACGTCGATCTCAGTCCTCGTCGTCATCGTCATCGCTCAGCCCGTCACAGCGCTTGTCACTGTCGTCTACCTGGGCCTCATCGCCTTCCTGCTCTACTTCTGGGTTTCTCGGAAATCGGTGGAGGCGGGGCGAGTGAACCGCGACTACTCATTCAAGGTCGCCAGTTTGATGACTGACATGGTCTCAGCACTCAAAGAGATCACCCTGCGGAACAAGGCCGGGGAAGTCGCCGCGGTCATCCACTCGAACCGGCTGCACACGACCAGGGCTCGCGCCAACCTCAGTTTCCTCGGCGCCGTACCGAAATTTGTGCTCGAGTCTGCACTGGTCGGCGGTTTCATCCTGGTCGGGGGAGTCGCGTACTGGTCGGGTGGTATGGCCGGTGCGTTCGCGGCTGTCGCGCTCTTCGCCGTTGCCGGCTTCCGGCTGGTTCCATCGCTCACCGGTTTCCAATCCGTTATCACTCAGACCCACTCGAACATCCCGCAGGTCAGGGCGGTGATGGGAGACATCCACAAGGCAGAGGGGTATCTCGAACGGGGAGAGCGGATCGGCCATGATCCGCTTAAGAGCGAACCGAAGGTGCTCGAACTGAGAGATGTAGCCTTCACCTACCCTGGAGGAGAGAAACCGGCCGTCACGGGGATCGACCTCACTATTCCGATGGGGAGCACCGTCGGCCTCGTCGGATCCTCCGGCGCAGGAAAATCAACTCTCGTCGACATTCTTCTCGGGCTTCTCGTCCCATCGGGCGGCGACATCCTCATCGACGGTATCCCTCTCGAAGGAGTCCTCGCTGACTGGCGTTCCCGCGTAGGGTATGTTCCTCAGGATGTTGCTCTCTTCGACGGATCCGTCGCGGAGAACGTTGCGCTTTCCTGGACCGGGGATTTTGACCGCGTTCGGGTGCAGGCGGCGCTGGAGCGTGCCCAGCTTTGGGACGTCGTGATGTCCAGAGCGGGCGGGATGGATGCCCGGGTCGGCGAACGAGGCATGTCGCTATCGGGCGGCCAGCGTCAGCGCCTCGGAATAGCTCGCGCCCTCTACAGCGACCCACTGATCCTTGTTCTCGATGAGGCAACGAGTGCCCTCGACACAAAGACGGAGTCCGATGTCTCCATCGCTATCCGGGAACTCCGAGGAGAGGTGACCATCATTTCCGTCGCCCATCGACTCTCGACGATTCGGGACAACGATCAGGTCGTGTTCATGCGCGACGGCCGGATCGTTACCCATGGCTCGTTCGATGAAGTCGTCCGCGACGTCGAAGACTTCTCTGTTCAGGCGCGACTTGCCGGCCTTGTCGACTAACGTGGGCGGAGAAAACCGGGTCGCAGCATCCGAAATCATGGTGGATGTAGTGATTCCCGTTCACGACGTGACACGACCGACTAAGCGCGCGGTTGAATCTGTGCTCGCCGGGACACCCGCTGGCGCTGTCCGGGTGCTCATCGTCTGCCACAACATCGATCCCGAAGGGATCGAGGCGCAGCTCGCTGAATACGTACACGACAGTTCGGTCACGGTCGTTTCCTTCGCCGACGGCATCAAGAGTCCCGCCGGACCTTTCAACCATGGGCTAACTCTCGCCACAGCCCCATACGTCTCGATCATGGGCTCGGATGACTTCCTCGAGCCAGGCGCAATGGCGGCTTGGATAGCGCACGTGAACGTGAGCCGTCCCGACGCTGCTCTGGTTCCCCTCAGGCATCAGCACGGCGAGCTCCTGATGAACCCGTTGACGCGGTGGAGGCGCTCCCGGCGTCTCGACCCGGTTCGGGACCGATTGTTTTACCGGACAGCCCCCCTCGGACTTCTCCGGCTCGCCGTAGTCCGCGAGCTGGGGCTTGAGTTCACGGCCGGGATGCCGGTCGGTAAGGACATGGCCTTCAGCGCCCGATTGTGGGCGGCAGGGAAGCGGATTGATTACCTCGTGCGGACTCCTGCCTACATCATCGGCGCTGACGCCGTCACCCGGGTGACCACCCAGCCCCGCCCCATCTCCGAAGCGATGGCCGCGGTTCTCGACCTTGTCGCTCGCGACTGGTTCACAGGACTGACGACATCGGCGCGGCGATCCCTCGTGACGAAGCTCCTGCGCATTCATGTCCTCGGCGCGGTCATAACGCGGTCGCGGGCAGAGTCGTGGGGGCCGGGCGACACCGACGCCTTACGGTCGAGTGCCCGAGAGATCGTGATGCGTGCACCCGGCGCGCTCGCGCCATTGTCGCGCGCAGACCGCTCGCTTCTCGATGCGGTGATCGACATCGGTTCCAGCGCGGTGTCGCTCGCCGACGCCGTTGAGCGACACCGAACGTCGTCGCGGCTGAACCGGATAGTCCCACGAAACCCGTTGAGGCTATTCGACCGCGAATCCAACCTGACCAGGTTCGTCTTGTATCGGCTAAACCGATGAGCATGCCACCTGTCGTGCTTCGCGCCCTGAGTCTGTTGACCAGGCGTGTGCCCGACCGAGCGCTGGTCGCATTGCTCCCTGGTCGGTTTCGATTCGATGTCGCTGCGGTTCCTGTGCCGACTGTGGCACCCGAAACCCCGATCCGGCTGTATGTCGCACCGGTCAACTGGGCCGGGCAGGGCTGGCAATGGGCCCGCGCTGCCGAGCGCTTCATCCCCGGCGTCGGTGCGGTGAGCATGGCATACAGGCTCGACTCCGATTTTGGTTTCCCCGTCGACGTTTCGGTCCCCGTTGGCGCTTTCGTTCTTTCCGGCCGTTGGCAAAGAGAGCAGCGACGGGTGGTCCTGAGTAGTTTCACCCATGTGCTGCTCGAAGCAGAGCGTCACGTCTTCGGCCGCGTGTACGACCAGAGCGTGGTGGACCAGGCTCGTGACATCACGAGCTCGGGGGTCAGCCTGGCTATGCTGTGCCACGGGAGTGACATCCGGCTGCCTAGCAGACACGCTGCTCGGCACGAATGGTCGCCGTTCGCTGATGCGGCGGACGCAGGGACCGCTGTTCTCGAGAAGCAGGCGAGCGCCAATCGTCGTATCCTAGACGAGGTGGGAGCGCCCGTCTTCGTCTCGACCCCCGATCTCATTCTGGACGTCCCTGAGGCCACGTGGCTCCCTGTCGTGGTCGACGCCGCGCGATGGTCGAACAGTGAGGATATACTCGCCACGACGAGGCCCCGGGTCGTCCATGCGCCGAGCAAGGGATCGCTCAAAGGATCCGATCTCATCGATCCTGTCCTCGCCGGTCTGGCTGAGGAAGGGCTGATCGATTACCGGCGCGTCGAAGGTGTGCCCGCCGCGCAGATGCCTGACGTCTACCACAGCGCTGACATCGTTCTCGACCAATTCCGCATTGGGTCTTTCGGTGTCGCCGCGTGCGAAGCGATGGCAGCGGGACGCATCGTTGTCGGTCACGTGACCGCGCAGGCCCGCGAGTACGTGGAGGCCCAGACTGGACTCGAACTTCCCATAGTTGAGGCAACGCCCGACTCGATCGAGGCGGTGATC
Source organism: Mycetocola manganoxydans (assembly GCF_003667545.1). Classification (GTDB taxonomy): domain Bacteria; phylum Actinomycetota; class Actinomycetes; order Actinomycetales; family Microbacteriaceae; genus Mycetocola_A; species Mycetocola_A manganoxydans. The sequence continues at coordinate 177,259 of NZ_RCUV01000001.1, read as the reverse complement.
CGTGACATCTGTGCTCGTCCGGATCACTTCCGACCGAACGGTGCGCGGGGACGCGCGTACGTCGAAAGCGTCCACGACGGACGTTTCGCCGCCGACGTGCTTCGTGGTTTCCTCACGACGTGATCGCGCTTCACCACCGACCTGAAATGAAGTTATGAGTCCAGCACCCAGAATCCTGATCCTGTCGTTTTCGCCGATCGCCAATGACGCGAGAGTGCTCAAGCAGGTCCGACACTTCGTGGGCGGGTATGACGTCACCACGTGTGGATATGGGGAAGCGCCGGAAGGAGTGTCCAGACACATACGAATTCCTGACAGCCAGCCGCAGAACAACTTCTTCGCGCCGACTCTGGCGCTGCGGATGTTCGGAGCGACGTATTGGCGGACGGGTGCGGTGGCCTGGTGCAGGGAACAACTTCGAACGGGGGAGTGGGATGTCGTGCTGGCGAACGACGTCGAAACCGTTCCGCTCGCGCTCGAATTGCGCTCGAAGCACGGTGTGCACGCTGACCTCCATGAATACACCTCGAAGCTTCGGACGGAGAATCCCAAGTGGATGCGCTGGCTTGCGCCGTACTATCGCTGGCTGTGTCGCCGGTATGTGAGCAGGGCCAACTCGTGGACAACAGTAGGACAGGGGCTCGCTCGTGAGTATGAGAAGGACTTCGGTTTTCTGCCAGGGGTGGTGACCAACGCCGCCCCATACTGGAATCTGGAGCCAGCCCCTCCCAGAGTGCTGCTCCGCCTGGTCCACAGTGGCGCGGGCCTGCGCAACCGAAAGCTCGACATCATGCTCGACGCTGTCGAGCTGGCGGCGTCGGAGTTCAGCCTTGACCTGTACCTCACGGCCAATGATCCGCCCTACATCGAAGAGCTGAAGGCCCGTGCAGCCGAGCTCGAACACGTCCGTATCAATGACCCCGTGCCGTACGACGAACTGATTCCAACGCTCAACGGGTATGACGTCGGAGTGTTCGTCCTCCCGCCAGTGAACTTCAGCTACCGGTGGGCGCTTCCCAATAAGATATTCGATTTCATTCAGGCGCGATTGGCTGTCGTCGTGGGGCCATCGCCCGAGATGGCGGCCATAGTGACCGATAACAAGCTCGGTCTGGTAGCCAGGGATTTTACGGCGCAGTCGCTTGCTGACGCTCTGGACAGCCTGACCGGTGAGTCGGTTGCGGCTTTTAAATCGGCGGCGATGAAGACAGCCTCTGAGCTCAATGCCGACAGCCAGGTCGCGATCTGGGAGAAAGCGATCGTCGACCTGCTTGAGTCACGGCCACCCGGGTGAACTACGACCTGCTGCCCGGCTGAACGGGTTCGACAGGCACAACGTCGGCTGGCTTCGACGCATCGTGCTGCGTACGGCGCGCCAGACGTCGATCCCACCACGACCGCATGAACCGCTCGCACGGCCGCTCCACGAGATAGTGCAGAGCCGCGGCCGCGGCCACCGTCACGACGAGGAGACCGGCATACCAGAGCAGGTTGCTCCAGCCTTTCGGCTGGACTCCGACGACGGCGAGCAGGGCGTAAATGACGGTGGCGTGCACAAGGTAGAACGCGTATGACCATTCGCCGAGAAGGACGAACGGGCGCCAGCGCAAGAGTGACCGTTTGCCGGTGAGGTCGCTCGACGCAACGGCGGCAATAGTGGCGGCGAACGCGACGATGATCCATTCGTTCGCCGTCGCGTGCAAGAAGTCCACGAACGAATTCCCGGACCAGCGGATAGAAATCGCGAACCACCCAACGAGAAGAAGAACTCCGAGATAACACCACACGGGGGAGAGGCGGACCCGCCACCCGGCGAGCATCGCGCGCGCGATGCCGATGCCGATCACGAACTCACTCAGTCTGACGATCGGAAGGGGGGCGGCCGCGAGCCAAGACTCAGACGAGAACATCACGGCGAAGCGGTAGAGAAACGCTGCGCCGATCACGGCGCCGACGAGGATTAGTGACCCCTTTACGCGGAGCTTGCCGAAGACACGGTTGATGGCCGGGTGCAGCGCATAGAAGAATGCCTCACAGGTCAGCGTCCAGGCGGCCGGGTTGCCGGAGAACAGAATAACCGGGTCATGGGACCAGCCTTGGAGCAGCACGAACGACAGCGCCAGAATTCCGACGCTCACGGGTTTGACCCACCATTCCTCTGGTGCGGGAGAGAAGCTGTAGAAAACCGGGATGGCGAGCAGGAGTGCGATGAAATGAGACGGGTAGATGCGTGCGAAACGACGCCAGTAGAACGTGGATGTCGTCACCGTCTTTCGTGCGGACCAGGTGAGGACGAATCCGGACAGGATGAAGAAGAAGGTCACTCCGTACGAGCCGTAGCTCAGGGCGTATGAGCCCGGCAGCGGCGCGATAATCGACATGTGGTGTGCGAAGACCGCGAACGCTGCCCACCAGCGCAACCCTGTGAGAGAGTCGAGGCGGGGAGGGCGCGTGACCTCTTTGCGTTCTGGCGCTGGGAACGGCATCCGTGCTGTCTGCTGTTCACCCGTCACGGGAAGCCATTGTAGGCGGTGAACCTGCGGGTGCTGACGCGCCCCGTCGGCCGACGGCACACCGGCCAGTGGCCGAGGCGGTCGCGCGGAGCCCTGACTCAGGTTCGCGCCGACTGGTCATGATCGCTGTGACGAGACTCGAGAGAGCCACCGCCCGACGATGCGGGTGTGAAAACCACCCGGAGGGGACCCTTCATCGCGGCGTCGTAGATCAGCATGCTGACCCAGACGAGCGCAGCTGTGAGCGCAGGTACAAAAAAGAAATTCACGACGGGGGAGTCCTGAGGGAGCCGCAGTGAAACGCCGGGGACGCGGCTCAACGCAACGACCGAATACACGATCAAGGGGTGAAGGAGGTAGATCGGGAGAGTTCTTCGGGCGATGTGGCTTCCGACGGCTGCCAAGCGTGAGCTCCTGGACACCAGCACCGCGAGCTGCACGGCGGTGAGCAGACCGCTCACATTCAGTCCGATGATCCACGGTAAGCCGCGGTTGTCGGCGACATAGTAAAACCACACCATGACGGCATAACAACCTGCGGCGAGCGGCAGCAGCGGTAAGAGAGGGAGAGCGGCGATTCTGCTCACAAATGGTCTGCCGAAGCAGCCGAGCAGGAACCATATACCGAAGGTGCCCCACCTGCCGAGATTGGTGGCGAGTCCGGTGGGAAGGACCTCTGCGAGCAACGGTTGGCTCAGCGGGACTGTTATCCAGATGACGAAAGCGGCAAACACCAAGGCCGGCGCGAACTTCCTGAAGGCTCGGGCGACGGTGAATAAAACGACGAGGGTCGGAAGAAACCAGTAGGCGTCCCCGCCGAATGCAACGTTGATGAGGCTGGCTCGTGTTGCAGTGAACCACTGCTGGGGGGGCAACGGCGAAGCCATAGACGAAGCTGAACGAGACCGACCAGATCAGGTACGGCCAGAGGAGGTTGGCATAGCGAGAACGAAAAAGTTTTCGCCAGGGCCGGTTCACCGCCGCCCCGGCCAGCAGCCCGGACATCAGGAAGAAGAGGGGCATACGCACGGGAACCAGGAAATCGCTGAGCGCCTTCCAGCCTGTCATCCAGAAGTCCTGAGCGTTCGGTAGAAGGAAAGCGGCGGCGGCCCCCGCGACGTGGAAGACGACGACGAGGATGATGGCGCCGGCTTTCGCGAGATCGATCCACGCGACGCGGTCCGAGCCGGATCGGCGGGCAGCCAGCGGTGGTCCTTCAGGCGCGCTCTGTGCGTCACCTGGTCGGCCCGGGTCCGGCATGTCTCTCCGCTCCGTAGTGAGTCGTCAGGGTGAATCGGAAGTGGGGACAGGGTGCCGCCGACGTCCACGTGTCCCGCTGTCCAGAGTATCGGGAATGTCGTGCTTTCCGATCGTCGCGCCGGGTCTGCGAGTTGGTCGATCCGGCTGATACCGTCGACGGGTGAGCCCAGATCCCGACGTCGACGTTATTATTCCCGTTCACGATCCCCGGCGTCCGATTGCACGCGCGGTCGGATCCGTGCTCGACCGGAATACTGTCGCGCTTCGAGCCACTGTTGTCTGTCACAACACGTCAGTCGCCACCATCCGCTCTCTTCTCACCGTCCACGACGGCGATCCGCGACTGCGGTTTCTCGCTCTCGAGGACGGGATCCGCAGCCCGACGGGTCCGTTCAACCATGGCCTCGACGCAGCGACCGGTCGATTTACGTCGGTCATGGGCTCCGACGACGAGCTGGAGCCCGGCGCGATTGATTCCTGGCTCTCCATTGCCGATCGTGACCGGGCATCCGTCGTAATTCCGCGGCTGCGTCATTTCGGAGGGCGAAACGTCCCAACGCCCCCGGTGCGACCAGGAAGGCGAAGAAACCTCGACGCGGTGAAGGATCGACTGTCCTACCGCAGCGCACCGCTCGGACTAGTCTCGAGGAGAGAATTCGGCGCGGAGCGATTCGTGCCCGATCTCGGATCGGGCGAGGACGTCGCCTACGTCACCGCGCTCTGGTTCAGCGGCCATCCGATCAGCTTCGACAGGCACGGACCCGCATACCTGATCCATAATGACGCTCAGGACCGGGTGACGACGACGCAAAAGCCGGTCAGCGCAGACCTGGAGTTTCTCCGGCTTCTCGCCCACGACCCCCGGTTCGGGCGGATTTCTGAGAAGCAAAGACTCGCACTGGTGATCAAGCTGATCAGGATTCACATCTTCGGAGTCGTCACCAATCGACCGGCCCTCGAATCATGGACAGAGGCCGATCGCCACCACCTCGCCGAAACCACCAGACAACTTCTCGCGATTGCGCCCGCAACCCGCCGCATCCTGTCCCGAGCGGACGGGCGGATGCTCGACGCCATCCTTGATCTGGCAGTGCCCACGCAGAACCTTCTCGCGCGGGGTCTAGAACGGCGACAGTTCCTCCGCCCGAGTTCGATCCTTCCCGGCAGCCTGCACCACTTTCTTGCCCGCGAGGCGCCGGTGAGAATGATGACCGCATCGGTTCTGGTCCGCGGAGCCAGATAGAGCCTCCTGTAATCAACCGCACGCGCGAGCGCATGTTACTCTCCGCTGAGATAACGAGGGAGCCACGAATGGCAGGCACGAGAAAACACGCTGAGAACCCGCGCGGCGGACGGCAACGCCGGTTCAAGGGCACGGTCGTGGCGTCACTGGTGATCGCCGGCCTGCTGGCGTCGGCACAGACTGCCAGTGCTCTCCCCGCAACTCCACTCGCTGCCGCCACCACACCGAGCGTCTCACGGATCGGTGGTGCCGATCGGACCGCAAGCGCAATCGCGGTTTCACAAGCTGCTTTTCCCTCCGGGGCGCCGGTTGTCTACGTTGGATCGACGACCCGCTTCGCTGGCAATTTCGTCGCGGGACCGGTCGCTGCTGCTGCCGGGGGGCCTCTCCTCCTTTCAACCCCTTCGTCGGTCTCGACCCCCACTGTCAACGAAATACGACGGCTGAAACCACAGAAAATCGTCGTCGTCGGGTCAACCAGCGATATCGGCGATGTGGTGCTCAACAGAATCCGCGACGGACTCGCACCGGATGTCACCCGGCTGGGAGCGGGGGAGCCGTATGCGGCCGCACGGGACATCGTCGCGAGCGGTTTCAGCACGGCGACGACGGCAATACTTGTGTCCGGACGTACCTGGCTCGGGGTTCTACCGGCGATGGGGGCTGCGGGGCAGCTGAAGCAACCGCTTATCCCGGTCGATGGCAGTAGCTCCACTCTCGACTCAGCGACCAAGAGCCAGCTCGCCGCGCTCGGCGTGGCGCGAGTCGTTCTGGTCGGCGGCACATCCACCATCTCCGCCGGCATCGAGACGGCCCTCCGAGCATTCGTACCGACGGTTGATCGGGCGAACGGCGCCGACCAGTACGCCGCCGCGATTAGTCTGAACTCGCTGCTATATCCTGCCGGGGCGCCCGCATACCTCACCAGCGGTGCGAACTACGCCGATGCTCTCGGCATTGCGTCTCTGGTGGCTGCAAAGCCCGGCCCGGTCTATCCGTCTCAAGCTTCGTGCGTGCCAGACGCCGTCAAAGCCGACATCGCCGGTCGCGCCGCAGCAGGAACGGTGACAGTGGTCGGCGGGAGCAGCACCCTCCAGGCGCCAGTGGTCGGTCTCGTCGCGTGTTCGACGGCGAGCACCGCGACCAAAGCTGCATCGGAGAAAGCACTCACGAGCAAACTGAACGCGGCGATTCCAGGGCTTCCCGGCGGATACAACGTGTCTGCGTTCGAGGCGGCGGGAATGAAACGAGCGGTCAGCATCCGCGGGGGATCCGCGGTTGAGCCTGCGAGCAGTATCAAACTCTTCGCGGCGTACGCGGCGATGAAGCGGATCGATCAGGGTCGTCTTTACTACTCTACGAAGCTGTCGTCGGGATATACGCTCGCTCAGTGCCTCCGAGGGATGATCCACATCTCAGACAACTACTGCCACTCCGACATCATCAAATTGATCGGCGCGAACGCAATGAACGCGACTTTTGCCGCGGAGGGCTATACCGCGACGCATTACGCGGGCACGTGGAAGGGCAAGTACTACTCCTACAAGACGAGCAGCACGAACGATTTGACCACCCTTCTCCTGCGTCTGAACTCGGGCAAACTACTGAGCACGGCCAGCTCGACCTTCATGCTCAAACTTATGAAGGAACAGTTCTGGACGTCGCGTATTGGATCAGCGATTCCAGCAGGCGTCAGCATTGCCACGAAGCCAGGGGAGTTGTGGGTGTCATCGGGAATGACGCAAATCGACGCAGGGCTGGTTTATGCGCCGGCAGGCACCTACAGCGTCGTCATCATGGGCTACCGTGGGGCGACTAAGGCGGGCGTCGCACGGCTCGCCCGTATTGTTTACGAGCACTTCAACGGGCCCATAGCGAAGGTAGCCACGTACCCGATTCAACAACTGAAATCGAAGACGGCAACGATAGTCCGTGCCAGTGCGGGCGGAAAAGCGCTATTCACAATCCCTGCCGGAATCAACGTCGAAGCGCTTGACAGCGTGCGGCTCTGGTACCGCGTTATCGCGAACGGCCGAACCGGCTACGTGTCGAGCCTTGACCTGGCGAACCGATACGGATTCTGATTCCCCGTAGGATTGAGCCCATGCGTATTGCGGTTGTTGCCCTCGGAAAAATTGGTCTCCCTCTTGCTGTTCAGTTCGCGGATGCGGGTCACGAGGTGGTCGGGGTCGATGTGAACCCGGCTGCGGTTGACCTGGTGAACCAGGGGATTGAACCGTTCCCGGGTGAGGCGCAGTTGCAGGAGAAACTCTCCGCCCTGGTGCCCGCCGGAAGGTTGAGGGCCACGACGGAGTACGCCGACGCGATCCCGGGCGCTGATGCTGTTGTGCTCGTCGTTCCCCTGTTCGTGAATGATGAGACGTGGGCGCCGGACTTCGCGTGGATGGATGCCGCGACGCGGTCGCTCGCGGAACACCTGACCCCTGGCACCCTCGTCTCCTATGAGACGACATTGCCGGTGGGGACCACTCGGACCCGGTGGAAGCCGATGCTCGAGGAAGGTTCTGGTCTGGTCGAGGGCACCGATTTCCATTTGGTGTTCTCGCCGGAGCGGGTGCTGACCGGGCGGGTGTTCGCTGATTTGAAGAAGTATCCGAAACTCGTCGGTGGTCTCAGTGTTGAGGGTGCGAAACGGGCGACGGAGTTCTACGAAGCGGTGTTGACCTTCGATGAGCGGCCCGACCTGGCCCGGCCGAACGGGGTCTGGGACCTGGGCTCCGCCGAGGCAGCCGAGATGGCGAAGCTGGCGGAGACGACCTACCGGGATGTGAACATCGGGCTGGCAAACCAGTTCGCGTTGTTCGCTGACACCGTCGGGATCGACGTGTATTCGGTGATCGAGGCGTGTAACTCGCAGCCGTACTCGCACATCCACACGCCGGGTATCGCTGTGGGTGGGCACTGTATCCCGGTGTATCCGCGGTTGTATCTCTCGACCGATCAGGATGCGGAGATCGTGCGGACGGCGCGCACGTTGAACGCGTCGATGCCGGAACGGGTGGTCGAGCAGGCCGCGACCGTTCTCGGGAACCTGACCGGGATGCGTGCTGTTGTACTCGGGGCGGCGTACCGGGGTGGGGTGAAGGAGACCGCGTTCTCCGGGGTGTTCCCCACGGTGGAGGCGCTCACCGCCCGTGGTGCTGAGGTGTTCGTTCACGACCCGCTGTATTCGGATGAGGAACTGGGCCGGTTTGGGTTCACCCCGTATGAGATCGGCCAGCCGGTGGACCTCGCGATCGTGCAGGCCGACCACGCCGACTACAAGACGTTGACCGCCGCTGACCTGCCCGGTATCCGTCTGCTTGTCGATGGCCGTAACACCACCAGCGCCGACGCCTGGGCCGGAACACCGCGCCTCGTCATCGGCGCCGGCGGCACACACTGATCGTTCGCAACAGAGGGGGCACCATGCCGGTTCGGAAAACAGCGTCGACACTCGGCCTCGTGCTTGTCGCCGGTCTCCTCATGGCCGGCTGCTCGGCGCCTGAGCCGGCGAACACCACCACCCCGAGCGCGACTCGAACGCCAACACCGACCCAGACGCCCGGCGATGAGCCGTCGAGTGCTCCGACGACCGCCCCGCCGGCCGAGTGGACCGTCGCGGAGCTGACCACCGCGTGCATCGACTTCCAGACCTCCGACTCGGGTGACGCGGGGGAGTTCGAGTGGACGACACCTGCCGCGACGCAGCAGGACGGCGACGCCTGGTACGTCTTCCTCCAGGGAACGATTACAACCCCGGACGGAACCTCCATTCCCGCCGAGTACACCTGCGTCGTGACCGGCCCACCCGGCTCAGCGACTGTCGACGAAGCAGCCGTCGCAGAGTAAACGCCGCTGCTCGCGTCCGGCCGCTGGCGGGGCGGGGCGGAGTGCCCCGCGGAATTGTTAGGCTGGGTGCCTGACGCGAACGTGCGCCTTCCGGTGCATACCGGTCACATCCCCGCGCGCTCGCGCCTTCCCGACCCGCTGAGGAGCCCATACCCGTGAATGCAGATCTCGTCATCGTCGGATCCGGTTTCTTCGGCCTGACCATCGCCGAACGCGCCGCAGCCCTCGGCCGCAGGGTCGTCGTCATCGACCGCAGGAACCACATCGGCGGAAACGCGTACAGCTCCGCCGATCCCGAGACGGGCATCGAAGTCCACAACTACGGTGCGCACCTCTTCCACACGTCGAACCCGGCGGTGTGGGAGTACGTCAACCGCTTCACCGAGTTCACCAACTACCAGCACAAGGTGTACACGAACCACAACGGTGTCGTGTACCCGCTGCCCGTGAACCTCGGAACGATCAACCAGTTCTTCCAGGCCGCTTACTCACCGGGCGAAGCGCGCGCGCTGATCGCCGAGCAGGCATCCGAATTCGATTCGAAGACAGCCGCGAACCTCGAAGAGAAGGCGATCTCGCTCATCGGGCGCCCGCTCTACGAAGCATTCATTCGCGACTACACCGCCAAGCAATGGCAGACGGACCCGACCGAACTGGCCGCCGAGATCATCTCGCGTCTCCCGGTGCGATACAACTACGACAACCGGTATTTCAGCGACACCTGGGAGGGTCTTCCCGTCGACGGGTACACCGCCTGGATCGAACGCATGGCCGACTCGCCGAACATCGAGGTGCGGCTCGACACCGACTTCTTCGACGAATCCCAGCCGGTGAACAAGACCGCTGTCGTCGGCCAGGTCCCGGTGGTCTACACCGGCCCGGTCGACCGCTACTTCGACTACTCGGAGGGCGAGCTGGCGTGGCGCACGCTCGACTTCGAACGCGAAGTCCTGCCGGTCGGTGATTATCAGGGCACGACGGTGATGAACTACGCCGACGCCATCATCCCATACACGCGAATCCACGAGTTCCGCCACTTCCACCCGGAGCGCGACAGCTACCCGGCAGACAAGACGGTCATCATGCGCGAGTTCTCACGCTTCGCCGGCCGTGACGACGAGCCGTACTACCCCGTCAACACGGCTGACGACCGTGCGAGGCTCCTCGCGTACCGCGACCTGCAGTCAGGGGAGAAGGACGTCTTCTTCGGCGGTCGGCTCGGAACCTACCAGTATCTCGACATGCACATGGCGATCGGGTCTGCGCTGTCGATGTGGAACAACAAGCTGTCCGCGCACCTCGGCGGAGAGTAACCGGAGACGACGAAACCGCGCCAGGCAGTTCGACTGCCGGCGCGGTTTCGCCGTTTCGTTCTACTTCTCGAACGTGTTCTGCCACTCGTCGACCGAGGTGATGCGGGGGAGTGCCGCCTGGTATTCCTTTGCGAGGCGGTCCCAGTTCTTCTCGATCTCGCGGTGAAGACGGATGCTCTCGCGCAGCATCCGCCGGAACGTGCGGCGGTCGCGCAGATACCAGACCTTGCCGGAGCCCTCGGCCGTCGACACCAGTGCGCTGTCGAACGTCGGCGCACGGAACCAGGTGGCATCCCGCTTTGCCAGTTCCACCTGGGGGCGCTCCTGGTCTCGCGTCGACGGGTCGCTCAGCCAGTGCCTCGCGATCATCTTGATCGTGTAGATGACGAGCGGGATTCCACGCGGGCCCTTGGTCTGCTGGGTGCCGGACGGCGCCTTGTACACCTGTTTGCCCTGGTTCGTGATGGGGGTCTCGTCGTCAGAGCGCAGAACCTTCTTCTCACGGAAGTTCCTGGCCTGCTCGCGGAGTTTGCCGAGTTGGGTCGGCATCGTCCGATGCATGTGTTCGGGGCCGGTCAGGACGTCACGGAGTCCCTGGTGGCGCAGGGCGACGGCGTAGTACTGCATCGAGAGGAGATGCTTGAGGTCGGCCCGACGCGAATCCTTGAGCAGCTTGCCGCCGTTTTTGTGGCGAGAGTGCAGGAGGGCGGCCACGAAGCGGTTGCGCTGGTGGAAGTACGCCTGCCAGTCGATGGCGTCGTCCTTGTCGATCCACGAGACGTGCCAGAGCGCAGCCCCGGGGAAGCTGACGGTGGGGAACCCGTGCTCGCGCGCCCGCAGGCTGTATTCGGCGTCGTCCCATTTGATGAACGCGGGGAGGGCGAGCCCGGCCTCACGGATGACCGCCGTCGGGATCAGGCAGAACCACCAGCCGTTGTAGTCGGAGTCCATCCTGGCGTGCAGCATCCGAGTCTGGCGCAGGTTCGAGCGACGGAAGTCGTGCGGGAAGCTGTCCTTGAACTGGGTCTGCCAGACGAACGGTGCCGGGTCGATCACCTCGGCGAAGGCGTGCATCACCGGGCGGTCGAGCAGGTCGAACATGTGCCCGCCGACGATGGTCGGGCGGCGGCTGTGCCTCGCGAAGCGGAGGGCACGCAGGATGCTCTCCGGCTCCACCTTCACATCGTCGTCGAGGAGGAGCACGAAGTCGCTCTCGGGGCGTGCGAGCGTCTCGGCCATCGAGCGGGCGAATCCGCCGGAACCGCCCAGGTTCGACTGCGTGAGTACCTGGAGCTGGTCGCCCAGGCGTGCGGCGAGTTCGGGGTACGCTGCTTCATCCGCGACCCTCTGGTTCCCCTGGTCGACGATGAAAATGCGGTCGATCTCGGCGAGCAGCTCGTCGCTTTCCTCGAGCGCAGCAAGCGTGGCTACGCAATAGTCCGGCTTGTTGAACGTCGTGATGCCGAGTGACACTTTTCCGTTGACGACGGGTTCCGCCTGGGTTGACCAGACGCCGCGATTGAGGATGACGTCGTCGTTCTCGGCGACGATGTCGAACCAGTACCATCCGCCGTCGCCGAACGACTGGATCGGCAGATCGACGACGGTCTCTGCCGAACCGCTGATCGGACGGGATGTGACGCTCTGCTGGATGCCCTGGGAGTTGGAACGGTAGACCAGGATCGTTCCTGCACCGGTGGTGGCGAGGGTCAGCCGAACCGAGCGGACGTTGGAGAAATGCTGCCAGTATGACGCGGGGAAGGCGTTGAAGTAGCTCGCGAACGACACCCGCCTTCCGGCGCGAATCCTCATGCTCGACCGCGACAGGACGTCTTCGATGTGCGCGTTCTCGCTGATCTTGACGGTTTCCTCGCCGATCTGCGTCCAGGTCTCCGGGTCTGCATAAAGTGGCAGGACATCGGGGTCGCCATCGGTGGAGAAGACGACATTGTGGAGTGTTGACCAGTTCGTCACGATTCTTGTGGACTCCGTATTCCGTGGATGTTCGATGGTGATGATGGCAGCCGGACCGACAATCCGCCTTCCAGAGCCTAGTCGCCCGACGCTGGGCGATTCAGGCGAGAGATTCGGGATGCGACGCGCCTGGCGCCCGCGGTGGCGGCGGCTTTTCCGGCAGGCGGGATCGCCAGCTCATCCCCTGCGAACCCTTCACGGCGCAGATGACGAGCAGCAACCAGCCGGATTCGTCGAGGAGGAAGCTCTCCGACATGCCCGTAGCGAGCAGTGCGACGAGGACGAGGGCGGGCCAGACGTAGACGGTGCTGCGTTTGTTCGAGGCGAGGAGCCAGCTCCGAAGGAAGGCGAATCCGCAGAGCAGGATGAACGAGAAGATGCCGACGAGCCCCACCTGGAGGTAGACGTCGAGGAAGGCATTGAGGGCGGAGATGTGTTCGCGGCCGACCGTCCAGATGATGTAGTTGTACGGTGCCTCGCCGAGCGGCCAGCTGCCGGCCCAACCCCAGCCCTCCAGCGGGTGGATCTGGATGAAGTTCCAGACGCTCAGCCAGAGACGGTAGCGCACCTCGAATTCGCTCCCCGCGTTGAGCAGATCGATGATTCGTGTTCGCGTCGCGTAGGCGATCACGAGCGAGAGTGATCCCGCGGCGAGCAACGCGACCTGGAATACCCGGCGGGCGTCCGGTCGTGCCCGGCGAAGACCGTAGAGCGCGAGGGACGCGACGCCGAGGATCACGACGACGATGAGGGTGACCGGTGAGCCGCTGAAGATGAGGCAGAGCAGCGCGATCGCGACCGAGTACTGGGCGACAGGCTTGGGGACGGAGCGGGTGCGCCACTCGATGATGAAGGTGACGAGCGCGATCGACGTGACCATACCGAGCAGGTTCCTGGTCTCGAAGAGTCCCTGGATGGGTCCACCGGACGCGAGCAGTCCCTCGACCCCGAGGAACCCGATCGGACGATCGAAGATGACCCCGCTGGCCACCTCAAGAAGCAGGGATGCGCTCAGCAACACGCGCAGGACGCCTCCCGTCGTGCGCACGATCTGGATCAGGTCCCTGGTGAGAGCGACGGTGAGCCCGAGGAACGCGTACACCGTGAGCGTGAAGAGCCCTTCGAGCGTGTCGGCCGGATATCCGGACCAGGCAGCCGAGATGGCACACCAGATGATGAAGGCAAGGATCGAGAGAGGAAGCAATCCGTGCCAGTCGAGGAATCGGCGGCGTGCGACGAGAACCACGATGGATCCGATGGCGAGGGTCACGAGCATCGCGGTCAGCCCCGGTACGCCGATGACACGGCCGAGCGCAGGCGCACCGAACGCGACTCCAACGATGCACCAGGCCAGAGCCTGAGCGACAGGAGCCGATCCGAGAGTCTCCTCGATCGACTGCAGGCGGGACGGACGCGCCCCGCGCGAGTTGCTCATCGCCCGAGCGCCGATGGGCGCGTGACGGTTTGCTGCTTGGTGGCGACCGCGAAGAGGACCAGAAGCACCCATCCCGATTCGATGAGGATGCGGCTCTCGGCGAGCGATTGCACGAGCAGAACGACGAGAAAGAGGATCGGGAGGAGCGACAGCGGGGAATAGGGGTGGGTGTCGACGATGTCGACGCGAGGGCGGTCGACAGCGGCAAACCACGCCCGCCAGGTGACGGAAACGATCACGGCGGTGAAGAGGATGAGGCCGACGAAACCGAGCTGCAGCCAGACATCCAGCCACGCGTTATGCGCGTGCAGTTGAAGCACTCCCCGGCGCACCACGAGATCATTGAACGGTTCGACCCACGGGATCCAGGGGCTGGAGTAGCCCCAGCCGAACCATGGCCTGTGGGCAGCGGTGCTCAGGACGGTGTCCCAGATCGTCAGCCGCCCGGTGAGATCGTCGCTCTTGCCGAGCAAGCCGAGCAGTTGATCGCGGAACAGGACGGCTCCCGCGATTGCGATTGCGAGGGCGCCGAGGAGTCCCAGATAGACCGGAGTTCTTCCGGCCGGCGTTCCTGCGCTGCGGATGAGCAGTGCTGCAGCCAGCACGATGGCAACGGCCACGAGTGCGATGATCATGGTGCTCGAGCGCGTCAGAGCGAACGCGAGCGCGGCGAGAACGAGCCAGCTGATGGCGGACCAGCGGCGCACAGTGCCTGCGGCCCATTGCAGCGAGAAGACGATCAGGCCGAACAGGGCGATGATGCCGAGCAGGTTCGAATTGCCGAGGATGCCCTGGATCTTTCCGCCTTCGAAGAGGAGATTCCGTGACCAGAAGGCGAGAAGCGGCGGTTCCTCGTCGCCGTAGTCGATCCAGAACGGCAGCACCCTGTCACGGATGACGAGCGAAACCCAGAGCTCGAACAGGATCGACAGGGCGAGGATCCACTTGATCGCGTTCGCGAGCACGCGGACGACCTCCGGCCAGTCGAACGTCAGCGCCAGGAAGATCCCGATGAAGCTGCAGACCAGCATGCCGGCGAGCGTGAAGACGCTCGCGCCCGGGTACGCCGACCACGCGAGAGAAAGCACGGCGAAAACGACGAAGGCGAGAAGGGCTTTCGGAATGCGGCGGCGATCCCAGACCGGACGCAACCGGAGAAAAACGACAAGCGCAGCCACCGCCACCAGGATGCTCACGCCGACGAAACCCCAGAGCCCGAGCACGTGGCGCACCGCGTCTCCAGCCAGGGCGATGAACAGCGCGAGGGTGGCGATCCCGGATGCCCACAGTCGCGGAGTCGAGAGCGCTTCGGGTGGCGCGACGATCGGCGAGGTCATGCAGTCAGGGTATCGCGCTGCCGGAGGAAAGGCCGAAGGCGGGAGAGCTGAACGATCAGGACGACGACCTCAGAGACCGCGAGCCCCGCTGCGATCCCCGGAGTGCCGAAAGCGAGCATGAGGGGCACGAGGAGGACGGCGCCGGTGATTGCGCCGGCGATGGTGCTCGTGGCCAGAGCGCGGGTCTGGCCGAAGGCGGTGAGGCACGCGAACCCGGTGATCTGGGAGACAAGCATGGCGGCGAGCGCGATTCCCAGTGGGATCGAGAGAGCAAACGGAATGGAGAGGCCGCTCCCCGAGAACAGGTCGACGATCCAGGGCGTTGCGGCGGCGTAGGCGATGCCGCCGGCGAGACCGGTGAGTGCGGCGATCTTCGTCACCACCCGGGCGCGGCGAGCCTGTTCTTCTTCGGGTTTGGCCGGGACGAAGCTTTGCGACACCTGCACGATGGGGCGGGTCGCCATGAGGCCGAAACGCATGATCCTCTCCGCGAGCGCGTACGCTGCGGTGACCTGGGTACCGGCGAATGCGCCGACGATGAGGATCGGAAGGTTGACGTAGATTGCGCTCGTGAGCGACATGGCAACCGCGGCCGACTGCCCGGACAGTCGCGCGAATGCTCCCCGTGCTGACAGGTCACGCGCCCAGCCCGGGTAGCGGCTGCTGATACTCACCGTGGTGACGATGAGCGCGGCGACAGCACCGAGTCCCTGCACGAGGATGAACCACAGGGCGTTGCCGGTGATCATGAGCAGTCCCGCTCCGGCGAGAGTTCCGATGCTCTTGGGAACGAGGTCGAGGAAGAAGTACCGACCGGGGCTCGCCTCTCCGACGAAAAACCAGGCGCCGGACAACCCCGATACGAGCCCGGTCACCACCGTGAACGCCGTGACGAGGGGATATGCGCTGCCGAACAGGAGTGCGATCACGATCGCCGGGGGAAGCACAACGGCGAGAAGCCAGATCCGGCTGATCAGGGAATCGAGGTAATACCGGCCACGGTCTGCTGGCTCGAGGCTGGCGACGTCGGTCGGACCGGTGACGCCCCAACCGAAGATCACGAGCACGTAGGCGAAGCCGGCGACGCCCTGGGCCACGGCGATCTCAGCCCACACTGCTTCGCCGGCAAAGACGATGATGACCGGGAGCACACCGATGCTGATGACGCCGCTGATGATGACCGATGCCCCGTAACCGCCGGTGAACCCGAGCAGGCGCCGACGGCTCACCACGGTTCTCTCACAACATCCACGCAATTCTGGCCGGAACGGCCTGGCTCGACGAATGGGCGGGTCGCGCCTCGGTTCGTCGCAAGTATAGGCGAGGGCGTCGTCAACCCAGCGTCTGTCCATGTTGCTCTGCCTACAGTTGAATGATGCATTCTTCACGGGTCCCGGGCACTGCCCGGTCAGGGCGGATCGCCTCGCTCGACGGTGTGCGGGGGATCGCGGCGGTCGTCGTCCTGCTGTACCACCACACGCTCGTTGCGCGTCCCGCTCTCGAGCAGATCCCCGGTGCGTGGGAGTGGCTCACCCAATCCCCGCTCAAACTCGTCAC
Organism: Mycetocola manganoxydans; assembly: GCF_003667545.1. Taxonomy (GTDB): domain Bacteria; phylum Actinomycetota; class Actinomycetes; order Actinomycetales; family Microbacteriaceae; genus Mycetocola_A; species Mycetocola_A manganoxydans. The sequence continues at coordinate 160,775 of NZ_RCUV01000001.1, read as the reverse complement.
CGCCGGAACCGAAGCGGTCCTCGTGTTCTTCGTTCTCAGCGGACTCGTCGTTGCCCTCCCAGCCCTCCGCAACGGTTTCGACTGGTTGGCGTACTACCCGAGCCGGCTGGTCCGCCTCTATCTTCCCGTCGTGGCATCCCTGCTTCTGGCTGCGGCATTCATCCTCCTGGTCCCGCATGCCGACGGCCAGGTCACGGCTGACAGCTGGCTGGAGAAGCGCAACGCGGACGAGGCCCCGTTGTCACTCCTGCTCGGTGAGGCGACATTGCTCCCCGAGACCTACACGCTCAACAACGTCCTGTGGTCGCTGCGCTGGGAGGTCCTTTTCTCGCTTCTTCTTCCGGTCTTCATCGTGGCCACCAGGGCGGTCGGCAGGCACGTCGGCCTTGCCGTGTTCGTCAGCGGCGGTGCCATGGTCCTCGGCCGCGTTCTCGAACTCGATGCGCTCGTCTATCTGCCGACCTTCTTCCTCGGCACCCTGATCGCCGCGAACCTCGACCGGCTTCGAGCGTGGGGTGCATCGGTCCACGAGCGGTACGGCGGCTGGGTCTGGGCTGCGCTCGCCGTGTCGTCGTCCGCAGTCCTGATCACCAGTTGGCTCGCCCGGCCGATCGCACCCGCCGGATCGCAGGTCAGCGCTGTTCTCTGGGGGCTCGCCGGGTTCGGCGCGGCCGGACTCATCGTCGTTGCGATCGTGTCGCCCCTGGCTGAACGCCTTCTGGACTCACCACTGCCGCGCTGGCTCGGCAAGGTGTCGTTCAGCCTGTACCTCGTGCACATTCCGGTGCTCGCGACGGTTGCCTACCTCATCGGAGACGGTCGATGGTGGCTCGTTTCAGCCGTTGCGCTCCCGGCAACTTTCGCAGTCTCCGTCGCATTCCACGCCGCAGTCGAAAAGCCAGCGCACGCGCTGGCGCGGCGGGTGGGAGCCCGCGCTGCATCGCAGCCCGATCGATCTCTCGTGCCCACCGCCGGGTAACGGATTCGTCCGAGAAGCGTTCCGCGGTGCGGATCGCCTGACGTCGCATCGCGGCGACGCGCGCGGCTGGGAGCGCGAGAAGTTGCTCGATCGCCGCGGTGAGACCGGCGACGTCACCCGCAGGAACGAGATACCCGTTGTGTCCGTTGCGGATGATGTCGGCCGGGCCGTAAGGGATGTCGTACGCGATGGGCAGGCATCCGCTCGCCATCGCCTCGACGAGGACGAGGGGGAGACCTTCACTGCGTGAGGTGAGGAGCAAGAAGGAGGCGTCCGCCAGTTCACGGCTCGCGCCGGATCGATAACCGTGCAGGACGACGCTGGCGTCTGTCGCAGCGACGGTTCGTTCGACCTTCGCCCGCTCAGGACCGTCTCCGAACACGTCGAGCGACACACGTCCGCTCATCGCTGCGACCGCTTTCACCGCATGCTCAACGCGTTTGCGCTTGTCGAGAGATGCCAGAACGACTCCCCGCGTCAGATCGCGGTCGATGGGTCCGCGTTCGCCTGGCGAGACGTCCCGTCCATTCGGGATGACGGCGAGCGGGGCGTCCGTGCCGAGGATCAACCGCGCGTCATCGCGCTGGCGCTCGGTGAGGAACACGATGCGGTCGAACCCGTCCGGAGTCCGGAACACGTCGGCGCGCGACGCCCGCACCTGCAGGGGATCGGTCACCCCCTGGCGGTGAGATGCGTGCACCACATGCAGGGTGATGAGGTCCGGCCTACGGTATCCGAGCACGAACCGTGCACTGGTCTTGCTGTCGACGATCAGCGTGGTCGGCCGATGGTCGCGAAGCTGGTCGAGCCACCACCGGTACAACGACCGGGCGCTGCGCCACCGGCGCGCGGGGGTGCCGTCGGCGTCGCACCAGACGATCACCCGGCCCCCGGTGGTTCCCGGCTCGCGAATGTCACGACGGTCCGAGACGGCGAGGGAGCCGTTCGCGCGGTAGTGGTCGACCTGAAGCGGGTTGCCGTTTCCGTCCGAGCGGATGCGCATGATCTCGCGCCCGTCTCTGACGACCGATTCGTACGTCGGGTCGTTGTCGAGAGGCGTGAATGGAACCCGCCTGGCGGCGGCCTTGTCGTCAGTGTCCGAGCGGGGGAGCGTGCCGACCAGCCAGTCCCAGAGGTTCGTCAGCGTCATGCCGTCGATCAGTTCTCCTGAGGCACGCAGGCGCGGCTCAAGAGCCGGATAGTCCGGCCGGAGATCGAAGGTGACGACGTCGACGGCGACTCCGCCGAGCCGGACGAACGCACGGGAGCGGTGCAGCAGGGCACCGGTCATCCCGCCGAAGGAATCGGAGACCCCCCAGGTCACGGCGAGGTGGCAGCCAGGTCGCAGATGGACATGCGGCATGGACGGGGCCTCCGGGCAGTATCAGACCGGCCGGAATGGCCGGGCGCGGGATCGATCCTCGCATCCGGCCGAACGTCCTGCCACCGCCTTGCCGATCGGTGGCCCGGGGTGTACCGGGCCATCGACAACTCAGACGAAAGCGGCCTTTCCGGTGATCGCGCGACCAACGATGAGTGCGTTCATCTCTCGAGTGCCCTCGTAGGAGTAGAGCGCTTCAGCGTCGGCGAAGAAGCGCGCGGCCTCGTAGTCGAGGACGATGCCGTTGCCGCCCATGGATTCGCGCGCCCACGCGACGGTCTCCCGCATCTTCGACGTGCAGAACCCCTTGGCGAGGGCGGAGTGCTCGTCGCCCTGAGTGCCTTCGTCGTGCATCTGCGAGACCCGGACGCACAGCGCCATCGAGGCAGTGATGTTTCCGAGGCAGCGAGCGAGCAGGTCCTGTACGAGCTGGTGTTCGGCGATCTTCTTGCCGAACTGCTCCCGCTCCTTCGCGTATGCGACCGCTGCTTCGTACGCCCCGATCGCGACGCCGACGCTCGACCAGGCGACAGCCGCGCGGGTCAGCCGGAGGACCTTCGCGGTGTCGCGGAACGAGCGGGCGTTCTGCAGCCGCATCGCCTCAGGGACGACCACGTTCTCGAGAACGATGTCCGCGTTCTGCACCGGGCGAAGCGCGATCTTGCGCTCGATCTTGGTCGCGGAATACCCGGGGGTCGTGGTGTCGACGATGAAACCCTTGACCTGGCCGTCCGACGTGTCCTTGGCCCAGATGATCGTGATGTCACTGAAGGTGGCGTTCCCGATCCAGCGCTTGGATCCGTTGAGCACCCAGCTGTCACCGTCACGGGTCGCCGTTGTGCGCAAGCCGCGTGCGCTGTCGCTGCCGGAGAGGGGTTCTGTGAGTCCGAATGCTCCGATGACCTCACCGCTCGCCATCCGCGGCAGCCACTCGTCGCGCTGCTCCTGTGAGCCGCAGACGGAGATCGAGCCCATCGCGAGACCCTCCTGCACCCCGATGAAGGTCGACATCGAGGCGTCCACCCTCGACATCTCCATTGCCGCGAGCCCGCGGAACACGGCCGAGTTCTCGAACGGCCGAGTCTCGGGGAAGGCGAACCGGGCGACGTCGGTGGCAAGGAACGACTCGACGAGGTCGTGCGGGAACTCGGCGCGCTCCCAGTAGTCATTGATCACCGGGCGAACGGTGCCCTCCATGTACGAACGCAGGCGCATCAGTGCATCCTGCTCCTCGGGAGTGAGGAGTGTCTCGAATCCGTAGAAATCACTGGCGAGGGGTTCGAACGACATGCGTGCTCCATTGCGTTGAGGGAAGGGGAATCCTGCTTCGCAGCCTAGGCAACGGCGACCGGGGCGACAATTCGCCTGCGCCGAACGGACAACGGCCGACGTTGGCATTCACACGGCTCTTGTAGGGTGGCGATAACCCCGCACGCCCCCGGAGACACCCGAAGGACGAGTCCGTGTTTGTTCCCATCGCCAACACTCCCCGCGACTACGCCTGGGGGTCCCGAACCGACATCGCGGGGCTTCTCGGACGCTCACCATCCGGCAAACCCGAGGCGGAACTGTGGCTCGGCGCCCACCCGGGATCGCCGGCAACGATCCTGACCCCTGAGGCCGTCGGTGGATTCATGACGCTTGCCGACTGGGTCGCAGCGGACGCGGCATCCGCCGGCCTTTCCGGGCAGCGGCTGCCGTTCCTCCTCAAACTCCTCGCCGCGGATGCCCCGCTCTCGTTGCAGGCTCACCCGTCGCCAGCTCAGGCGAGGGATGGGTTCGACAGGGAGAACGCCGCGGGGATCGCTCTCGACGACCCTGCGCGTAACTACAAGGACGCGTTCCACAAGCCTGAGCTGATCTTCGCCCTGAGCGACACGTTCGACGCACTGTGCGGGTTCCGGCCGGTCGGCGACGCCGCGGTGGACGTCGACGCGCTCCTCGCCGTCCCCGGGCTTTCGGCGGATGATCTCACGGCGCTCGCCGCGTTCCGCCGAGAACTCGAGGGGGACGACGCCGATGTGCTCCGTCGTGTCGTCAGTTCTCTCCTGGACGGCGACAGCTCGACCCTCGTCCGCGCCGTGACGGCTGCAGCGACATCCGCCCCTCGAACGCCAGCGGTCGACACCGTCAGGCTCCTCGCCGGATTCGCCCCCGGTGACCCGGGGATCGTGGTGTCGCTTCTCCTCAACCGGGTGACGCTGACGCGCGGGCAGGTGCTGTACCTGCCAGCCGGTAACATCCACGCGTACCTCCGCGGTTTCGGCGTCGAACTCATGGCGGCGAGCGACAACGTGCTGCGCGGGGGCCTGACCCCGAAGCACATCGACGTGCCCGAACTGCTGACGGTGCTCGACTTCACTCCGGTGGCCGTGCCGTACCTCGAGCCGGAGCGTCTCGAGAACGGGATTGACGTCTACCGGCCAGGGGTGCCCGATTTCGAACTCGTGCACATTGTCGCGGGGCAGGGAACGTCGCCCACTCTCGAGCTGCCAGGCGCGGCCATCGCCCTCGCGGCAGCTGGATCCGTCACCCTCACCGGCGCGTCCGGTTCGCTCACACTCGAGCGCGGTGCGGCGGCCTACATCACTCCGGACGAGGGGCAGCTCAGCATTCGCGGCGACGGGGAGTTGTTCGTCGCGACGACGCGGCTCTAGCGATCAGCCAGCTGCCATCACGGCGTCGCCCGTGCAGCTGAACGCCCTGCGGTAGGCGTTCGGCGTCGTGTGCAGGACCTTGAGGAAGTGGTGTCTCATGACCGCTGCCGATCCGAACCCGGATTCCGCGGCGATCTGCTCGAGACCTTCGTCGGTGCGCTCGAGCAGGTGCTGGGCCCGGATGAGCCTCTGCCGGTTCAGCCAGGCTGCCGGTGTCGCTCCCATCTCAGCGCGGAACCGTCGTGCGAAGGTCCGCTCGGACATCAGCGCGCGTGCCGCGAGAACATCGACGGGGAGATCCTCGGCGAGGTTTTCGAGCATCCATTCGGTCACCCCGGCGAACGAGTCGCTGTGCCGTTCGGGCACCGGCGCCTGGATGTACTGGGCCTGGCCACCGTCGCGCTGGGGAGGAACGACCATGCGTCTGGCGATCACGTTCGCGGCGGCGGCGCCGAGCTCGGTGCGCACGAGGTGCAGGCAGGCGTCGATCCCCGCCGCGGTTCCCGCCCCGGTGATGACCCTGCGGTCCTCAACGAAGAGCACGTCGGGGTCGACGGTCGTCGACGGGTAATCCCGGGTGAGCCTGTCGGTGTACATCCAGTGCGTGGTGCTGCGGCGTCCGTCGAGGATGCCGGCCTCCGCAAGGGCGAACGCCCCGCTGCAGACGCTGAGGATCCAGGCGCCGCGTGCCTCGGCGTCCTGCAACAGGTCGATGATGCGCGGATCCAGTTCTCCGAAGTAGTACGCGGGAACAGCGACAAGATCGGCATCCTTCGCCTCGTCCAGGTTCTCGTTGACGATGATGTCGAATCCGAGTTTGGTTCGAACGGGACCCGGCTCAGCAGCGACGATGTGGAAGTCGAACGACGGGCCGCCCATGTCGGACCTGTCGATTCCGAAAACTTCACAGAGGACCCCGAACTCGAACGGAGCCATCTCGGGAAGGGCGAGAACGGCAATTTTCTTCAGCATGACGGATGCTCCGAATCTGGCAGGAATGTATCGAATAGTGGCAATTCTGCCACTGTTGGCAGGATCTCGCAATCCATAGATTTACAGACATGTTGATGTTGCTGATTCTTACCGCCGCCGCGGTCATCTTCTCGATGATCGCCACCGTCGTCGACCTGCACTCCGACGGACTCCGCCGCCTCCCTGAGCGGACTTTCGGCCCGTCCAGGAATGACGACCTCGACCAGCTCGGTCGTCCGTTCACTGCGGGACTGCGCTGAGCCCTCCCGATCGCCCGTGCAATATGCTCGGTACCGGGCGGCTCCTGCCGTCCGGTACCGAGGAGGAAGCATGACCTGGTTGGTCACCGGAGGCGCCGGCTACATCGGTGCACACGTCGTTCGCGCGTTCACGGAACAGGGCATGAGCGTTGTCGTGCTCGATGACCTCTCGAGCGGCCACACGACGTTCCTCCCCGAGAGCGTGCCCTTCGTCCGCGGAAGCATCCTCGACAGCGCTCTGGTCGAGTCGACGCTCCTGGATCACGCCGTCACCGGCGTCGTGCACATCGCGGGTTTCAAATACGCCGGCGTATCCGTCGAGCGCCCGCTGCACACGTACGCGCAGAATGTGACCGGTACCCTCGTTCTCCTGGAGGCCATGGCGGCAGTGGGGGTTTCGCGGATCGTGTTCTCCTCGAGCGCGGCCGTGTACGGGACGCCGGACACCGACCTCGTGACCGAGGCCACCCCGAAGAGCCCGCAGTCGCCCTATGGCGAGTCGAAGCTCATCGGGGAGTGGTTGCTCGCCGACCAGGGCGTTGCGGCGGGTCTCGCACACACGTCGCTTCGCTACTTCAACGTCGTCGGGTCGGGGTATCCGGACGTCTACGACACGAGCCCGCACAATCTGTTCCCGCTGATCTTCGAAGCCCTCCTGACCGGCCGCACCCCGCGCATCTACGGCACCGACTACCCGACACCGGACGGCACGTGCGTGCGCGACTACATCCACGTCGCCGACCTCGCCCACTCCCACGTCGCTGCAGCGCGACGACTCGATGCGGGAGACCCGATCGAACCCGTCTACAACCTCGGCTCCGGAGACGGGGTGTCCGTGGGCGAGATCATGACCGCCGTCCGCGACGTGACCGGAATCGACTTCACGCCCGAGCTGGCAGACAGGCGCGCCGGGGATCCGGCCAGGATCGTGGCATCCGGTGACCTCGCCGCTCGTGACCTGGACTGGAGTATGCGCCACACCCTCGCCGAGATGGTGGACTCCGCGTACCGGGCACGCGCGAACGCCGCCACGACACGCCGGTAGAGGCTGCGTGAACCCTCCATTGGGGGTTGAGGGTTTACTATCCGCGACTTGACGTGAGCGAACTACACGGGTGTAATTATGTCTAGCGCCGCGTGGCGCATGGGCAAAAAGTGGGGAGAGAGATATGTCACCTGAATATCGCTCTGGGGTTCCCGAGGACTGGTTCGTTGACCCGGTTCAATTGGGCGTGCCCGGTGTTCGCAAGAATACCGAAGACGACAACCCACTCGCCTGGCAGTCGGACTCGCTGTGTGCGCAGACAGACCCGGAGGCTTTTTTCCCCGAAAAGGGCGGTTCCACGCGAGACGCCAAGCGAATCTGCACGAGTTGCGAAGTTCGAACGCAATGCCTCGAATACGCTCTCGAGAACGACGAGCGCTTCGGCATCTGGGGCGGGCTGTCCGAGCGTGAACGTCGCAAGCTGAAAAAACGCGCCGTCTGATCCTCCCTCGGGTGGCGATATCGTGCCACGCCGGACCAGTCGACCGCCCTGTGCCCCCGCCGACATAGTCTGGACGCGATGTCTCCCCGAGTTACCGCAATCCTTGTCGTGCACGACGGCACCAGCCCCACCGGCACCGCTGGTCTTCAGGGCACCCTCGACGCGCTCGCCCGGCAATCGCGGAAGCCGGATGCCGTCATCGCCGTCGCGTGCGACGCACCGGCATCCGTCACCCTGACTCTCGAACGTGCAGGGGTCGACCGCATCGTGACCTCCGGGGAGCGGCTGAAATTCGGCCAGGCTCTCGCGGCGGGCGTCCGGGTGATCGAGCAGCCTGACGGGCCCGATGAATTTCTCTGGCTGCTCGCCCAGGACACGCCTCCCGACCCCGACGCGCTCGAGAAGTTGCTCGGCGCCCTCGAGATCGCCCCCTCTGTGGCGATCGCAGGCCCCAAGATCAAGGACGCCGCAGACGGTGTGACCATCGTGTCGCTCGGTGAGTCGGTAACGCCATTCGGAACGACCGTTGCGCTCGTCGAGAACGAACTCGACCAGGGCCAGCACGACAACGTCAGCGACGTGCTGGGTGTCGCCCCGGCGGGCCTTCTCGTGCGGCACGCCGTCTGGGAGCACCTCGACGGGTTCGATCCGGCCCTCGGCTCGGCGGACGACGCACTCGACTTCTGCACCAGGGCCAGACTCGCGGGGCACAGGGTCACCGTCGTCCCGTCGGCCACCGTGTTCAGCGGTGGAAGCGGGATCGCCGGTGCTGCCAGGTCCGGCCGCCCGGCGGCACGACGCAAGCGAGCTCGGCAGACACGGGGAGCCCAGCTGTATCGCCGGCTCGTGTACGCGCCGACCGCGATCATCTGGCTGCACTGGCTCAGCCTCGTCCCGCTGGGCATTCTGCGCGGGATCGCGCGCATCATCGGGAAACAGCCCGACCTCGTCGGCCCCGAGATCGCAGCGGCGTTCCGGGTCGCCTTCAGCCCCATGCGGATCGCGCGGGCCCGCAAGAACCTCCGCGATTCCAAGGCGGTCGGCTGGTCGTCGCTCGCTGCCCTCCGGATCCCGTTCGCCGAAGTCCGCAGGCGCAGGAGGCTGCGCCGGGAGTCCGGCGCTGTCGTCTACACCGTCGAACGCAGCGAACTGCGATTCTTCACCGGGGGAGGCGCGTGGCTCGTGCTCGCGTCCGCGCTCATCGGCTCGGCGCTGTTCTTCCGGCTGCTGGCGGCATCCGCCATCGAAGGGGGCACGATCCTGCCGCTGTCGTCAGCGGTGGGCGACCTCTGGTCGAACATCGGCTATGGCTGGCGTGATATCGGACTCGGCTTCACCGGGGCCGCTGACCCGTTCGCCGCCGTCGTCGCCGTGCTCGGCACGCTCACGTTCTGGAACCCGTCGTACTCGCTCGTGCTCGTGACGCTCCTGGCGCTTCCTCTCGCCACCCTCGGGGCATGGTTCGCGGCCACCCGGCTCACCGAGGCCAGCGGCTACCGACTCGTCGCCGCTGTGCTCTGGACCGTCGCGCCGACCTTCCTTTCGGCTCTCAGCGCCGGCCACCTCTCCGGCATCCTCATTCACCTCCTGCTTCCGTGGCTCTTCTACAGCGGATGCGTCGCCGCACGTTCCTGGGGATCCGCCGCGGTTGCGTCGCTGATCCTCGCCGCGACACTCGCCGTCGCGCCGACGCTTGCCCCTGCCCTCCTGGTTCTCTGGCTCATCGCCCTCGTGCTCTCCGGCAGGCACCTCGCACGGGTGGTGTGGCTGGTTCTTCCGAGCGCTGTCCTGTTCGCTCCCCTTGTCTGGCAGCAGGGCGTCGTCGGGCGCAACTGGCTGGGGCTGCTCGCGGACCCGGGACTACCTCTCCTGACCGCCCGTCCGACCGGCTGGGACCTTCTGCAGGGCCTTCCTGCCGGGAACCCCGCGTGGGCGTCGATCGCCGACACTCTCGGCTTGTCTGCCCTTCCCGCGAGCCTTCTCGTCGCGATCCTGCTCGCTCCGCTTGCCGTCATGGCGCTCGTTGCGTTGTTCCTTCCTGGGAGTGCGCGGGCTGCATTCCTCGTTCTCACCGCACTCCTCGGCCTCGCGACCGCGGTCGGCTCCACGCATCTCCTGATCAGCGTCACCGGTTCGCAGGCCGCATCTGCCTGGCCAGGATCGGCGCTGAGCCTGTACTGGCTCGGCCTGGTCGGCGCGGCGGTGGTCGGTTTCGACAGCCTTCGCCGCTCAGCCGCCCTGCCGGCACTCGTCATCGGTATCCTCGCGCTCGTCGTCGCTGCGCCGATGGCAACGAGCCTCGCAACCGGAGGGGCGATCACGGCGAGCAACGGCAGGACCCTGCCCGCCTATGTTGCTGCGGCGGCGTCGGTCGACCCATCCCTCCGGACTCTTGTTCTCACTCCTCAGCCAGACGGCGGTGTGGCGGCACGGCTCGTCGGCGGTGTCGGCAGGACGCTCGACACTCAGTCGACGCTTCTGACGACCACTCCCGACATCACGGACAACGACGAAAAGGTGGCTGTTCTCGCCGCCAACCTCGTCTCGCAGGGCGGGCTTGACCCGACCGCGCTGCTCTCCGAGTACCGCGTGCGATTCGTGCTTCTCACACCACCCGCCCCGTCGCTGGGAGAGGACGTGACGGCTCCCGCAGATGGCATGACCGCCCGTGCGGCCACTTCGCTCGATTCCAACGCCTCGCTCGCTCACGTCGGTCCGACCGACCGCGGAACCCTCTGGCGCTTCGAGGGAGATATCGCACAGGCCGGCGTCGGCCCCCGGGATCCGCTTGCATCGACTCTGGTCCTCGTCAGCCTCGCTCTCGTCTTCGGTTTTGCGCTGCTCCTCGCCGTCCCCACTGCCGCATCACGTCGGGCAGCGGAGAGCCGGCCACGCGTGATCGGCCGTCGGGGACATGAGCAAGCTCCCCGCCTGACACGGGCCGAACGGGCCGAGCTGAAAGCAGATGCCGAGGCGGAGAAGGCGATCGAGCTCGAGCTTGCAGCGGAGTCCGAATCCATCGACAAGGCCGAAGCTGTTGCGACCGCTGCTGACGCCGCGGCACCGGCAACCGAACCGACAGGCGACAATGAGCGGCCGGCGCTGGTGCCGAGCGCGACCGTCGAGAGCGAGAACAACGATGGCCGATAGACGCAGGGTGGCAGCGACAAGCGGGCGAGTGGTGACAGGCATCCTCGGCGTAGCGCTCTTCGCCGGGGCGGCGTTCGCCGTCGGACAGGTGGAACTCCCCGTGGTTGCTGCCGATGTGCCGCGCACGAGCGTGACGCCGACGGCATCCGACCAGACCCGGCTGTGCCCAGGGCCGCTCCTTCGCCAGGAGATCGACGCGTCGTCAGGCAGCTTCGGGGCTCCGGCTGTCACCCTCGCGGCCCCAGAGGGTAGCGAGCAGACGGCGCTCTCCGCTCCAGACAACATCAGTGGGGACCAGTTCGGGCTGCCGACGGTCGTCACGTCATCGAGCGCCGACGGAGAGGACGCGCCACTCGTTGCTGCGGCCCAGTCGCAGAGCGCGGACCTCGACGATCTCACCGGTTTCGCCGCGACCGCATGCGGTGAAGTCAGCGCCGACAGCTGGCTCGTCGCCGGATCGACCGATGTCGGGCGGACGAGCCTGCTGTCGCTCAGCAATCCCACGCGCGCTGATGCCGTGATCGACCTGTCGTTCTTCGGTGAGACCGGCGAGATCGAAGCTCCGGGAGCGGGCGGCATCATCGTGCAGGCGGGTGAAAGCAGGGTGTTCTCCGTCGCAAGCTTTGCCCCGAGCATCCGGAATCCCGTGATCCGGGTCAGGACAACCGGCGGTCAGGTTTACGCCACCCTGCAGCACAGCGTCGTCCGTGGCATCACGCCCGGCGGTGTGGAACTGTCTGCGCCGACAGCTCCTCCGGCGATCACGCAGGTCCTGCCGGGTGTCGTGATTCCCGGAACCGCACCGACCACGATCGGTGAGACCTACGACGACAGCATCGGCGCGCTGCGCCTCCTCGTGCCAGGCGCCGACGCTGCCCGGGTCGTCATCACGTTCGCGAGCGAGTCGGGGGGAACAGTGCCAGAGCCCCTCGATTACGCGATCGAGGCCGGCGTCGTCAATGAGATTCCGCTGTCCAACCTCGCCGCGGGGAGCTACTCGATCTCCATGAGCTCCGATGTGCCGATCGTCGCCGCCGCGCGAACGACCGCCGCAGCCGGCGATTCCGGCGATTTCGCGTGGTTCGTCGCATCCGCCCCGATCGATGCCGATCTCAGCCTCGCCGTCGCTCAGGGTCAGGGGTCACGACTCCACCTGTTCAACCCGACGGATTCCGCGATCGACGTCACGCTCACCGGGCAAAACGGAGCCGAGACCGGCGTCGCCGTTCCTGCCGGCGATGGCGTCGTGACGCCGGTTCGTGGGGGTGCCGCGTACACCGTCTCGGGTGCAGAAGGCGTGCACGCGCAGATCAGCTTCGAGGGTGCAGGCGGTTTCTCGGCCTACGGGATCCAGCCGGCCAATCCGCTGGCGACGCCCGTGACGGTTTACCCGCGATAGACGTCCGTCACGGGGGAGCCCCTGTCCTAGAAGTGGAAGCGGTCGGGACCGAGGTCCCACGGGTCCTTGCCGATCAGCTCGGCTGTGGCCCGGAACACGCAACTCTCGATCATCATCCGCTGGTGCAGTTCGTCATCTCGGTGCAGCTTGCTCATCCGCTGGATCGGCAGGCGGTAGAGCACGATCCTGCGCTCTGATGCGCTCGTCCACCAGCGGGGTACCGTTCCGTCCGGGGAAGTCCCGAGTGGCATCGCCCCGACCTCGTACCGGACGTTGGACAGGTCATCCGGCCACGCGCTCCGCAGGAAATCAGCTGCTGCGGCGACGGTCATGTCGAAGGTGTCGATGCGATTCTTGAGCGGGTCGAGGTGCGGGCCCGTCGCTGCGCTGCGTTCCGATCGTCCGTGCCGGTCGTGCCTGACCGCGCGCCGGGTATAACCCGTGCTCCGGGAAGTGCGTCTGGCCATGACGCCATCCTATTCGCCTCGAGCGGCGAGGTTCCCGGGCTCCGGTGCCCAGGGCTTGTATGGTGAGGAGAATGTTTGACAGGCCCTGTTCGAAAGTCGGATGCTCGCGCGACGCGGTATCGACACTCACCTATGACTACGGTGACTCGATGGCGGTGCTCGGCCCCCTGTCGCTCGCCAGGGAACCGCACACGTACGACCTCTGCGCGATCCACGCCGAACGGATGAGCGCTCCGCAGGGCTGGCAGGTCGTGCGGCACCAGATGCTGCGCGACGTCGGCTCCTCCGCCTGAGAAGCTCTCGGGGAACGCGCCGGTGCGTCTGCGAGAATGGCATCATGACGATTACCCCCCCTCGCGCATCCGCCACCTCGCTGCCGTTCCAGGTCCGCGACCTCTCGCTCGCTGAAGCGGGTCGCCACCAGATCCGGCTGGCCGAGAACGAGATGCCAGGCCTCATGGCCCTCCGTGAGGAGTTCGGCGCTTCACAGCCCCTGGCCGGCGCCCGCATCGCCGGTTCGCTGCACATGACCGTGCAGACTGCCGTGCTCATCGAAACCCTCACAGCCCTCGGCGCGCGTGTGCGCTGGGCGAGCTGCAACATTTTCTCCACCCAGGACGAAGCCGCCGCCGCGATCGCCGTCGGCCCGACCGGGACCGTCGACGCGCCGGCCGGTGTGCCGGTGTTCGCCTGGAAGGGCGAAACCCTCGAAGAGTACTGGGCATGCGCCGAGCAGATCTTCGACTGGTCGGCCGAAGCGGCGGAAGAGGGCGCGGACTGGACCGGCCCCAACATGATCCTCGACGACGGGGGAGACGCAACGCTCCTCGTCCACAACGGGCGCACATACGAGCTGGCCGGTGCTGTTCCGGAGACGACGGACGCCGACAGCACCGAGGGTCGCGTCGTCCTCGAGCTGCTGCGTCGCTCGCTCGCGGCGTCCCCCGACCGCTGGACGAAGGTCGGGGCGGAACTGCTCGGAGTCACCGAGGAGACCACGACCGGCGTTCATCGCCTCTACGAACTGTTCCGGAACGGTGAGCTCCTGTTCCCCGCGATCAACGTCAACGACTCGGTCACGAAGAGCAAATTCGACAACAAGTACGGCATCCGCCACTCGCTTCCCGACGGGCTCAACCGCGCCACAGACGTTCTCATCGGCGGCAAGGTCGCGTTCGTCGTCGGTTACGGCGACGTCGGCAAGGGAGCGGCCGAGGCCCTCCGCGGCCAGGGCGCTCGCGTCATCGTCTCAGAAGTCGACCCGATCTGCGCCCTGCAGGCGGCGATGGACGGCTACCAGGTCGCGCGTATCGAGAGCGTCATCGAGCAGGTCGACATCTTCGTCACCGGCACAGGCAACGTCAACGTGATCACCACGGAGCACATGCTCCGGATGAAGCACCAGGCGATCGTCGCGAACGTCGGTCACTTCGACAACGAAGTGGACATGGCGGGGCTGGAGGCACTCGACGGTGCCGAGCGGGTGGAGATCAAGCCGCAGGTGCACGAGTGGCGACTGCCCACCGGCCGGTCGATCCTCATTCTGAGCGAGGGACGCCTGATGAACCTCGGAAACGCCACGGGGCATCCGTCATTCGTCATGAGCAACTCGTTCACGAACCAGGTGCTCGCGCAGATCGAACTCTTCGCTCACCGCGAGAACTACCCCGTTGGCGTCTACGTGCTGCCGAAGCACCTCGACGAGAAGGTCGCCCGGCTCCACCTCGGTGCCCTCGGCGTCGAGCTCACGACGCTCTCCGAGGAGCAGGCCGCATACATCGGCGTTACGGTCGACGGCCCGTACAAGGTCGATCACTACCGCTACTGAGGTCTCTCGCCGCGAGTTGCCGGAAATCGCGGGTGCGCGAGCGCGTGCAACCGCTTTTCCGGGCAACTCGCGGTTTTTTTCAGCGGTCGGGGAAGCCGTGCGGCCGACCGGTCAGCACGGGGGCGACCCGCGCGAGGCGTTCCCGCTCGAGCATGTGGGCCGCGTACTCACGATCGCGGCGTGCGGCGGCGACCGCATAGAGGAACAGTTCCGGATCGACATTCGGGACCGGTGAGACCCAGGCGGATGCCTCGACGGCAAGATCGCGTGCGAGTCGCACACGGGTCGCGGGCGTCAGCTTCGGAGCCTGCTTGAGGAACTGCGCGATGCGGCGGGACAGCCGGTCTGGCATCCGTCCCACGTCTGCCAGTTCGGCCCACGCGGCAAGGGCGGGCGGCATGCCGAACACCGGCTCGGCGACACGCGGAACGCGCTCCTGCTGGGCGTACGTGCCCGCGAGGAGGTCGCCGAGGCGCTTCGACCGGCCGGTGAGCAGCCCGGTCAGAGCGGCGACCCCACCGAGGGTCATGTAGATCTCGAGAAAACCGGTGACCGCGCGAATGAATGCGTGCCTGAACCCGGCCGCCCCGCCGTCGTCGCGGACGATCCGTGCTCCGACGGCGAGTTTTCCGAGCGACCTGCCCCTGCTGAGGGTTTCGACCGCCGTCGGAACGACGACGCAGGAGAAGACGATGATCGACGTGCTGAACGCGGCTGTCGCCGACTGGTCGATCACACCCTGCATCGCCAGTACGAAAAGCAGCCAGAACAGCAGGCCCGCGAGAATCACGGTCGCGAGGAAGTCGATGATGGCGCCGGCGGCACGGAGGATGAAACTCGTCGACTGGACGTCGAGGGCGACGGCCTCCCCGGTGAGAAGCTCGGAGGAGTCCGGCGTGTTCGAGAGTGTGCCGACGGGCTCTGCCATGAATAGTATCTAAGCAGATGGATCTCGATGCCTACAGCGCCGCCCACCGCGAAGAGTGGGACCGCCTTGACGCTCTCGCGTCGAAGCGCGGTTTGTCGGGCGCCGAAGCCGACGAACTGATCGATCGTTACCAGGCCGGCGCCACCCAGTTGTCTGCGATCAAGACGACGGCGGGGTCGACCGTTCACGGTGATCGACTCAGCGTCAGTCTGTCGAGGGCCCGGCTCCGGTTCACCTCCGCCGGCTCGAACGTGATGAGCCAGGTGCCGCGGTTCTTCGTGTTGCAGCTTCCGGCAGCACTGTACCGATTGCGCTGGCTCACCCTTGCCGTGGCCCTCAGCACGGTGATCGTCGCAGGGCTCTGGGCGGCGTGGATCCTCGGTGACCCCCAGGTCCTCGCGAACCTCGGCAGTACGGCCGAGCTGCAGCAGCTCGCCGAAGAGGACTTCGCCAACTATTATTCCGACAACCCGGCGGCTTCCTTCGCCGGACAGGTCTGGACCAACAACGCATGGATCGCCGCCCAGTGCATCGCGTTCGGCGTCACCGGTGTCTGGGTTCCCTACGTGATCCTGATGAACGCGCAAAACCTCGGTGTCACCGCCGCCGTCCTGTTCAGCTTCGGCCACGGCGACACGTTCTTCCTCTACATCGCCCCGCACGGGATGCTGGAACTCACCGCGATCTTCGTCGCCGGCGCAGGTGGACTCCGGATCTTCTGGGCGTGGGTCGCGCCGGGCAACCGCACGAGGGGGCAGGCGCTCGCCGAAGATGCCCGCTCGCTCTTCACTGTCGCCATCGGTCTCGTGCTCGTCCTTCTCGTCGCCGGAATCCTCGAGGGATTCGTCACCCCACAGCCCTGGCCGTGGCCCGTGAAGATCGGGCTCGGCGCGCTCGCCCTCGGCGCGTTTCTGTTCTACATGCTCGTTCTCGGCCGCCGCGCCTACCGCGCGGGCGAGACCGGGGACCTGACCGCCTTCGAAGCGGGAGCATCCCGCCTGTATGCCGGCTGACGGCATCCCAGTTTTGAATGATTCAAGATAGACGCTAGGCTTGAGTCATGACCACGGCGAGCACGACCCCCCAGCGCGAACTGCTGCGCTCGGCCGGGCTCCGGGCAACCGACCAGCGTCTCGCCGTGCTTCGCGCTCTTGAAACCTCCCCGCACGCTGACGCCCACACCGTCTTCCAGGCCGTGCTGCCCGATCTGCCCGACACCTCACTGCAGGCCGTCTACGGTGTGCTCGGAGCGTTGACCGATGCCGGTCTCGTGCGGCGGATCGAACCGGCCGGATCCCCCGCGCGCTACGAATTGCGTGTCGGAGACAACCACCACCACATCGTCTGCTCGAAATGCGGAGCGATCGGGGACGTGGATTGCGCCGTCGGTGCGGCTCCGTGCCTGACGCCGCTGGACACATCCGGATTCACTCTCACAACGGCCGAAGTCACGTACTGGGGTCTCTGCCCCGATTGCGCTGCCGCGCCCCTCACCTGACCCTGTCTTTTCGCAACAGGCCGCATCGCGCTGCCTGACGCTTCCCCCTGCCCCGACAAGCACCACCAAGGAGATACATGTCCGACACCTCGTACACCACCACAAACACCGGAACACCGGTCGCAGCCGACTCACAGTCGCTGACCGTCGGAGCAGACGGCGCGATCCCGCTGATCGACAGCTACCTGACCGAGAAGCTCGCCCACTTCAACCGCGAGCGGGTGCCGGAGCGTGTCGTTCACGCCAAGGGTGGTGGAGCGTTCGGTGTCTTCGAGACAACGGAGGACGTGTCAAGGTTCACTCGCGCAGCACTGTTCCAGCAGGGCGCGTCGACCGAGATGCTCGCCCGTTTCTCGACCGTCGCCGGAGAGCAGGGCTCTCCTGACACCTGGCGCGACCCGCGCGGATTCGCGCTCAAGTTCTACACGTCCGAGGGAAACTACGACCTCGTCGGCAACAACACACCGGTGTTCTTCATCCGCGACGGCATCAAGTTCCCCGACTTCATCCACTCGCAGAAGCGCCTCCCTGGCTCGAACCTGCGCAACAACGACATGCAGTGGGACTTCTGGAGCCAGTCTCCCGAGAGCGCCCACCAGGTCACCTGGCTCATGGGTGACCGTGGCCTGCCGGCATCCTGGCGCCAGATGGACGGCTTCGGCTCGCACACTTACCAGTGGATCAACGCGGAGGGCGAGCGCTTCTGGGTGAAGTACCACTTCAAGACCAACCAGGGCATTGCCGTGCTGAGCGCGGACCAGGCCACCGAGATCGCCGGCCAGGACGCCGACTACCACCAGCACGACCTGTACACGAACATCGCCGAAGGGAACTTCCCGAGCTGGACGCTGTCCGTGCAGGTCATGCCGTACGAGGACGCGAAGACCTACCGGTTCAACCCGTTCGACGTCACGAAGGTCTGGCCGCACGCCGACTACCCGCTGATCAAGGTCGGCACCATGACGCTCAACAAGAACGCCGAGAACTACTTCGCCCAGATCGAGCAGGCGACGTTCTCTCCGGCGAACTTCGTTCCAGGAATCGCCGCGAGCCCCGACCGGATGCTCCAGGCCCGGATCTTCTCCTACGCGGACGCCCAGCGCTACCGCGTCGGTGTGAACCACGCCCAGCTCCCGGTGAACGCCGCGAAGGCCCAGGTCAACACGTACTCCAAGGACGGCGCTGCCCGGATCGACTTCCCGCCGGCAGACCGCCCGGTCTACGCGCCGAACTCGTTCGGCGGCCCGCACGCGGACGCTGCTCGCGCGGCCGAATCCACCGGCTGGCAGAACGACGGTGAGCTCCTGCGCACCTCGGCCACACTGCACCCCGAGGACGATGACTTCGGGCAGGCAGGAACCCTCTACCGCGACGTCATGGACGACGCGGCGAAGGCCCGCCTGCTCGCGCAGATCACCGGTCACGTCGGTGCTGTCCGGAACCCGGAGATCCGTGCGCGTGCGATTGCGTACTGGTCGAACGTCGACATCGAGCTGGGCTCGAAGCTCGGTGCTGCGCTCGCAGCCGCGCACGTCGCCGTCTAGGCACGACTGACACACGCAGGGCCCGGCATCCGCTTCACGCGGGTGCCGGGCCCGTCGTCGTTGTCGCGAATTCACCCGGTGCGGACGGAACCACCCGGTACGCCGGGTGATTCCGACCGGAACGCGTGAAGACGCGGGTCAGAGGCGCCCGGCCGCCTTGAGCGCGAGGTAGCGGTCGGCGAGGGCGGGTGGAAGCTCGGACGGTGACGCCGTCACGACCTCGGCCCCCATCTGCCGGATGGCATCAGAGACCCTCGAGATGTCGAGCAGCGCGCGCTCCGCGGCGGCGGCCAGATACACCTCGTCCCGGTTTCCGCGCTGACGGCTCGCCTCGAGCGCGGCGGGGTCGGTGACGGATGCCACGACGACGACGTGCCGTTTGGTCAGCTGGGGGAGCACCGACAGCAGGGCGGTGGAGGCGCCGGGCGCGTCGATCGACGTGAGCAGAACGATGAGGGAACGCTGGCTCGTCACTCCTCGGACGAGCGCGGGAACAGCCGCCCAGTCCATTTCGAGCAGTTCCGGTTCGACCGGGGCGAGAGCGTCCACCATCTTCGCCATCAGGTCCGCGCCTGTCGCTCCCTGGACGCGTGCCCGCATCCGCCGGTCGTAGGCGAGCAGGTCGACCCGGTCACCCGCGCGCGTTGCGAGCGCGGCAAGAAGGAGGGATGCCTCGAACGCGGTATCGATGCGCGGTTCGTCCGCGATCCGGGCGGCAGACGTGCGACCGGTGTCGAGGACGAGTACCACCCTCCGATCGCGTTCGGGACGCCACGTCCGCACAACGACGTCGCGTCTCCTGGCCGTTGCCCGCCAGTCGATCGATCGGACGTCATCGCCGCGGACGTACTCCCTCAGGGAGTCGAACTCCGTGCCCTGGCCGCGGACCATGACACTCGTCGCACCGTCGAGTTCGCGGAGCCGCGCGAGCCTCGATGGCAGGTGCTTTCGAGCGTGGAACGGCGGAAGCACCCGGATTCGGCCGGGACTCTTGAGCGTCGCCTGCCGCGCCCACAACCCGAGCGGCCCGAACGAGCGCACGGTGACGAGTTCGACGGTGCGCTCGCCGCGACGGAACGGTGTGAGCGGCACGGACACGAGCCGTCGTTCACCCGACGGAATGCTCACGCGCGCCCGGGTGACGGCAGCGCCTGCCGACGGCTGCCAGGCATCACGGACGATTCCGCGCAGGGTGCGCCTGCCACGGTTGGTGAGGTAGAGCTCGCTCAGGACGGTCTCGCCGAGCCGTGTGCGCGGTGGAAGCGACCGTGACGTGGTGACGAGACGGGGAGACGCCGCGAGCGAAAGGTCGAGGATGCCGAGCGCGAGAACGAACAGCAGCCAGGCGCCGAGCACGGCGCCCGGCTCGCCCGTCACCAGGCCCAGCGCGATCACCGGAACGACGCCAAGGGCGACGAGCGCGACGAACCTCCCGGAAACGGTCATTTAGATCGGGACCTGTACCTGCTGCATGATCGAGCGCAGGATCGCGTCGGAGGCGACACCCTCCAGTTCCGCTTCCGGGCGCAACTGCAACCGGTGTCTCCAGACGGGAAGCACCATCGCCTGAACGTGGTCGGGGGTGACCCAGGAGTAGCCGCTGAGCCAGGCCCACGCCTTCGCCGCTGAGAGCAACGCCGTCGTTCCGCGCGGACTGACACCCATGCGCACGGACGGGCTGCGTCGTGTGGCGCGCGCAAGGTCCACGATGTAGCTGAGCACGTCCGGGCTGACCCCTGTCGCTGCCGCCGCGACCTGCGCTTCGGCGAGGTCGGCGGCGCCGAGCACCGCCGTGACACCGGCGCCGGTGAGGTCACGCGGGTTGAAACCCGCGGAGTGCCTCCGCAGGACCTCGACCTCGATATCGCGCTCGGGAACGTCGAGGACGAGCTTGAGCAGGAACCTGTCGAGTTGGGCCTCTGGCAGCGTGTATGTGCCCTCGTATTCGATCGGGTTCATCGTCGCAGCGACGACGAAGGGCTCGGCGAGGGGCTGGGTGACGCCGTCGGTGGACACCTGGCGTTCTTCCATTGCCTCGAGAAGCGATGACTGCGTCTTCGGGGGAGTCCGGTTGATCTCGTCGGCGAGGAGGATGTTGGTGAACACGGGTCCGCGGCGGAATTCGAACTCGCCGGTCTTCGCGTCGTACACGAGCGAACCGGTGACATCACCCGGCATCAGGTCAGGAGTGAATTGCACCCGCTTCGTGTCGAGGTCGAGCGCCTGGCTGAGGGTACGGACGAGGAGGGTCTTGGCGACCCCTGGCACACCCTCGAGGAGCACATGGCCTTTCGCGAGGAGGGCGACGATCAGGCCGCTCACGGCTGCTTCCTGCCCGACTACCGCCTTGCCGACCTCCCTGCGCACCTGGGCAAGCTGTGCCCGGAGTTCGGCGTTCCGCGGCGACTCGGCCTCGGCCGGCGCACGAGGCGGCTCCGTGCCGTCACTCGATCGACGGACCGCGTGCTGCGGCTGCTGCGGGTAGCTCCTCGGTGCGCCGGTGTCGTCGGGGTATCCCTGCGGGATGGGCTGGCCTTGGCGGTGCGGATACGGCTGGCCGTGCGGTGTCGGTGTGGTCATGTCGCATTCTTCCGGTTCGGTCGTACGGGTTCGGGCAGTGTCAGCGTGCGGTGGTCGGCGGCCGGGGGTCGACGGCAGCGATGACCGCTGTCTCCAGGTCCAGGAGCGCGTCGGAGAGGGCGACGACGTCGCGCTCCGACGTGGGGAGGGTGTCGAGAAGGATGCTCCGGATCTCGTTCGGATTCCGTCCGAGCACCGAGGCGACGGCATCCGACACTTCGGGAACGCTCGCGTGCCGGGAGAGTCCGAGGGCATTGCCAAGCCGCCCGACGGTCCCGATCCTCAACGCGTCGATGGCACGCGTCCTCGCGGCGGTCCGCTGGTACAGCCGGGATCGGCCTTCCATCGTCTCGCCCGATGGAACGGTGACAGGGAGATCTTCGGCGACGAGAGGGCCGAAACGGCGGCCGCGCCAGAACATGGCGACGAGCACGGTGATGGCGAGGAGCGACGTCACCGGCACGAGCCAGGTCGGGGTGAGCTCCTGAAGGGTCGGGGGGCCGGTTGCTTCAACATCAGCGACGGAGGGCAGGAACCAGACGAGCCGATCGGTCCCTCCGAGCAGTCCCAGGGCGAGTGCGGCGTTGCCGTGGAGGATGACGGCGTCGTTGGACAGGAGGTCAGCGGGGCCGAGCAACGAAAGGGTGTCTCCGCCGTCGGGAATGGTGACAAGCCCGAACCCTCCAGTCTTCGCGGGGAAGCAACCAACGGCATCCGGGTTCCCGGGGATGTCGAGAAGCGGACCGGCGCTGATCGAGCCGGCGCGGTCGGCCACGGCGAGGTCGCACCCGGCGTCGAGGATCTCGTCCGGATCCGCCGTTCCCGCTGCGTTGACTCCGGGGGCGACGGCCTGGAGCTGACGGAACCCGGGGCTCAGGAGCACGGCGTCCTCTGCCTGTTCCGTGAGAGCGGTGAGGCGTCCTGCCGACAGGTAGCCGGACGGATCGTAGATCGCGAGGGTCGTGCCGGGTTCGCCGGACTCGGCGATGGCCTCGTCGTACCCCTCGGGCAGGATAACGTCGACACCCTGTTCGCGGAGAACCTGGGCGACGGCCTTCGCGCCGGTGGGCGCAGCGCTCGACGGGTCGAGCAGCAGGTCGCTCGCCGCTCCGCCCCTGGTGAGGAGGAGCGTCGCGGTGACGACGAGGATGCAGACAAGCCCGACTCCGGCCCAGAACAGTCCGCGCCTGGCGACGGTTCGTGCCCGTGGCGTCAGGACGGTGGCATCGGAGGGGGCTGCGGTCGTGGTGGTCATGCCGGCACCTCGGCGTCCACCGCTTCATGCCGTCGAGGGGATTCTCCCTGCAGCCTGGCATCGAGCCGTCGCACGCGTTCATAGTCGTCCGCTGTGCCCTGTTGCCCGAGGTAGCGAACCCCGTCGAAGATCGTTGCGGCGTTCGCAAGGTCATCGGATGCCGGGGGGAACGCGCCGGACGCACGGAGCGAGAAATCATGTGCGGTCGTACCGGGGCTGACGAGAACGATGGTGCGTTCGGACAAACCTCTCGCGAGGGCACGGAATTGCTCGAGAACGGCGAGCGTCCAGTTGCCCGCCGATGCGGCGGCTGCAGCGTCCCGTCGGAGTTCCGCCGCGGTGCGGCGATCTTCGTCACCGAACAGCCCGGTAGCAGCGCCGCTTCGCCGGTTGACTCGCGGAACACCCCAGATGAGCAGCGCTACGATCAGGCCGGCGACGACGAGGCCGACGATTGCGACGGGCAGCCAGTCGAGCGGGACCGATTCGCCCGGCTGGAAGAGCCGGAGAAGCCAGTCGAAGAACCGCTGGCTGAGGATGTCGAACAGGCTGGGGCGTGCAGCGGCGTACTCCGGCTTCGACAGTTCCTCGAGAAGCCAGTCCCGTGCGTCGGGCGCGTCTGGCACGACCGGGACATCGAAGCCGGCGTTGCTCGCTAGGCCCACGGAGATCCCGCCGGAGCGGCCATACCCGGTGCAGGCCGGCCCGATGCCTGGACGAGGTACGGGTCTGGCGCTGAAGCGTCGCCTGACTGCCTCGCCTCGACGAACCGGATGAGCTCGAGGTCGAGCCCCTCCTTGCGCATGCGGAGGTCGATGTAGATGAACGCGATGGTCGCCGACTGGACGACGCTGGTGACGGATGCCACGAGCAGGGTCACGATGATGAGGGCGACATAGAGCAAGGCGGGCGCGATCCAGTCCTCAGCGGTGGACGCAGTCGGGTCGATCAGCCCGAGGGCGACCGTGTAGAGCAGTGAGATCGGGGTGACGACCACCTGGGACACCGTTCCGACGATGAACGCGATCAGGTACTGCACTCCGAGGGTGCGCCAGAAGTAGCCGTCTGTGAGTCGCCACGACCGGCGGGCCGCTTCGATCACACCGGTCCGCTCGAGCACGAGAATGCTCGGTACGAGCGAGAACTTGACACCGAGCCAGATCGCAAGCGCGAGAATCGCGAGGCCGGCGAGGATGGCGAGGATCACCCCAGCGGCGATGAAACCGCCGCCGAGCGCCACGAGCATCCAGACGATACCGACGACAATGGCTACGGCTACGGTCACGGCACCGCCGGCGAGAAGAGTCCAGAGCAGCAGACGGCCGAGTCTCGGCCATGTCGCTTTCCAGGTCTCGCGGAGGGTGAGCTTCTCGCCGAGAGTGGACCGTGCCGCCTCCGTCACGATGACACCCTGGAGGAAGACCGTCGCGCCGATCCCCACGAGGAAGGGCACGATCGAGCCGATCAGAATGGCGACGAGTCCACCGGCGGCCACGGCCTCCTGGTCCTCCGGCGCTGCGCTCGTGATCCGGCCGATGACGAAAAAGGTGATGATGCCGAGCACGACCAGGCTCACCACGACGGTGATCGCCTGGACGAGGAGTGCACTCCCGAACGTCGCCTTGGGGTTCCGTTTCAGGGTGAGGAATGGGGCGCCGAGGAGAGTGCCGAAGCCCAGCGGGCGAAGCGGAATGAGCCCCGGTTTGGGGGGAGGGGTCCATGCGCCTGGCGCGTCTGGAGGGAATGGGCCGCCGTGCTGCTGACCGTAGCCGGGGAACTGGCCTGGGGGCATCTGGCCCTGCTGCGGCGGGGCAGGAGCGTACGGGGGCTGAGGCGGATACTGCTGGCCGTATGGCTGAGGCGGGTACTGCTGGCCGTAGGGCTGCTGCGGCGCAGGCTGTTGGGGGAACGGCGGAGGGAAAGGCTGGTCCGACTGCCATTGCGGGGTCTGGGACTGAGGGGCGGCGGCACTGGGAGGTGGGTTGTGTCCCGCCGCGGATGCGCTCGGCGTCGAGCCGCCCGGTGCCTGCCAGTTGTCGTCGTTCGTCACTCACGGCCCCTTCGAGAAGTTCGACTTTTTCGCGCTCCCTCATCGTGCCATACCTGCCCTGCCGACACCACGAAGGCATCGGCATCCGCCGTGAGCCGCGGTTCTCGGCCAACTGCCACCGGGTTGCGGCTAACCTTGAGCCAGGTATTGCAGGTCAGCGAGACGCTGCCCGCACACGAATCGAGAACGAGGCGTATGAACGCACGGATCCTGGTGGTCGACGATGACACCGCGCTGGCCGAGATGATCGGGATTGTGCTGCTCACCGAGGGTTTCGAGCCCTCGTTCTGTGCCGATGGGTCAGGAGCTCTCGACGCTTTCCATGAGTCCCGTCCCGACCTGGTGCTGCTCGACCTGATGCTGCCAGGGATCGACGGCATCGAGGTGTGCACGCGTATCCGGAGTGAGTCGGGAGTACCGATCATCATGCTGACCGCGAAGACCGACACGTCCGACGTCGTCAAAGGCCTCGAGTCCGGCGCTGACGACTACATGGTCAAGCCTTTCAACCCGAAGGAGCTCGTCGCGAGGATCCGCACCCGGCTGCGCCCGGCGACGCCCGACTCCCAGGATTCGCTGCAGATCGGGGATCTCGTCCTCGATGTGGCCGGACACGAGGTCAAGCGCGGGGAACAGCGGATCAACCTCACCCCCCTCGAGTTCGACCTCCTCCTCACGCTGGCGTCCAAGCCGCAGCAGGTGTTCACGCGCGAAATGCTGCTGGAGCAGGTGTGGGGCTATCACTACAAGGCCGATACCCGTCTGGTCAACGTGCACGTCCAGCGCTTGCGCGCCAAGGTCGAGGACGACCCGGACAACCCGCGCATCGTCATGACGGTGCGCGGCGTCGGCTATCGCGCCGGCGCCGGCGCAACCGTCTGAGGACGCGATGGGACTCGGCCAGGGCGTCTCGGGCATCCGGCTCGAAAACTGGAGGACGTGGCCGGCGAGGGCCGCGCGCTCCTGGCGACGGTCCCTGCAATTCCGCACGATCGTCGTCACGCTTGCCCTGTCGCTCTTCGCGCTGCTGATTTCAAGCTTCTACATGGCGATCACCATCGGGAACGACCTGTTCCAGTCGCGAGTGACGCAAGTACAGCAGGACTCGGCCCGAGCGATCGAATCGGCCCAGAACATCCTGGATTCGTCGAGCGGCGCCGGGCGGACGGGGACACAGGAGCTGATGGGTGCGGCTCGCGAGGAGATCGCGCGGACATCCTCGAGTTCGATGATCGCGGGCTACCGGGCGCCGGGGCAGGAACCGACCGCAACGGGGCCGCAGGACTTCGAGAACGTGCGTCTCAACGGTGTCGTCTCTGATGAACTGCGCAAACTCGTCCAGAACAACCCCGAGGAACAGTGGTGGCAGTCCGTGTCTCTGCCGGCGGCAGATGGCAGTTCGGTCCCCGGCATCGTGGTCGGCTCGCAGATCACGCTGCCAGAGGGCAGCAGGTGGGAGATCTATATCGGGTTCGATCTCAGCGACACCGAGCAGACCCTGCTTTTCGTCCAGAGGACGCTCCTCATCGGCGGGCTCACGCTTCTCCTGCTCGTCGGGGCTGTGTCGTGGGTGATCGTGCGGCTGGTGGCCAACCCGGTCCGCGTCGCTGCCGAGACGAGTGAGCGGCTCGCGCAGGGCGACCTCGAGGTGCGGATCCCGGTGAAGGGTGAGGACGAACTCGCGACCCTCGCACGCTCCTTCAACGGGATGGCTGACAGCCTGCAGTCCCAGATCCGCGAGCTGGCGGAGCTCTCGCAGGTCCAGCAGCGATTTGTCTCCGACGTGTCCCATGAACTGCGCACGCCGCTCACCACCATCCGTCTCGCCGGCGACGTCCTCTACGATCAGCGCGTTGACTTCCCCCCGGCCACGGCCCGAACAGCGGAACTTCTGCACACGCAGACGCAACGCTTCGAACTCCTCCTCGCTGACCTGCTTGAGATCAGCCGCTACGACGCCGGTTCGGTCGAACTCGAAATCGAACCGCACAGCCTCGTCCATCTCGCCGAGGACTCGATCGAAGGAATGGCGTCGCTCGCCGAGCAGAAGGGCTCGGACGTCCGCCTCGTCGCCCCCGGCGGATACTCCAACGTCGAAATGGACCCGCGTCGCATCCGCCGCGTCGTCCGGAATCTGCTCGGCAACGCCATCGAGCACGGCGAAGGCCGTCCGATCGTCGTCACCGTGGACAGCAACGAACAAGCGGTCGCCCTCACCGTGCGTGATTACGGGCACGGGATGACCGAGGCGGACGCCCAGCGGGTGTTCGACCGGTTCTGGCGCGCAGACCCGTCCCGCAAGCGGACGATCGGAGGCACCGGGCTCGGCCTCGCCATCGCACTCGAGGATGCGCAGTTGCATGGCGGGTCCCTCGAGTTGTGGTCCGTCGTCGGCGAAGGGACGTGTTTCCGCCTCACCCTGCCTCGGGCCCTCGGCGGTGTCGTGACCAAGTCGCCGCTTCCTCTGCCGCCGGAGGACGCGTCCACGGATCTCGGACACGATGCGGATGCAACGGCGCACGAGGAGAACGCCAGGGATACCACCCAGCACGAGAAGGGAGTCGGAGTATGACCTGGAGTTCACGCAGGCTGCCGGTCACGGTCGCCGTACTCGCTGCAGTGATCCTTTCTGGATGCTCCGGAATTCCGCAGTCCGGGGCACCGCGCATCGGCCAGCCGGTCGAGGGCGCAGGCGACCCCGAGGTGCAGTTCATCGCAAACAGCCCCGAGGCCGGTGCCAGTCAGGAGGAGATCCTGCGCGGGTTCATCGACGCGGCGTCGAGCCCTCGCGAGGACTACGCGACGGCGCGCGAATATCTCGCGCCAGACATCCGTTCGTCGTGGGACCCGGACTTCAACGTCATCGTCGACGAACCGGGGGTGAGGAGCTATCGCGCCATGGATGAGCGTTCGATGGAGCTGACGGTCCGTCCGGTGGCCGAGGTGAACGCGCAAGGGGAGTACACCGAGTTCGCTGCGCAGACCTCGCTCACGCAAGGCTACGTGTTCACGAAGGTGAAGGACGAGTGGAGGATCAGCGTCGCGCCCGACCGTGTGATTCTCGACTCCCAGCGTTTCAACGACGTGTTCAGCTCGTATCCCGTCACCTTCTTCGATCCGTCCTGGACGTACCTCGTGCCTGATCTGCGGTGGTTCCCCTCTAGGACGTCGACGGGCACGCGCATCGTGAAGGCGCTTCTGGACGGCCCGGGACCGCTCCTCGACGGGGCGGTGCGGACCGCATTCCCCGAGGGTACGGCGCTGACGAAGAATTCCGTCCCCGTCGTCGGCGATGTGGCGCAGGTCGATCTCAGCGGGGAAGCCTTCCAGGCGAACGAAGACACCCTCCAGCGGATGAAGGCTCAGCTCGACGCGAGCCTCACCGGAGTGTCCGCGATCAACTCGGTAAGCATCACGGTGAACAACAGCACCGAGACGATCCCCGATCTCACGCTCCCGTCGCCGCGGGTGGATCCCCGCGCGCTCGTGCTGACCGCCGACGGATTCGGGTTCCTGTCCGGTGGAGACTCGATCGAACCGCTGCCCGGAATCTCCGATCAGGTCGAAGCCCTGCAGCCGACAGCCGTCATCGTCAGTCCATCCCATGACCTCGCCGCGGCCCGCACGACCGCCGGGGTCTTCGCCGTCCGCAGCTCGAGCGACGAGCCGCTGCGGGTCGATTCCCGTCCGGGACTGATCGCACCGGCGCTTGACGGGTTCGGGCACATCTGGACGGTGCCGGCAACGGCGCCGGCGACGCTCATGGTGTCCCGCGGGGACGGTTCGCAATCGCCCGTCGTCACCAGCTGGCCGGAAGCGTCCTCGATCCTGTCCCTCGCCGTGTCCCGCGACGGGACGCGCGTGCTCGCCCTCGTCAAGGTCGGCGATGAGTCCCGCCTGCTTGCTGCCGGGATCCAGCGCGACCAGGACTATGTTCCCGTCAGCCTCGGGGACCCACAAGCGCTCGCCGTTGGCACCGGGTCAGCCATAACGACGACCTGGGTCGATGACGTCACGATCGCCACGCTCACCACGGGAGCCGATGGATCGACCGACGTGGTGCACCAGGTGATCGGTGGCCAATCGGAAATCCTGCAGGGCCCCGATGGCGCGGTGTCTCTCGTCGGCGGCACCGGGTTGCGACAGCTGCGCGCGATCGTGGATGGCGGCAATCTCACTGTTCTCCGGACATCGGCCTGGCAGGTCATCGGATCGGGCGTCGTTCTCATCGCCACGCAATTGGGAACCCCCGGCTGACCCCTCCACCATCCCCTGGCGGCAGGGCCCTCTCCACATACCCCGCGAAGCCGGGCGTGCACACGCTCTCGGGGCAGAAGCTGGCTGCATGGATTTCGTGCGTCTGCTCACCGCCACCGCAGCGGATGCGCTCTCCGTGCTCATCCCGGTGGCGTGCGCCGGCTGCGGGGCACCCGACGCCGCGGTCTGCGCCGCGTGCGCCGTCAGCATGCGCGCGCCCCCGCTGCGGTCGGAGCTCACCCCCGGGTTTCCGGTGTGGGCGGGAACCGAGTACTCGGGCGCTGCGCGACGCGTCGTGCTCGCCCTCAAGAACGAACAACGGACCGACGTCTCCCGCGCCCTTGCCCGTGTCCTCCTGCCCGCGATCGAGCACGCCATAGCGGCCTCGTCAGGTATTTTCCCGCAGAGAATCACCCTGGCCACCCTGCCGTCCTCCCGGGCGGCGTATCGCA
Source organism: Mycetocola manganoxydans (assembly GCF_003667545.1). Classification (GTDB taxonomy): domain Bacteria; phylum Actinomycetota; class Actinomycetes; order Actinomycetales; family Microbacteriaceae; genus Mycetocola_A; species Mycetocola_A manganoxydans. Next base: position 131,631 of record NZ_RCUV01000001.1, on the reverse strand, counting down.
GGCGGGGCTATCGTCCTGTCGACGTGGTCCTGGCGAAAACCGGCCTCGGCAGGGAGCATCCGCTCGTGTGGCAACGACAACCCGTTGACCAGATCGGCCTGGGCATCGCGCAACGTCGGGCCAACCTGAACGGTTCCCTCCGCGCGCGCCCGCGGCTCGACGGCAGGGCCTTTCTGCTCGTCGACGACGTCGTCACGACAGGGGCGACGCTGCTCGAAGCGCACAGGGCGCTGACCGCCGCCGGCGCAAAAATTGTTGGCGCCGCTGTGATCGCCGGAACTCCGCGGCGAAGACGCGAAGGGTGAGCCGGCCTCACGCATTGCTCAGTGACTTCTGCCCCGGGCGGGACTACGGTGGGGGCTAAAGGCGTGAAAGGACCGCCCTGGATATTGCGGCGGCACGCCTGATCTGGGAGGTTGACGTGGAAACAAACATTGTCGGACAAGGCCTGGGACTCACGGACCGCTTTCGCGATTACGTGGAAGAAAAGTCGGAAAAGATAGCCCACCTGTCGGACCGGGCCCTCGCATTCGAGGTCAAGGTCAGCCGTCACCACGACAAGAGCGGGAAACCGGGGGACGACCGGGTCGAGCTCATGCTCATCGGACCCGGACCGCTCGTGCGTGCCGAGGCAGCAGGGTCAGACAAATACGTGGCCTTCGATCTGGCAATCGCCAAGTTGCTGGAGCAGGTGCGCCGGGCGAAGGACAGGAAGAAAGTCCTGCGCGGCAAACGCCGCACGTCGCTGCATGCAGCGAGCTCTGCCGGGTTCAGCGGAATCGACGTCGAACCGGCCGACCTGGACACGATCGATCGTGTCGCCACCGGATCGGTCGCGACGCTTGAGGCCGAGAGCGACGATGAAGCCGAGTACAGCCCCGTCGTCATCCGCGAGAAGGTGTTCCCCGCCGAGTTCATGACGGTCGACGAAGCCGTCGACCGGATGGAGCTCGTTGGTCACCCGTTCTTCCTCTTCGTCGACGCGAAGACCGACCGGCCGAGCGTCGTGTACCGCCGGAAGGGCTGGGACTACGGCGTCATCGGCCTCGACGATGACGCGAAGGATGAGAAGAAGCGAGCCTGAGAAAGGTCGACCGTTCACGCGGGTGCCCGATCGGGTACCCGCGTGAACCATGTTCGGGGGGATACCCGCTGATTCAGGATGCTCCCACCCCGAGCGCGACTAACATGGAAACGGTTATCCGTTCGAGAGTCCGGTGACCGCCCGCGCACACGGCGCGGCCGCACGTCGGACAAACGTGCCCGAGAGCAAAGTGGAGTTCAATACGTGGCCTCAGTACTAGAGAAGGTTCTTCGCCTGGGCGAAGGCCGTCTGATCCGGAAACTCGAGAACATCGCGACGGCAGTCAACTCGCTCGAGCCGGACTTCTCCGACCTCACTGACGAGGAATTGCGGAACGAGACCGCCGAGTTGCGTGAACGTTTCGGCAACGGTGAGACCCTCGACGATCTGCTCCCCGAAGCGTTCGCGGCAGTGCGCGAGGCATCGAAGCGAACCCTGGGATTGCGTCACTTCGACGTTCAGATCATGGGCGGCGCCGCACTTCACCTCGGCAACATCGCCGAGATGAAGACCGGTGAAGGGAAGACGCTCGTCGCGACCCTTCCCGCTTACCTCAACGCGATCGCAGGCAAAGGCGTCCACGTCATCACGGTGAACGACTTCCTCGCCACCTACCAGTCCGAACTGATGGGCCGCGTCTTCCGAGCCCTCGGCATGACGACGGGCGTGATCCTCTCCGGGCAGACCCCCACAGAGCGGCGCGAGCAGTACAACGCCGACATCACGTACGGCACCAACAACGAATTCGGTTTCGACTACCTGCGCGACAACATGGCCTGGCAGTCGAGCGATCTTGTCCAGCGCGGTCACTTCTTCGCGATCGTCGACGAGGTCGACTCCATCCTCATCGACGAGGCGAGGACCCCGCTCATCATCTCCGGTCCATCGTCAGGCGAAGCGAACCGGTGGTTCGCCGAGTTCGCGCGCCTCGCAACGGTGCTCGTCGAGGGTGAAGACTACGAGGTCGACGAGAAGAAACGCACCGTCGGTGTGCTCGAACCCGGCATCGAAAAGGTCGAAGACTACCTCGGCATCGACAACCTCTATGAGTCCGCGAACACCCCGCTGATCTCCTTCCTCAACAACTCGATCAAGGCACGCGCCCTGTTCAAGAAGGACAAGGACTACGTCGTCATGAACGGCGAGGTGATGATCGTCGACGAGCACACCGGCCGTATCCTCATGGGCCGTCGTTACAACGAAGGCATCCACCAGGCGATCGAGGCCAAGGAGGGCGTCCAGGTCAAGGCCGAGAACCAGACTCTTGCGACTGTCACCCTGCAGAACTACTTCCGGCTCTACGAGAAGCTCTCCGGTATGACCGGTACGGCAGAAACCGAAGCCGCCGAATTCATGTCGACGTACAAACTCGGTGTCGTTCCCATCCGCACCAATAAGCCGATGCGCCGGATCGACGGTTCGGACCTCGTCTACAAGAACGAGGAAGTGAAGTTCGCGCAGGTCGTCGAGGACATCGCCGAACGCCACGAGAAGGGTCAGCCCGTTCTGGTCGGAACGACGAGCGTCGAGAAGAGCGAATACCTCTCTCGGCTCCTCGCCAAGAAGGGCATCCGCCACGAAGTCCTGAACGCCAAGAACCACGCGCGTGAGGCAGCGATCGTCGCCCAGGCCGGCAGGCTCGGGTCGGTCACCGTCGCGACGAACATGGCCGGTCGAGGAACCGACATCATGCTCGGCGGTAACGCCGAGTTCCTCGCCGTGCAGGAGATGAACGCGAAGGGCCTCAGCCCCGTCGACACGCCCGAAGAGTACGAAACGGCCTGGGACGACGTGTTCGCCGCCGTCAAGGACAAGGTCAACGAAGAAGCGGAGAAGGTGATCGACGCCGGCGGTTTGTACGTGCTCGGTACCGAGCGCCACGAATCCCGCCGCATCGACAACCAGCTGCGGGGTCGTTCCGGCCGTCAGGGCGACCCGGGAGAGAGCCGGTTCTACCTCTCTCTCACCGACGACCTCATGCGACTGTTCAACTCGGGTGCCGCTGAAGCGCTCATGGGCAAGGGTGGCGTACCCGATGACATGGCCATCGAATCGAAGTGGGTCAGCCGCGCCATCCAGAGCGCCCAGTCCCAGGTCGAGTCACGGAACGCCGAGATCCGCAAGAACGTGCTCAAGTACGATGACGTCCTCAACCGCCAGCGTGAGGCGATCTACACCGACCGCCGTCACATCCTCGAGGGTGACGATCTTCACGAGCGCACCCAGAAGTTCCTCGAGGATGTGATCGATGAGGTCCTCGACGTGCACATCAGCGAGGGCAACGGAGACGACTGGGACTTCGACGCGCTCTGGGTCGATCTCAAGACGCTGTACCCGATCACGCTCACGATCGACGAGGTCCTCGCAGAGGCCGGCCAGAAGGGCAGGATCAACCGCGACTTCATGCGGCGCGAAATCCTCTCCGACGCTCGCCTTGCGTACTCCCGCCGCGAGGAGCAGCTCGGTTCTCCCGCCATGCGCGAGCTCGAACGCCGTGTTGTCCTGCAGGTCATCGACCGCCGCTGGCGTGACCACCTCTACGAGATGGACTACCTCAAGGACGGCATCGGCCTGCGTGCGATGGCTCAGCGTGACCCGCTCATCGAGTACCAGCGCGAAGGCTTCAGCATGTTCCAGCAGATGATGGGACAGATTCGCGAGGAGTCCGTCGGTTACCTGTTCAACCTCGAGGTCGAGGTCAAGAAGGGGGCGACGGAGGAGGTCACGTCCGTCGAAGCCAAGGGACTTGACCGCCCGGAGGGCGAAGACGAGAAGCTGAGCTACTCCGCCGCGAATGAAGGTGGCGAGGTCGAGGTTCGCAACCAGAAGGGGCAGATCGAGAAGGCCGCGACGGCTCGAGCCCAGCGCGCGACCGAGACCGCAGTTGTCCCGACCACGGGAGCGACGCCCGCGCAATCCACCGCTCGAGACGCCTTCGGCCAGAAGAGCGAGGGATCGGCAGCGGACGGTAACCGCGCCGATCGTCGGGCCCAGGGCAAGAAGAAGTAACGGTCGATCGCGACGATACCATCATGCCCCGTCCCACATCGTGGGACGGGGCATCGTCGTTCAGAGAACGGCGATCGCGGTGGCTCGCCAGCGACGGTCCATGCCCTCAAGCCGGATCGCGACCGCGCGTGACCGCGTGCGCTGGTGAACCATCACGACAGCTTCGACCACTCCGTCGCACGGTTCGAATACCGAGATCGTCCCGATTGTGAGCACGGGCCGCACCGCCTGCAGCCCTTTCACCTGGCGGGCGCGCGCTGACACCACCTGGCGTTTGAGCAGATGTTTATAGACGTCTTCGGAGATCCAGCGCGCGAGTTGGTCGAGTTCCCGCGCGCCGGCGAGAACCTCCATGACGCATCGGGTGAGGTTTTCGAGAAGAGGCTCAGGCGGTGGAAGCTCATCGGTCGGGGTCTTCTGCCTGCCGAAGAACTGCTCGGGGTCGAACGGGGTGTGCGCCTGCCCGGCGCTCGGTACAGCGGATGCCGGTTTCCCGGCAGTCGGGGAAGTCATTCGTGGCTCCGTGAAAGACATGCAACGGAAAACAGCCAGGACGGGGTGGGCACGGCGGCCAGGGGCAGGGCCTGGAGTCCGGCGCCAGGTGGCGCCACTCGGTGACAGGATGCCTGTTTCGGGTCCATGCATGACCTGCGTCAGCAGTGCCCCGGCGAATCCGGGGCGGGTTATGTCGAGCTACTTTTCCAGCGTCCGCCCGCGGTTGTAAAGCCCCACATTTCGATCTGTGGATAACGTTCGCGCTGGAGCCTGTCGAATCGCTACTCTCCATCCATGCGCTGGGACAGCCTCTTTGACGACCTGGAAAGCCAGCTCGAACACGAGTTGCACGCCGAAGAACTGGACAGACGTGCCGAGGAACACCGGCTCCGCCTGGGACGGCTGACTCTCCGTGACCGGCTGCAGACGTTCTCGGCGCCGGGTGGGCGGCGCGGGAGGGTCGTGCTCGATCTGGTGACCGGGTCGAGGGTCACCGTGCTGCCGCAGGCGTTCGGACGGGACTGGATGTCGGGCGACCTCGACCCGCAGGGCGGAGCATCCGGTGCGTGCATCGTGCCGCTCGACGCCATCGCCGGCGTCATCCTGCCGAAGGACGATCTGGCCAGAAGTCTCGATGTTCCCGACCGGGACGAACAAGCCCCCCGGCTGACCGACAGGATCGGGCTCGGTTTCGTCCTCCGCGATCTCTGCCGGCGCCGGGTCTGGGTTCAATTGCACTGTGGAACGACGGGGGAGACGATCCACGGGGGAACACTGGACCGGGTCGCGGGCGATCATGTCGACCTGGCTGTTCACGAGGCCGGTGCTCCACGCCGCGAACGGAACGTCAGCCACGTTCGACTCGTCCCCATCCGGACGATTTCGATGATCGTGCTTTCGTCGGTGTAGCCGCGTTCGTGCGGAAAGGCGTCTCGATTCACGAGCCGTCAGGCCGCCGGATCGTTCCGTTGGAGATCTCCGGAAGGCTTGCGAGGTCGGCCTCCCGCCACAGGCCCATCCGTCGGGTCTCTTCGTATTTGTTCTCGATGTACACCTCGAGGACCGAGCGCTCGATCCGCCAGCGCCCGGGCGTGCCGACCCGGATGGCGGGCAGTTCCGCCGAACGCACGAGCTCGATCACCTCGGCAGTGGAGATGTTGAGCAGGTCGGCAGTGTCGGCCACTGTGAGGAAGCGCCCGACGGAGTCGGAAGAGACCGTGTCCATGGATCGATTATTCCGCGCCGGGTCCCCACTCGAAATGACTGTGGATAACTTTCTCGCTGACCGGGAGAACTTGACACGATGGATGTCGCCCACTCGCATCGGTTGTGCTTCGGAGGTCTCATGTCACGACGTTCGCGACTTGCCGGTGTCGACCCACGGCTCGTCATCGGCACGGGCCTCATCCTCGCTTCGGTGGCGGGAGTGTGGACCGTGGTCGAGGCTGCCGACCGATCCAGCCCGGTGTTCGTCGCGCCTGAAACCCTGACAGTCGGCGACACCGTCTCCGAGGATGATCTCGAGGTGGCGCACGTCCGCCTTGAGGCAGCGGGGGAGCGCTACCTCACCCACGTACCGGACGGCGGCCTCGTCATCACGCGGACGGTTTTCGAGGGTGAGTTCATTCCGCTGGCGTCGGTCAAAACCGATGCCAGGGTGCAGGTGAGTGCCGTCGTCGTCGAGTCGGCGACCCGCCTTTCCCGCTCGGTAGAACCGGGTTCGCTCGTCGACGTCTGGGCCGCTGAGCAGCAGGACGACGGGTCATTCGCCCCGCCGGTCGTCGTCGTCGGTGGGGTGAGCGTCGTCCGGGTCGTCGAAGAACAGGGGCTGGTCGCCGGGTCGGGTGGCTCGACCGTCGAAGTGCTCGTCCCGTCAGGATCCGTGGCCTCGGTCCTTGCCGCGCTCGCCGGTGAAGCGTCAATCTCGATCGTTCCTGCCGGGTGAAACCGTGACCGGATTGGCTTTCTTCCTGGAGCGCGACGACGAGGACCGTCTCGTCGCCGGACTCGTCGAGAAGGGGTACTCGGTTGAATTGCGGATCGGTCCTCTCACCGATCCCGTCCTCGCACTCGAGAGCGCAGCCCCCGACGCTCTTCTCGTCGCCGCTGTTCCCGGCCGCCTCAGCCAGGAACTGCTCGCGGCATGTGATGCGCGGGGGATCCGCGTCATCGCGCTCACCGAAAACGATGCGGGTAAGCGAAACGCCGCGTCGCTCGGCCTGTACGACGTCCTCGACCTCGATACCCCCATCGACGTCGTCGACGCTGTCCTCCGCGGATCACGGGCAATAAGCCAGGACCTTCCATCGCCCGCAGCAGGGACGGTGCTCAGCGTGTGGGGCCCGGCGGGAGCGCCAGGGCGCACCACCGTCGCGATCGCCCTCGCCACCGAGATCGCGGCGACAGGCCGGAATGTGGCCCTCATCGACGCGGACACCCATGCCGCGTCGATCGCCCCGGTGCTGGGAATGCTCGACGAAGCGCCCGGCTTCGCGGCGGCATGCCGTCTCGCCGGTCAGGACGGGCTCAGCCTGGCGGAGCTCGACCGGATTCGGCAGCCGTATTCCGTGCACGGAGGGACCGTCAACGTTCTCACCGGCATCCCGCGCGCGTCCCGGTGGCCCGAGATCAGCGCGGAACGGGTCTCACGCACCATCGCCGTCTGCCGGGACTGGGCGGAATACGTCGTCATCGACACGGGCTTCAGCCTGGAGAACGACGAGGAGATCTCGAGCGACCTCTTCGCTCCGAGACGCAACGCTGCCACCCTCGCGGCGTTGCAGGCCGCCGACCGGGTCATTGCGGTCGGCGCGGCGGACCCGGTCGGCCTCGCACGCTTCCTCCGGGCGTATCCGGACCTCGTGGAATTGTGCGGCGATGTTCCCATCACGACCGTCATCAATAAGGTGCGCGCGAGTGTGGTGGGACTGAACCCGAACGGACAGGTCCGCGCAACGCTGCAGCGGTTCGGCGGAGTCTGGGACCCGGTGCTCGTGCCCGCGGATGACAGGGGAACGGATGCCGCGTTGCTCGCTGGTCGTGCGCTGCGGGATGTGAGTCCGCGGTCACAGGCGCTTGCTGCGATCTCGCGCCTCGTCACCGCCCGGATCCTGCCACAGGCAGTTCCGCAGTCCGGACGCAGGGCGCTTCGGCGCGCACGGGTGGCGCGGCCCGCCCGCGCCGGCTGAACCGGGGCCGGGATGTCCCGGCCGTAGACTGGATCAATGTCGACGCTCAGTGACCTCGTCCTTGCCACCGGCCGCTCCACAGACGAGGATGTCGACTGGCTCCACATGCTCGTCGGTGATGCCCAGCTCCTCGCCGATCTGGCTTTCGCCGACATCGTTCTGTGGGTGCCGACCGAGGACGGCAGCTTCGTCTCGGTGTCGCACCACCGGCCATCGAGCGCCGCGACGCTTTTCTATCGTGACTTCGTCGGCCAGTCGATCAAACCGCAGTGGCGCGCGCAGGTCACCGAAGCGTTCGAGAGCGCGAGGATCGTCGACTCCACTGCTCCCGACTGGTACGAGGAAACGCCAACCAGGGTGCGTGCAGTGCCGGTCATGCGGCGCCTCGGCTCCACCTCACCGGAAAACGCGCCGGCACCGATCGCAGTACTCACCCGGCATACCAACCTCGGAGAAGCCCGCACGCCGAGCAGGCAGGAGCTCACCTTCAACGAGTGCGCCAACGACCTGTTCGAGATGGTGGCGACGGGCGATTTCCCTGACCTGTCTGCACCGACAGGTCCCCGTCGTGGCGCGCCACGGGCATCCGACGGTCTCATCCGTCTCGACGTCGACGGAACGACGACGTTCGCCAGCCCGAACGCTCTGTCGGCGTTCAACCGGATGGGGTTCAATGACGAACTCGAAGGAGAGTCGCTCGCCGAGGTCACCACCCTGATCCTGCCGGGCAAGCAGGTCATCGATGAGTCGCTGCCCCTAGTCGTCACCGGGCGGGCACCATGGCGGACCGACATCGAGGCGCGCGGGGTGACGGTGTCCCTGCGTGCCATTCCGTTGCGGCACCGCGGTGAACGCGCGGGCGCGATCGTTCTGTGCCGCGATGTGACCGAATTGCGCCACCAGGAACGTGAACTCATCACGAAGGATGCCACGATCCGCGAGATCCACCACCGGGTGAAGAACAACCTCCAGACGGTTGCGTCGCTCCTGCGGATCCAGGGCAGGCGTGCACACACCGATGAGGCGCGGGAAGCACTGACCCAGGCCATGCGCCGGGTGGCGGCCATCGCGGTCGTCCATGACACCCTGTCCGAGGGGCTCACCCAGGATGTGAACTTCGACGAGGTGTTCGAACGCGTTCTCATGCTCATCGCCGAGGTGGCGTCCTCACACAACACGACGGTTCACCCGCGCAAGTCCGGCGAATTCGGTGTGCTTCCGAGTGCATACGCAACGCCACTTGCCCTCGCGCTCACCGAACTCGTCACCAACGCTGTCGAACACGGACTCGCCGGGCGTGATGGGGAGGTCGAAATCGTCGCCGACCGGTCGGGGGACCAATTGACCGTCCTCGTGCGTGACAACGGAGTTGGCCTGCAGGAGGGCAAGGTCGGCACCGGTCTCGGCACGCAGATCGTCCGGACGCTGATTCAGGGTGAACTGAGCGGAACCATCGACTGGCACACGGTGATGGGTTCAGGCACCGAGGTCACCATCGAGGTCCCTCTGCGCTGGATCTCACGCACCTGAGCGGACACGCAAAAAACTCCCGGTCCTAAAGGACCGGGAGTTCTGTGTCGTTCGGTCAGGAAGCGCGGCGGGCGCGTGCAGCGCGGCGCTTGAGGGCGCGACGCTCGTCTTCGGAAAGGCCACCCCAGACGCCGGAGTCCTGGCCGGTCTCGAGTGCGTACTGGAGGCAGATCTCGGTGACGGTGCAGCGGCCGCACACGGCTTTGGCCTTGTCGATCTGGTCGACTGCCGGCCCTGTGTTGCCTACCGGGAAGAAAAGTTCCGGGTCTGCTGTCAGGCAAGCGGCTTTATCGCGCCAGTCCATGCGGGTGCTCCTTTGAATGAGGGTAAACGACCGATATGGTCGGAAATGAGGGAATGCCCGAGCGAATGAGAGGGCGATCACGTAAACCGGATCTGCTCACCTCTCTGTGAGCGTCGTACTCGGGCCTCAACAATCGTGACATACCGCTTCTACCAAATCAATAGCTTCGTATGGGATATACCTGTGAATAACACTGATGACACATCCTCGACATCTTCGGGCGCTACAATTCCCGCCCCATCCTCCGGACGGTCCCCGGCGTTGTGGTTGCTGACGGTGTTGTTGTTCGCAGAAGCTGCCGCCGTCATCGTCGTCGTCCTGGTTCTCATCGTCGACATCCTGACGCTCCCGGCGGCATCCATCTCGAGCGCGATCGCCCTGACGGTCGTCGTCGCCATCGCCGCCGTCTTCGTCTCCGCCGTCGCCATCGGTGCTCTGCGCAGGCAGGGATGGGTGCGCGGGGGTGCGGTCATCTGGCAACTTGTCCAGCTCGCCATCGCCATCGGCGCGTTCCAAGGCACCTTCGCACAACCCGCGATCGGCTGGGCGTTGCTCGCGCCAAGCATCGTCGTTCTCGTACTGCTGTTCACCCCATCGGTGATGGCGGCGATCCGGAGGGACGGAGTCCAGCGCTCCCAGTTCTGAGGGCGATTCAGGACGAGTGCTGGCTTCCGTCGTCCCACGCCTGCCATGATGGCGAGCAGGGTCAGGCGTTGTTCAAAATCCGAGCAGAGCTGCACCCGGCAAACCGACCAATGGAGGTCCCCGTGGAACGCACCTATGTCATCACCGGAGCAGCGAGCGGAATCGGCAAGGCGACGAAGGAGTTGCTTGAATCCCGCGGTGATCGCGTCATCGGCGCCGACATCGCCGGAAGCGACATCACCGTCGACCTCACCACGCGTGAGGGTCGAGAAACGCTCGTCACCGTGGTCGAGACACTGAGCGGCGGCACGATCGACGCGGTCCTCGCCGTTGCCGGGCTCTCCTCCCCGACGATCGCTACCGCAGCGGTGAACTACTTCGGAGCCGTCGCGACGCTCGAGGGCCTCCGTCCGCTCCTGGCAGGATCGCACTCACCGCGCGCGGTCGCCGTGACGTCGATGGCGTCGCTCATGCCGCACGACGACGCGCTGGTCACTGCCTTCCTGAACGGGAACGAGGACGAAGCGCTCGCACGAGCGGCTGAACTCGCGGCAGGCTCACCCGACGAGGGGAACCTCATCTACGGTTCGAGCAAGCAGGCACTCTCACGGTGGGTGCGTCGCCAGGCGCCGACGGCGGAATGGGCTGGGGCGGGCATCCCGCTCAACGCGGTGGCGCCGGGCGTGGTGCTCACCCCGATGACGGCCGCTCTGACAGCGACGGAAGAAGCCAGAACCCAGCTCGCCGGGATGGTTCCCATGCCCCTCAACGGATTCTTCGGCCCGGAATCCGTCGCACAGTTGCTCGCGTGGCTGTCGAGTGAGGAGAACGGACACCTCTGCGGCCAGGTGATCTTCATCGACGGCGGCTCGGACGCCGTCATCCGGGGAGACTCGACCTGGTGAACACGAGCGGAGGAAGGGCTCAGGCGACCTTGAGCTTCTTCCGCAGGGATGCGACGTGGCCGGTCGCCTTGACGTTGTAGAGCGCATGCTCGAGCAAGCCGTTCTCGTCGATGACGAAGGTGGAGCGCAGGACTCCTGTGACGATCTTGCCGTAGGAGTTCTTCTCGCCGTATGCGCCGTACGCGTTGTGTACCGCGAGATCCTCATCGCTGAGCAGGGGGAACGACAACGAATCCCGCTCGGCGAACGTCTTGAGCTTGTCAGGCGAATCCTTCGACACACCGAGCACGGTGTACCCAGCCGCCTGGAGCGATCCCAGGCTGTCGCGGAAGTCGCACGCCTGCGTCGTGCACCCCGGTGTCATCGCCGCCGGGTAGAAATACAGGATCACCTTGGAACCGACGAAATCCTGCAGGGACACTCGGGCCCCGTCGGCGTCGGTGAGCGTGAACGAGGGGGCGGTGTCGCCCGGGGCGAGTCGGTTCGCAGTCATGATTCCAGCCTACTGATGTCGGTGCGAGGCGCCACCGCCGTCAGTGCTGGACCGGCTTCATGAAGGTCGCGAGCAGGCGCTGCAGTGAATCGAGCCTGGCAGCGCCGGTGTCGCCGAGTTCCCCGGCCTCGACCGCTTCGACGATGGCGCAATCGGGGGCATCGGGCAGGTGGGTGCAGCCGCGTGGGCAGCGTTCGGCCGCCTCGGCGAGGTCGGTGAACGCTCGGAGGATGTTTGCCGGGTCGATGTGACCGAGCCCGAACGACCGCACACCGGGGGTGTCGATGACCCAGCCTGTCCCGTGTTCGTTCTCGATGCGGTACGACACGGTCGACGATGAGGTGTGCCTGCCACGCCCGGTCACGGCATTAACGTGCCCTGTGGCGCGTTGTGCGCTCGGTACGAGGGCGTTCACGAGTGTCGACTTGCCGACACCCGAGTGGCCGACGAAGACCGTGTCATGACCGATGAGAGCCTCGGTGATCTCTGCCAGAGGCATCCGGTCGGTGGAACTCGTGAAGACCCGCACCTCGAGCCCGGCGAAATTGCGCAGGAACTCGCTCGGGTCGGCGAGGTCTGTCTTCGTGATGCACAGGATCGGGCGGATGCCTGCATCGAGCGCGGCAATGAGGTAGCGGTCCACGAGCCGCTCCCTCGGTTCCGGGTCTGCGGCGGCAACGACCACGAGCATCTGATCGGCGTTGGCGACGATGACACGTTCGACTTCGTCGCTGTCGTCGGCGCTTCTGCGGAGGAGTGTCGTACGTGGAACGATTTTCACGATCCGCGCGAGGCTGCCCTCGTTGCCGGTGAGGTCTCCGACCACACGGACCCGGTCGCCGTTGACGACGGCTTGTTTGCGGAGTTCCGACGCCCGGGATGCCGTGATGCGACGCTCCGTGTCGGTTCCCTCGTCGAGGAGCACCGTGTATCGGCCGCGGTCGACGGCAAGCACTCGCGCCGTCTCGGCGTCGTTGTGTTCAGGCCGGGTTTTCGTCCGGGGCCTGTTGCCCTTGCGATTCGGGCGTTCCCGGATGCTGGACTCGTCGAACTCCGGTTCGTCGTCGTTGTCTCCGGTGTCCCACCAGCTCATCCGAGGACGGCTCCGCTGACCATCGTGCTCCACAGCTCGGGGAACTGGGGCAGTGTCTTCGCGGTCGTCGCGATGTTCTCGATCACGACGCCGGGAACGACGAGACCGAGAATCGCGCCGGTGGTGGCCATCCGGTGATCGTGGTAGCTCAGCCAGGTGCCACCGGTGAGCGGTCGGGGTTCGATCCGCAATCCGTCGTCCAGTTCGGTCACGTTGCCGCCGAGCTTGTTGATCTCGGTGGCGAGGGCAGCGAGCCGGTCGGTTTCGTGGTGACGGATGTGACCGATTCCGGTGATCGTCGACGGCGAGTCCGCGAGCGCGGCGATGGCGGTCAGGGCGGGGGCGAGTTCACCGGCCGTCGTCAGGTCGAGGTCGACGCCGGGAATCCTGCTCCCGCCCGTGACGGTGAGCTTGTCGCCCTCGAGCGTGACGGTGGCACCGAAGCGGGGGAGGAGATCGAGAAGTTCGGATCCGACCTGCGTGGTCTCGGCGGGCCAGCCGGGAATGGTCACGGTTCCGCCGGTGACGACGGCTGCGGCGAGGAACGGGGCGGCGTTGGAGAGGTCGGGCTCGATCCGCACGTCGCGACCGGTGATAGTGCCGGGCTCCACTCGCCAGACCCCTACCGAGGGGGAGTCGACACGGATGCCGCGGGCGGCGAGGGCGGCGATCGTCATCTCGATGTGCGGAAGGCTCGGCAGCCGCTCGCCGGAGTGGGTCAGGGTGAGCCCGGTCTCGAAGCGTGCAGCGGCGAGAAGCAGGGCGGAGACGAACTGGCTGGAGCGGGAGGCGTCGATGGTCAACTCGCCGCCCTCGACCCGGCCGGTCCCGTGAACGGTGAACGGGAGCGAGCCCCTGCCGTCGTCGTTGATGTCGACGCCGAGCCCGCGCAACGAGTCGATGAGCGTCGACATCGGCCGTCCGCGGGCGGCGCTTTCCGCGTCGAATGTGGTCGGTCCGAGCGCGAGAGCCGCAACCGGGGGGACGAAACGCATCACTGTGCCGGCAAGGCCACAATCCACGGTCGTCGAACCGAAGAGTTCGCCCGGCGTCACCGTCCAGTCGGGACCGAAGCTGCCCGTGGCATCCGTCTCGGAGATCGTTGCGCCGAGGGCGCGGAGGGCGTCGACCATGTTCTGGCTGTCGCGGGAGTGAAGCGGTGCGCGCAGGCGCGATGGTGAATCGGCGAGGGCGGCGAGCACCAGTTCGCGGTTGGTCAGCGACTTCGAGCCCGGGAGTGCGACGGTCGCCGCGACCGGGGATCCGGAAACGGGCGCGGGCCAGGACCCGTCGTCGTCGCTCTGGTGCCGGTCGCCGTACAGGTCGAACTCCGGAGCGGAATATTTTGACTCAAGCATTGTTCTCCTAATCTAACGAGAATTCGTTTCGAAGGGTGTGGATGGTGGCAACTGGAGTGCTCGAACGCGGCGTGGCTTCTGAGCTGGTCGTAGACTGGCCGGTGATGACCACCGTCGATGACACACTTCCTCCCGAGCCGGAGAGCGATCCGCGCGCGCTGTTCGAAGAGCAGGCGCTGCCGTTCATCGATCAGCTCTATGGCGCAGCGATGCGGATGACGAAGAATCCGTCCGACGCACAGGATCTCGTCCAGGAGACCTTCGTCAAGGCGTATTCGGCGTTCGGACAGTTCACGCAGGGCACCAACCTCAAGGCGTGGCTGTACCGGATTCTCACCAACACCTACATCAACATCTATCGCAAGAAGCAGCGCGAGCCGTTCCAGGGCACCCTCGATGATCTCGAGGACTGGCAACTGGGTGGTGCTGAATCACGGACGGCGACGTCCTCCCGTTCGGCTGAGGCCGAAGCGATCGATCACATGCCAGACAGCGCCGTGAAGGATGCCCTCCAGGCGATTCCTGAGGACTTCCGGCTCGCCGTCTACCTGGCAGACGTCGAGGGGTTCGCGTACCAGGAGATCGCCGACATCATGAAAACGCCCATCGGGACCGTCATGAGCCGCCTGCACCGTGGCAGGCGCATGCTGCGGGACCTGTTGGCCGACTATGCCCACGAGCGCGGGATCGACACGGGCCGGGCTGGAGTGAAGAAATGACCGATTGCGGATGCGACAAAGCGAAGCGTGACCTGGAAGAGTACCTCCGTCACGAGGTGTGCTCGACCAACGCCGCTGATATTCGTGAGCACCTGGAGCACTGCGCCTCGTGCCAGGAAGAGGCACTGCTCGCCCGTACCCTCACGGAGGCTGTGCAGCGTGCGTGCAAGGAGACGGCGCCGGAGGATCTCAAGCTCCAGGTGATGGCGCGGCTCCGCGCAGCGCAGGCAACGCACTAGCGTTCTACCTCAAACTTTCGGACGACGCAGGACCGCCTTCGGGGCACGTACGCTCGGGTTGTGATGAAAACCCCTGCCCCCGTCCGAGACTCACGCGTGCCTGTCTGGCTGCGTGTTCTCATCCCCGTCGCGCTCATTCTTGTCTGGTTCGGACTGTTCGGCGCCGGCGGCGCGAGCTTCGGCCAGATCAGCGCCGTCAGCACCAATGACCAGTCGCAGCAGTTGCCCGCCAGCGCCGAGGCTACAAAGGTCCAGGACCTGCAGGCCGACTTCCGCGACGACGACGTCATCCCGGCGATCGTCGTCTTCGAACGCGACGGCGGGCTGACGGAAAGCGACCTCACCGCGATCGATGACCGCGTGGCCGAGTTCTCCGACATCGAAGGGGTTCTCGCCGACGAGAGTTCACCCGCAATCGAATCCGAGGACGGCGAAGCCGTCCAGGTCGTTCTCGTGCTCGACACCGACGAGAAGACGGCCGAGGTCGTCGAAGCTCTCCGCGGTGTTCTCGACGAGAACCCGATCGACGGTGTCAACGCCGCGATCACCGGTCCTGGCGGGCTCACCGCCGACCTGACGAACGCGTTCGCCGGCATCGACGGCCTCCTGCTCCTCGTCGCTCTCGGCGCCGTGTTCGTGATCCTCGTGGTCGTCTACCGTTCACCACTCCTCCCGGTGCTCGTGCTGTTCTCGAGCCTTTCCGCTTTGTGCGCGTCGATCCTCGTCGTCGTGCAGTTGGCACGCGCTGACGTCCTGCTCCTCAGCGGGCAGACGCAGGGGATTCTGTTCATCCTCGTCATCGGTGCTGCCACCGACTACTCACTGCTCTATATCGCGCGGTTCAAAGAGGCCCTCGCCATCGAACCGACCAAGTGGAAGGCCACCTGGGCGGCGCTCAAGGGCTCGTGGGAGCCGATCCTCGCCTCGGGCGGCACCGTCATCGCGGCGCTCCTGCTCCTGCTCTTCTCGGATCTCAACTCGAACAAGTCGCTCGGCCCCGTGGCATCCATCGGGATCGTGTTCGCCCTGCTCGCATCGCTCACCCTGCTCCCCGCTCTTCTCTACTGGGCAGGCAAGGTCGCGTTCTGGCCGGTGAAACCGAAGGCGACGCCGCTGAACGACAACCCCATCGCAGCCGACAAGAAGGGACTCTGGCCCTGGCTGGCGCGATTTGTTCAGAAACGCCCGCGGGTGATCTCGATCTCGAGCGTTCTGCTTCTCGCCGTGATGTCTCTCGGTGTCTTCCAGCTCAAGGCCGACGGCGTTGCAGCGAGCGAATTCGTCCTCGGCGAATCGCAGGCTCGTGACGGTCAGGAAGTCCTCGCTGACCACTTCCCGGCCGGCTCAGGATCGCCGACGGTGATCATCGCTCCCGAGGGGGAACTCGACGTGGTGTCTGACATCGTGCTCGGTACCGACGGTGTCGATTCGCTGACCGTCCTCTCCGAGGACTCCCCGTCCGGCTCTCTCCCGGTCACCGAGGACGGCGTTCAGCCTCTCGGCCCTCCGGGAACTCCAGTGCCGGACGTCACCGTGGTCGACGGCAACGTCCTGCTCTCGGCGACCCTTCTCGACGCCGGTGACTCGATCGAGGCAGAGAACGTCGTTGTCGACCTGCGTGCGGAGCTCGCTCCGGTGTCGACGGACTCGGAGCCGGTTCTCGTCGGTGGTACCACCGCGATCGCCCTCGACTCCAACACGACGGCGATCCATGACCGCAACCTGCTCATTCCGTTGATCCTCGGTGCGATCACCCTGATCCTCATGCTGTTGCTGCGGTCGATCGTTGCGCCGCTGATCCTCATCGCGAGTGTCGTGCTGTCATTCGGTGCCGCGCTCGGTGTGTCGGCGTGGGTCTTCAACGGGATCTTCGACTTCCCAGGAGCCGACCCGTCCGTACCGCTGTTCGGTTTCGTGTTCCTCGTTGCCCTCGGGGTGGACTACAACATCTTCCTCATGACGAGGGTTCGGGAGGAATCCGGTAAGCACGGCACCAAGCAGGGAATCCTGCGCGGGCTTGCGGTCACCGGTGGCGTGATCACCTCTGCCGGTCTCGTTCTCGCGGCCACCTTCGCGGCTCTCAGCGTGATCCCCATCCTGTTCCTGCTCCAGATCGCCTTCATCGTCGCGTTCGGTGTGCTGCTCGACACGTTCCTCGTGCGCACACTGCTCGTCCCTGCGTTGAGCTATGACATCGGTCGCGCCATCTGGTGGCCGAGCAAGCTCTCCCGCGGCGTCCACTCCGCCGACCGCACGGAGCCTGCACACACCGAGAAACACGTCGCGGCCGCTCGCGAGAGCTGACCCAGGACACAGGCGGGGAACGGATGCCACAGCATCCGTTCCCCGCTTTGTCGTTGTTACAGCTGCCCCAGCCGGTATTCCTCGAGGTCGAGCAAGGTCTGGGCCCGCTCCAGAATTCGCGAACTGTATGCGCCGGTCGCTCGGGCGTCGAGGAGCGCTGCCCGCTCCGCTTCGAGCACACGAAGCCGCAACGCCCGGTGCTGCTCATGAGGGCCGGGATTACCGGAGCTCCGCTCGGCGAGCGATTTCCGGTGCAGGATGCTGTCGTCGCGAACCCGGGCGATGACGTCGGCCGTGAACCCGTTGTCGCGAAGCAGGTCCGGGTTGTCGAGGGTCGCGAGTCCGGCCGAACTGAGCTCCCCGACCAGGCTGGTGAGCTCAGCCTGGTCCGCTTCAGGCGTGGTGCCGACGATCCGAAGCTTGCGGATGAGGAGGGGGAGTGTTCCTCCGTTGACGAGCAGCGTGGCGACGGCGACCGTGAATGCGATGAGGATGAGCTGAGGACGGTACGGGATGTCGACCGGCAGGGACTGGGCCGCTGCGAGGGTGACGACGCCACGCATCCCTGACCAGGCCAGGACGGCCCCGCCACGCCAGCCCAGTCCCTCGGAGGTGAGGAAAGCAGCATCCGCCCGCTTGCGGCTGAGGAACCGGCGCGCACGGCGGCGTCCTTCCGGCGAGATCGAGTAGTCCGGCGCTCGGTTGTCGAGACGGCGTATGGCGGAGTCGAGGTAGATCCCCTTCGATTTGGCTCGTCGCTGGTCCCTGCGAAGCACGCCGATGAGCGGAATGACGAAGAGGGTCCGGATGAGAACGAGCAGCACGCACATCAGCAGGCCGAGCCCGATCGCTCCCGGCACGCTGAGGTCATCCGCTTCGACCTGCTCGACGAGGGTTCTCAGCTCGACTCCCATGAGCAGGAAGACGCCGTTCTCCAGAACGAACTGCGCTGTCCGCCAGTTGATCCGCTCGGCGATCCTGTCCTGGGCGCTGAAGTACCTGGCGCTGTTATGGCCGGTGATCAGCCCGGCAACCACAACGGCGAGGACGCCGGAGGAATTCACGGCTTCCGCCGGGATGAAGGCGAGAAACGGCACGACGAACGAGATCGTCGTGTTGAGGACGGGGTCCCCGAGTTTCGAGCGCACCCACACCGTGGCATAACCGACACCGATCCCGACAGCGATCGCGGCCGCGACCGCGTAGACGAATTCGCCGGCGATCTCGCCGATGGACACCGCTTCCGCCGACGCCGCGATGGCTGTGCGGAGCAGTACGAGGGCCGTCGCGTCGTTCACGAGCCCCTCGCCCTCCAGCACCGTCACGAGTCGAGGGGGCAGACCGAGCCGCTTTCCGATCGACGTGGCCGCGACGGCGTCAGGCGGGCTGATCACAGCCCCGAGGGCGATCGCTGCCGGCAAGCTCAGATCGGGCAGGAGCAGGTAGAGCACCAGTCCGGTCAGTACAGCCGAGACGATCACGAGAAGCACGGACAGGCCGCTGATCGCCTTGAGGTTCCGGCGGAAGTCGACGAGTGGCACGTTGACCGCAGCGGCATACAGGATGGGCGGAAGGACGACCGAGAGGATCAGCTCGGGTGGGACGACGATGTCAGGGACCCCGGGGACGAAACTGGCGAGGATGCCAACCACGACGAGGATGAGCGGGCTTGCCACGCCGAGCCTGGGCGAAAAAAACGCGCCACGAGGACGATCGCGAGAATGCCGAAGAGCGCCAGCAGGCCGTATTCCATTCGTCCAGACTAGGGTTGCGTCCTCGTGCCGAACATACGGATCCCGTTCAGCGTGTCACTCGGTTCAGAAACGACAGCGTCTGTTCCAGCGTGGTCCGCGCTTCCTCACGGTCGAGGTGGAACTGGTATCCGTGACCGAGCGCAGGCGCATGATCCGCCGGCCAGAACAGCCCGGTCACTTCGACCCCTGCTGTCTCCAGTGCCGCCGCCATCGGCTGGGATTGAAGGCGAGTCAGTCGGTCACCGTTGCCGCCGCTGATCAGCGTGGGCGGGAAGGAGCGGGTGACGAAATCGATCGTCGACATCGTTGCGCCGGCGACAGCATCCGCCCAATCCTTCGTGCCGGTGTACGCCCACAGCGCCGTCTTGAATCCCCACTGGGTGAGCCCGGACAACTCGGCCATGGCGCGGAGGTCGTACACGCCGCAATGCAGGATTGCGCCGGCGAGCTGCTCGGGGGTGAGCGCAGGACGGACGTCCATGAGACCCGCGTAGTCCGGGGTGGTGGTGAGCGCGACGAGCTGGCTCGCGAGCTGCGCCCCCGCGGAGTCTCCCGCGAGCACGATGCGGGAGGCGTCGACGTTGAGCTCGTTCGCCCTCACAGCGATATCGGCGAGGATCGCGTTGAGCTCGCAGATCGGGGTCGGGTAGGTCGATTCCGGTGCGATGCTGTAGCTCGGAGCGATGGTCGTGTAGCCGTGTCCGGCAAGGATGCGCAGGTACGGACGGATGTCCGCCGTGCTTCCCGAAAGCCAGGCGCCGCCGTGGATCCAGATGACCGTCGGCAGCGGTCCCGTCGCTTCGGCGGGGGTGAACACGTCGACGGTCGACCCGCCGACGGGCACGTTGAGCCGCTCCCGCAGCGGGGTGTCAGGCACGTGCGGGCGCATCTCGTCGACGATCGCGCGTGCTCCGGCTTCGAAGACCCGGCGGATGAGAAGCGCCGACGGCCGTGGGGTTCGAAGCGCGACCGTTCCGATGGCGACTCCCGCGATCATCGCCCCCGCCAGGGTGGCAACGGCGCGGGCAGACAGTCGAGCTCGCGAGCGCCCGTTGAGCCGTGTCATGCGTCCTCCCGCGGTCGGGACCAGTGTGTCAGATCGATGCAATCCCTGCCTCAGCGAAACTCGACGGGCACCGGCCTGTGCCGGTGCCCGTCGAGTGCTGGAGAGCGGAAGGAAATCAGACGTTCAGCGCCTCTGCGAGAAGCTGCGACTGTTCGGCCGCGTGCCGTTTGGCGGAGCCCGTGGCCGGCGAGGCCGCGGCGGGACGCGATACGACGCGCATGGTGCGGTCACCCAGGTTCTTTATCGCCTCGAGCGCGATGAACGGCCACGCGCCCTGGTTCTCAGGTTCGTCCTGCACCCAGACCAGCTCGGCATTCGGGTAGCGAGCGACGATCTCGTTGAGTTCCGTGGTCGGGAGCGGGTAGTACTGCTCCAGACGGACGAGGGCGATGCCGTCGTTCGGCTTCTTCTCGAGTTCGGCGCGCAGGTCCCAGTGGATCTTTCCGGCGTGGAAGAGAACGCGCTTGACCGACGACGGATCCGAGACGCGGGCGTCATCGATGACGGGTTCGAACTTTCCGCTCGTGAAGTCCTCGACCGCACTCGACGCGCCGCGGAGACGGAGCATTGCCTTCGGCGTGAACACGACGAGGGGGCGGCGGGGACGGGCGTAGGCCTGACGACGCAGGAGGTGGAAGTACGACGCTGGCGTCGACGGACGCGCCACGGTCATGTTGTTCTCGGCACAGAGCTGCAGGTAGCGCTCAATCCTCGCGGAGGAGTGGTCAGGGCCCTGGCCCTCATAACCGTGGGGCAGAAGCATGACGACGCTGGAGCGCTGCCCCCACTTCTGCTCGGCGCTCGAGATGAACTCGTCGATGATGGTCTGGCCGCCGTTGGCGAAATCGCCGAACTGGGCCTCCCAGAGCACGAGCGCGTCCGGCCGTTCGACCGAGTAGCCGTACTCGAATCCGAGTACCGCGTACTCCGAGAGGAGGGAGTCGTAGATCCAGAACCTGGCCTGGTTGTCCGCGAGGTTGGCGAGCGGCAGCCATTCCTGGCCGTTGACCCGGTCGTGGAGCACCGCGTGGCGCTGCACGAACGTTCCACGGCGTGAGTCCTGCCCGCTGAATCGAACCGGTGTGCCTTCGATCAGCAGGGAGCCGAAGGCAAGGAGCTCACCGAAGGCCCAGTCGATGTTGCCGTTACGGCTCATGTCGAGGCGCTTCTGCAGCAATTGCTGCAGCTTCGGGTGCACGGTGAATCCGGCTGGTTTGTTGTTGAACGCGTCACCGACGAGTTGAACGACCGCTTCGGAAACACCGGTGGTCTCCGGCTCACCCGAGTAACCATCGTCACCCTCGTCGTCGACGATGACGGGCGACGATGCGGTCTGCGCTGCGTGCGTCTCCATGAAGGCGCGCTCGAGGCGGTCCTGGAAGTCGCGGTGCGCCGCTTCGTAGTCTTCCTCGGTGATGTCACCACGGCCGACGAGGGCTTCGGTGTAGAGCTTGCGCACGCTGCGCTTCTGCTCGATCAGGTTGTACATGAGCGGCTGCGTCATCGAGGGGTCGTCGCCCTCGTTGTGACCGCGGCGGCGGTAACAGATGAGGTCGATGACGACGTCCTTCTTGAATTCCTGACGGAACTCGAGAGCGAGCTGGGCGACGCGGACGACCGACTCGGGGTCGTCTCCGTTCACGTGCCAGATCGGCGCCTGAATCGTCTTCGCGACATCCGTGGAGTACACCGACGTCCGGCCTTCACCGGGAGGGGTGGTGAACCCGACCTGGTTGTTGACCACGATGTGGATGGTGCCGCCGGTACGGTACCCGCGCAACTGCGACAGCTGCATCGTTTCGAGCACAACGCCCTGGCCGGCCATCGCGGCGTCGCCGTGGACGAGGATCGGCAGGGTGGAGAAGGTGCCGATCGGCTGGCGGTCCTGACGGGCGCGCACGATTCCCTCGAGGACGCCGTTCACGGCTTCGAGGTGTGACGGGTTCGCGGCGAGATAGACCGGCAGTTCGGATCCGTCCGAGGCGCGGAACATACCCTCGGTACCGAGGTGGTACTTGACGTCTCCTGAGCCCGTGTTCTTCGAGGAGTTCGTGCCCTCGAACTCCTGGAAGATCTGGCCGTAGGTCTTGCCGGCGATGTTGGTCAGCACGTTGAGGCGACCACGGTGGGCCATGCCGATCGCCGCGCCGTCGAGCTCTGCCTCTGCGGCACCCTGGAGGATGGCGTCGAGCAGGGCGATGGTCGATTCCCCGCCCTCGAGGCTGAATCGCTTCTGGCCGACGTACTTCGTCTGCAGGAACGTCTCGAACGCCTCGGCTTCGTTGAGCTTGCCGAGGATGCGCATCTGCTCGTCGTGCCGTGGCTTCGCGTACGGACGCTCTACTTTCTCCTGGATCCACTTGCGCTGGGCCGGGTCCTGGATGTGCATGTATTCGAGGCCGATGGTGCGGCAGTAGGAGTCGCGCAGGACACCGAGGATGTCACGCAGCTTGGCCTGTCGGGTATCGCCGAAACCGCCGGTGACGAATTCGCGGTCGAGGTCCCAGAAGGTCAGGCCGTGGTTGAGGATGTCGAGGTCGGGGTGTGACCGCTGCACGTACTCGAGCGGGTCGACGTCGGCCATCAGGTGGCCCCGGACCCGGAACGAATTGATCAGTTCCTGCACGCGAGCCGTCTTGTTGACCGTGTCGCTGAGGTCGACCGAGATGTCCGGTGCCCAATGGATCGGGTCGTAGGGGATGCGCAGTGCGGCGAAGATGTCCTGGTAGAAGGACTGCTGCCCGGTGAGCAGTTCGTGCACCTTCTTGAGGAACTCACCGGACCCAGCACCCTGGATGACGCGGTGGTCGTAGGTCGACGTGAGGGTGACGGTCTTGCCGATGGCCAGTTCGACGAGGGTGTGCTCACTCGCTCCCTGGAACTCGGCAGGGTAGTCGAGGGCGCCAGCGCCGATGATGCAGCCCTGGCCCTTCATCAATCGCGGAACCGAGTGCTCCGTGCCGATGCCGCCAGGGTTGGTGAGGGACACCGAAGCGCCCTTGAAGTCGTCAGCGGTTAGCTTGTTCTTGCGGGCACGGGAGACGAGGTCCTCGTACGCCGAGAGGTACTCGCTGAACGTCAGCGTGTCTGCCTTCTTGATCGCGGGCACGAGGAGCGCGCGACTTCCGTCAGGCTTGGGGATGTCGATGGCGATGCCGAGGCCGACGTGCGCAGGCGCGACGACGCTGGGCTTGCCGTCGACGACGTCGTAGTAGACGTTCTGGCTGCGGAAGTCCTTGAGCGCCTGGATGAGCGCCCAGCCGATCAGGTGGGTGAAGCTCACCTTGCCGCCGCGTGCACGCTTGAGGTGGTTGTTGATCACAATGCGGTTGTCGATCATGAGCTTCGCCGGGATCGTGCGCACGCTCGTCGCGGTGGGCACGGTGAGGCTGGCGTCCATGTTCGTGGCGAGCGACTTGGCCATTCCGCGCAGGGGCGAGACCTGGTCGACCGGTTCGTCCTTGGGTGTCGTCTCGTCCGCAGGCGCCGGTTTCGCGGCGGCCTTTCGCGGAGCATCCGCTGGGATCGGAGCGGACTTCGGCTGGAGCGACGTCGTCTTCGCGACCGGCTGCGCTCCGATCACGGGGATCGGTGCGGTGATCGGGTGGGCAGGGACCTCGCCGGTAGCCTTGTCACCCTTGACTGGCTGATAACTTTCGAGGATGGGCCACCACGACTTGTCGACGGAGTTCTTGTCGACGAGATATTGCTCGTAGAGCTCGTCAACCAGCCACTCGTTCGCGCCGAATTCTCCCGACGAACCGTCGTCAGTTCCCACTCCGGTCAACTGGCTTGACACCGCCAGACCACCACTCTCTTACGTCGATGTGAGCACGACAGCGACATCCGTGGGAAGCGCTGCCAGATCCGTGTTCCAGCCTAATCCCATTAAGGGAAGGCTGCGCCCCGCTTGCCTGATGGGTAGCGTGGGGTGCATGGAGTTCTATGGCGAGGCCCCGACGTTCGATCTCACCTACTCGGACGTGTTCCTCGTCCCGTCCCGTTCCGGGGTGACGTCGAGGCTCGATGTGTCGCTCGCTCCCGGTGATGGGACAGGTGCGCAACTGCCGATCGTCTCGGCCAACATGAACTCGGTGACCGGCCCCCGGCTTGCCGCGACCCTCGCACGCCGTGGTGGACTCGGTGTTCTGCCTCAGGACATGCCGCTCCAGCGGCTGGATGCCGCGATCCGCTGGGTGAAGGATCGTACCATCGAGTTCGACGTCCCGGTCGAACTCGGCCCGGATGCGACCGTCGCTGACGCGCTCGCGCTCATCCCGCCGCTCGATGGCCACGGCATCGTCCTCACAACTCCCGACGGTTCCTACGCGGGGTGCATTCCGGCGGTGGAACTTGAGGGCAAAGACAGTAACGCCCGGCTCGGAGACCTCGCCTCGGGAGCGTTGCCGTCCATCGACGCGGAGGACGTCAGCGACCCCCGCGCCGCCTTCGACCTTCTCGTCGCTGCCGACCTCACGTTCGCACCGGTTCTCCGGCACGGCCGCCTCGTAGGTACGCTCAGTCGGACCTCTGCCTTGCGCTCGACCCTCTATCGGCCTGCGGTTGACTCCTCAGGGCGGCTTCTCGTGGCCGCGGCCATCGGGATCAACGGAGACGTCGCCGCCAAAGCGAAGGCGCTCGCCGCAGCCGGTGTCGACACGCTCGTCCTCGACACGGCGCACGGGCACCAGGAGGGCATGCTGCGCGCGCTGGCCGCGGTGAAGAGCCTCGGCCTGGGAATTCCCCTCGTCGCGGGGAACGTCGTGACGGCACAGGGAGTCACCGATCTCGTCGCTGCCGGCGCTGACATCGTCAAGGTGGGAGTCGGTCCAGGTGCGATGTGCACCACCCGCATGATGACCGCCGTCGGACGACCACAGTTCTCGGCGGTACTCGAGGCGGCCGAGACGTCGCGTGACCTCGGCGCCCACGTCTGGGCGGACGGGGGAGTGCGCTATCCGAGGGACGTCGCCCTCGCGCTCGCCGCCGGCGCTGCATCCGTCATGGTCGGTTCCTGGTTCGCCGGGACGGTCGAAGCGCCGGGCGCCCTCGCAACGGATGCCTCCGGTCGTCTCTACAAGGAAAGCTGGGGAATGGCGTCGACGAAGGCGGTGCAGGAACGCTTCGGTCGGCTCGACCCGTACGAACTGGCGCGCAAGACTCTCTTCGCTGAGGGAATCTCCTCGTCGAAGATCTACCTCGACCCGGACCGGCCGTCGCTCGAAGATCTCCTCGACATGATCACGTCAGGCATCCGCTCGTCCTTCACCTACGCTGGCGCGGCGTCGCTCGCTGAGTTCCGGGAGCGTGCTCTCGTCGGGTTGCAGTCAGCTTCGGGATACGACGAGGGCAAGGCTCTCCCCGTTTCGTGGTGATCGCACCGCTCGCGGCGTCAGCGACCTAGCTGTTCACCTCTGCACCGCACGCAAAACAGGAGATCGCACGATGTGCAGGATGCTTTCGCGATTTCTCTCCTGTCAATCGTGCGATCTCCTGTAAACCCGCTTCGGCGGGAGCGGATGTCGCGCTCCTGCGCTCGGGGACGGGACGTCCGGATGCCCGACGCGTCGATTCCACCTCTCGCACGGTTTCCATCCACCCGCGGCTGCGTATAATCAGACCCACAATGGACGACCCCCCTCCTGCCGATTCGCCCGAAGCCCATCCACCCGTCTCGCCCCGGCGGGAGTTGATCCATGTTTGAGTGGATCCTCCTCGCGGTCGGCCTGGCACTGACCGTCGGAACCGGCCTCTTCGTCGCAAGCGAATTCGCCCTCGTCAACCTCGACCGCTCCGACCTCGAGGCACGTCAGTCACGTGGTGAAAGCCGGCTCGGCATGACCATCGCTGCGCTGAAGATCACCTCGACGCACCTGTCGAGCGCTCAACTGGGCATCACGCTCACCACCCTGCTCACCGGTTACACCATGGAGCCGGCGATCAGCACCCTCCTCACTCCGGTGCTCGAAGCGATCGGCCTTCCCTCCGGAGCAGTGACGCCGATCGCGGTGACCATCGCCGTGATCATCGCCACTCTGCTGTCGATGATCATCGGCGAACTGGTGCCCAAGAACTTCGCCCTCGCGTTGCCGATCGCCACCGCGAAGCTGGTCGTCCCGTTCCAGACCGTGTTCACCACGGTGTTCAGACCCGCCGTGAGCCTTCTCAACGGAAGCGCCAACGGCATCCTCCGCTCGATGGGCATCGAGCCCAAGGAAGAACTTTCCGGCGCCCGCACCGCTGAAGAGCTCTCGAGCCTCGTGCGGCGAAGCGCAGGCGCAGGCACGCTTGAGAGCGACACCGCCACCCTCCTCAACCGCACCCTCCTGTTCGCCAACCACACCGCCGGTGATGTGATGACTCCGCGCCCGCGCGTGGAATCCGTCCGCCGCAACGAATCGGCGGAGGTGGTCGTCGAACTCGCCCGCACGACCGGATATTCGCGCTTCCCGGTCATCGACGAGGACGCGGACGACGTCGTCGGTCTCGTGCACGTCAAGCAGGCGATCGCCGTCCCGCGCCCCAAGCGAGCGGATGTCCCGGTGTCAGCCCTGCAGTACGACATCGTCCGGGTGCCCGAGACGATGCGTCTCGACGCCCTTCTCGAAGAGCTCCGTGGCCGCGGATACCAGATGGCCGTCGTCGTCGACGAGTACGGCGGAACCGCCGGGATCGCCACCCTCGAGGATCTCGTCGAAGAACTTGTCGGAGAAGTCGCGGACGAACACGACCGCACGCGAGCCGGCGTGGTCAAGACACTTGATTCGATCGCGTTCCCCGGGAGCCTCAGGCCCGACGAATTGCTCGAACGCACCCAGATCTCGGTTCCCGAGGACGGCCCGTACGACACCGTGGCGGGGTACATCATGTCTGAGCTCGGCCGACTCCCCGTGATCGGCGACGAGGTCTCCATCGACTCCGGTTCTCTGCGGGTCGAACGTCTCGACGGCCGCCGGATCGACCGCATCCGCTTCACCCCGAACCCCGTCGAGGAAGGCGAAGACAATGAGTGACTGGGCAGGAATCGCCTGGCTCTTCGTGCTGCTGGCCGGGAACGCGTTCTTCGTCGGCGCCGAATTCGCCGTCATCTCGGCCAAGCGGTCGCAAATCGAACCGCTCGCCGAACAGGGCAAGCGCAGCGCCATCACCGCACTGTGGGCGATGGAACATGCAACGCTCATGCTCGCGACGAGCCAGCTGGGCATCACCGTGTGTTCGCTGCTCATCCTCAACGTGTCGGAACCGGCGATCCACCACCTGCTCGAGATCCCGCTGCACCTGACCGGGCTTCCCGACGAGGCCGTCGGCACGATCGGCTTCATCATCACGCTGCTGCTCGTCTCGTACCTCCACGTCGTGTTCGGCGAGATGGTGCCGAAGAACCTGTCGTTCTCGGTCCCGGACAAGGCTGTGCTGTTCCTCGCCCCGCCGCTCGTCTTTGTCGCACGGGTGTTCAAGCCGGTGATCTGGTCGCTCAACGCGACAGCAAACGGCGTCCTGCGACTGTTCGGCGTTGAACCCAAGGATGAAGCGACATCGACGTTCACTCTCGATGAAGTCGCCAACATCGTGAACCAGTCGACGAAGGAAGGCCTGCTGCTCGACTCGACCGGCGCGCTTCTCGCCGCCTTCGAGTTCACGAACAAGAAAGTGATCGACGTCGCCATCCCGCTCGACGGCCTCGTCACGCTCGCTTCAGACACCACTCCGGCGCAGGTCGAGCGGGCCGTCGCCAAGCACGGGTTCTCCCGCTACGTCGTCGTGGACGACGCCGGGCTGCCGAGCGGATACCTTCACCTCAAAGACGTGCTCAGGATGGAGTCGTCAGCAGAGCCCGGCGACGAGGACCGGCCGGTTCCCGCGAAGAGGATCCGCCAGCTCGTGTCCATCTTCGAGGACACCGACCTCGAAGACGCCC
The DNA here is from genome assembly GCF_003667545.1 of Mycetocola manganoxydans. GTDB lineage: Bacteria > Actinomycetota > Actinomycetes > Actinomycetales > Microbacteriaceae > Mycetocola_A > Mycetocola_A manganoxydans. The sequence goes on along the minus strand of NZ_RCUV01000001.1, from coordinate 103,527 downwards.
TCGCCATCATGCGGCGCTCAGGTGCCCACCTGGCGCGTGCGTTCAACTCGGACGGTGAGACGACAGGCGTTCTGTTCCTCGAGGACATCATCGAGGAACTCGTCGGCGAAGTTCAGGATGCGACGCAGCGCCGCTGATCAGGCCGGAACGACCGCAGGGAACGGTGCCCGGAGATACTGACCGGGCGTCGCGGCCGGCACATCGAGCGCCGCGGCAGCCCGCAGCGCGAAGTGCGGGTCGCGGAGCGCTTCCCTGCCGACCATCACGACATCGGCCTGCCCGGACGACACGATCCGGTCGGCTTCGACCGGGTCGGTGATGAGACCGACAGCGGAAACCGTAACGGCGGCAGTGTCCCTGACGTGGGTCGCGAACCGGACCTGGTAGCCGGGGGAGAGCGGGATGTCGACGCCGGGGACGGCTCCACCGGTGGAGATGTCGAAGAAGTCGGCACCGGCATCCGCTGCCCACCTGGCGACGGTCGCTGTTTCGGATTCGTTCCAGCCGCCGTCTGCCCAGTCCGTTGCGGAGAACCGGACCGCGAGAACCGTCTCGCCGATCTCGGCTCGGACTGACTCGACCACGCGCAGCAGGAGACGGGCGCGGTTCCCGAGACTTCCGCCGTGGGCGTCGGTACGGGTATTCACGAGTGGGGAGAGGAACTGGTGCAGCAGGTACCCATGGGCGGCGTGGATCTCGACGACCTCGAAGCCTGCGCTCACGGACCTACGCGCTGCGGAGGTGAAATCGTCGACCACGGCGTCGATTCCCCGATCGTCGAGGGCGGCAGGGGCAGCGAACTCTCCGAACGGTTCAGCCGTCGGACCCACCGTCTTCCAGCCACGTTCTTCAAGCGGCACGGAGCCGCGTTCGTCGGTTCCCCAGGCCGGATAGGTCGAGCCCTTCCGGCCGGCATGACCCAGCTGGATACCCGCCACTGCGCCCTGCGAGCGGAGGAAGGCGGTGATCCGCGACCACGCAGCGGCCTGCTCGTCTGTCCAGATCCCGGTGTCGAACGGCGAGATCCGGCCCTCGGGGCTCACGGCCGTCGCTTCAGCGAAGACGACGCCTGCACCACCCTTGGCGAATCCGCCGAGGTGGACGAGGTGCCAGTCGGTGGGCACTCCGTCCTCGGCGAACACGGAATACTGGCACATCGGTGCGATCCAGAGCCGGTTTCGCACGCTCAGGGAGCGAAGGGCAATGGGGTCGAACAGTCCGGGCATTCTTCTCCTCGTTCGGCGGCTTTCAACCTATCGTGAAGGCATGGGAAATTCTGCAGGACCGCACTGGATGCCGTGGGCTGAGCGAGACGCCGCCGCCCACGTCGCCGTCCCCACCGCAGTGTCCGACAAATACAGTCGTGGCGTGCTCGGCGTCGTGACCGGCTCGAGCGCCTACCCGGGTGCAGCCGTTCTCGGGGTGGAGGCGGCAGCTCGCACGGGCATCGGCATGATCCGGTATCTCGGCGACGCAACGGAACCCGTGCTCGCACGGCGGCCCGAGGTGGTGTCCGCACCGGGCAGGGTGCAGGCGTGGCTCATCGGATCAGGAACCGATTCGCAGGACCTCGGCCTGCTCGCCGCCCTGTTCTCCGACGCGCTGGCGTCCGCCGAGCCGGTGATCGCAGACGCCGGCGCGCTCGAGAGCGTCGCGCTCGCGCCACGCCGCGGGGTCATCGTGACGCCCCACTTCCGTGAGCTGGCGCGCATGCTGGCCGCGGGCGGCACGAGGGTGGATGTGGCCGACATCGCCGCCGACCCCGGACGCTGGGCGGTGCGAGCGGCGAACCGGCTCGGCGTCACGGTTCTCCTCAAAGGCGCGACGACGTGGATTGCAGAGCCGGACGGTCCTCAGCTCAGCGTCTCGATCGCTCCTCCGTGGACGGCGACAGCCGGCGCCGGTGACGTGCTCGGCGGCATCCTCGGTGCCCTGCTCGCCACGAATGCGGCGACAGCCGTCGAACCGGGGATGCCCGCAAGACTCGCGGCATCCGCTGCGGTGATCCACGGCCTTGCCGCGTCAATCGCATCCCGGGGCGGTCCGATCACGGCGCTCGACATCGCGGAACGGGTTCCGGATGCCGTCCGCAGGCTGCTCAGCTCTGAATCGGGGTGAGATCGCTTCACAGCCGGTTCTCAGCCATGGCTCCGAACAAACTCCTGAACACCCGCGCCGGCCTGACGGAACAACGGCCGGGAACCGCTTCACGTACCGGAGGACACACCATGAGAACTCGAACCCGCAACGGCATCGGGGTGCTGCTCGCCGGACTGGCTGCTGTCGTACCACTGGCGGGCTGCTCCTCCGGGGCAGCGGAGCCGGGACCAGAACCCACGTCAGCAGGCGGGGAAGCGACGCCCGACTACGCCGACGGTTCATACACGGCAGATGGCGGCTATCAGTCTCCCGGTGGCGCCGAATCCGTCACGGTCACGCTCACTCTGGCGGACAATACGATCACCGAGCTTGAGGTGACCGGTTCGGGCGGGAGCCCGAACGCGAAAAAATTCCAGGGCGAGTTCATCGAGAACATCGACGACATCGCCGTCGGCAGGAGCATCGCGGACCTCGACGTATCGAAGGTCGCGGGGTCCTCGCTGACCAGCGGAGGCTTCAACGAAGCACTCGACAAGATCAGGGCCGATGCGAGCTGAGCAGTCGACCCGGCTCGTCTTCGACGCGATCGGGACCAGCTGGCAGATCGATTGCGACGAACCGATCGAGGCCGATACAGCGAGCCGGGTCGAGGACCGCATCGAACGCTTCGATGCCATCTGGTCACGGTTCCGGGCGGACTCGGCCGTCTCGGAACTGGCGCTCAGCGCGGGCAGCAGAGACTTCGGTCCCGACGCTCAACCACTGTTCGAACTGTTCGAGCGGCTGACGGCGGTGACGGATGGTGCGGTCACTCCCGTGATCGGCGACGCGCTCAGCCGGCTCGGGTATGACGCAACGTACTCGTTCGTCGCTGCGTCCGGACCGAGCGTCCCGGCGCCGAACGTGAAGAACGTGCTCCGTGTCACAGGATCTGTGGTGGATGTGACGACACCGATCACCATCGACATCGGTGCGGTGGGCAAAGGTTATCTCGTCGACAGGGTTGCCGATATTCTCGCCGAGGCGGGACACGGGACGTTCACGGTGGACGCCTCGGGTGATATCGCCCATCGTGGGCAGCCGATCCGGGTGGCGCTCGAGCATCCGTACGATCCCGCTCTCGCGATCGGGGTCGTGACCCTGGCCTCCGGTGCGCTGTGTGCATCCGCGACGAATCGGCGGATGTGGGGGAACGGTCTTCACCACGTGATCGACGGACGCACGGGATCTCCCGTCGACACCGTCGTCGCGACGTGGGCGACGGCGAGCGATGCGGCAACCGCAGACGGTCTCGCGACCGCGTTGTTCTTCGAACCACCAGGAGCCATCGTTTCGTCCTTCGATGCTGAGGGGCTCCGGATGCTGACCAGCGGCCGGATCGAACGGTCACCCGGATTTCCGGGGGAGGTGTTCAGTTGAGACGGCGCCTGGAGACCGCGCTGGGCCGGGTGAGCATGTACCGGCTCGTCACCGTGCTTCTCGTCGCTCTCGCCGTTCTCAGCGGTGTCCTGTCGCTGACCGGCGCCCTGTTCTTCACACCGCTGGAGCTTGCGGCTGGTTTTGCCGTCGCCGTCGGGGTGAGCATGGGCTCAAGCTGGTTGGTGTCCCGGATCTTCCGCGTCACGTCACACCCCGAGTCCGCGATGATCACCGGTTTGCTGCTGTTCTTCATCTTCCGTCCCAGCATCGAGCCGGCCGACCTCGCCGGCACGGCCGTCGCCGCCATCGTTGCGACGGCGTCGAAGTATCTCCTCGCCGTGAGGCGCAGGCACATTTTCAACCCGGCGGCGATCGGTGCCGTCGTCGTCGGCGTCACGGGGCTCGGGGTGAGCTGGTGGTGGGTGGCGAGCGGCGCGATGCTCCCCGCAGTCGTCCTCGCCGGGTTCCTGGTGTTGTACCGGACGCGACGAGTCGCGCTCGCGGGCGTCTTCATCGCCGTCAGCGCGGTTCTGCTGTCGGTGCGACTGTTGACCGGAGGCGGTGCTGTCGCTGACCTTGCCACCGTCTTCACGTCGTATCCCGTCCTCTTCTTCGCCGTGTTCATGCTGACGGAGCCGCTGACTCTTCCTCCGAAGCGATGGCAGCAGCTCGCGGAGGCGGCGATCGTCGGCGTCCTGTTCTCCGTCCCGTTCAGTATCGGACCGGTGTTTTCCACTCCCGAGCTGGCGCTCGTCGTCGGTAACCTGCTGGCGTTCGTCGCCGGCCAGCGCCGAGGCATCCGTCTCGTGTTCGAATCGAGGTCGAGGTTGACACCGACCGTTGTCGAGTTGAGGTTCCGGCCGGAGAAGCCGGTCGTCTTCACGGCCGGGCAGTATCTCGAGCTCTCCCTCCCGCATCCCTCAGCCGACCGGCGAGGTGCTCGGCGAATGTTCTCGATGTCGTCTGTGCCGGCGGCCGAGACGCTGACGATCGCGTATCGGGAGCACGACCCAGGCAGCAGTTTCAAGAAGGCGCTGTCGCGGCTCGAGCCGGGTGACCGGGTCACCGCCACCGGGGTGTGGGGCGACTTCCGTCTTCCGTCGGATTCCGGGGTGCCGCTCGGTCTGATCGCCGCCGGCATCGGAATCACGCCGTTCATCAGTCAGCTCGAGGACGCTGCCGCGGGGAAAGCGCGGGACATTGTGCTCGTCTACGCGGTGCCGGATTCGACCGAGATCGCCTACCTGGACCAGCTCGAACGCCTGGGCGTCCGGGTGCTGCTCGCCGCGCCTGAACCACCGGACGTGCTTCCGCTCGGGTGGACGTACCTCGGCCCCGGCCGGTTGACGGGGGATCGGCTCGCGGCGGCGATTCCCGATCTCGACGAGCGGCGGATCTTCATCTCGGGGCCGCCAGGACTGGTCGGTGCCCTCAGGGACGTCGCAGGAAGACGGGCGAAGACCGACGCGTTCTCCGGATACTGACGTCCCTCCGCCTAGGATGAAGCCGGTGGACAAGCTCAGAGCGGGAGCCAGGCGTATCGACGTCTGGGTGGCTTTCGTTCTCGTGCACGCTGTCGTCGGCTGGATCTGTCTCGGACTGCCAGGCACGGGCGTCGGCGAATATGCCATCGGCCTCCCGCTCGGAGACGTGACCCTCGTCTACCGGCCCTGGGTGGAACAGGCGCTCGGCGGCGGACCCGTCGTCGGAATCGACTCCTCGTGGGTGTACCCGATCGCGGCGATCGTGCCGATGCTCGCTGCCATGGGATTCGGCGCTGACGCCTACGGTCACGTCTGGCTCGTCCTCGTGACGGTGGCGAACGCGGCGGCGTTCGCCGTGTTGCTCGGCCGAGGGACATCGAGACGCCGTGAGGCCGCCGCATGGTGGTGGCTAGCATTCATCGCGCTTCTCGGACCGATCGCCCTCGCGCGGATCGATTCCATCACCGTCCCGATCGCCGTTGTCGCACTTCTGCTCGTGTCGAAGCATCCGTTCGTCGCTGGCGTTCTGCTCGCGCTTGCCACCTGGATGAAGGTCTGGCCGGCGGCGCTCATCGGTGCCCTGCTGGTGGCATCCCGCTCGCGCTTGGCGATCCTCCTGGCGGGAGCAGCAACGAGCGCCGGAATTGCGGTCGTCGTTGTCGTGCTCGGGGGCGGCGAGTACCTGTTCGGGTTCGTCACCGAGCAGACCGGGAGGGGGCTGCAGATCGAGGCTCCCGTGGCGACTCCGTACCTGTGGCTTGCGGCAGCGGACGTCCCCGGAAGCTTCATCTACTACGACGACCAGATTCTCACCTTCCAGGTCACCGGCCCCGGCGTCGCCGCTGCCGCGCTCGTCATGACCCCTCTGCTCGGTGTCGCTGTCGCCGGAACCGTGTTCGCCGGGGTCCTGGCCTCACGGAACGGGGCATCCGTCGTCCGGTTGCTCCCCTCGTTCGCGCTCGCCCTCGTTCTCGTGCTGATCACGTTCAATAAGGTGGGGTCGCCCCAGTTCCAGACCTGGCTGGTCGCCCCGGTGATTGTCGGGCTCGTCTACCGGGGGCGAGCGTTCGCCACGCCGGCGGTGACGGTCCTGGTGCTCGCCGCTCTCACCCAAGTGGTGTACCCGTACCTTTACGTCGGGCTGCTGTCCGCTGAACCGGCGATGGTAGCCGTGCTCAGTGTGCGGAATGTGATCTTCTTCGCCGTGCTCGGCTGGGCACTGTTCGATATCGCGAGGGCCGGTCAGTCCTCGTTGAGAGCCCGTTCCAGCCGATCGACCTTGGCGGTCAGTTCACCGGAATAGCCCGGGCGGATATCCGCCTTGAGCACGAGTGAGACCCGCGACCCGAACTGGCCGGCGGCATCTGTCGCTCGTTTGATGACGTCGAACACCTCGTCCCAGTCACCCTCGATCGTGGTGAACATGGCGTCGGTGGAGTTCGGGAGACCCGAATCGCGAACGACCCGGACGGCGGCGGCAACCGCGTCGTGGACGGATGCGTCGGCGCGGCCGGTTCCGGATGGTGCGACTGAGAATGATACGAGCATTCAGTCATCCTCCCACCGTCGGAGGAGAAGCGGGTAGCTTCGGGTCAGTCGAGAATGATGCCGTCGAGGATCGCACGCTTGCGGAGGGCGACCTTGGTTCCCACGTCGAAGCCCGATGCACGGTACTTCTCCCTGATGCGCTTGAGGTAGCTCTTCGCTGTCTCTTCGGAGATCCCGAGCTCGTAAGCAACTGACTTCACCGGTTCGCCCGCGGCATACAACGCCATCACGCGGCGCTCCTGTGCGCTGAGCTTCGGCGCGCCCGTCGTCGTGGCGTTGAGGGCGATGTCGAGTTCGTGGGAGATGAACGATTCGCCGATGTACGCCGCGCGAATGGCTTCGACGATCATCGTCGGATCCTCGGTCTTGACGAGGTAGCCGAGCGCGCCGGATGCGAGTGCTTCGCGGACAACGGCCGGGTCGGAGTACGTGCTCATCAGGACCGTCTTCACGCCGGTCGTCTTGAGGATCGACAGCTTGAGCGACACCGGGATGTTGTCTTTGAGGTCGAGGTCGAGCAAGACGACGTCGACGGGGAACTCAGGATGCGTCAGCAGTTCCGGCCAGGTGGGAAGGGCGGCAACCATGCGGATGTCGCTTGCTGCCCCGCGGATCCATTCCGTCAGCGCCCCGAGGAGCATTTTGTGATCATCGACGATCGCAAGACGTATGGGGGTTTCCGCGCTGCTCATCTGGTTTCTCCTCTGGTGTCCACGGTTCATTGATCGATCGGACTGTCGACCGTGCACTCGATCACGACCATAAGCGCGCCCGAAGTCGTTGTATCAACATAGCGCCCTGCACGACCGAGGTGCTGCCATGTGGCGGGTTCGACATCGACGCGGCGCATGCCGCTCGCTTCGATCGTGATCGGGAACCGCAGTCGCTGCCGACCTCCCGGGGTCACGGGGACGGCGGGCCCAAGAGTGAGAACGGCGTTCCGTGCGGTGCGCTGCTCCCCGTACATGAGTAGCCACAGCGCGGAGAGAAGACCGTCCCGCTGGCCCTGGTCGAGAAGCGCGGCGAGGGCTTCATCGTCGCGGATCTCCACCGAACCGGAGAGGAAGTCCGATTCAGCGATCGCGTGGTGCAGCCAGGTGTGGTTGCGACCAGCGACGAGGTGACGACGAAGCACCGTCGACAACTCCCCGGCCCGTTTGGCGCGCTCGGGTTCGAGCGGGAGCGGCTCGCGGCCTGACGAGATGTCATCGAAGAGCTGTTCCACCTCGAGGTCGACACTCGCGAGTTCATCTGACTCGAGCATGCTGACCCCGAAGGCCGGCGCCGCGACCGTGCTCTGGATCAACACGCGGTCGAGCGCCATGAGGACCATGCGACGGTACGACGCGACGATGACGCAGGCGATCAGCGGCGGTGCTATCGCGAACGCGGTGAGGAGCGTGTTGATCGCCGACGCGAACGACGTCAGGTCGGGGCGGAAGACGAGGGAACCGAGAAGAACCACACCGAGGATGCCCGAGCTGATCGCCACGTCCGGCACCGACCGGAGCGTGACGATCCCCAGCAGTACTCCTCCCGCTGCGATCGCCGCTGTGGGGTAGACCCCGTGGGCAGCGGCGCTCCACGCGGCGACGAGATCGAGCGCAACGACGACCGAGAGACTCGCCAGAAGCATCGCGAAAGCCAGGTTGCGCAACAGGTACCCGCTTGCCCGGACCCGGAGGATCGTGATGACCGAGGTGATGAACAGCAGAAGCCAGGCGCCGGCGCTGGTCAGGGGATACGTGAACTCGGTGAACGACACACAGAACCGGCCGAACGCGGCGAGGATCAGAACCGCTCCCGCGATGGCGAGGGAGGTACCGAGCTGGCTGGCGCCGAGCGTTGCCCGCGCTGATTCGGTGCGACCAGGGCGCCGCTGGTTCGGGCTTGAGCGGCTCATTTCGGCATCTCCAGCACGACGGTCGTGCCGGCGTCCGGCGCGCTGAAGACGCGGACGCTGCCTCCGGCGTCTCGAACCCGGGCGACGACGGAATCGGCGAAGCCGAGCTTGCCGTCCGCAACGATCGTCGGATCGAACCCACTGCCGGCATCGGTCACGACACCGCGGACAATCTCGCCGTCGTCGCTCAGTGTGACGTGTGCGTCGCTGACTCCCGAATGCCTGCGGACGTTCTCGAGGCACTCGGACAACGCGAGGATGAACGCCTCGAGTTTCCGACCGGGCAGGCCGATCTGTCCCGATCCATGCCAGTCGATATCCAGGCCCATGGAGCCGAAACGGCCTTTGAGCGCTTCGAGTGTCCCGCCGAGTGCGAGCTCGGCGGTGTTCGTGAGGGTGTACTCGCCGGACGAGCGGGGTTGGGGCGTTTCACCGAGGCGCAGCCGTTTGAGGAGTGCGCGATCGGATTCGGCCTGCGCTCGCATGGATTCCGCGGGAACGCCGACCCCGGAATGGGCGAGGAGAGTCAGGGTAGCGAGTACGGTGTCGTGCAGCAGGCGGGCGTCGCGGTGCCGCTGTGCCTCGGTCTCGCTGGCTCGGCGCTCGATGTTGTGGGCCCGCCCGATACTCGACACGCGCCGCATGACGCGCGGGAAGCTGGAGCGGAGCCAGTACCCGAAGAGTGTCGAGATCGCCCAGCCACTCGTCACGAGGATGATGAGGGACGGCATCCGACCGGTGGCGTTCTGGCTCAGGGCGAGCAGGAATCCGATCGTGCTGAGAAAGCCCGCCATCAAACACAGGAGCTGGCCCCACGATGACACCAGGATCGTGGCCATCGACCCGATCCCCCAGGCGGCGATGGCGCCGACGGCTGCTCCCGTCGCCATGTTGAGCACGCCGTTCACAGGGATGTAGATCGCCGCGATGAGGGTCAGGCCGATCGAGAACGCGAGGACCATCCACAGCGGGCTTGGCCTGTGGGTCATGGCGACCTGCGTTGCGGCGAGCGCGCCGATGAGAGCGAGGCACCCCACGGTGTTCGCCGGGGGAAGCGCACCGGGGAGAGAAATGCAGACCGCGGCCACGAGGCTGCCGGTGAGCCCGAACAGGCGGGTGGTGCGATAGAGCAGCCGGGCGAGCTGCCATGAGAACCGGTCGCGTTCCTCGGCGCTCAGGCGGGACGGGCTCATGTCCCGGCTCGCGCGGCGCAGCGCGGGTCGTGAGAGCCAATCATGTCGAGCAGTCTAGAGGGACCAGGGGGTCAGGAGGCCCACGCGGCGCGCCGGTCGGCAGTGTCGAGGAGCCGGCGCAGGTGCGCGCTGACAGCATCCGCTTCGATCAGGAAGCCGTCGTGCCCGAAGTCCGACGTGATGACGGCGGGCTGGTCGCCGTCGATATTGGTGCGGATGCCGCGGGCAATCGCGCGTTGTCCCTCCAGCGGGAACAGCCGGTCGGAGTCGATGCCGAGGACGAGTGTGGTTGCGGTCACGTCGGCGAGCGCCGCGTCCATACCGCCCCTGCCACGTCCGATGTCGTGCGAGTTCATGGCCTCGACGAGCGTGATGTAGCTGTTGGCGTCGAACCGGCGGGTGAATTTGTTGCCGTGGAAGTCGATGTACGACTCGACCGCGTACTTGCCGCCGTCGCCGAGCGGGCTGATCGCCGACTGCCAGGTGCGGCTGAATCGCGAGTTGAGTTCCGATGGGCTCCGGTAGTTCAGCAGTGCCATCCGCCGGGCGAGGGCGAGTCCCCGGTGAGGACCATCGCCGTCCTGCGCGTCGTAGTAGTGGCCACCCGCGAACAACGGGTCGGTTCTGATCGCTTCGATCTGGACCGAGTTGAGGGCAATCTGATCGGCCGTCGTGTGTGGTGGTGCGGCGAGGACGGCGAGCCGGGCGACGCGGTCCGGGTAGCCGACGCCCCACTCGAGCGCGTGCATTCCTCCGGCGGAGCCGCCGACGACGGCAGCCCAGCGGTCGATGCCGAGGGAGTCGGCCAGGAGCGCCTGTGCCCGCACCTGGTCACGAATGGTGGTGTACGGGAACCGGGACGACCACTCGTACCCGTCGGGCGCGAACGACGCTGGGCCGGTCGAACCCTGGCAGCCCCCGAGCATGTTGGGTGTGACGACGAACCACTCGTCGGTGTCGATGGCGAGGCCAGGTCCGACGATGCCGTTCCACCACCCCGCTGTGGCGTGCCCGTTGCCGGCGTCACCGAGGACGTGGCTGTCGCCGGTGAGCGCGTGGGTGATGAGGATCGCGTTGTCGCGCTCAGCGGTGAGTGTGCCGTGGGTCTCGTAGGCGAGCCGGACGTGCGGCAGGTGCCCGCCGGCTTCGAAGTCGAACGGGCCGAGGTCGGCGAAGAGCCGGGACCCGGCAGGGTCGCCGTCACGCCAGGCACCGGTTGCCGGCGGTTTGCCGAGCAGATGTCGTGCCAGCTCCTCGGTGATGAAGCTGGACGGAACCGTGTCTTCGGGTGTCTGCCAGTCCATGCGTCCATTCTCTCCGTTCCGCTGGGAGCGGTGAGCAGTGTTACGACGGCCCGGTGGACGCGTCTGCAGCCAGGCGGGCGAGGCGACGCCGCGCGGCATCCTCGGATGTGGATGAGCCGCCGAGAACCCGGCGCACGGCCCCGAGCACGATCCGTGTGGCGGTGAGGACAGGCAGCGGGGACCGGCGGAGCCCGAGCATCCTCCGGTATTCCGCGGGGATGGATGCTACCGCGCCGGCGAACATGATGCGGTACGCAGGCATCATCGACCGGCGGAGCGGCGGGTTGCGGATGAATCGAACGGCTTCGGTCACACGATCGTCGGATTGCAGGACTCCGGCGTCACGGAACGCCGCCAGCGAGTCGGCGAGTTCGGCGGAGGAGCGGGGCGGGTTCGAGACGCCGACGAGCTCGCCCGCGGTGGCCCACTCCCGGACGTAGGAATCCGCTCCGCCGGGGATGGGGTCGCCCCAGAGGGTGTGGCAGGCGAGGAAAGAGTCGGTGAAGACGACATGCACCCAGCGGAGCAGTTCGGGGTCGCCGGCGGAGTACTCATGGATGCCGCCGGAGGTGTCGGTGTATGTTCCCCTGACCCGGTCGTGGAATCGGCCGACCCGCACCGATTCCCGTTGTGCCGTCTCGGTGTCTGCGAACGTGACAGTGATCAGCCATTGGATGGTGCCGGACAACCGGCCGAGCGGGTCCTCGCGGTACCTCGACCAGTCGTGAACCCCAGCCATGGCGCCCGGATGCAGTGTCTGGAGCAGCAGTGCCCGGATTCCGGCGACCATCGTTGCGAGACCGCCGTGCACGACCCACGATGCGGAACCGGGGCCGAAGTAGCCGGCATCCGATCCTTCTTCGATCCGGTCCACCCAGGGTGGCGTGCCATCGCTCGAACCGGACAGGGTGGTGAGGAGGTGGGATCGCCACGTGTCGGTGAACCGGCTCATTTCTCGAGCGTAACCCGCGAAAACGACTGTGGCGGCCCCGTGCGGGACCGCCACAGTAAAGGTTCAGCTAGTTAGCCGCGGGCGGCGACGACGACGGCGCGAGCGGCTGCGAGCCCCTGCTCGAGGTCGGCCTTGAGGTCCGCAACGTTCTCCAGCCCGACCGAGAGCCGCACCAGCCCCGGCGTGACGCCTGTGGTGAGCTGCTGCTCGGGGGTCAGCTGGGAGTGGGTCGTCGACGCGGGGTGGATGACGAGGGATCGCACGTCACCGATGTTCGCAAGGTGCGAGAACAGGCTGAGCGTGTTGACGAGTTCGCGACCGGCGTCGACACCGCCCTTGAGTTCGAACGAGAGGACGGCACCGACACCCTTGGGGGCGTACTTGTTCGCGGCGGCGTACCACGGGCTCGACGGCAGCCCCGAGTAGTTCACGCTCGCGATGTCGGGGTGAGAGTCGAGCCACTCGGCGATCTCCTGCGCGTTCTGCACGTGACGTTCGATGCGGAGCGACAGCGTCTCGATGCCCTGGATGAGCTGCCAGGCACTCGCAGGGGCGATCGCCGAACCGAGGTCGCGGAGCAACTGCACACGGGCCTTGATGATGTACGCGAGCGCGTCGCCGACGGCGGTGGTGTAGCTCGCGCCGTGGTAGGACGGGTCCGGCTCGGTCAGGCCGGGGAACTTCTCGACGTTCTTGGACCACTCGAATGTCCCGCCGTCGACGATGACTCCGCCGATGACCGTGCCGTGCCCGCCGAGGAACTTCGTCGCCGAGTGCACGATGATGTCTGCGCCGTGCTCGAACGGCCGGATGAGGTACGGCGTTGCGATGGTGTTGTCGACGATGAGCGGGATGCCCGCCTCGTGGGCGATGCTCGACACCAGGGCGATGTCGAGGATGTTGATCCGCGGGTTGCCGATCGTCTCGGCGAAGAACGCCTTCGTGTTCGGGCGGATGGCACGGTGCCATTCGTCTGCGTCGTCCTGGTCCTCGACGAAGGTCGTCTCGATGCCGAGCTTCGCGAGGGTGTACTTGAACAGGTTGTAGGTTCCGCCGTAGATCGACGATGACGAGACGATGTGGTCGCCGGCCTGGGCGATGTTCAGGATCGAGAACGTCGATGCAGCCTGGCCCGATGCGAGGAGGAGGGCGCCAGTGCCCCCTTCGAGCGCGGCGACGCGCTCCTCGACGACGGCCTGGGTCGGGTTCTGGATCCGGGTGTAGATGTTGCCGAACTCGGCGAGAGCGAACAGATTCTTCGCGTGGTCTGCACTGTCGAACACGTAGCTCGTGGTCTGGTAGATCGGCGTTGCACGCGCCTTGGTGGTGGGGTCTGGAGCGGCGCCGGAGTGGATCTGCTTGGTTTCGAACTGCCAGTCGGCGTTGGAATCGGCCATGAGAAGTCCCTCGTTTCGGGTTCGGGTGGAGAAGGCGGGTGAATGAGTACGGCGGGTGGTTGCCCTGAGTCGAGCCTAGGCAGGTTGGCGGTGCGCGACAACGGTTGTGAAATATGACGTAACGCTGGCGTTCTAGGCTGGTCCCATGAGTGCACAACGCGTTGTCGTGACCGGGGCGAGTTCAGGGATCGGAGCCGCGACCGTGCGGCTGTTCCGGGCTCACGGGTGGGAAGTGATCGGTGTCGCCCGCCGGGCCGACCGGCTGGAGGCGCTCGCCGCCGAGACCGGGGCTGACATCTTCGTCGCTGACGTGACGGCGCAGGCGGATGTCGACGCTCTGCGGGACTTCGTTGCGGCATCCGGTGGTGCGACCGCGCTCATCTGCAATGCAGGCGGTGCCTTCGGAATGGACTCTGTCGAGACGGGAGACCCCGACGACTGGGCGCGGATGTTCGACGTCAATGTTCTCGGAACGAAGCGGGTGATCTCTGCTCTGCTTCCCCTTCTCCGGCAGCAGGAGTCCGCGACCATCGTCGGCATCACGTCGATCGCCGGAGTCGTCGCCTACGAAGGTGGCGGGGGATACAACGCAGCCAAGTTCGCCCAGCGGGCCCTGCTGCAGGTGCTGCGGCTCGAGCTTGCCGGCGAGCCGATCCGGGTGATCGAAGTGGCGCCGGGCATGGTGCAGACCGAGGAGTTCTCGCTCGTGCGGTTCGGCGGCGACCGGGAGAAGGCGGATGCCGTCTATCGCGACGTGGAGAACCCGCTCAGCGCTGACGACATCGCGACGACGATCGTGTCAACCGTCGAACTGCCCGCCCACATTAACGTCGACTCGATCACCGTGAAGCCCGTCGCGCAGGCGGCGCCGCACAAGGTGATTCGCGGGAGCCTCCAGATGAGCGCCGGCTGATGGACGGGCCGCTGGCGGGAGGCAACATGAACTCCGTGGAACGGAAAGGCGACACCGTCCTCCGGACCGCGGGCCCGTGGACACCGACGGTGCACCGCTACCTGCGCTACATCGCCCGCAACGGGATCGACTGGGCGCCGGAACCCCTCGGTATCGACGACGATCGCGAAGTGCTCAGCTACCTCCACGGCACGGTGCCGGTCTATCCGTTGCCGGCCTGGGTCTGGGAGGACTCCGTACTGGTCGACGGTGCACGGATGCTCCGCCGCCTCCACGACGCGTCGGTCGGTTTCGCCGTCGACACCGCGACCTGGCAATCGAGCGCCAAGGTTCCCGCGGAGGTGATCTGCCACAACGATTTCGCTCCGCACAACCTCGCCTTCAACGATGAGGGACGGATTCTCGGCGCCATCGATTTCGATATGTGCTCGCCGGGCCCGCGGATCTGGGACCTGGCGTACTTCGCGACGAGGGCGTGCCCGCTGACCGCTTCACCTCCCGAAGGGGCGCCGGGACCGGACGATGCGAGGCGCAGGATCGAACTGATCCTCGCCGAGTACGGGTCGGATGCTTCATGGCTGGACGTCGTCCGGGTGGCGGTGACCCGACTGTTCGACCTCGCGGAATTCTCGATCGTCAAGGCCGACGAACTCTTCAAACCGCAATTGCGCGCCGAAGCCGTCGCGTACGAACGGGATGCCCGGTATCTGGCCGGGTGGCTGTAGATATGTCCCGGGGTCCGTGCGACGTCAGAACGGTGTGATTCCGTATACCGGCTGGTCGGCGGAGAGCAACCGGCGCAGCGTGCGTAACGCGCCTGCGACGTGCTCGATGATCTGACCGGCGGCACCGAGGGTGAGCGGGTCTGCCCCACCGAGATAGATCGAGCCGAGCACCCAGGCATCGAGCGTGACATCAGCGGTGGCCGCATCGTCTCTCGTGACGTGAGCACCGGCATCCGTCACCGTCAGCCGGAATGTGCCTGATGCGTGCCCGAGCGGGTCGGTGATCTGCATGACGATCTTGCCGGGAGACGAGTACGGCCTCGCCTCGAGCGCGGCGATCGGGTTGAGAATGCGCAGCCACAGCCAGTCCTGCTCAGCGGTGACGGTGAGCAGTCGCGGGTTCTCGAGCGCCCAGGCGAGGGGTTCATCGAGCCGGGCCTGGTTCCAGGTGACCTTCTCGGTCAGGTCGATCGACGCGAGGTACTGCCACAGTCCGAGCGCGGCGTTGTCGTCGGCGGCGACGAGGTCGATCACGTCGACGGCGAGGGGATCCCCGGCCACCCGGTAGGAGACGTACCCGTCGACGGTGCCGCTCGTGTCGTAGTGGAGGGCGGCTCGCACGCTGCGGTCCTCGTTGCCGTCCGAATCGACGAGACCGGTGATGGCGTGCCAGATGCCGACGTGGCGGTCGACCGATCCGGTCTGGGTCTCGTGGAACCGTGCGAAGACGCGCGGTCCGATGTCGGTCAGTTCGAGCGCCTCGATCTGCTCGCACGTGCCGGAAGGCTCGGTGAGCAGGCGGAAGCGTGCGTCGGTCGCGAGGGAGACGCTGCGCGTCCACGCGGCAGGACCGAACCCGAACCGGCGATAGATCGTCGCCTCGGATGCCGTGAGCGCGGCGATCGCGAAACCGTCGGCCGCGGCGATGGCCAGGTTCTCGGTCATCATCCGCCGGAGCAGTCCCCGTCTGCGGTGGGTTGGCCGGACCGTGACCGCCGAGATGAGATGCGCGGGCACGAGGTGACCGCCACCCACGTTCAGGGATTTGGCGAACGACGAGAACGTGGCGACGGGATACTCGGCGGGAAGCGACGGCTCCCGGCGGGATACCGGGTACGCGCCGGTGAGCGTCTGGCCGTCGGTGAGCAGCGCTTCCGACACACGTACGAGGGAGGCTTCGGTGTATCTCTTGGAATGGAAGCCCTGGGTTTCGGCCTGCAGCCAGCCACGGGTCTCGGCGTTGACCTCGGTGCCCGATGGGGTGAAACGGCGGATGTCATAGCTGTCGTCGATTGTGCTCACACCGAAACCCTACGGCGAAGCGTGATGAGAACGACAGCGCCGACGAGGAGACCCCAGAACGCGCTCCCCACTCCCAGGACGACGATTCCGGATGCGACGACGAGGAACGTCGCGATCGCCGGGAGCCGGGAATCCGGGTCCTCGAGAGCTCCGGTCAGTGACGCCACGAGGGCGCCGAGGACGGCGAGCCCGGCAACGGCGGTGATGATGATGGGCGGAGACGCGGCGACGAGTGCCGTCGCCACTCCGGCCCCGAGCCCGAGTACCAGGTAGACGATGCCTGCGGTGAACGACGCGATCCACCGTTTGTTGCGGTCGGGATGTGCCTCCGGGCTCGCCATGAGGGCGGCCGTGATCGCGGCGAGGTTGATGACGTGACCGCCGAAAAGCGCCCCGAGCCCGGATGCCGCGCCTGACCCCATCAGTGCCGCACGGGTGGGAACCGTGTATCCGAAGGTGGACATCACAATGACGCCCGGCACGTTCTGCCCGGCCATCGTCACGATGAAGAGAGGAATCCCGAGACTGAGCACCACAGCCGGGTCGAATTCGGGCGTGACGAAGGTCAGTGAGGGAGCGAGCGTTGCCGCATCGAGCCAATCCGTTCCCGCCGTGAGCCCGATCGCCACAGCGGCGACGGCCATCGCCCCTGGCACGGCCCACCGTTGCGCGAACCGGTACAGGACCAGCCACGTCACGACGATCGGCAGGCCGAGCAGGGGCAGTTCGACCGATGCCTGGATCGGCGCGAGGCAGATGGGAAAAAGAATGCCGGCGAGCATCGCGGATGCCAGGGGCTTCGGGATCCGGGTGATGGCGCGTGCCAGGGGCGACCAGAGTCCGCAGAGGACGATCAGCACGGCACAGACGAGGAAGGCACCGACGGCGGACGCGAAGCTTGCGGATCCCGTGCCTGCTGCGAGCAGCAGTGCGGCACCCGGCGTCGACCACGCGAATGACAGCGGAATGCGCAGGAACCAGGTCAGCACGATGCTGGTGATCCCGACGACGAGGCAGAGAGCGAGCAGTCCCGATGACGCTTGCGCGTCGCTCGCACCGACGGCGCGGAGGCCCGCGATGACGAGCGCGAACGAGGTGGCGAACCCGGTGATGGCCGCAACGACCCCGGCGGAGATGGGTTGGAGAATGACGGATCCTCTGGGCTCAGGCGGGCGCGGTCTGCGTGCGATGATTCTCATCCTGTCCGCTGGGGGCTCGTCCTGCCAACTCCGGATGTTCCGGCACCGTAGGCTCGGAGCATGAGTGTGCACCTGGTTGGCGGCGGTTGGTCCGAATCTTTCGACACGGCGGTTTACGCCCTATTCCTTTCTGAGGTGACAGAGCGCGCAAGCGCTGCGGGCGCCGAGGAGCCGCCGCGCGTTGCGGTCCTCGTCGTCCGCGACGGTGACGGCGATGAACACGCGGCGAAGCTCGTCGAAGCTGCGGGGATGGCCGGTGGATTCGAACCGGTGATCACGGCACTCGGTCACGGTGATGAGGCGACGAACGCGGCGCTCGCCGACGTGCACGGCATCCTCGTCGGTGGGGGACTGACCCCGGCGTACCTTGCGGCGCTCCAGCCGGTCTTCGGCGAGATCCGCAGGCAGGTCGCCGCAGGCGTGCCGTATCTCGGGTTCTCCGCCGGAGCATCCATTGCCTCCGAGCACGCGCTGGTCGGTGGCTGGCGTATCGGCGGTGTCGAGGTGAGCCCTGAGGCAGGTTCCGAGGACATCGACGAGGTCACCGTCGAGAACGGCATCGGCCTGCTCGACATCTCCGTCGACGTGCACGCCGTGCAGTGGGGCAACCTCTCCCGCCTCATCGCCGCGACCGAAGCGGGCCTTGTCGAAGGCGGGATCGCGATCGACGAGAACACCGCGTTCATCGTCGGCGAAGGTGCCCTTCGTGCGGTGGGAACCGGAACCGTCTGGCAGGTCCTCCCCGCCGAAGCAGGTGTGCGCGTCTCCTCCCTTGCTGCGGGATGACCTCCGTCTTCGACCTCGCCGCACTCGCGGCATCCGGTCGCATCGACGCCGGATGGGCGGCTGCGCTCGCGCCGGCTCAGCCCCAGCTGGATGCCATCGGGCAGCTTCTTGAGGAAGACGAGCAGGCGGGCATCGACGTGTTGCCGAGGCAGGAGAACATCCTCCGAGCCTTCACGGCGCCGCTCGATGACGTTCGCGTTCTCATCGTCGGCCAGGACCCGTACCCGACCCCCGGCCACTCGATCGGAATGGCATTCGCCGTCGAACCGCATGTTCGGCCGCTGCCCCGGAGTCTCGCGAACATCTATCGGGAACTCGCCGATGACCTCGGCACGCCGTCACCGGCATCCGGTGATCTGAGCCCATGGACGAGGAAGGGCGTTCTTCTCCTCAATCGGGTGCTGACCGTGCGCGCGGGGGAGTCGGGCTCCCATCGGGGGATCGGATGGGAGAGCGTGACGGATCTTGCGATTCGTACGCTCGTCGGAAGGGATGCTCCGCTCGTCGCCATTCTGTGGGGTCGCGATGCGCAAGCGCTCACCCCGCTCCTCGACACGACGCCGGTCGTGGCAAGCGCTCATCCCAGTCCGCTGTCCGCGTCGCGGGGTTTTTTCGGGTCCCGGCCGTTCTCTCGGGCGAACGCCCTGCTCGAGCAGCAGGGAGCAGCACCGGTGGACTGGAGCCTCGACAGCGAAAAGCTGTGGTGAAACACACCCGAAACGCGAGTCATCTACTCTTGAACGGTGCTTGAAGAGGAATATCAGCCGCGCCGCACACTGCCGCCGCACCTGCGTAAGAAGCCTGAACCCGAAACGCCCTTCAGCTACACCATCCGTGAGGCGGAACTGGCTGACCTGCCGCACATTCGCGAGATCTACAACTACTACGTCGCGAACAGCGTTGTGACCTTCGACGAAGACCGCATGTCGCTCGCGAAGTGGAAATCGAAGTTCGCGCACCTGCAGAAGCTCGGCATGCCGTTCATCGTCGCCGAATCGCCCAATAAGGTCATTCTCGGCTACGCCCTCGTCTCGCCGTGGAAAGAGAAACGGGCGTACAGGTTCACCGTCGAGAATTCGATCTATCTCGGTCCGGCTTCCACAGGTAAAGGACTCGGCCGGGTGATGCTCGCTGAACTGATCGAGCGATCGAAAGCGGCAGGGCTCAAGGAGATTCTCGCGGTGATCAGCGACAAGGGTGCCGAGGCGTCGATCGCCCTTCACGAGTCGTTCGGCTTCGCCGAGATCGGACGGATGGGCCGGGTCGGTTTCAAGTTCGAGCGGTGGCTCGGAACGGTGCTGCTGCAGAAGTCTCTCAAGTAACGGATGCCGGTCGGCTGCGATAGCGTGTCGGCATGCCGAAATCCGCTCCGTCCGATCGTCCCTCCCGGCACACCGTCCTCCGGTCGTATGCCGGCGAGATCCACGCAGAACCCGGCGCTGTCTACGCCGCCATCAAGCGACGGCTGACTCCGCCGGACCCGGACGTCACCCGCTTCACCGCCGATGATGCCGAGCGTCTCCTGGTCGTCCAGGGAGGCTGGTGGTACCGCGGCGAATACCGGGTGCTTCCGGTCGATGGCGGTTCACGGATCGAACACGAACTTCTCAATGTTGCCGGACCGCTGCATTTTCTGGGTGGCTTCGCCGCCCGCGCGTCGGTCAGACAGTCCGCCCACGTCTTCGGGCGCCTGCTGACGGAACTCGCCGCGGAACTGGAGGCATGACGAAGGGCCGGGGGTGCGTAACCCCCGGCCTTTCGTCATCCGTGCGGTCGTTCAGCCCTTGGGTGTTGCTCGGCTCAGGATGAAGTAGCCCGCGATCGCGGCGAGTGCCGTCGGAATGAGCGTCCACGCCACGACTCCGTGCGGGCCTGACGCGACGAACCATTCGCCGACGAGCGGCCAGCTCTGGGTGAAGGTGACCAGGGCGATGGCACCGAGCACCAGCAGCATCGTGATCGCACCGGCGATCAGGAGGCCGTTGGTGCGCCAGCGCATGAAGATCGACCCGCTCACGGCACCGATGAATGCGAAGAACAACATCGCCGCGGTGAACACGAACAGTCGCTGCCACACGGGGCCGGCGCCGAAGTAGACCGAAGTGAACATGTGGCCGCCGAAGCCCCACCCGTTCGTCCACTCCTCGACATACGACAGGAGTGTGAGGACGCCGCCGTACGCGACGGACAGCACGCCGAAAGCGAGGGAGGAGCCCAGGTAGAACTCCCGGCGCGTGAGGCTGAGTCCAAGGGCGTACGCGAACGTCATGTTCATCGACTGCACGCCGATGACGAGCAGATAGACGAAGACGTAGAACGAGGCGCCGCTCCACTGGGTGCCCTGGAACGCGTCCTGGCGGTCCGAACCAGACACATTGGCGTCGATGATCCACCAGATGGCCATGTTGATCAGCCAGATGAAGCCGAGGATCATCAGCGGGATCCAGTACACGGTCCACTTGTTGATGAAGTTGAGCCGCGCGGCGTTCCAGATGCGATTCATCGGGTGGGGGTTCCCCGCCGAAGCCGGAACTGGACCGGAGGTCGTCGGGGTCTGGGAACTTGTCGTCGAGGGGATGGTCATGACTGGGTCTCGAATTCCTTCTCGGTGAGATTGGTCTTTCTCACGATGAGTTGTTGCAGCGAAACGGGGGAGAGCTCGAGGCCGGCCTGAGCGGCCTCGCGACGTTCGTCGGCGTCGAGCCTTCCGACGGTGACGGAGGCGAGCCCTCCGATGCCGTCACGGTGGAGTACGTCGCGTCCCGCGACGAACGCGTCGACGGCTGTACGGGTGCCGACCACCGTTGTTGCCGACCCGCGCAGGGTCTCGGCTGGTTCGTCGATGATCAACGTGCCCTGGTCGATCACGAGCACATGCTCGAGCAGCTGTGAGACCTCGTCGATCAGGTGGGTCGAGAGCACGACGGTTCTGGGGTGTTCGGCGAAGTCGGCGAGCAGGCGGTCGTAGAACAACTGACGGGCGACGGCATCGAGTCCGAGGTACGGTTCGTCGAAGAACGTCAGTGGAGCGCGTGAAGCGAGCCCGACGATGACGCCGACGGCCGAAAGCTGCCCGCGCGAGAGTTTCTTGATTCGCCGGTTCACCGGGAGCCGGAACTCCTCGACCAGTTGGGCAGCGAAGTCGGCATCCCAGTTCTCGAAGAACCACGGAGCGCTCTGGAACACGTGCTTGGGCTGGAAATCGTCCGGGTAGCGCTGGCTCTCCTTGATGAAGGAGATCCGGCTGAGCACGCGGGCATTCTCGGTGGGATGTTCACCGAAGACCCGCACATCCCCGGAGGTGGCGAAGTCCTGGCCGGTCAGCACCTGCATGATCGTCGTCTTGCCGGCGCCATTCCTGCCGAGCAGCCCGGTGATGGTGTTCGGCTGGATCTCGAAGCTGGCGTTGTCGACCGCGGTGACTTTACCGAACCGTTTGGTCAGTCCGTGAACGCTGACGACCGCGCTCGATGCCGTCGAGGAGGGGGAGGAGGAGGTCATGCTGAAACACCTTCCGTGGAGATCATTTCTGTGAGCTGGTCGGGATCGATCCCGAGTTTTGCCGCCTCGGCGATGAGCGGGCGGATGAATTCGTCGCGGAACCGGGTTCTGCGAGCGTCAACGAGTCGGGCGCGGGCGCCCTCGGCCACAAACATGCCGATTCCTCTCTTCTTGTACAGGATTCCGTCGTCGACAAGGCGATTCACTCCCTTGCCTGCGGTTGCTGGATTGATTCGGTAGAACGCCGCGAACTCATTGGTCGACGGCACCTGGCTCTCTTCGGCGATCGAGCCCGCGATGATGTCGTTCTCGATCTGTTCCGCGATCTGCAGGAAGATCGGCTTGCCTTCGTCGATCACGGCACCTCCGGTTGTCTGGTTCATTACTTCAGTAACTAACCAACACTCTTTCGGTTGCGGTGTCAAGAGGCGCGGCATTTAATTTCCCCGAATAGGCTCGATGGGTGACCGAACTCCATGAACTGAGCGCACTCGACCAATGGCTTGCCCTGCAGCGGGGCGAAGTCACGCCCCCCGAGCTGACGGCGCATTACCTCGAACGAATCGAACGGATCGACCCTGGGCTCGGCGCCTTCGTCACGGTGACAGCGGACGCCGCCACCAGGCGAGCGAATGACCTTGAGCGCACCGTTCCACGGACGACTGCGCTGTGGGGTCTCCCGATCGCCGACAAGGACCTCGACATGCGACGTGGTGTCGCAACGGGATTCGGCTCGAGAGCTTTCGCCGGTACCATTTCGCCCCGGTCTGACGAGATCGTCGAGGTGCTCGACGGCGCCGGCGCGATCAGTCTCGGCAAGACAAATACTCCCGAGTTCGGGATGCACGGGTATACGGAGTCGCTCGTCGCACCGCCGGCCAGAAACCCGTGGGATCTCGCACTCGGGGCGGGTGGTTCGAGCGGGGGAGCGGCCGCCGCGGTGTCGGCGAGGCTGCTGCCGTTTGCCCCGGGCAGCGACGGCGGAGGGTCGATCCGGATTCCGGCTGCGGCGTGCGGACTCGTCGGAATCAAACCTTCCCGCGGGCTTGTTCCCGCCGGGTCAGGAATCGAATCGACCGGCGGCCTCGCGGTCAAGGGACCCATCGCCCGGTCGGTGACGGATGCCGCCCTTCTCCTGGATGCGATGATCGGACGCAAAAACGGGCGCATCGATCACCACTTCACTCTCCGTGCCCCGGACGACAACGACGGTGACCTGCTCGGCGCCGCTGTTCGCGGCGAGGGCCGGTACTCGATCGGCGTTCTGGGGAACTCACCGTTCGAGGACGGGATGGAGATCGCCGTGTCGGCCGAAGCATCCGCTGCCGTCAGTGTCGCTCTCGCTCACCTCGGCACGATGGGCCACGGTATCGAGAACGTGCGCCTCGAGCATGATGGCGGATATCTCGATGCTTTCCGTAAGCTGTGGCGGATTTCGGCATCCTCGATCCCGGTCGAGGACGATCGGCTGGGTCTGCTCGAACCGGTCACGCAACACCTCGTTCGTTCCGGCCGTGCGCTCGGTGCACGGGATGTCGTCGAGGCGCTCGCCGCCCTGACCGCCTTCGAACGCAGCGTGATCGCCCAGTTCTCGCGCTTCGACGCGGTGCTGACGCCCACGCTCGCACTGACGCCGCGGCCGGTCGGTTGGTGGGACACCGAGGACGCGGACAGGAACTTCGTTCAGCAGTGCCAGTATTCGCCGTTCACCTCGTTCGTGAATGTGGCGGGACTGCCCGCGCTCACCTTGCCCGTCGCTGAGACGGTCGATGGGCTCCCGATGGGTGTCCAGCTCATCGGTCGTCCGGGCGGAGAGTCAGCGCTCCTGGCCCTCGGCAGCCAGTTGGAGCGTCGCATCCGCTGGCACTTGCGAACTCCGGCCGTCGCGAACCGCTGAGGGCCCCGCGGGGGTCTTGGTCCACAATGGGATCATGACCACTGCAGCTCGCGTTCACCTCTCGAAGACCCGTCCCTCTGCGTACGAGAAGCTGGCCGCGTTCTCGAAAGAGGTCGGCGAACTCGCCCGCGCCGCCGGTATGGAACCGCTGCTCTGCGAGCTCGTGCAGATGCGGGCGTCGCAGATCAATGGCTGCGCCTATTGCCTGCGTGTGCACACGAAAAGGTCCCTCGAGCTCGGCGAGACAGCGGAGCGGATGACGATGCTCTCGGCGTGGCGGGATGCCGGACTGTACAGCGAGAGGGAGCGCGCGGCTCTCGCGCTGACCGAGGCAATCACGCTGGTGTCGCAGGGAAACGTCTCAGACGAGGTGTACGAGGCATCCCGCGACGTGTTCGATGAAGAAGAGTTCGCCACGCTCTCCTGGATGATCATTTCGATCAACACCTTCAACCGCGTCGCGGTGACGAGCCGGTATCTCGTCGACCCGGAGTAACTCTGGGAGCAGGCTGCGCAGATCGGCTTTCGTCTGGCGAAGTCAGGTAAGGCTTGCCTATACTGAGAGGGATATGACCGTTCAGACCCGCACCGACCACACCGGTCATCGAGCCAACGAAGCGAACCACAAGCAGCGCGTGCAGTTCCTCGTTGCCGCTGATGAATCCGCGCTCCCGGAACTCGAGGCGATGCTCACGACTCTTCCGCTGTGTGCGACGGGTCGGGTCTTCGTCGAAGTCGCTTCTGAGAGTGATATCGGTACTCTTCACGTTCCACCGCGGATGACCGTGACCTGGCTCTCCCGGTCGCACCGGTCCGGTGCCCCCGGCTCTGGCAGGTCCTGCTCGAAGGGCGAGGCCGTGTCTCGTGCTGTCCGTGCCTGGGCGGGCGAGATGCTCTGCGATCACCCCGAAGAGGTTCACGTCTGGCTGGGTGGAAACTACCGCGGTGTCGCGGCGTCTCACGAGTACCTGACCGCCGATCTCGGTGTCGCGGACGCCGTCATCGAGACTCCACCCGCGTACCGCCTCAGCACCTCGCGCTGAGCGGCGACTTGCTCGGGAGTGGGATAGGCCTCCGCTCGCGATCGACCGCCGGAGGTGGGACGGCGAAGTACCGGGCGCCGGTGCGGGAAATCCTCCACCCGTTGTTGTGGATGAGCATATGGCAGTGCCGGCACAGGAGGATGCCGTCGGCGATATCCGTTCTGCCGCCATCCGCCGCCCACTCATTGATGTGATGTGCCTCGGTGTACGAAGGTGGCCGGTCGCAGCCCGGCATTCGGCACCCACCGTCACGGATGGCGAGCGCGATGCGCTGCTTCGTCGTGAAGAGTCGCTCTTCGCGGCCGACGTCGAGCGGGCTTCCCGCTTGATCGAGGGTGACCGGGACGATTCCACTGATGCACCGCTGGCGGTCGATGAATTCACCGGGGACCGCCTCTCCGGTTTCCTCGAAGTATCCGATTCCCGTTGTCGTGCCGCGTCCGTCGTCGGTCGTCGCGCTCCCTGTTGTGGATCCGCCGGCGTCTGATTCAGCTGCGGGGAGGTTCTCGCGCGTGATCACCACTCGAACGCCGGGTTGGCGGGATCCGAATGCGAGGGTTCTGTCGGCCTCAGATCCGGCCTTGAGCAGATCCAGCATGAGATCGAACACGATCTGATCGTTGCTGCGGGTATCGGTACGCAGCTTGTCTGCCCGTTCGGCCTCTTCGGCGTCGACGAACCGGGGCCCTCCGCGGCGGGGGCGCATGGCTGCGCCGACGATGGCGTCAACCCACGCGGCTGACTCTTCGTCGAACTGGACCCATGCGGTTCTGGCGCCCTCGGGGGTGCGGCTGAACCGCCAGCTGCGATTCGCGTAGCGCTGATCCCAGCGTTCCCGTACTCCGAGCGGGTCGATCTCATCACGAAGGTGCCGCGCCCGGCGCCCGAGCTCGTCAGCGTGAACGCCGGCCGCATCGGCCACGATCTGTTCGGCCGCCGTGCGCAGCGTCTCGGAGCTCACGCGCTCCGTCGGTTCACCGAGTCCGCGCATGATGATCGTCACCGCTTCGGTGCGAAGAATACCTGCCCGCGCGGCGCGGGTCAGCGGCTCATGCCACGGCACCTCGGGCGCCGGCCGGACGGCGACGGCACTCGGCTCCAGTTCCGGAGACGTAGCGCCCGACGCCGGTCCCAGCAACCCATCCGCCCCGGCGGGCACTGGGGGGAACACCGCGGTCGCCGCGGCATCCGCCTCGCCCATCGCCCCGCCGAGCTTCACCTGCCGGAACGCCTCGGTGCGGGTGGACCCGGTCAGGCGTTGAATCAGGTGAACTGCCGTCCGGTCGCCGGTCGACTGCGCCAGTCCCGAGTACCCGAGCGCGCGCTCTGACCTCTTTGCGACCACTCCTGCACCGGCCGCGAGGATTGCGTCGAACTCGGAGCGTGCCCGGGCGGCTTCTCTCAGCAACTCCTGCAGCTCATCATTGCTTGCCGCATCGATGACCTGGGTGAGAGGAACCGGTGGAGCCGAAGCGAGCGAGGCCACAGGCACCCTGCCCTCGAACTCGGCCAGTCGGTCGCACACGCTGAGTGCGACATCTCGGACCAGTTCTGACATCTTCGCCATGCCCTCAGTGTATCGAAATCCGCTGACATGCGAAAGTATGTTCGATACATCTGTGGATAACTTCACCGCGAGAAATGCACACCGACCAGCCATACTTGGACCCATGGCATCCGGCATTCCCTCTCTTTCCTTGAACGACGGCACGACCATTCCGCAGCTGGGTCTCGGGGTGTACAAAGTGCCGGAGAAATCGGTGGCGGATGTGGTCACGACAGCGATCGACGCCGGGTACCGCCATATCGACACAGCGACCCTCTACGCCAACGAGAAAGGTGTCGGCGAGGGCATCCGGCGGAGTGGAATCGACCGCGATGAGCTCTACCTGACGACGAAGGTCTGGAACTCGGACCATGGTTTCGACAGCACCCTGCGTGCATTCGACACGAGCATGGAACTCCTCGGGGTCGACGTGCTCGACCTGTACCTGATCCACTGGCCCGCTCCGACGCAAAACCGCTACGTCGACACCTGGCGGGCGCTCGAGCGGCTGAAGGAGGAGGGCCGCACCCGTTCCATCGGTGTGAGCAACTTCCACCCTCACCACCTCGAGCGACTGTTCGACGAAACCAGCATCGTGCCGGCCGTGAACCAGATCGAACTACACCCGTGGCTGCCGCAGTCCGAGTCCCGGGCGTTCCACGAGGCCCACGGAATCATCACCGAAGCATGGTCGCCGCTCGCCCGCGGCGGCATCCTCGACAACCCGACTCTCGACATGATCGCCCAGAAGCACGGGGTCAGCGCCGCGCAGGTCGTTCTTCGCTGGCACCTCCAGCTCGGCAACGTCGTGATCCCAAAGTCGGTCACGCCCTCGCGCATCGCCGAGAACATCGACGTCCTGGGGTTCGAGCTCGATGACGACGACATCACCGGTATCGCCACCCTCGAGTCGGGCGAACGGACGGGCAGGGACCCGGACGACCTCGACTGAACTAGCCTTCGAGCTCGGCGCGAACCTGCGGGAGCACCTCGGTCGCGAGCAGCTCGATCGATCGCATTACCAGGTCGTGCGGCATCCCCGACCAGTCCATCTGCAACGCCTGCCGGTCGTGGCCGAGGTGGGAATGGAGCGTGAGGATCTTGTCCGCCACTTCGTTCGGGCTGCCGGCGAAGATCGCCCCGCGTTTCGCGGTCTGGCTGTCGTAGCCCAGCCTGCTGGGGGCGGTGAACCCGCGTTCGGCGGCGATCTTCGCCATCGACCGCTTCCAGTACGGAAAGAACGTGTCCTTCGCTTCCTGGCTCGTGGGGGCGATGAAACCGGGGCCAGACACCGCGACACGCAGGTCGGATGCCGCGTGGCCCGCTTTTCGCCCGGACTCGCGGTACAGCGCGGCGAGCGGCGCGAACTGCTCCGGATAGCCACCGATGATTGCATAGTTGACCGGGAGCCCGAGGTACCCGGCGCGCATCGACGACTCAGGATTTCCTCCTGTCGCGATCCAGATGTCGAGCTTTCCCGTCAGCGGCCGGGGCAGGATCAACGCATCGTCGAGGGGCGGACGGAACTTGCCTCTCCACGTGACGCGCTCGTTGGCATTGATTTCGAGCAGAAGCGCGAGTTTCTCTTCGTACAGTTCGTCGTAGTCGGCGAGGTTCGCACCGAACAGCGGGAACGATTCGATGAAAGAGCCGCGGCCGGCGGCGAGCTCGACCCTGCCGTTGGAGAGAAGGTCGATCGTCGCGAACTGCTGGAACACGCGCACCGGGTCCTCGGTCGACAGCACGGTGACCGCGCTCGACAGGCGGATCCGCTTCGTTGCGGTCGCGGCTGCCGCGAGGATGATCGCCGGTGAGGTGATCGAGTATTCCGGTCGGTGGTGTTCTCCGATGCCGAACCAGTCCAGCCCGGAATCATCCGCGAGCCGGATCCATTCCATCGTGTTCGCCAGTTGCGCCCCGGCCGTTCCCGGCATCCCTGTGGACGGATCGCTGGGAATATCACCGAACGTGTAGACACCGAGCTCCATGGTCATACCGATCGCGGAAGGCGCTTGCGTCGGCGGGGAAGGTAGCCGCCCTTCTCCAGTCCGGCTTCGATTTCGAACCGGTTCTCGAGCGGGTTCGTGCCCGCCGCGAGGTACAGGAGCGGGAAAACCATCCCATAGCGTTGCCATTGGCGTTTGTGGACGGCCTCGTGCTCGAGGACGTCGTCCGACACGTTCGTGCGGGTGAGGTAGCAGCCGCCGACGCAGGATCCGCCGCGGCCGAACGTCCAGTTCGGCATGCCGGTGAACACCCACAGACCGTTGCGGCGCTCGACGGGGCCGGTCGACCAGATCGCACCCCAGATGAGACCGACGAGGTTGGCGTACAGGTAACCGAGGCGACTGACGGGGGAGTCGAAGAGAACCCGCTTCATCGTTTCTGCCGAGACTTCTCTACGGGAACACTCATCCTCTGAGGCTATCGATCCCGCGCGCGTCGCGCACAGTCAGCGGGCGAGAGCGCCGAGGATTCTCAGGATGGTACCGAGGTCGTCGACGGCGTGCGCGGAACTCGCCGGGGCGAACCCGGTGATTCCGCCTCCGGAGAACCCGAACTTCCCCTTCACGGCGCCGATCAGTTCCACGAGGGTCGCGGCGGGGAGCCCGAACGGTTCGGCCCAGTCCGTGCCGGCGATGTCGGCGGGGTCGAGCACGTCGAGGTCGACGTGAACGTACACCTTTGATGCACCGGATGCCGCGACCGCCTCGATCACGGCGTCTGGCGTCGCGTCCTCGACCGACAGCATCCGCATACCGGTGTCGTCGAGGCAGTCCTGTTCGCCCTGGTCGACGTCGCGGGCACCGATCATGATCACGCGCTCGGGAGAGAGCGGAGTTTTTGGGGCGAGTTCCTGAACGCCGCCGAGGAGGGCACGCAGGACCATGCCGTCGAAGGATCCCGATGGCGAGCTCTCGGGGGTGTTGAGGTCTGGGTGGGCGTCGAACCAGAGCACGCACGTGTCGTCGTTCGCCGAGAGCACGGCGTTGATGGCGGCGAGCTCGACCGAGCATCCGCCTCCGACGGTGATCACCGGGCCGGTCGCGGCACGGAGCACGGCGTCCTGACGTTCCCGGATGATGCGCAGTGACGACAGGCGGTTGACGCCGCTGTCGAGGGAGTCCCCGGCCTCGGGCGGGACATCGACGACGGTCGTCGCCGTGGAGGGAAGGTCTCCCCGGATGGCCTCTGCTCCGTCGATGAGCCGCATCGCGCGGGATGAACCGGAACCCTGCCACGCGGGCACAACCACGAAAGTCGCCATCCCCTTAGTATCCAAGGTTTCGACGGCGCGGAGCGAACTCCGCACAAATCCGCTGTGTTGCGTCGCGTTTCGCTGTCGTGGCACAAGGCGCGCCGGCAAGGCAGAATGGAGGGGTTGCCACGCGAGCGGGGAGGAGCCCGGATGATCGAGAACAGCACCGGGCGCCGCCTCGTCATGGTCGAGGTGACCGAGCAACGCGAGAACTCTCCCGCCTACGACGCTTACGTCCGCACGATGATCGATCGGGCCGCTGCCGAGGCGCGCGACTCGGGCTGGGACGTCAACCAGGTCTCCGCAGCGGACATCGGCGTCGACGGCCTGCTGCAGGCCGCCCGCGATGTCGACGCCGTCGTCATCATGGGCGGCGAAGACATCGACCCACGGTTCTACGACGGCGAACGCGGGTACGAGGGCGAAGGCGAGCACTTCGAGGTCGCTGACGCTGCCCAGATCGAACTTGTCCGGTTCGCCGTGACTCGCGGCCTCCCGCTCCTCGGCATCTGCCGGGGCCACCAGGTGATCAACGTCGCCCTCGGGGGAACCCTTCTCCAGCACGTCGACGACGCGGGTCACCGCAACGTCGACCTGCCCGTCGAATACGCCCTCGTCGAGCACCCGGTGCGGCTGGCGGTGTCGAGCACTCTCCGTGACCGTTTCGGGAGCGACCACATCGTCGTCCAGAGTGCTCACCACCAGGTCGTCGACCGCCTCGGCCTCGGTCTTCAGGCCGTCGGCTGGGCACATGACGGCCACATCGAAGCGATCGAACACCGCGATCTTCCGATCACCGGCGTGCAGTGGCACCCGGAGGCTCTGCTCGCGCCTGCCGGCCAGCTCCGTGTTCTCCTCGACGGCCTCGCCGTGCAGACCGACGCCCTGCTCGAAATCGCCTGACCCAACGAACGCGACGGACCCCGGGACGGATGCCGGAGCATCCGTCCCGGGGTCCGGGCAATTCGCCGGTGCGAACTACTGGTTCGGCGTGTACGGCGCGGTCTGGGTCGCCTCGACCGCGGGCTGGGACTGCGAGCCGGAGACAGCGGCCGAGCCGCCCGACTTCATAGCGGCGAGCCGGGCTTCGACCTCGGTCAGTTCTCCGATGTCCTCGAGCGACTCGAACTGCGCGTCAAGGCTGGATGCGGCGAGCTCCTGCTGACCGCGGACCTTCGCTTCTTCACGACGGATTTTGTCCTCGAAACGGCTGACCTCGCTGGTCGGGTCCATGATGTCGATGCTCTTGACGGCGTCGGCCACCTTCTTCTGCGCCTCGGCGGTCTTCGACCGCGCGACGAGTTCGCTGCGCTTCGACTTGAGCTGTTCAAGCTTTTGCTTCATGCCGTTGAGGCCGTTCTTCAGCTGGTCGACGACCTGGGTCTGCGACGCGATCTGCGGCTCGGCCATCTTCGCCTCGTTCTCCGAGGTGATCTGGCGCTGCAGGGCGACCTTCGCGAGGTTGTCGAACTTGTCGGCGTCGCCGGCATTGCCCGCCGAACGGTACTCGTCGGCCTTACGGCTCGCGGCGAGGGCCTTGTTGCCCCAGTCGCTCGCTGCACGCACGTCTTCGGCGTGGTCCTCTTCGAGCAGACGCAGGTTGCCGATGGTCTCTGCGATGGCGCTCTCCGCGTCGGCGATGCTGTTGGTGTAGTCGCGCACCATCTGGTCGAGCATGAGCTGCGGGTCTTCCGCCTGGTCGATGAGCGCGTTGATGTTCGCCTTCGCCAGTTGCGCGATGCGCCCGAAGATCGACTGTTTGGTCATGATTCTTCCTTCCGATCGGTATTGATATGTCCGATGGGCGTCAGAAACGCCCACCACCCCGGCGTGAGCGGGTGCCGCCCCCGCCGAAACTTCCTGCACTCCGGCCACTCGACCGGCCGCCGCCTCCGAAGCCGCCGCCGAAGCCACCGCCTCCGAAACCGCCACCGAAGCCACCGCTTGAGCGGCCGCCTCCGCCGAGAACCGAATTGATGATGATCCCGCCGAGAATGGCACCCATCATGCCGTTCCCCGATTGCTGCTGGCCGCCACCGAGCATCCCGCCGTAGCCACCGGACATCCCGAACCCGGAGACGTCAGACTGGGCCGAGTCGATCGCGGCCCGGGCGAGCTGGTGCGAGGTCTGGGCGTATGCGAGGGCAGAGACGGGGTCGGATGCTGCTGCCTGCTGCGCCTGCACGAGGTTGCGTCCCGCTTCGGCCAGTCTCGTTCGCGCGTCGGGTCCGACGGCCCCTCTGCGGGCAACGATGTAATCCTCGGCGGCGGAGACCTGCGCGCTCGCGGAGGAGATGGCGTGTCCGAGTTGGGACTGGGCGCGCTGGAACTGTGCCTGTGCGTCGCGCACCCGCTGGAGAATGCCGTCGATCGCGGTGTTTGCGGCTTCGAGGCGCTGCAGCAGGTTGAGCGGATTGTGGACGCCGGACCGGCGCTGCTCGACGTCGGCGATAGCGCCTTCGGTCGCAGAGATGACATTGACGAGCGAGCCGTCAGGATCGGGCTGCGACCGGGCGAGCTGGAGGTCACTTCGCAGGTCGGCGAGCACATCGGCGATCGAGCCGTCTGCGGCATCGAGATCAGAGCCCAGTTTGTCGATGGCGTCCAGAAGGATCCCCGCCTGGTCGATCGATTCCTCGGCCGCCCGGATGTCGACGGCAGCCTCGCTGAGCTGATTCGCCGCGATGTCTTCGTCGGCGGCGTCGAGCGTTGTGGACGCGAAGGTCAGCCGTTCACCCGCTTGCTCCACATTGTCGGCGACCGTGCTGAGCGCGGCCGAGTCGAAGCGAGTGCCCAGGGTTTCGAGCGTGCCGGCAGCCGCGGACAGGCGGGCGCTGACCTGGGCGTGCTCGGCCCGGAGACCGGCAACGGCAGCGGGAGCGTTGTTCTCGAGCTGCCGAAGCTCATCGAACGCCGCGGCCTCCCGGTCGAGGGCTGCGTTCGCGTCGATGCACAGGCGGATGATGTCTGCGTTCCAGGCCCGGATCTGCTGTTCGGTATCGGGTTCGGCATCGGAGAGTTTCTGCCGGATCGTGAAGGCGCGCGACAGGTTCTCGGACGCGGTGGCGATAGCCGCACGGAACGACGCAACCGTCTCTTCTCCGTACTGGGCGACGGCGAAGCCCAGTTCTTCCTGGCTGGTCTTCACGGCGTCGTCGGTGTCGACGAGGGCGCTTCCGGCCTGGCGCTGCAGATCCTCCGTCGAGACGGCCGCGAGTTCGGCCGGTTCACCGGCACGGGGATTCACCTCGTGCTTTTTCGTGGAGCGGCGTCTCATCAGGACGACGAGCACGATGATGGCGAGCACCGCGATGCCGGCGATGATCAGCCCACCCCCGGGGAAGCCGCTTCCGCCTGGGGCAGCGGAGACATCGTCGCCCGAGATGGCGCTCTGCAGTCCGTTCGCCGCTGCGACACCGGCGCCGCCCCAGTCGCCGTCGCTCAGTCGCGGCTGCACCAGTCGCTGCTCGATCTCGCCGATCTGGTCGTCGCTGACCGGGCCATCGGTGGCACCGGAGAGATAGTAGCTCCGCTGCTCGGTGGCGACGGCGAGCAGATACTGCGCCGGACCGAGCCCGTTTGCCTCGGCCGTCGTGTTCGTCCACTCTGCGGCATCCGTCGGGTTCTCGAAGGTGTCGACGTAGACAACCCAGAGGTCGGCGCCCGTCTCGCTGTTGAGGGACTCGACCGCTGACTCGATGGCTTCCTCGTCTGTGCCGCTCAGCACACCGGACTCGTCGAGCACCCGGCCGGACGGAAGATCCACGGGCTCTGCCGCGATCGCCGCCGCTGGCGTTCCCAGGACGAGGCCGGCTGTCAGCGCTGCAAGAACCCAGAGTGAGCGTGCCCGCATGGAACCGCCTTCGATTGTCGGTGGAGTAACTCCTGCGAGTCTAGGGTCGCCCGACTGGGGGAGTCCAGACACCGGAGTTTCGCCCCCGGGGCTCGCTTGACGGCATCCGGCTGTGTTATCGAACCGCAGGCATCGACGACGCGAGTTCACGGTGGCGGCAGGTCGGCTCGTGCAGCCGGACCCGCCTGTTGACCAGGCGGCAGCGTGGCATCCGTTCGCCGCGGGGAGCGGCGGCTAGCGTGTTCCGAGTGAGCTACGATCCGTACCCCAGCGACGTTCTCGCCACCGATTGGCGAAGAAGCAAGACCCCTCCTCCCGCCGAACACGAAGCGGTGATGGACCTCGTCGTCGAAGAGGTGATGAGCGGCTGGTGCGGCGCGGTCACCGGTATCGAAGGCAAGACCGTCCAGCTCGAGGACCGCCACGGCAAACGCCGCGTGTTCCCGCTCGGCGCCGGATTCCTCCTCGAGGGCAAGCCCGTGATCCTCGTTCCCCCGAAGAAGAAGACCCAAGGCCCGACGCGCACGGCATCCGGATCGTTTGCCGTCGCCGACTCGCGTGCCCGCGTCGCCCTGCCCAGCCGCATCTATGTCGAGGGTCGTCACGACGCCGAACTCGTCGAGAAGGTCTGGGGTGACGACCTGCGGGTCGAGGGCGTCGTCGTCGAGTACCTCGGCGGCATCGACGACCTCACCTCGATCATCGCCGACTTCGCGCCGACACCGAAGCGCAAGGTCGGTGTGCTCGTCGATCACCTCGTACCCGGCTCGAAAGAGACCCGAATCGCAGATGCCGTCATGCGCGGCCCGCACGCGGGGAACGTTCTCGTCGTCGGCCACCCCTACGTCGACGTGTGGCAATCGGTGAAGCCTGCGCGGGTCGGTCTCACGGAATGGCCGGAGATCCCACGGTCGATCGAGTGGAAGAAGGGCATATGCGCGGCCCTCGGTCTTCCGAACGAGAACCAGGCCGATATCGCCAGGGCGTGGCAGGCGATCCTCCGACGGGTGCGGAACTACTCCGACCTCGAACCGGCGTTCCTCGGCCGCGTCGAGGAACTCATCGATTTCGTCACCGCCCCGTAGAGCCTCCTCCCGCGAGAAGCGCCGCCATCACCGTGCGGCGACGTTCGGGGGAAACCAGCACGCTGACACTGTCGGACACCTGTTCGATCGAGCCGATGCCGGCCGGCAGCTCACGCACGCGTTCATCCGTGATCGACTCCAGCAGAGTCTCGGGCACAGCCCCGATCCCGAGGAACGGACGATCCCAGAACGGCTCGATAGCGGCCGCGACGCTCGGAAGGCCCACGTGTCGCTGCCCTTCGTTCAGCGCTGTTACGGCCGTCGCGAGTCCCGCCTCACGATTTTCCCATCGGTTGGCACCGAGCGCAGCGGTCAGCGCTGGCGCCACGTCGGCAGCGATGGGGAGGTCGGCGAACATCGTGCCGAGCCACTTCGAATACGGCGGCCAGCGCCGCTCGAGCAAAAACCCCAGTCGCATCGCCGCGACTGCGATCCGCCCCGCGATCAGCCCGGATCCGACCTCGTCACCCCGCGATGCAGCCCGCCCGACGAACGGGAACTCCTGCCCGATGCGCGCCCACTCGGCGGCGAGGACGTAGCGCCACACGTCGTCCGGGTACCAGTCGAACCGGTTCCGGATCGCGGCGAATGCGCCCGCATCGTCGGCGAACACTCCGCCGGCGGTGACCTCGAGAACCGATTGTCCGGTCAGCGACAGCCAGTCCGTGATTCCCAGCGGCTCAGGGCCGACCCCGGTCCTCGAGGAAACGAACTCGTCCGCCGTCGACACCTCGACCTGCACGGTCGGAACCGGATGCCACGTGGTGGCGAACCGGGTCGGGTGCCCGCGATACTCCGGTGGCAGCTGCTGCGCGAGCCAGACCCGGATCGGTTCGACGACATCCTGTTCGACGAGGATGGTCAGCCGGAGCCCCCAGTCGTGGTCGCGGGACAGCGCGTCGTCGAGGCCGAGTACGTCCGACCCGGAACCGAATCGGCCGGCGGCGAGCGGCAACCCCGGCCAGCGTTCGTCGACCAGGGGGCGCACGACCTCGGTGAAGTAGTCGCGAGACAGATCCGTTCCTGACAGGCTCATGGTGGCCATGGTCCCAGGATCGCCCGCGGGCGCGCTACCTCGAGGGGTCTACCGTGCTCCGTTTTTCTTGAGCCACCAGGTGGCGAGGGGATCGAATGCGCTCGACGGATGCTCGTCGGCCGTCGGATCAGAGACCCCGCCGACCACGACGCCGAACGGACGGTCCCCGTTCACCCGGTGAGGATCTCGAGTCCCTCATCGAGCATCCGCCCCGGGTGGCCTCATCGGTCGGCGCGCCGATTCCCACCCCGAGCACCAGCCGTCCGCCTGAGTAGTTCTGCAGGGAGACGGTCTGGCGGGCGAGTTCCCACGGGCGGCGCCGGGGGAGCGGGGTGACGAGAGGGCCGAGAAGGATGCTGTCGGTCGCTGCGGCGACAGCGGTCAACGCCACCCACGGGTCGACGTGGTCGTTCTGATCGAGATCGCAGAACAGGAGGTGATCCCAGAGGAAGAAGCCGTCCCAGCCGGAGCGTTCAGCGTCACGGGCGAGACCCGCGAGCACGCGGGCGTCACCGAAAGCGCCGAAGTTGGGGAGATGGAGTCCGTACTTCATGCCGGAACTCTACGTCCGACGTGCGACGTTCGAGTAAAAAAATGTGCCCTCGGCAGGATTCGAACCTGCGACCTGCGGTACCGGAAACCGACGCTCTATCCCCTGAGCTACGAAGGCGTGCGAAACAAAACTATCAGAATTCAGCGGGCACATTCGCCCGCACCGGCTGGGCCAAACCGCGGCGAGCGCACCGGCATCCCCGTGTGAGGATGGACAAATGCATCGCACCGTTTCTGCCCACCTCGAGTTCCGTCTGGACGGGCCTGGCGATGTTGTTCTCTCGATCGCCGTCGCGGCCGGGACGCCCATCCTCTCCGAGACGCTGTCGGTGCTGGTGGGCGGGACGGAGACCACACCCGTCGAGCTCACCGACCGGCACGGTTCCCGGCTGCATCGCCTGAGCGGCTACACCGGGCCGGTCTCGGTGCACTATCACGCGGTTGTCGCCGGCCAGCGTCCGGTAGAGCCGGCGAGCGCTCTCGACCACCTGCTCTACCTCCGGCCCAGCCGGTTCGCCGAATCAGACAAGCTGTACGGCGTCGCCCGCAGCAGGTTCGGCGCTCTGCGCGGCCAGGCGCTTCTCGACGCGGTCTCCGCGTTCGTGTTCGAGACCCTCAGCTACGTTCCCGGAGCGAGTAACGCCGGTGACAGCGCGGCAACAACGCTCGCGTCACAAAGGGGGGTCTGCCGCGACTACGCCCACGTCGTCGTTGCCCTGCTTCGGGCGTGCGACGTTCCTGCGCGCATCGTGTCGGCTTACGCTCCCGGCCTCAAGCCGATGGATTTCCACGTCCTCGCCGAAGCCTGGATCGACGGCCACTGGCGCATCGTGGATGCCACGCGGCTGGCACCGAGACAATCGCTCGTCCGCATCGCGACCGGTCGCGACGGATCTGACATCGCCTTCCTCACGAGCCACCACACCCAGCTCACTCTCGACCGGGTCGAGGTGGGCGCCGTTGCTCAAATGCTGCCGAGTGACGACCAGCGGGTTCCGGTGCTTCTGCCCTGACCTAGGAGAGGTGCTCGATCGCCGCTTCGGCGAGCTGCTCGGCATCACCGGGTTCGAAGAACGAGATCGCCCGCAAGGTGACCCAGTACGAGCCGCTGAAGACCTGGGCCTCGCCCTCCTGCCCGATCACCTGGAAGTAGCCTTCGACGGGAGGGGTCCCGTAGGTCGGCACCTGCTTGCTCTCGGTGACCGCGAGGTTCTTGAGCGCGGTGAGCTGGTTGTCAGTGAGCTTCGCGACCGCGATGTCGATCGTCTCGCTGCTGGAGTTGTTGATCCACTGGCAGGTGAGGCCGTTCATTCCGGCGATCACTCCGGCCTTGCTGTCCTTCTTCGGGGCGGCGTCGGCAACGGCGCTGACGTTCGGGTTGAACGCGTACATGTCGTCGAGGGTGATCAGCTCGTCACACGTGATGTCGAGGGGCTGGCTCATGACGGCAGCTTCGCTCGGTTCCACGCTGGGGGTCACGCTGGGCTCAGGTGTTGCGCTCGCCGACGCACTGGGCTCGTTCGATGGCTGTGGCTCGTCGGCTGGAGTGCAGCCGGAGAACAGGACAACGCCGAGCGCAGCAGCGGCAAGAACGGCGAGGGGGCGCGACGGCGCGAACGTGGAAGCCATATCCAACTCTCTCTGGGGGATGCCTCCGACACTAACAACTGCCGCAGTACCTGCAGCGCATGTGGTCGCGTCGGGCCGATATGCCCGAGCGGATAGAATTGCTGAGTGACCCCTGACGATCTTGCCTCCGCCCTGTTCGAACTCGTCGTACCGCTCGCCGAGGACCGACGACCGGGAGCAGGAGCCGAGATCCGCCGCGAAGACGTCGTTCTCGAGCGGCCACGCAACCGTGACCACGGCGACTGGGCCTCGAACGTCGCGATGCGCATCGCGAAGAAGATCGGTGCGAACCCGCGCGACATCGCGGCCGAGCTGGCCACCGGCCTCGCCGCCGTTCCCGGCGTTGCGACGGCGGAGGTCGCCGGACCCGGGTTCCTCAACGTGCGCCTCGACGCTGCAGCGTCCGGTGCGCTCGCGAAGACGATCGTCGACGCCGGGCCCGCTTACGGTCACAACGACTCTCTCGCAGGGCAATCGATCAACATCGAATTCGTTTCGGCCAACCCGACCGGCCCATTGCACATCGGGCACACCCGGTGGGCCGCGCTCGGTGACTCGATCGCCCGCGTGCTTCGCGCATCCGGGGCGACCATCGCCAGCGAGTACTACATCAACGACGCAGGCAGCCAGATGGATACCTTCGGAGCGTCGATCCTCGCCGCCATCAAGGGTGAGCCGACGCCCGAGGGCGGCTACCCGGGCGCATACATCGGTGAGCTCGGCCGCCAGGTGCTCGAGACCGAGCCAGGGGTCGCCGACCTGCCGGACGACGAGGCGCTGCCGATCGCCCGGGAGATCGCCTACCGCCTGCAGCTCGCCGAGATCGAGAAGTCGCTCTCGAGTTTCAACGTGCACTTCGACGTGTGGTTCTCCGAGCGGGAACTTCACGCGAAGAACGCGGAGACCGGCAAGAGCGCCATCGATGAGGCCGTCGAACGCCTGCGCGAACAGGGTCACGTCTTCGACGCCGACGACGCCGTCTGGGTTCGCACCACCGAATTCGGTGATGACAAGGACCGCGTCATCCGTCGCGGCAACAGCATCTACACCTACTTCGCCGCGGATGCCGCCTATTACCTGTCGAAATCGGATCGCGGCTTCGCGCACAAGATCTACCTGCTCGGCGCCGACCACCACGGGTACGTCCACCGCCTGAAGGCGCTCGCCGGTGCGGCAGGTGACGACCCCAACGTCGACATCGAGGTCCTCATCGGCCAGCTGGTCAGCATCAACGGCGCGAAGCTGTCCAAGCGGGCAGGCAACATCATCGAGCTCGACGATCTGCAGGCGTGGATCGGCACCGATGCGCTGCGCTACTCGCTCGGGCGCTACCCGGCCGACTCGCCCCTCACCCTCGACCCGGAACAGCTCCGCAAGCGCAGCAACGACAACCCAGTGTTCTACGTGCAGTACGCCCACGCCCGGACCCACTCGGTCGGCCGGAACGCCGCGGTCGCGGGTGTCGACCGCAGCGCGTTCGCCCCGGAGCTGCTCGACCACGAGACCGAAGCGGCACTCCTCGGCGCACTGCAGGAGTTCCCGCGGATCGTGGCGCAGGCAGCACAATTGCGCGAGCCCCACCGCGTCGCGCGCTACCTGGAAGAGGTCGCAGGCCTGTACCACCGCTGGTACGACAACTGCCGGGTGATTCCCCTCGGTGACGAGCCCATCGGCGACGTCCACCGTTCACGGCTGTGGCTCAACGATGCCACCGGTCAGGTTCTCCGGAACGGCCTCGACCTGCTCGGCGTTTCTGCTCCAGAACGGATGTGACGTGACCGACGGCTGGGAGGAACTGCAGCGCGGAGCTGCCGCGGGCAACCGTCCTGCCAGAAAGCCGGCGGGCAGGCGGTTCCTCACGGCACTCGTCATCCTCGTCGTCGCGGCGATCGTCGTCGTCGGTGGAGCCTTCCTCGCCGAGACCGTCACGCGGGGCATCGCCGAGGATTCCGTCGCGGCGGCCGCCGAAGCGAGTCTGCCCTCGAACGTCGAGGGAACCGTCGATGTCGACATCGCGGGCGACTGGGTGCTGCTGCAACTGCTCAGCGGCCGGATGGACACCGTCACCCTGACGTCGGCTGACGCCAGGTTCGACGACATCCCGGTCGAGAACGTGCGCGTGGCGGCATCCGGGGTTCCCCTCGACCTCAAGAGCGCGATCGACGACATCGCCGCAACGGCGAGCCTCGACCAGCCCGCCCTCAACGAGCTGCTCACCTTGCCGGGAAACGACCCCGAGTTGACGCTCAACGATGACACGGTGGGCTACGAAGACTCGACGACCTTCTTTGGGATTCCGGTCGGTTACCGGGTGACGGCATCCCTCGTCCCAGACGGAACCGAAGTCCTGCTGACACCGGAGAGCGCCGAGGTGACGACCGTGATCGGCGACCTCGACCTCTCAGGCCTCGTGGAACAGATCGTCGGCTCAGAACCGATCCGCATCTGCGTCGCCGAGAAGCTGCCCGAAGGGGTCACGATTTCGGGGATCGAGGTGCGGAACGGCCTGGCGACCCTCGACCTTTCGGCGTCGAACTTCGTCCTCTCGGGTCAGGCGCTCAGGACGACGGGGGAGTGCCCGGCCTGACGCCGGAGCCCGGCCGGATTCTCCGAGCCGCATACGCTCAATGCCACAATTTCATGGGCACGGCCGATCTCTCGATAGAATCGACCTGTCTCCACCGCTCACCCGCGCGGTACGTCCACTCCGCACGATTGGTTCCTGCTGTGGCTTCTCACCCACTTGCCCCGTCGTGGCTGCGCGTCCCCGATGACGCCAATGCCCTGGCCGACGGCGTCTGGGCGGCAAACGTCTCCCGGTCGGATCGTGGAGAGATCACGGTCGCCGGTGTGAGCGCT
Source organism: Mycetocola manganoxydans (assembly GCF_003667545.1). GTDB lineage: Bacteria > Actinomycetota > Actinomycetes > Actinomycetales > Microbacteriaceae > Mycetocola_A > Mycetocola_A manganoxydans. Next base: position 63,042 of record NZ_RCUV01000001.1, on the reverse strand, counting down.
CCCGAGCTCGCCGCACAGTTCGGCACCCCGCTCTACGTCGTCGACGAGACGGATGTCCGCGACCGCGCTGCCACCATCCTCTCCGCGTTCCAGCGTGAATTCACCGCAATCGGCAGCTCCGCCACCGTCTATTACGCCGGGAAGGCGTTCCTGTGCGCCGAAGTCGCGAGGTGGGTCCGTGACGCCGGACTCAACATCGACGTCTGCTCCGGCGGGGAACTCGCCGTCGCGCTCGCGGCGGGAGTGGATGCATCGCGTCTCGGGTTGCACGGGAACAACAAGTCCCTCGCCGAGCTCGACCGGGCCGTCGAAGCGGGCATCGGAGCGATCGTCGTCGACAGCCTGCAGGAGATTCCCCGCGTCGCTGCCGCCGCTGCCCGCCACGGCAGACGACAGGCTGTCCGTTTGCGCGTCAACAGCGGCGTGCACGCACACACCCACGATTTCCTCGCGACGGCACATGAGGACCAGAAGTTCGGCCTCCCCCTCGAAACGGCAGCGGATGCTGTCGCACTGATCCGCGCGGAGGACTCGCTCGAGTTCCTCGGCCTGCACTGCCACATCGGTTCCCAGATCTTCGGCTCGGATGGTTTCGCGGAGTCCGCCGCGCGGCTCCTGACCGTGCACCGCGACCTCCTCGCCCTCGGACCTGTTCCCGAACTCAACCTCGGTGGCGGCTTCGGCATCGCATACACAGACGCCGACGACCCGACGCCGATCGACGAACTCGCGCGAGAAATCGCCCGCATCGTCCGAACGGAGTGCGAGCGACTCGGAGTGCCGGTACCGCACGTCGCGTTCGAGCCCGGTCGCGCCGTCGTCGGCCCGAGCACCTTCACGCTCTACGAAGTGGGAACCACGAAGGACGTCGAACTCCAGAGCGATTCCGGTGTCTCCGCCGTTCGTCGCTACGTCAGCGTCGACGGGGGCATGAGCGACAATGCCAGGCCAGCCCTCTACGGCGCCGACTACTCCGTCCGTCTTGCCGGCCGGTCCTCCGACGCCGGGCCCGCGCTCATCCGCCTCGCGGGCAAGCACTGTGAATCCGGCGACATCGTCGTCTCCGACGACTACCTGCCTGGCGATGTCGCCCCTGGCGACCTCGTCGCCGTTCCAGCGACGGGCGCCTACTGCTGGTCGCTCGCGAGCAATTACAACTATCTGGGGCGCCCGCCGGTCGTCGCTGTCCGAGACGGTGCCGCCCGTGTGATCGTTCGCGGTGAGACCGAAGCCGACCTGCTGGCGCGAGACGCCGGATTGGATGCCCGATGACCGAATACCGCACTGTCCGTGTGGCGCTGCTTGGCGCCGGATCCGTTGGATCGCAGGTCGCGAGACTCCTGCTCGCCAATGGAGACGAACTCGCCGCCCGCGTCGGCGCGAAACTCGAGCTCGTCGGCATCGCCGTGAGGGATCTCGACGCGAAGCGCGACGTCGACCTTCCGCGCGACCTCCTCACGACGGATGCCGAGACGCTCGTCGTCGGGGCGGACATCGTCATCGAGCTGATGGGCGGCATCGAACCAGCTCGAACCCTCATCCTCCAGGCCATCACCGCTGGCGCTGACGTCGTCACGGGGAACAAAGCCCTCCTCGCCGCCCACGGCCCCGAGCTCTTCGACGCCACCGAACAGGTCGGCGCTGAGATCTACTACGAAGCGGCCGTCGCAGCTGCGATCCCGATCATCCGACCATTGCGTGACAGCCTCGCCGGCGACAACGTCAAACGCATCCTCGCGATCGTGAACGGTTCGACGAACTTCATTCTCGACCGGATGGACCGGTTCGGCGACAGCATGGAGGACGCCCAGAAGACGGCGTTCGATCTCGGCTTCCTCGAGGCAGACCCGACGCTCGACGTCGGCGGCTACGACGCAGCGCAGAAGGCCACCATCCTCGCGAGCCTCGCGTTCCACAGTTCCGTCCCCGCCGACGGTGTCTACCGTGAGGGCATCGAGAACATCACCGCCGCGCAGATCGAAGCAGCCCGCGCCGCCGGATACGTCATCAAACTCCTTGCCATCGCTGAGCGGATCACCGCTGCCGACGGCACCGAGGGAATCTCGGCACGTGTGTACCCCGCGCTCGTCGACCGGGAGCATCCGCTTGCGGCCGTCCACGGTGGCAACAATGCCGTCTTCGTCGAAGCCGAAGCAGCCGGTCCGCTGATGTTCTACGGCGCAGGTGCCGGGGGAGTCCAGACGGCATCCGCGGTCCTCGGCGACCTCGTCTCTGCGGCTCGCCGCCACATCGCGGGCGGGCCAGGGCTCGGGGAATCGACGCACGCCGACCTTCCGCTTCTGCCGATCGGCGACGTCATCACCAAGTATCAGATCACCCTCCGGGTGAGCGACCTGCAGGGCGTCCTCGCCGCCGTCGCATCGATCTTCGCGGACGGCGGCGTCTCGGTCGAGACCGTCGAGCAGAGAATCGACCCCGAACAGTCCGGAACAGCGTTCCTCGTGATCGGCACCCACGCCGCGCGCGAACATGCTCTCCAGGCGACCGTCGCTCGGCTCGACGCCAGCGACGTCGTCACCACAGTTGTCAGTGTTCTACGAGTAGAAGGAGTCTAGATATGGCCAAGCAGTGGCGCGGAGTTCTGCACGAATACGCAGACCGTCTCGATGTGTCCGACAAGACCCCCATCATCAGCCTCGGTGAGGGCGGAACGCCTCTCATCTACGCGGCTGCCCTCTCGGCGCGCACCGGCGCGAAGGTGTGGGTCAAGTACGAAGGCATGAACCCGACCGGTTCCTTCAAGGACCGCGGAATGACGATGGCCGTGTCGAAGGCCGTCGAAGCCGGTGCCAAGGCCGTCATCTGTGCCTCCACCGGGAACACCTCGGCGTCGGCCGCCGCATACGCCACCCACGCGGGGATCACCGCGGCCGTTCTCGTTCCCGAGGGCAAGATCGCCATGGGCAAGCTCGCCCAGGCGATCGCCCACAACGCCCAGCTCATCCAGGTTCAGGGCAACTTCGACGACTGCCTCGACATCGCCCGCGAACTCTCCGCGAACTACCCGGTACACCTCGTCAACTCGGTCAACAACGACCGGATCGAAGGACAGAAGACCGCAGCATTCGAGGTTGTCGAGGTTCTCGAAGACGCACCGGACTTCCACTTCATCCCGGTCGGAAACGCCGGAAACTACACCGCGTACACCCGCGGCTACACCGAAGAACTGGAGCGCGGAATCAGCACCCGTCTGCCCAGGATGTTCGGTTTCCAGGCGGCAGGAAGCGCGCCACTCGTCAACGGCAGCGTCGTCAAGAACCCCGAAACCGTTGCCAGCGCCATCCGGATCGGCAACCCGGCTTCCTGGGACCTCGCGCTCGCAGCCCGTGAAGCTACCGACGGCTACTTCGGGGCGATCGAGGACGACATGATCCTCGCCGCCCAGCGCATCCTCTCCGCCGAGGTCGGCATCTTCGTGGAGCCGGCCTCCGCGATCAGCGTCGCAGGCCTGCTCGAGCGGGCAGAAGCCGGGCAGGTCCCAGCCGGGTCCACGGTCGTCCTGACCGTCACGGGTCACGGGCTCAAGGACCCCCAGTGGGCACTGAAGAACGCAGACGGTGGCGAGATCGCCCCGACGATCGTCCCCGTCGACGTCAGCGAGGTCGCGAGCGTCCTCGGACTGGCCAAGGGCTCCGCGTGAGCCTGACGGGCCGCTCCGTCACGGTTCGCGTCCCGGCCACCTCGGCGAACCTCGGACCGGGGTTCGACACACTCGGTCTCGCACTGAGTGTTTACGACGAAGTCACCGTCACGGTCAGGGACCAGCCGGGGGCATCCGTCGACGTCCGCGGTGTCGGTGAAGGGATCGTTCCGACCGACGAATCCAACCTGGTCGTGCGTTCGCTCGCCCACACCTTCGAGGTGCTTGGACGGCCCGTCCCCGGCGTCGACCTCATCGCGAACAACGTCATCCCGCACGGTCGTGGACTCGGATCCTCCGGGGCAGCCGTGGTCGCGGGAATCGTGGCAGCGCAAGGCTTGCTCGACGGCATCGTCGACATCGATTCAGACACTCTCCTGCGTATCGCCACCGACCTCGAAGGGCACCCGGACAACGTCGCACCAGCCCTGTTCGGCGGCCTGACGATCGCGTGGATGGAAGAAGACGGCCCGCAGCACAAGAAGCTCCTTGTTCATCGCGGAGTTTCCCCGCTCGTGTTCGTACCGCAGCACACGCTGTCGACGAAGGTCGCCAGGAGCCTGCAGCCGCTCAGCGTTCCCCACGAGGATGCCGTCTTCAACGTCTCCCGGTCGGCGCTGTTGATCGCCGCGCTCACCCAGAGCCCTGAATTGCTGTTCGCAGGGACAGAAGACCGCCTGCACCAGAACTACCGCGCCTCGGCGATGCCCGAGACCGGGCGGATGGTCACTCTGTTGCGTTCCCACGGCTTCGCTGCCGTCGTCTCCGGCGCCGGGCCCTCCATCCTGGTTCTCGCGGACGGCCCGGGGCAGCGCCTCGAAGCGGCTGAGCTGTTCGCCTCACAGTCTGAGACTGCGTGGGAGAGCATGTTGCTCACAGTGGATGTGCGAGGCGCGTCGCGAAGCGACGCGAACGGCGGCAGCCCAACCTAAGGCAACCTCGGGAACGTGCGTGCGACCGGCGACCACCTCGCCGAGGTTACGGGCGGCAGCCCAACCTAAGGCAACCTCGGGAACGTGCGTGCGACCCGCGACCACCTCGCCGACGCGAACGGCGGCAGCCCAACCTAAGGCAACCTCGGGAACGTGCGTGCGACCCGCGACCACCTCGCCGACGTTACGGGCGGCAGTCCCCGCGACATCGCGCATCCGTCATATCCGGGTAGAGAGCGCGACGCAACCCCGTTCGCGGGGGTGCAGGGCGAAGTTGCGGAAGTGATAGAGTTGGGGCGATCCCGACAGGCTTGCCGAACAGGCAAATCTGGCCTTCGGGTGATTTCTGCAAACCCAACGCCATCGCTGACAGCATTGCGTGTCCCTGTTCTGGGATGTGCACGGCGTGCAGGGTGCGAGTCATTCTGACGGACCCTCCTGCCAACGCGATGAGCTCTCCTGACGCGTTCTTCGTGGATCAGGGGGAAGGAACCCACTCTCAGTGACCAATGTCAACATCCGTTTCGATACGGAATCAGGCGCAAACCTGACCTCCCTCAAGGTCTCAGACCTGCAGCTGCTTGCCAGCCAGTGGGGTATTCAGGGCGCATCCAAACTTCGCAAGGGGGAACTCGTGGAGAAGATTTCCGAGGCTCAGGCGGCTGCCGCGACCGACGGGGCAGAGCTGCCCGTTGCTTCCGACACCCTGACTGACGCCGCGGCGGACGCTCCTGCCGAGACCCAGGCGCCCGTCGTCGAGGCCCCCGCCGTCGTCGCCGAGCAGGCCCAGTCTGACGCTCCCGCCGAGCAGCCCGCTCCCGTCGTTCGCAAGCGCGCACCCCGCCGTGCCACGACGCAGTCGGCGAAAGAGGCGGCTCCCATCTCGGCAGCCGGCCACGTCAACGCCGACGGTGCGACGCAGATCCCAGACGCTCCCGTCGTCGCCGAAGCCCCGGCTACCGGGACCTCAGCGGATGAGGTTCAGGCAACCGAGGCCCCTGCGGCTGACGCTCCTGCCCAGGCAGACCAGCAGGCGAGCGAGTCCGGTGAAGAATCCGCACCGCAGCGCCCGAAGAAGAACAACCGACGTGGACGTGGCTCGAAGGCCGACCGCGCCGAAGCCGAGCAGTCCAGCGGCAGCGACACTCCTGCGGCGGAAGCAGCCGGCGCTGACTCTCCCGAGTCTTCCGACTCCGACGACTCCTCTCAGGAGCCTCGTCAGGGCCGCGGACGCAACCGCAACCGGAACCGGAACAACGCCGACCAGGCGCAGGCTTCCGATGACAACGGCGGAGAGAAGCAGGACCGCAACCGCGGCGACCGGAACGGTAACGACCGCCAGTCGAACGACCGCAACGACCGCCAGGGCAACGAGCGCGGCGACCGCCAGGCCGAGCGCGACGACCGCCAGTCGAACGAGCGCAACGACCGCAACCGTGACGCACAGCGCGAGCAGCAGGACGAGGGCAGCCGCAACGGCCGCAACCGTTACCGCGACCGCAAGCGCCGCGGCGGAACAGACAACGCCGACTTCGAGCCCGAGATCTCCGACGATGACGTGCTCCTGCCCGTCGCCGGCATCCTCGACGTTCTCGACAACTACGCCTTCGTCCGCACCTCCGGCTACCTGCCCGGTTCGAACGACGTCTATGTATCGCTCGGCCAGGTCAAGAAGTACAACCTGCGCAAGGGTGACGCCGTCGTCGGCGCCATCCGCCAGCCGCGTGAGAACGACACCAACGCTCGCCAGAAGTACAACGCGATCGTCAAGGTCGACTCGGTCAACGGCCAGACCGTCGACGAGGCAGCCGCGCGTGTCGAATTCGGCAAGCTCACCCCGCTGTACCCGCAGGACCGTCTCCGTCTCGAGACCGAGCCTGGCAAGCTGACGCAGCGGATCATCGACCTCATCGCGCCGATCGGCAAGGGACAGCGCGGACTCATCGTCGCGCCGCCCAAGGCGGGCAAGACGATCGTGCTCCAGCAGATCGCCAACGCGATTTCGATCAACAACCCTGAGGTCCACCTCATGGTCGTCCTGGTGGACGAGCGCCCAGAGGAAGTCACCGACATGCAGCGCACGGTGAAGGGCGAGGTCATCGCCTCCACCTTCGACCGTCCGGCTGAGGATCACACCACCGTCGCCGAGCTCGCCATCGAGCGTGCGAAGCGACTGGTCGAACTCGGACATGACGTCGTCCTGCTCCTCGACTCGATCACCCGCCTCGGTCGCGCGTACAACCTGGCAGCTCCGACCTCCGGCCGGATCCTCTCCGGTGGCGTCGACGCATCCGCCCTGTACCCGCCCAAGCGCTTCTTCGGAGCCGCGCGCAACATCGAGAACGGTGGCTCGCTCACCATTCTCGCCACGGCGCTCGTTGAGACCGGGTCCAAGATGGACGAGGTCATCTTCGAAGAGTTCAAGGGCACCGGTAACTCGGAGCTTCGCCTCTCGCGCCAGCTGGCAGACAAGCGGATCTTCCCCGCCGTCGACGTCAACGCGTCCTCGACGCGTCGCGAAGAGATGCTCCTCGGAGCCGACGAGGTCCGGGTGACCTGGAAGCTGCGTCGCGCCCTCGCCGGCCTCGACCAGCAGCAGGCACTCGAAGTCGTCCTCGGAAAGCTCAAGGAAACCCAGTCCAACGTGGAGTTCCTCGTTCAGATGCAGAAGTCGATGCCGGCGCCCGTCGCCGGGTCCGGCCGCACGCACGACGAGCGCGACCACCGCTAGCTGATCGAACGAACCCGTTTGCCTCAGGCTGGGCGACCCATCGGGGTCACCGGCCGGGCAGGCGGGTTTTGTTCTTCCAGTGGCAGGATGACAATCGCAAAGGACGGATGAGAAATGTTTGAATCGGTACAGATCCTGATCGACGAGCACAAGGACCTGCAAGAGCAGCTCGCTGATCCGGCAGTGCACGCCGACCCGGCGCGGTCGAAGAAGATCAACCGGCGATACGCCGAGCTGTCGAAAATCATCGCCGCGCACAACGCGTGGCTCGAAGTGCAGGAAGACCTCGCCGCCGCGCGGGAACTCGCCAAGGAAGACGACGCGTTCGCCGCAGAGGTCCCCGGTCTCGAGGAAGGCCTCGCGACGGCGCAGGAGCGGCTCCGCCGCCTGCTCATTCCGCGAGACCCGGACGACGGCCGCGACGTCATCATGGAGATCAAGGGTGGTGAGGGTGGTGCCGAGAGTGCGCTGTTCGCCGCCGACCTCCTCCGGATGTATTTGCACTACGCCGAGTCCAAGGGCTGGAAGACCGAGATGCTTGAACGCACCGAGAGCGACCTCGGTGGGTACAAGGACGTCCAGGTCGCCATCAAGTCCAACGCCACCGACCCGTCTCAGGGTGTCTGGGCGCATCTCAAGTACGAGGGTGGCGTGCACCGGGTGCAGCGGGTGCCGGCGACCGAGTCTCAGGGACGCATTCACACGTCGACGACGGGCGTTCTCGTCTTCCCCGAGGTCGACGCACCTGAAGAGGTCGAGATCAGCCAGAACGACCTCAAGATCGACGTCTACCGGTCGAGCGGCCCTGGCGGCCAGTCCGTCAACACGACGGACTCCGCCGTGCGGATCACCCACCTTCCGACCGGCATCGTCGTCGCGATGCAGAACGAGAAGAGCCAGCTGCAGAACCGTGAGGCCGGCATGCGTGTCCTGCGCGCGCGCATCCTCGCGCGTCAGCAGGAGGAACAGGCCGAGCTTGACAGCGCGAAGCGCAAGACTCAGATCCGGACCATGGACCGGTCGGAGCGCATCCGCACGTACAACTTCCCCGAGAACCGCATCGCGGATCACCGCACCGGGTACAAGGCGTACAACCTCGACGCGGTCATCAACGGTTCGCTCGACCCGCTGATCGAATCTGCCATCCGAGCGGACGAAGAAGCACGGCTCGCCGACATCGGCGACCAGAGCTGATCTCCGGAGACTGAGAAAGCCGGTTCTTCCCTCGGAAGAACCGGCTTTCTGCGTTATGAGCTCTCGGAGTCTCGAATTCAGATATGGTACTCCGGCTCGGTGAGCCCGTACGTCTTGCCTGGTTCACGCGGACGCGGAACGGCTGGCACGCCGACGAGGAGAGACATCGCCGGAGCATCCTTCGTCACAACCGCGTTCGCGCCGACGATGCTGCCAGCGCCGACGGTGATCGGACCGATGATCTTCGCACCGGCACCCACCTGCACTCCGTTGCCGAGGGTCGGATGCCGCTTCTCGCGTCCCCGAGACTTCCCGCCGAGAGTGACGCTGTGGTACATCATGACGTCGTCACCGATTTCTGCGGTTTCGCCGATGACGACGCCCATTCCGTGATCGATGAAGAACCGGCGACCGATCACGGCGCCGGGGTGGATCTCGATGCCGGTGAGGAACCGGGTGAACTGCGAAAGCAGGCGGGCAGGCATCCGTGCTCCTCTCCGCCAGAGTCGCGACGTGAGGCGGTACGACCAGACGGCATGCAGGCCGGAGTACGTGAGGAGGACTTCCACCGAACCCCGCGCGGCCGGGTCGTGGACGCGCGCGGCGGTGATGTCTTCCCGGATGCGGGAGAGTGCTGACATGGATTAGTCGGCGAGGTCCGACCAGAGCGGCGTCGAGATGTATCGCTCTCCGGTGTCGCAGACGATCGCGACGATGCGCTTGCCGGCGTTCTCCGGCCGCTTCGCGAGCTGCGTTGCCGCCCAGATGATGGCGCCGGAAGAGATGCCGGCGAGGATGCCCTCTTCTGCGGCGAGGCGCTTCGCGACCTCGATCGAGTCGTCGAAGCTCACGTCGATGACCTCGTCGTACACGGTGGTGTCGAGGATCTCCGGCACGAAGTTCGCGCCGATGCCCTGGATCTTGTGCGGCCCGGGGGCGCCGCCGTTGAGGATGGGGGAGTCGATCGGTTCGACCGCGACGATCCGGATGTCCGGCTTGCGCTCCTTGAGCACCTGGCCCACTCCGGTGATCGTTCCGCCGGTGCCGACTCCTGCGATGAAGATGTCGATGTCGCCGTCGGTGTCGCGCCAGATCTCTTCGGCCGTGGTCTTGCGGTGGATCTCGGCGTTCGCCACGTTCGCGAACTGCTGCGCGAGGATCGCACCGGGCGTCTCTGCGACGATCTCCTCGGCGCGGGCGACGGCGCCCTTCATTCCGAGGGACGGTTCGGTGAGGACGAGCTCGGCACCGAAGGCGCGGAGAAGGACGCGACGCTCGGTACTCATCGACGCCGGCATCGACAGGATGACCTTGTACCCACGGGCAGCACCGACGAGGGCGAGAGCGATGCCGGTGTTGCCACTCGTGCCTTCGACGATCGTTCCACCTGGCTTGAGAGCACCGGCGGCCTCAGCGGCGTCGACGATGGCGACGCCGAGGCGGTCCTTGACGCTGGAGCCTGGGTTGTAGAACTCGAGCTTGGCGAGAACGGTGGCCTCAGCGCCATCGGTCACACGGTTGAGCTGGACCAGCGGGGTGTTGCCGAACGCCTCGGTGATATTGGCGTAGATTTTTCCGGCCACGTATATGCTCCTTGGGTTATGGGCTGCGGAAACCGCAGTCGTCGGGATTACAGCTTATTGCCCGGTGTAACCGGGGCGGGCTGTGTTGCATTCCACTGTGTTGGCAGGCCCCTGCCGGTAGGCTCGTCTTCGGCGCTTTTCTCCGCCGATTCCCAGCAGGCAGGCCCCCATGACTCCGAGTACCGCGACCGTCGGCTCCCTCCTCCGGTCCATCGCCGGCATTCTCGGAGCGTCGGGGATCGAGAGCCCTGATGTCGACGCCGAGCTTCTCGTCGGCCATGTCCTCGGGCTCGGCCGCGGCGAAGTCCAGGCGGCAGCTGTGACCGATCGGCCCGTGACGGATGCCGACTCAGCCGCCATCGCGATCCTCGCCGAACGACGCGCGCACCGTGAACCCCTGCAGCACATCCTGGGTCGTGCCGCTTTTCGCTCCCTGTCGCTCGCCGTCGGCCCGGGTGTTTTCGTTCCGCGACCCGAGACGGAGCAGGTGGTGCAGTTCGCGATCGACGCCCTGCGCTCAGTGCCTGACCCCGAACCGATCGGTATCGACCTCGGAACCGGCAGCGGCGCGATCGCCCTCGCGATGGCGACCGAAGTCCCGAACGCGCGCATCTTCGCAGCGGAGAATTCGGTGGATGCGTTCATCTGGGCGCGCCAGAACTTCACCGAGACCGCGGTACCGAACGCGACACTCGTCTTCGACGACCTCGCCGGGGCGTTCGCGGAACTGGACGGACAGGCATCCGTCGTCATCTCGAACCCTCCCTATGTTCCGGATGCCGCGATCCCGCGCGACCCCGAGGTGCGGCTCTTCGACCCGGCAGCGGCGCTCTACGGGGGAGAGGACGGGCTCGACGTCGTTCGTCAACTCTCACAGACGGCAGCGAGGCTGTTACGGCCAGGCGGGACGCTCGTGATCGAACACGGTGAGTTGCAGGGCGAGGCGATTCGCGGCATCCTCACCGGCGACGGCTGGCGGGCGGCCGCGACGTTCCGCGACCTGACCCAGCGGGACCGGACGACGACGGCGATCCGCGGCTGACCGGTTTCGGCATCGATCAGCGAACGGTCCCCGCTGTGCGGCTCGCTCACACCGGCTCCGGGATAGAATCGGCAGGATGTCTCGCCTTTTCGACTGCTCCCAGGATTCCGAACTCCTCACCGGCATGCGCCTCGCTCGCGCGGCGGTGCGAAAAGGCGACCTCGTTGTGATCCCCACCGACACCGTTTACGGCGTCGCTGCAGACGCGTTCTCACCGAAGGCTGTTCAGAAACTCCTCGACGCCAAAGGGCGTACCCGCCAGTCGCCGCCCCCTGTGCTTGTCCCGGGCGTTTCGACGCTCGAAGCGCTCGCGTCCGAGATTCCGGATGCCGTCAGGCAGCTCATCGACGCGTTCTGGCCCGGCGGCCTCACCATCGTTCTGAGCGCGCAGCCGTCGCTCGCGTGGGACCTCGGCGACACCGACGGAACCGTCGCCGTCCGGATGCCGGACAACCGGATCGCGCTGGAACTCCTCGAGGAGACCGGGCCGCTCGCGGTCTCGAGCGCTAATCTGACCGGGCAGCCGGCGGCGACCACCGCGCAGGCGGCATTCGACATGCTCGGAGAGTCGGTCGACACGTATCTCGACGGCGGCGACAGCACGACGATCGCATCGACGATCATCGACGCGACCGCCCTCAGCGCACCCGGCGGCAAGATCTCCGTGCTCCGTGAAGGAGCGATCTCGCGGAGCCAATTGCGCGAGATCCTGGGTGATCTTCTCGACGAGCCGGCCGGCGACGTCGCGACAGAAGACGCCGACGGTGCCTCCTCGCCATGATCCTCTACGCGCTCATCGCCCTTGCCACGGCGGTCATCACCTTCGTCCTGTCACTCGTGGTCTACAAAGTCGCACTGAGGTACAAGCTGTATCCCGGCATCCGGGAGCGCGACGTACACACGAGGCCCACCCCGCGGCTCGGCGGGGTCGCCATGTTCATCGGGGTCGTGGCTGCATTCGGCCTCGCGTATGTGATCTCGCGTGTCACCCCGTTCTTTGAGCAGACCTTCAACCCTCCCGGTTCCATCCTTGCCATCCTCGGAGCCGCACTGCTCATCGTTCTCATCGGCATCGCCGATGACATCTGGGACCTCGACTGGATGATCAAGCTCGCCGGCCAGTTCATGGCGGCAGGTCTCATCGCCTGGCTCGGCGTTCAGATCTACTCACTGCCGATCGGCGGGCTGACCGTCGGGTCCTCGTGGATGTCTGCCGCGCTCGCCGTCTTCGCCATCGTCCTCGTCATGAACGCCGTCAACTTCATCGACGGCCTCGACGGTCTCGTCGCCGGTGTGGGGCTCATCGCGAACGGCGTCTTCCTCGTCTACGGATATCTCCTCGTCCGCGATCTCGGACAGTCGACGTTCTTCAATCTGTCGCTGCTGATCTCCGCTGTGCTGGTCGGCGCCTGCGCGGGATTCCTGCCGCTGAACTGGCATCCGGCGAAGATGTTCATGGGCGACGCGGGAGCACTTCTCGTCGGCCTGCTGATGGCGACATCGGCGGTCGCGATCACCGGGCAGATCGACCCATCTGCTCTCAACGCGGATCCAACGAGCGGTGGGGGAGTCGGCAGGAGCCAGCTGATCGGTGCCTTCATCCCGATCATCCTTCCTTTCGCGATCCTGATCGTGCCTCTGCTCGACTTCGCCCTCGCGGTGATCCGCCGTCTGCGCGCGGGCAAATCTCCCTTCAGTGCAGACCGGCTGCACCTCCACCACCGCCTGCTCGACATGGGCCATTCGCACCTCCACGCCGTGTTGATCTTCTACGGCTGGACGGCTGTCATCGCACTTTCGTGCCTCATGTTCTTCGTGTTCCAGCCGTACTGGTTCGCGCTCGGCTTCCTCATCCTCGGGGTCGTCGTCTGCACGGTGTTCACCCTCGCCCCGCTGGGGCGCCGCAAATCCGCGGAAATCACAGCGCAGGCTGCGCCGGAGGGCAGCGGTGATGCCGAAGAGCTCGCCGTCCATGATCCGCTGGATGAAGCATCCGTTGAACCGCACCACACCCTCCAGGGGAGCCCTGCAGCTTCTCGTGGCCTCACTCAGAAAGACGAAAAATGACCGCGAACAAGATCTTCCGGGCCGCTCTCATCTGGGGAGGTATCCTCGCCGTTCTCATCGGAGTCGTCGGCGGTTTCATCGGCTACACCGTCGACGGAACGGTCGGGCTGACCAGCGCACTCATCGGAGCCGTTGTCGGGGCCGCGTTCCTGAGCATCACCGCTGGAAGCATCCTGTTCGCCAACCGGTATTCCGAGTCCGAGATGTTCGTCACCATCTTTTTCGGCGTCGTTCTGGGCGGCTGGTTGCTCAAGTTCGTGCTCTTCCTCGTTCTCGCGATCTCACTGCGCGATCAGCCCTGGATCAACCCGCTGATCCTGTTCGTCAGCGTGATTGCGGCGGCCGTCGCAACCCTCATCGTTGATGCCATCATCGTCATGAAGGGGCGCGTTGCGTACGTCGCTCCCGTCGAGCCCTCTGAGTCCGCAGAAAGTGCGTCCTGAGGGCCTCAGGATTCGTGGGAACAACCATGGTTTGCTACAGTTTGTAGAGAACCCCGCAGACACACTTTTTTTCGTGTGCGCGAAATGAAATATGCCATTACTCGTCGAAGTGAGAGCCTTGGCTCCCGCCCCGAAATAGGAGATAGCGCTGCTAGTTAACGCCGTGAATCTCGTCACGAATGTTTCCGTATTGACGGCGGCCGACGACGACGGAGGCTTCCACGCCCCGACGCTAGCCGAATTCTTCCCCCCGGCCATCTTCTTCGAGGGCACCTGGTTCGAAATGAACCGCATCGTGCTCGTCCGCATGCTCGCGGTCCTCGTGATGCTGTTCCTGTTCTGGCTGGCACTGCGCCGCGGAACTCGCGTACCCGGTCGCGGCCAGTCCGTCGCCGAGATCGCCATCGACTTCGTGAAGACCCAGATCGGCGACCAGGTCCTCGGTCTGAAGGACAGCAAGCGCTTCCTCCCGCTTCTTGCCGGAATGTTCTTCGGAATCCTCGCGATGAACATCACGGGAGTCATCCCCGGTCTCAACATCGCCGGGTCCTCGATCTTCATCGTCCCAGCCACATTCGCTCTCGCGGCATACATTGCGTTTGTCTACGCCGGCATCAAGCAGCACGGTGGATGGAAGTACTTCAAGAACCAGCTCTTCCTGCCGGGCGTGCCGTGGCCGATCTACATCATCCTGACCCCGGTCGAGTTGCTGAACATCTTCATCGTTCGCCCCATCTCGCTTTCTCTGCGACTTTTGCTGAACATGATGGTCGGACACATCCTCCTCGTGCTCTGCTTCTCGGCAACGCACTTCTTCTTCGTCACAGGTCAGGACCTCGGTCTGTTCAGCCTCTTCGGGGCTGCGACGCTGATCGGTGGAATCGCCATGACGGGTATCGAACTCGTCGTAGCCATCCTTCAGGCCTACATCTTCACCCTGCTCACGGCCGTCTACATTCAGCAGTCGGTCGCCGACGAACACTAGACAAACGGTGCGGCTCTCTCGCCGCGCTGCCCAATGGAAAGGAAAACCACTGTGGATCCAATCATTCTCGCCGAGGTAACCGGCAACCTGAACACCGTCGGCTACGGCCTGGCTGCAATCGGCCCCGGTATCGGTATCGGTATCGTCGCAGGCAAGACCGTCGAGGCAATGGCTCGCCAACCTGAGCTCGCCGGACGCCTTCAGGTCACCATGTTCCTGGGTATCGCTTTCACCGAGCTGCTCGCCTTCATCGGCGTCGCCCTCTTCTTCCTCAACTAAGGCGTGTCAATGCCCGAAATCACTTTGGCCGCTGGGGGTGAAGCTCCCGAAGGCATCGGCCTGTTCATTCCAGCCATCTATGACATCGTCTGGTCGCTGATTCCGTTCGCGCTGATCATGATCCTCTTCTGGAAGGTCATCATCCCGATGTTCCGGAAGATCATCGACGAGCGAACCGCAGCAATCGAAGGCGGCATCGCAAAGGCCGAGAGCGTCCAGGCCCAGGCCGACGCGGCTCTCGAACAGTACGAAGCCCAGCTGGCAGAAGGACGCGCAGAAGCTGCGCGCATCCGTGAGCAGGCGCGGGCAGAAGGCACTCAGATCCTCAACGAGCTGAAGGAGCAGGCTGCAGCCGATGCCGCGCGCATCACCGCAACCGCTCACCAGCAGATCGAGGCGGAGCGTCAGGCTGCTCTCGTTTCGCTTCGCTCCGAAGTCGGGTCACTCGCCATCGACCTGGCCTCTGGTGTC
The DNA here is from genome assembly GCF_003667545.1 of Mycetocola manganoxydans. GTDB lineage: Bacteria > Actinomycetota > Actinomycetes > Actinomycetales > Microbacteriaceae > Mycetocola_A > Mycetocola_A manganoxydans. The sequence continues at coordinate 47,654 of NZ_RCUV01000001.1, read as the reverse complement.
GTCAAGGAAAGCTTGTCCGACGACAAGCGCGCAACCGACCTCGTTGACCGCTTCCTTGCGGACCTCGAGTCAAGCGAAGCAGCCGGTAGAGGCGTTCGCTGATGGGTAGCGCTACGCGTGGAGCCGTGACTTCGGCGAGGAATGTACTCGCCGGATTGCCGTCAGTCGATCTCGCCTCGGCGCAGGGACTGTTCGGCGCCGCCGCGACGATTGCTGGATCCATGCAGTTGCGCTCCCTCCTCACGGACTCCGGTCGCAGCGTCGAAGAGAAGTCGCGCATGGTCACGAGCCTGTTCGGTTCGCGACTCAGCGAGTCTGCACTTCACCTCGTCATTGCCGCCGTTTCGGCTCGCTGGTCGTCGCAGGACGACCTCGTCGCCGGGATCGAACAGCTTGCACTTCGTGCGGCAGCCGCTTCAGCGCCTGCGGATGTGGACGTCGCCGGCGAACTCTTCGCCTTCGGCTCTGTCATCCAGTCGGATTCGGAACTCGAATTCGCGCTCGGCTCACGAGCAGGTGCGAAAGAAGCGAAGGTTGCTCTCGTGGAGCGACTGCTTCGCGGCAGGGCATCTGACCAGACGATCCTGATCGTCGAGCACTTCGTCCGGACTCCAGGCAGCAGGAACATCGGCGAGTCGATTGACTACGCCCGCTCCGTTGCAGCGGATCAGTCAGGGTTCGCCGTGGCGACCGTGCAGTCCGCCCACGAACTCACAGCGGCACAGGTTGAACGACTGGAACGGGCGCTGTCGGGCAAGTACGACCGAGCAGTGCGCGTCAATCAGGTCATCAACCCCGATGTCATCGGTGGGTTCCGAATTCAGGTCGACAACGACGTGATCGATGGCAGTGTTGCAAGCAGGATCAACGATCTGAGACTTCAGCTAGCGAGCTAGCGAAACTATTCGGGCGTTCAACCGCCCGTTAACCGTAAAGGGAAGAGAATGGCAGAACTATCGATCAGCCCGGACGAGATCCGCGACGCGCTCAAGGACTTCGTTAAGTCCTACGAACCCGGCCAGCTTTCGAGCACGGAGACCGGACGGGTCGTCGACGCAGGCGATGGCATCGCCCACGTCGAGGGTTTGCCCGGCGTCATGGCCAACGAGCTCATCCGTTTCGCGGATGGCACCCTTGGACTCGCCCAGAACCTCGACGAGAACGAGATCGGTGTCGTCGTCCTCGGTGAGTTCGGCGGAATCGTCGAGGGCATGGAAGTCACCCGCACAGGAGAGGTGCTCTCGACCCCGGTCGGCGACGCATTCCTCGGCCGTGTGGTCGACCCGCTCGGTGCTCCCATCGACGGACTCGGCGAAATCAAGGCGGAGACCCGTCGCGCCCTCGAACTGCAGGCGCCAGGCGTCATGCAGCGTAAGAGCGTGCACGAGCCGATGCAGACCGGAATCAAGGCAATCGACGCCATGATCCCGATCGGCCGCGGACAGCGCCAGCTCATCATCGGTGACCGCCAGACCGGTAAGTCAGCGATCGCGATCGACACGATCATCAACCAGAAGGCCAACTGGGACTCTGGAGACGTCAACAAGCAGGTTCGCTGCATCTACGTCGCCATCGGTCAGAAGGGTTCGACGATCGCCGCCATCAAGGCCGCGCTCGAAGAGTCGGGCGCCATGGAGTACACGACGATTGTCGCGGCTCCCGCATCAGACCCCGCCGGCTTCAAGTACCTCGCTCCGTACACCGGCTCGGCCATCGGCCAGCACTGGATGTACGGCGGCAAGCACGTCCTCATCGTTTTCGATGACCTGTCGAAGCAGGCAGAGGCTTACCGTGCGGTATCGCTTCTCCTCCGTCGCCCGCCGGGACGCGAAGCGTACCCCGGTGACGTGTTCTACCTGCACTCCCGTCTGCTCGAGCGTTGCGCGAAGCTCTCCGACGAGCTCGGCGCCGGTTCGATGACCGGTCTCCCGCTGATCGAGACCAAGGCGAACGACGTTTCTGCCTACATCCCGACCAACGTGATCTCGATCACCGACGGCCAGATCTTCCTCCAGTCGGACCTGTTCAACGCCAACCAGCGTCCAGCAGTCGACGTCGGAATCTCGGTCTCACGTGTTGGTGGTGACGCCCAGGTCAAGAGCATCAAGAAGGTTTCAGGAACCCTGAAGCTCGAACTTGCTCAGTACCGCTCGCTCGAGGCCTTCGCGATGTTCGCATCCGACCTCGACGCGACGAGCCGTCGCCAGCTCGCCCGTGGTGCCCGCCTCACCGAGCTCCTGCGCCAGCCGCAGTACTCGCCGTTCCCCGTCGAGAACCAGGTCGTATCGATCTGGGCCGGAACGAAGGGCAAGCTCGATGAGGTCCCGGTCGAAGACATCCTGCGGTTCGAATCCGAGCTGCACGACTACCTCGGCCGCAACACCGAGGTCCTGACGAAGCTCCGCGACAGCAACGTCCTCAGCGACGACATCGTCGACGAGCTCGACGCAGCCGTCGACAAGTTCAAGCTGGAGTTCCAGACCGGCGAAGGCAAGCCCCTCAACGGACCGGGCTCGGAGCAGTTCACCGAACTGCCCGCTGAAGAGGTTCAGCAGGAAAAGATCGTCAAGGGACGTCGATAGGTAATGGGCGCTCAACTTCGGGTCTACACGCAGAAGATCAAGTCTGCGCAGACGACCAAGAAGATCACGAAGGCGATGGAGCTCATCGCCGCCTCCCGCATTGCCAAAGCGCAAGCGCGGGTGGCGGCGTCCGCTCCGTACTCTCGAGCAATCACCCGCGCGGTATCAGCGGTGGCAACCTATTCGAACGTTGACCACCCGCTGACGACAGAGCCGGAGAAGATCGAGCGGGCCGCCGTGCTCATCCTCGCTTCTGACCGTGGCCTCGCCGGCGCGTTCAACTCGCAGGTTCTCCGCGAGGCGAACGAGCTCGCGGAGTTGCTGCGCAGCCAGGGCAAAGAGGTCGTCTACTACCTCGTCGGCCGCAAGGCAGTGGGGTACTTCCAGTTCCGCAAGCGTGCCTCAGAGGGCCAGTGGGTCGGAGAGAGCGAGAGCCCGACCTTCGCGACCGCTCACGAGATCAGCGCCGCGCTGCTCGAGAAGTTCTCCCTGGATGCTTCCGAGGGTGGCGTCGACGAGATCCACATCGTCTACAACCGCCTCGTCAGCATGATGAGCCAGGTGCCAGAGGTCACCCGTCTTCTGCCCCTCGAAATCGTCGAGGGAATGGAAGAGCCGGGGGACAACGCGATCCTTCCGCTGTACGACTTCGAACCGGATGCGGCAAGCGTGCTCGACGCGCTCCTGCCGGTTTACATCGAGAGCCGGATCTTCAACGCCCTGCTCCAGTCCGCCGCTGCGAAGCACGCGGCGACGCAGAAGGCGATGAGCTCCGCAAGCGACAACGCGGACAAGCTCATCACCGACTACACCCGGCTGCGGAACAACGCTCGGCAGGCCGAGATCACCCAGCAGATTTCAGAGATTGTCGGCGGCGCAGACGCACTGTCGTCCGCCAAGTAACGCAGACTAAGCAGAGAGAAGAAGAGCATGACAGACATTGCCACCGCTCAGGACCCGGCAAGCGAGGTGAAGGCCGCCACAATCGGTCGCGTCTCCCGCGTCACCGGTCCGGTTGTCGACATCGAGTTCCCGCACGACGCGATTCCCGGTATCTACAACGCGCTGAAGACCACGGTCACCATGGCCGGCAACACTCAGACGCTCACCCTCGAGGTTGCCCAGCACCTCGGTGACGACCTGGTTCGTGCAATTGCACTGAACCCGACCGACGGACTCGTCCGCGGCCAGGAAGTGACCGACACCGGCGAGCCGATCACGGTTCCCGTCGGCGACGTCACCAAGGGCAAGGTGTTCAACGTCATCGGTGAGGTTCTCAATGCCGCCCCAGGCGAGCAGATCGAGATCACCGAGCGCTGGCCGATCCACCGCAAGCCACCGGCATTCGACCAGCTCGAGTCGAAGACCGAGCTCTTCGAGACCGGCATCAAGTCGATCGACCTCCTCACCCCGTACGTGCAGGGTGGAAAGATCGGTCTGTTCGGTGGTGCAGGTGTCGGAAAGACAGTCCTCATCCAGGAAATGATCCAGCGTGTTGCGCAGGACCACGGTGGTGTGTCTGTGTTCGCCGGTGTCGGCGAGCGTACCCGTGAGGGTAATGACCTCATCTTCGAGATGGAAGAAGCAGGCGTCTTCGACAAGACCGCCCTTGTCTTCGGTCAGATGGACGAGCCGCCGGGAACGCGACTGCGCGTCGCCCTCTCGGCACTGACCATGGCTGAGTACTTCCGCGACGTGCAGAAGCAGGACGTGCTGTTGTTCATCGACAACATCTTCCGCTTCACGCAGGCCGGTTCAGAGGTTTCCACCCTCCTCGGACGCATGCCGTCCGCTGTGGGTTACCAGCCGAACCTCGCCGACGAGATGGGTATCCTGCAGGAGCGCATCACCTCGACCCGTGGCCACTCGATCACGTCCCTGCAGGCGATTTACGTTCCTGCTGACGACTACACCGACCCGGCTCCGGCGACGACGTTCGCGCACCTCGACGCCACCACCGAGCTGTCTCGTGAGATCGCGTCGAAGGGCCTGTACCCGGCTATCGACCCGCTGACCTCGACCAGCCGTATCCTCGACCCGCGCTATATCGGTGATGACCACTACAACACCGCCGTTCGCGTCAAGGCGATCCTGCAGAAGAACAAGGAACTCCAGGAGATCATCGCGATCCTCGGTGTCGACGAGCTGAGCGAAGAAGACAAGATCACGGTCGCCCGTGCACGTCGTATCCAGCAGTTCCTCTCGCAGAACACCTACATGGCGAAGAAGTTCACCGGTGTCGAAGGCTCAACGGTTCCTCTCAAGGAGACCATCGAGTCCTTCTCGGCGATCGCCAACGGTGACTTCGACCACGTCGCTGAGCAGGCATTCTTCAACGTCGGTGGCATCAACGACGTCGAAGAGGCCTGGGCACGCATCCAGAAGGAGAACGGCTAGTCATGGCTTCGCTCAAGGTCAGTGTCGTCGGGGCAGATCAGGAAGTGTGGTCTGGTACCGCCTCCATGGTCGTCGCCCGGACCATCGAAGGAGAGATCGGTATTCTCCCCGGCCACGAGCCCATGCTTGCCATCCTCGGCGACGGTGAAGTCCGCGTGACCGGTGAAGACGGAAAGAAGCTGACGGCTACGGCCGCCGACGGATTCCTCTCGGTCGAGAACGACACCGTCACGATCGTCGCTGGCAACGCCAGCCTCGTCAAGTAGTAACGCCGCAAGGCTCAGCTCAACGCCCCGTGCTCGTACTGCTCCCTCCGTCTGAGACGAAGAGAGCAGGCGGCACGGGGCGTTCGCTGTCTCTCGAGGACCTGCGGTTCCCCTCGCTGACCGACGCCCGCCGCGCACTCGCCGACGACGTCGTGGCGCTGTCGGAGGACGCGGATGCCGCGATCGCGGCTCTCAAGCTCGGCCCGAAGCAGCACGGCGAGGTCGATACCAACCGCGAATTGTGGCAATCGCCGACTCTTCCTGCCCTCGACAGGTACACGGGCGTGCTGTTCGACGCCCTCGACGCCGCCTCCCTCAGCCCGGGTGCTCGGGCATTCGCCGGGGAGCATCTCGTCATCCACGCAGCGCTCTTCGGTCCGGTCGGGGCACTCGACCCCATTCCCGCCTACCGGCTCTCCCACGATTCCCGGGTGCCGGGGCGGCCACTCAAACGGCACTGGCGGAGTGCCGTCGAACAGACGCTCGCGGCGGAGACCGGTCTCGTGCTCGACCTGCGCTCGGAAGCCTACGTCGCTCTCGGCCCCGCGCCGGAGGGTACTCACTTCCTCCGCGTCCTGACGGAGAGCCCCGGAGGAGTCCGGCGCGCGCTCAACCATTTCAACAAGAAGGCCAAGGGCGAGTTCACGCGCGCCCTCATCGAGTCGGAAACAAATTTCACCACCACCGACCAGTTGCTGGACTGGGCAAGCGACGTCGGCATCCGAATCGAACGTCAGCCTGATTCGACCGATCTGGCCCTGCTGGTCTGACGCTCAGTCCGGTGCCCGCCAGCAGCCGACGACGTGGTCGTCGACGAGCCCAGCGGACTGCATGAGCGCATACATCGTCGTCGGTCCGACGAAACGGTAGCCGCGGCGGCGCAGTTCGATGCTCAACGCCGTCGACTCGGTAGTGATCGCCGGGATCACGTCGAGCCGCGTCGGCCGCGGCCGTTCCGCGGTCGGCGCAAAACGCCAGACCAGGTCGGACAGGCTTTCATCCAGGTCCCTCGTCACGCGGGCGTTGGAGATCACGGCGCGGATCTTTCCCCGATGGCGGATGATCGAGGCATCCGTCGCGAGGCGCTCGACGTCGTCCTCCGTCATCGCCGCGACCGTGTCGATGTCGAAGTTCGCAAACGCGCGCCGGAACGCCGGCCGACGCTTGAGGATGGTGATCCACGACAGACCCGCCTGGAACCCCTCGAGACTGATCTTTTCGAACACGGCGCGGTCGCCGAGAAGCGGCGTTCCCCACTCCTCGTCGTGATAGCGCTGGTATTCGGGATCCGCTCCGACCCAGCCGCAGCGGGGCGTGGCATCCGCTCCTTCGACGATCGAGGGGAGAACAGCCACGGCGGATCCTTCGGTGCGAGGGGGAGGTCGTCGCCAGACTAGCGGATGCTGCGTCAGCGGTACGGCACGGATTCGTGGTCGAGCAGCCACTGCTTCGTCGAGACCCCGTTGCCCTGGCTGTAGCCGACGATCCGGCCGGTGCTGTTGAGGACACGGTGGCAGGGGATGAACAACGGAACCGGGTTGGCCCGCACGGCGCCGCCGGTCGCCCGCGCGGCGACTCCGAGTCCCGCCTGATGGCCGAGGAGACCGTACGTGGTGGACGTTCCATACTCGACCTCGCTGAGCGCGAACCACACCCGGCGCTGGAACGGTGTGCCGTCGACGTGCACCGGCAGGTCGAACCGGCGCCGGGTACCGGCGAAGTACTCGGACAGCTGTTCCGCAGCCCGCACGAGAAGGTCGGTCGAGTTCTCGCGGTAGCCATCGCGGGGGAGGACACCGTCGTTCTCGATGCTCAGGCCGGTGATTGAGATGCCGTCGCTGCACACCTCGATCCGGCCGATCGGGCTGGGAAGACGGATGAGGCCGACCGGGCGGTCGAACAGGGTGGGTTGGGGTTCTGGAGTGAGGGTTCGCGGAGTCATGCCGTCGACGGTAGGACGGAGAATTCCCGCGCGGCCGTGCCGGTGACCGTCTGTGGAGCGTGCCCCGCGGCATCCGTGCTGTGGGGGAGTCGCCCCGCTAGCCTTGGACCATGGCAACCATCGAATACCGCACCCTCGGCTCCAGCGGCCTCCGCGTCTCGACGATCGGACTCGGCTGCAACAACTTCGGTCGGCTGGGCACCGCGACCGAAACGCAGGAGGGGACGGATGCCGTGATTTCGGCAGCCCTCGATGTCGGCGTCACGCTCCTCGACACCGCAGACATGTACGGCAAGGAGCCCGGGCTGAGCGAGACCCTCATGGGCAATGCCTTGCGCGGCCGCCGCGACGAGGTGGTCCTCGCGACGAAATTCGGCCACTCAGGCGCCGACGTGGGGCTGCAGGGCTGGGGCGCCAAGGGCTCACGACGGTACGTCCGGCTCGCGGTCGAAGCGTCGCTGCGGCGCCTCCAGACGGACTGGATCGACCTGTACCAGTTGCACACGCCAGACCCGGTCACGCCGATCGAAGAGACCCTGTCGGTGCTCGACGACCTCATCCGTGAGGGAAAGGTGCGGTACATCGGGCACTCCAACCTCGCCGGCTGGCAGATCGCCGAAGCCGAACTCACCGCTGAGCTTCACGGGCACCCGAAGTTCATCTCGGCGCAAAACGAGTTCAGCCTGCTCGAGCGCGACGCCGAACGGGAGGTCCTGCCGGCCGTGCGCCACTTCGGCCTCGGGTTCCTGCCGTACTTCCCGCTCTACAACGGACTGTTCACCGGAAAGTTCACGCGCGACGGCGGACCGGCCGACTCACGCATCATGCGCCAGCGCAGCCACCTCCAGGAGAATGCGCCGTGGGACCGGATCGAAGCGTTCCAGGCCTTCGCCGACGAGCGTGGGGTGAGCATGCTTCAGGCCACCTTCGCCTGGCTGCTCGCCCAGCCGAATCTCGCGAGCGTGATCGCGGGAGCGACCAGCCCCGAGCAGATCGAACAGAACGCGGATGCCGCCACAGCGTGGCATCCGTCCGCCGAAGACGTCGAGACCATCACGGCATTCTTCACGCCGGACGACGACGAGTAGCCCACGAACCGCACGTTTTCATCCGTTGCGGACCAGAACACCCGGTACGCCGGGTGTATCCGACCGCAACGGGTGAATTCGCGAGGCCCGACTCCCGAGGGGTCTCCAGCAATGCTTCCTCGGCTATGCTCGCGGACAGGGAACCTATGCTCGCTCAACTCACCGGACGCTACCTGAAGCCGCACTGGCCGCTTCTCGTCGGGGTCATCGTCTTCCAGCTCGCGCAATCGATCGCGTCGCTGTACCTGCCCACCCTTAACGCCGACATCATCGATCAGGGTGTCGCGGTCGGGGACACCGAGTACATTCTGCGCGTCGGTATGGTCATGCTCGCCATCACCCTCGTGCAGGTGCTGTGCGCTATCACCGCGGTCTACTTCGGTGCGAAGGCCGCGATGGCGCTCGGCCGGGACCTCCGCCAGGCCGTCTTCGACCGGGTCTCGGTGTTCTCCGAACGCGAGGTGTCGTCGTTCGGTGCGCCGTCGCTCATCACCCGCAGCACGAACGATGTGCAGCAGGTGCAGATGCTCGTGCTCACCACCTGCACGCTCATGGTGTCCGCGCCGATCCTCGCGATCGGCGGTGTCGTGCTCGCGCTCGGGCTCGACCTGCAGTTGTCGTGGCTGATGGCCGTCGCGATTCCCGTGCTCCTGATCGCAGTCGGGCTCATCATCGTGCGGATGGTGCCGCTGTTCCAGTCGATGCAGCGCCGCATCGACCGCGTCAACCGCGTCCTGCGGGAGCAGCTCACCGGCATCCGTGTCGTGCGTGCCTTCGTTCGGGAGGACATCGAGACCGCGCGGTTTGCGAAAGCGAACGCCGAACTCACGGATGTCGGACTGAGAACCGGTCGGTTGATGGCGATCATGTTCCCGATCGTCATGCTCGTTCTCAACGTCTCGAGCATCGCCGTGCTGTGGTTCGGCGCCTTCCGGGTCGAGGAGGGTTCGATGCAGGTCGGCACGGTGATGGCGTTCCTGCAGTACCTGATGCAGATCCTCATGGCCGTCATGATGGCGACGTTCATGGCGGTGATGATTCCGCGGGCTGCTGTCAGCGCCGACCGCATCGGCGAGGTGCTCTCGACCGAGTCGTCGGTGCGCCAGCCGGACAACCCCGTGACGACAATCGACACAACGGGAAGCGTGGTCTTCGAGGACGTCTCGTTCTCCTACCCCGGCGCCGACCAGCCCGTGCTCCGCAACCTGTCGTTCCGTATCGCCCCGGGATCGACGACAGCCATCATCGGATCGACCGGGTCAGGAAAGACGACGCTGGTCAACCTCCTGCCCCGCCTGTTCGACGCGACGGCCGGCCGGGTGCTCGTCGACGGTGTCTGGGTGAGCGAGACCGACCAGGACCTGCTCTGGTCGAAGATCGGAATCGTTCCGCAGAAGCCGTACCTGTTCAGCGGAACCGTGGCGTCGAATCTGCGTTATGGCAAGCCGTCTGCGACCGACGACGAACTGTGGCGCGCCCTCGACATCGCCCAGGCGAAGGATTTCGTCGAAGAGCTGCCTGACGGGCTGGAGTCCCCCATCAGCCAGGGCGGTACGAACCTGTCCGGCGGTCAGCGGCAACGGCTCGCGATCGCGCGGGCGCTCGTCAAGCGGCCCGAGATCTACGTCTTCGACGACTCGTTCTCGGCGCTCGATCTTGCGACGGATGCCCGTCTCCGGGCCGCTCTCGCCCGGCACGTTTCCGGGGCGACTCTCATCATCGTCGCCCAGCGCGTGTCGTCGATCCTCTCGGCCGACCAGATCCTCGTCCTCGAGGACGGGGCGATCGTCGGCATCGGAACGCACGATGAGCTCCTCGAAAGCTCGGACACGTATCGCGAGATCGTCGAATCCCAGCTCACCGTGGAGGAGGCGACATGAGTGACACCGACACCGAGATCGAGGACCGGCCGACGGTTCCCGCCCGCCCTCCGCGCGGCGGCGGCCCGTGGGCCGGCGCAGGCATGCCCGTCGAGAAATCGATGAACTTCGTCCCCAGCGCCAAACGGCTGCTCTCGCGGCTGAAGCCGGAGTGGTTCCCGCTGACGATCGTCACGCTGCTCGCGATTCTCAGCGTCGGTCTCACGGTGATCGGCCCGAAGATCCTCGGCGAAGCGACCAACATCATCTTCGAGGGTGCAATCTCCCAGAACCTCCCGGCCGGTGCGACGCAGGAACAGATCGTGGATGGTCTCCGGGCGCAGGGGGAGACCGACCGGGCGAACATGCTCGAGTCGATGGACCTCACTCCCGGTGAGGGCATCGACTTCGCCGCACTGTCCGGTGTTCTGCTCCTCGTACTCGCCATCTACGGGTTCGCGTTCCTCTTCGGCTGGGTTCAGGCTCTCGTCCTCAACGGAGTCGTGCAGCGCACGATGTACCGGCTCCGCGAAGATGTCGAGACCAAGGTGAACCGGCTCCCGCTCTCCTTCTTCGATCGGATGCCACGGGGCGAACTCCTCAGCCGGGTCACGAACGACATCGACAACATTTCGCAGACCCTCCAGCAGACCCTGAGCCAGGTGCTCGTCTCGCTGCTGAGCGTCATCGGTGTCCTCGCGATGATGTTCTCGATCTCGCCTCTCCTCGCCGGCATCGCTCTCGTCACCATCCCGCTGACCGTTCTCATCACGACGGTCATCGCGAAGCGCTCGCAAAAGAAGTTCGTGGACCAGTGGGCACACACGGGTGAACTCAACGCACAGATCGAAGAGATGTACACGGGGCACGCCATCGTCAAGGTATTCGGGCGCTCGCGCGAGGTCAGCTCGAGGTTCAGTGAGAAGAACGACGAGTTGTTCCAGGCGAGCTTCGGTGCCCAGTTCATCTCGGGCATCATCATGCCGTCGATGATGTTCGTCGGGAACCTCGTCTACGTCGCCATCGCCGTCGTCGGTGGACTCCAGGTCGCGACAGGGGCGCTGAGCCTCGGCAGTGTTCAGGCGTTCATCCAGTACTCCCGCCAGTTCACCCAGCCGCTCACCCAGCTCGGATCGATGGCCAACCTCCTCCAGTCGGGCGTGGCATCCGCTGAGCGCGTGTTCGAGCTCTTCGACGCCGACGAACAATCGCCGGACCCGGAGAACCCCGCCACGTCAGACGCGGGCAAGGGGCGGCTCGTCTTCGACGGCGTCTCCTTCAGTTACTCGGCAGACAAGCCGCTGATCTCGAATCTGGACCTCGTTGCGGAGCCGGGCAACACGATCGCGATCGTCGGTCCAACCGGGGCCGGAAAAACCACCCTCGTGAATCTCATCCTGCGGTTCTATGAACTCGATTCAGGGCGCATCACCCTCGACGGAGTTGACATCTCGCGCATGACGCGGCTCGACCTGCGGAGTCGGGTCGGCATGGTCCTCCAGGACACCTGGCTCTTCGGAGGAACCATCCGCGACAACATCGCCTACGGTCGGCCGGACGCCACGGAGGAGGAGATCCTCGAAGCCGCTCGTGCGACGTACGTCGACCGCTTTGTGCACTCCCTGCCCGACGGGTACGACACGGTCCTCGATGATGAGGCGTCGAACGTGTCAGCGGGGGAGAAGCAACTCCTGACGATCGCGCGGGCGTTCCTCGCCCGTCCGAGCGTCCTCATCCTCGACGAGGCGACGAGCTCCGTCGACACCCGGACCGAACTCCTGGTGCAGAAGGCCATGTCGACGCTCCGCCAGGACCGCACCAGTTTCGTCATCGCGCACCGGTTGTCGACCATCCGCGACGCCGATCTGATCCTCGTGATGGAGTCGGGGCAGATCGTCGAGCAGGGCAGCCACGAGACCCTGCTCGCTCGAGGCGGGGCCTACTTCAACCTCTACAACTCGCAATTCGCGGCACCGGTGAGCGACGCGGACTGAGAATCCACAGGCGGATGCCGGCTCACCGGTTATCCACATCACGACGGCTTTCCGGCACGTCGGCAGCACCGGGGCGAGACTTCCGGCATGAACACCATCATCAAGGCCACTGACGCCAGTGACTTTCTGGCCCTCGTGCCGCATCTCGTCGGTTTCGGGCCCCGTGACAGCATCGTGCTGGTCGTTTTCCGCGGCAACCGGACCTGCGGTGCCCTGAGACTCGACCTTCCCGGCCCATCGACGACGTCAGCCGTCCGCCGTCGCATCGCGACGACGATGATCGGAATGATCTGCCGGATCGAGGGCGCAGACGCCATCGTGCCCGTCGTCTACACCGACGACACGTTCTCTTCCGGTCCGTCGATGCCGCACCGGGCAGACATCCGCGCCATTCTCGCTCGCGCACGGGACTCCGGCTTCCGCGTCCGCGATGCGCTCTGCGTCGCAGCGGATGCCTGGGGCAGCTACCTCGACGACGCCTGCCCCGCCCGCGGCCACCCTCTGGAACGGATTACAGCATCTCCCACCCTCGGGGCGCTTCGCGACGCGACACCGCAGCGCACGCTGATCGATGTCGACACCGAATCACGGCTTCCCGCCGCTGACTCCGGGAGCCGGAGCCGCACGACCAGGAAGTATCTCGCACTCGCAGCTCTGCGTCACTCACCGGAACTCGGCCCGGCGGTCTTCTTCGACCACGACTTCTCCGGTGACATCGTCGGATTTGCCGATGCGCTGCTCGACCTCGGAAACGCCCCGGTGATCCCCCGGGATGCCGCATTGCTGGCTTTCCTCGCCCAGGCCCCGGCGGTGCGAGACGAAATCCTGCTCACCTGGGCATGGGGCCCCGAATTCGGCGAGACCGTCGGAGACATGAACGCCCGGCATCAGGCGGGTGAGGACATCAGCTCGCTCCCAGGGGCACTGGCGCTCGGTGGCTTCGACATGCCCCGCCCCGACATCACGCGGTTGAGAGCGGCGATCGGGGTGTTGCGTTACACGGCGCCGCGGCTGCCGAAAGCGGCGCGGCCCCCTCTCCTGACAATGCTCGCGTGGGTGCACTGGGCACTCGGGTCCGGAACGATCGCCGCACGGTGGGTTGCTCACGCCCGCGCGCTCGATCCTGAGTACTCCCTGGCGGAGCTTCTGGACTGCATGCTGCAGTCCGGTCGCCTGCCGGACTGGGCGTGGGAGGTGCCGGAGCGCACCACCGAGGAGGTCACGATCGACGGCGAGCGGTAGGGCGCGGTCACCGGCCGCCGCAGCGCCCGGTATTATCGACGCAGGCTTCATCTCCGTGGGGCTCCGAGAGGATGAGTGCGTGACTGCCATCGACGTGAGCACCGGTTCCCGGAACGTCGAGGTGCCCGGCACACAACCGCTTGCACTGACCTGGGCTGCCGCGACCGACACCGGCCGTAAACGCCAGGTCAACCAGGACGCTGTGATCGTCGACTATCCGATCTTCGCCGTTGCTGACGGCATGGGTGGCCATGACGCTGGTGAAGTCGCCAGTGCTGCGGTCATCGCGCGGTTGGCTGAGCGGGTGGCGTCTGGCGACATCGTCGATCGTGGTGCTGTCGAAACCGCTCTGCGATCAGCGGTGGACGACATGTTCGAACAGGTCGGCAAATCCGACCTCGGCACCGGAACGACCGTGACCGGCATCGTTTTCGGATTCTCTGGTGACGACGGCAGCGTTCCCGCGTGGACCGTCTTCAACATCGGCGACTCCCGGGTGTATCGTCTGCTCGGAGACGAGCTGATCCAGGTAACGCTCGATCATTCTGTCGTCCAGGAACTCATCTCGATCGGCGCGATCACGCCTGATGAAGCCGAGTCCCACCCCCACGGGAACGTCATCACGCGTGCGGTCGGTTTCACCGACGACCCGCTACCGGACTACACCGACGTTCCCTCGACGGACCGGGCGCGCTGGCTTGTCTGCTCCGACGGCCTCACGAAGGAACTCACGGACTTCGGGCTGCGCCACTTTCTCATGCAGAGCAGCACCCCGGAGGATGCGGTTCGCGGACTGGTCGGAGCCGCACTCGAGAACGGCGGTCGCGACAACGTCAGCGTCATCGTGCTCGACGAGCTGCTGCTCGACGAACCGGGCAACGACGCCGTTTCGGACTGACAGAGGCTCCTCCACAGCCGCGAACACCTGACGCTGATCTCACCGGAGACTCGGCGCGCTTCGTACGATGGCCACGACCGGTTTTCCTTGATGGATGCAGGTCATTTCGGATGAACCCCTCACCGTTCCGCCACGGCCGGAGCCGATGAGTCCGTCGCCATTTCCGGTCGTCGCGAGTGTCGCCCCGGTCGTCGCGGCGGTTGTCATCTGGGCCATCACCCGATCACCGTTCGTGCTCGTCTTCGCCGCTCTGGGCCCGGTCATCGCGGTGGCGAGCGTGGCCGACAACCGGTGGTCCGGTCGGCGGCGGCTGCGCACGGACACCACCGCATGGCAGGCAGAGCTTGAGCGTCTCAACACGGAGGTCCAGACACGACACGCCGCCGAACAAAGCTCCCGATGTTCGACGTCGACGAGCGCGAGACGAATACTCGACGCCCCGGAGGCCCCGACGATCGGATTCGGCCGATGGAGAGTCCCCGTCGATCGCCAGAGAATCGTCGTTGTCGGTCGTGGTGCCCAGCCGAGCACACTGCGGGTCGACGGCCCCCCAGGTCCCGAGACGGCTCAGCTGAAAGCGCGCGCCCGGCTTGTCCCCGATGTTCCCGTCGAGGTCGATGCTGCCGCAGGAATCGGTCTCGTCGGACCTCCGATGCTCACCAGTGCGCTCGCCCGCGGGTTCCTTGTGCAATTGTGTTCGGCGGCTGGTCCGGACGCGCTCGCTGTGCTCGAACTGCCCGCCGGCTGGGACTGGGCAGACGCTCTCCCACATCACCGCCTCCGTGGATCGACGGCAACGGTTGCGGTCGTCGAATCGGGGCCGGACGCTCGACCACTGCCTTCCTCGGACGCGCTCCTCGTGCTCTCGGAACGATTGGACCGGATCCCGACGCGATGCTCGAGTGTGATCGAACTGACCGGAGTGACGACCGCGGTACTTCATCGCACCGGTAGCGCCGGGGCCGCTGATCCTCTCGACCTGCGCATCGAACTCGTCGCCCGAGCGGAGGCCGGCGCGTTCGCCCGCATGCTCGAGCTCCATGCTGCGCGCCTCGGCGGTGGTGACAGCGGTGGTCTGCCCGCCGTCGTCGAGTTCGCCCAGGTCTCGGCAGCGGCGCCACCGGCCAGACCATCCGGTTCGTTGTCCGCGGTCATCGGCGCAGACGGTGACGGGCCGGTCTGCGTCGATATCGTCGCGGAGGGCCCGCACGCGATCGTCGGCGGCACCACCGGGAGCGGCAAGAGCGAGCTCCTGGTCACCTGGGCGACAAGTCTCGCCGAACGTTACCCGCCCGAGGTCGTCACCCTTCTCCTCGTCGACTTCAAGGGAGGAGCGGCGTTCGCTCCTCTCCTCGGGCTGCCGCACGTCGTCGGTGTGCTCACCGACCTCGACGCCGGCTCGGCGATCCGTGCGCTCGACAGCCTCCGGGCCGAGGTCAGATACCGAGAGCGGATGCTTCGCGACCTGGGCGTCCGGGATATCGGGCAGGCCCCCGCGCTTGCCCGGCTCGTCATCGTCGTCGACGAGTTCGCCGCGATGCTCGACGGGTTCCCTGACCTGCACGCCCTCTTCGTCGACATCGCTGCGAGAGGCCGATCGCTCGGCCTTCACCTCATCCTGTGCACGCAACGTCCGGCCGGTGTCGTGAAGGACTCGCTCCTCGCGAACTGCGGGTTGCGGATGTCGCTGCGGGTCAACAACCGGGCCGACAGTACCGCCATCCTCGCAACGGATGCCGCAGCACTCGTCCCTGCAACCCTCCCCGGCCGTCTGGTGCTCGCCACCGCCTCGTCACCTGTCATCCTGCAGGTGGCGACAGCGACGGAGGCCGACATTGCCCGGGCGGCAGCAGCGTGGCGGCCGGTTGTTGAGGTGCGAAGGCCGTGGCTGGAACCGCTGCCACCGTGGGTCGAGCGAGCAAGCCTGGGGGAGCCGGCCGGCAGCATCCGTCTCGGTCTCGCCGACCTGCCAACCGAGCAGCGGCAGGAGACCGTGTGCTGGGACCCGGGCGCTGACGGGAGCATGCTCGTGATCGGCATGGCTCAAACCGGGAAGACAACGCTCCTGGACACGATCGAGCGTGAGGCCTCCGGGCTCGACCGCTGGGCAATCGAGCGAGTCGGGGGTGATGCCGAGCTGGCGTGGGACGTCGTGATAGCGCAGTCCGGTGCGCTGTCGTCTCACGTCGACAGCCCACCGACACTGATTCTTCTCGACGACCTCGACTCGCTTCTTGCGGGCGTCGACCCTGACGCGGCATCCGATCTGCGGGATGGTGTCGTCGCGCTACTCCGGGACGGACCCCGCCGCGGCGTCCACCTCGTGATGACGCTCCAGCGGCTCGCCGGGCCGACGGCGATGCTCGGCGGGTTCGTCGGCTCAACGGTTCTGCTCGGCACAGCGAACCGGCAGGAACACGTTCTCGCGGGCGGCAGCACCGCGGGCTGGATCGAGAGCAGGCCGGCGGGCAGTGCGCTGTGGCGGGGGACGTCGGTGCAGCTGGCCGCGCCTGAACCGGCGCGGCAGCCGGCGAAGCATGGCGCGAGCCGCACCGTCCGACCGGTGCGGTGGCATGAACATCCGCTCACGCTCGTCGTCTCGAACGCGCCGAAGCGTCGCGCCGACGAAATTCTTGGCTGGAATGCCACGCACGAGCCGGTAAGCGTCGCCGTTCTCGGCGACACAACGGTTGGGCGTTTGACGACCGAGCACGTCCGCAGCCGGTCGGGCGGACCGGTCGTTCTCGTGGGAGACCCGGAGGAGTGGCAAGGACAGTGGTCCCTTCTCACGGCGCTGCGACAGGACGCCGCCATCGTCGTCGACGGATGCACCGTGGCCGAGTTTCGCGCGATCACCAAAATCCGCACCCGGCCGCCCCTGCTGTCGCGGCTGCCGGGCCGCGCGTGGCTCGTGGAACCCGGCGGGGAGGTGACGCGGGTGAGCCTGGAACCGCCGCCACGTTCCTAGTCGGTGACCGCCGACAGGTCCTCGTGCTCGAGTCCGTGTGCACGAGCGACCGGTTCGCTGTACACCGCGCCGTCATGGGTGTTGAGGCCGAGAGCGAGCGTCGGGTCAGCCGACAGGGCAGTCCGCCAGCCGGCGTTCGCGATCGACCGCACGTAGGGGAGCGTCGCGTTCGTCAGTGCGTAGGTGGACGTGTGGGGCACGGCGCCGGGCATGTTCCCGACGCAGTAGAACACCGAACCGTGCACGGTGAAGGTGGGGTCGGCGTGCGTCGTCGGGTGTGAGTCCTCGAAGCATCCGCCCTGGTCGACCGAGATGTCGACGAGCACACTGCCGGGCTTCATCTTCGCGACGAGCGCGTTGCTGACGAGTTTCGGTGTCTGTGCCCCGGCGATGAGGACGGAGCCGATCACGAGGTCGGCGGATACCACCGAGTGTTCGATCTCGAACGCGTTACTGGCGATCGTCTTGATCCGTCCGGCGTAGAGGGCATCGAGTTCTCGCAGTCTGGCGATGTTCGTGTCGAGAACGGTGACATCCGCTCCGAGACCGACGGCGACCGCCGCCGCGTTGGTTCCTGCGACGCCGCCGCCGAGCACCGTCACCCGGGCGGGCGAGGTGCCGGGGACACCGGGAACGAGAAGGCCTGGGCCGCCGTTCGGCTTGAGCATGGTGTTTGCGCCCACGATCGTGGCGAGCCGTCCGGCCACCTCGCTCATCGGGGCGAGGAGGGGAAGAGCCCGGTTGGGCAGCTGGACGGTCTCATACGCGATCGCGGTCACCCCCGAGGCAAGCAGTTCGCGGGTCAGCTCCGGCTCAGCGGCGAGGTGGAGGTAGGTGAACAGAACGAGCCCACGGCGGAAGTACTGGTACTCCGACTCGACGGGTTCCTTCACTTTGAGCAACAACTCCGCGCGTTCCCACGTTTCCGCAGCGTTGGGCAGAATCGTCGCCCCGGCGGCGACGTACGCATCGTCGGAAATCGAAGAGCCTTCGCCCGCACCCGTTTCGATCAGGACGTCGTGACCGTGGACGGTCAGTTCATGGACCCCGGCGGGAGTGATGGCGACGCGATACTCGTTGTTCTTGACCTCGCGGGGAATGGCGACTCTCATGGTGCTCCTTCATCCTGGCCGCCCCGGTCGGGAGCGGCTCAAAGCGACAGGTCTTCCACCCTTGTGGGAGTCCGACGACACTGTCAGGCGGGCATGGTTGCCCGGGGCCAGCCTATCGAGATCAGTCGCGTTCGAGCAGGGGCGAGACGCGGATGTCGCCGACGACGGTATCCCCGCCCTTCACCGAAAGATTCAGGTCGGGCAGCAGCGCGTCGACAGCGTCACGATCGAGTGCTCCCGCGTCTGCGAGCAGCGTGAGTCCGACGAGGGAGGCCGCGCGCAGGCTTCCATCGAGCATCTTGAGTGCGACGGTGGTGCCGTCCGGCGCCGCCATCACCATGACGCCTTCGGCACCGAGCTTCGCGAACACACCGAGCCGGTCGATGACGACGGTGTTCGCTCGCCCTGTGCCGTCGAGCGCCCAGCCGTTCTCGAGCACCGCGTGGCAGAGGATCCCCGCGTTGCGGTAGATCGCGAACGGTGACGTCGGTGACGAGGTGCGGATGCGACCGATTCCGCGGGCGAGCCCGGAGAGCGAGAGCGCGTGGACGGGAGCACCACACCCGTCGATTCCAGTGTGTACCGGGCGTTCCCCGGTGAACCGCTCGACGACATCCCGAACGAGGACCTGCATGGGGTGGTCGTTATCGAGGTACGTTTCGATCGGCCAGCCGTTGGTCACGCACGCGAGGAGCATGGCGGCGTGCTTGCCGGAGCAGTTCATGTAGATGGGGGATGCCGTGCCGTTGTCGCGGAGGAGTTCGTCACGGGCGGCGGAGTCGGTGGGCCAGTCCGCCGGGCACTGCAGCGCGACCTCGGTCAGGCCGGCCTGCGCGAGGATGCTGCGTACGACCGAGACGTGGCGCTGAGTTCCCGAGTGGCTCGCCGTCGCGAGAACGGCGGCGGCACCGCGGAGTCCGACGCCGGCGTTCATCACGGCGATGGCCTGGAACGGCTTGAGCGTCGATCGTGCGAACACCGGAGCGGATGGATCCCCGAGCGACCGCAGCACATCGGCGTGCTGATCGATCACGATCGCGGAGCCGGAGTGCCGGGATTCGACGAAGCCACTCCTGGTGACGATGGCGAGTTCGACGGCGCTCGCCGATGAAAAGGTTTCGACGAGGTCCGGTGCAGTAGTCACCGGTCAAGGGTAGCCCCGATCGCCGGTGCCGGTCGTGACAGACTGGGGCCATGTTGGGCGAACACAACTACACCGTCGGGGTTGAGTGGCGCGGAAACCGCGGCACGGGCACGAGCGGGTACCGGGATTACAGTCGTGAGCTTCTTGTGTCAGCCGCGGGGAAGCATCCGATCGAGGGATCCGCCGATAAACCGTTCCGCGGGGACCTGTCGCGCTGGAACCCGGAGGAACTGCTGCTCGCCGCCCTCGCTCAGTGCCACCTGCTGTCGTACCTTCACGTGGCGGTGACGGTCGGAGTCGTCGTCACCGCATACGAGGATGACGCCACCGGCACCATGGTCGAAGACGGCAACAGTGGGGGAGCGTTCACCGAGGTGATTCTTCGCCCCCGGGTCACCGTCGCCGACGCCTCGATGGCGGATGCCGCGCTCGCGGCCCATGAACGCGCCAACGAATTGTGCTTCATCGCCCGGTCGGTGAACTTTCCTGTCCGTCACGAACCGGTGATCGTCGTCGCCTGAGCGTCAGATCCGCTCACGCTGGAAGACCGCGCGTTTGATCTTCTCGATCGTGTCAGCAGGCGGCGATTCGTTGTACGAGCCGGCGAGTTCCTGGCCGGTGAGAGCGTGAATGGCGGCCATGATCTCGTCGGTGGCGAGGCGTCTCGCTTTTCCACTCGTCGCTGGGCCGTGGTGGCTGACGTCGATCGGCTCGCCGAAGATGACGGTGGCGCGTTTCAGCCGCGGAACCGTGCTGCCGACGGGCATGAGTTCGTCGGTGCCGATCAGTCCGACCGGAACGACGGGGGAGCCGGTGCTGAGCGCGAGCCACGCGACCCCGGTGCGGCCCTTGTAGAGGCGGCCGTCGAGGGATCGTGTGCCCTCGGGGTAGATCGCGAATGCGCTCTCGGTTTCGAGGATGCGCTGACCGGCGTCGAGCGCTTCCTGCGCGGCCGCTCCGGCACCTCGTTCGACGCCGACGGCGCCGATCGAGGTGAAGAAGATGCGGGAGACCCAGCCGCGGAATCCTTTGCCGTCGAAGTAGCTGGACTTCGCGAGGAACTGAACCCGCCGTGGTGCGACAACCGGAATCGCGACGCTGTCGATGAACGACAGGTGGTTGCTGGCGAGGATCACTCGGCCCGTGCGTGGCACGTTCGACCGGCCGATAATGCGGGGTCGGTAGATGCCCCGCACGATGGGCATGAGCACCGCGCGACCGAGATGGTAGACGAGGCCGGGAGAGGAGGCCTCGCTCGGCGAGGGGGCGTCTTTTTCCGTGTTCGGCACAACGGATGAGCGTAGTCTCTGTCGTATTCCTCCTTGCGCATGGCGGCCCATGTCTGCCGGCCCGTTCGGTCCGTGTGAAGGTCATTCGCAGGCAACCACCGGGTGGGTGCGGCAGACTGGCCTACAGTTCCCCCTCTTCGAAAGCGATATTCCTGTGCGCACATCCCTCCCCGTCCTCGTCGCGGCCGCCGCGGCATCCGCCCTCATCCTCACGGGGTGCGCATCAGCGGAGCCCGCCGCCCCGAAAGCGAGCGAGGAACCGGCAGCTCTGACGTGTGAAGACACCCCCGGTGGCTCAACCGTCGACTCCGTCAAGGTCGCGGGCGACTTCGGAGTCGCACCGACGATCGACGTCCCCGCGCCGGTCAGCGTCGAAGCGACCGAGCGAACGGTTGCGATCGAAGGGACCGGCGAGGAAATCCAGCCGGGCGATGTCGTCAACTTCGACGTCACCATCCTCAACGGCACCAGCGGAGACGTCGTGTCCCAGACGGCATACTCGGGCGGCGGATACACGTCGATCGAGGTCAACGACACCAAATTCATCGCGGGACTCGTCCGCACCCTCGAGTGCGTGAACGAAGGCTCCCGCATCGTGAGCGTCGTCGCACCGGAGGACGGCTTCGGCTCGGAGGGTTCCCCGGACGGAGCCGTCGCTGCAGGTGACTCACTCGTCATCGTCGCGGATGCCGTCGGAATCGTTCCGTCCGTCGCCACCGGTACCCCGGTCGCCCCGGTCGAGGGCATGCCCGTCGTCGAACTCGACGACGAGGGCGTTCCCACCGTCACCATCCCGGAGACCGACCCGCCTGCCGAACTCCAGCTCGCAACGCTCAAACAGGGCGACGGCGAAGTGGTGCAGGAGGGTGACACGGTCACCGTTCAGTACCAGGGCGTGAACTGGCGTACCGGCGAGGTCTTCGACCAGAGCTGGGGCAGGGGAGCGACGAGCTTCCCGACCACCGGCGTCGTGCCCGGGTTCTCCGCCGCACTCGTCGGCGCAGCGGTCGGCTCGCAGGTTCTCGCCGTGCTCCCGCCGTCGGAGGGCTACGGCGAAGCCGGGCAGCCGAGCGCCGGCATCGAGGGAACAGACACCCTGGTCTTCGTCGTCGACGTACTCTCCACCGGCCGGTAGACCTCCCCGGCGGCCCGCTGGCTAAGCTGGCACGGTGCGACGCGTACTGATACTCGGATCAACCGGCTCGATCGGAACCCAGGCCCTGGATGTCATCCGGGCGAACCCCACCCGATTCGAGGTGGTCGGGCTTTCGGCGAACAGCAACCGGGAGCAGCTCGAGGCACAGGCTGACGAGTTCCACGTCGACGACACCGCACTCGGTGCCGCAGACGCCGAACGTCTCGTCCGCTCCGTCGATGCCGACGTCGTGCTCAACGGCATCACCGGATCGGTCGGGCTCGGTCCGACACTCGCAGCACTCGAGACCGGACGCACCCTCGCGCTCGCCAACAAGGAGTCCCTCATCGTCGGCGGCGACCTGGTGTCGAGGCTTGCGAAGCCCGGCCAGATCGTGCCCGTCGACTCCGAACACTCCGCCATCGCGCAGGCGCTCCGGTCGGGAACGAAGCAGGAGGTCCGCCGCCTCGTGCTGACGGCATCCGGTGGTCCCTTCCGTGGCAGCAGCAGGCAGGCGTTGACGCGCGTGACTCCCGCTGAAGCGCTCGCCCACCCCACGTGGGACATGGGCCTCGTCGTCACGACGAACTCCGCGACGCTCGTGAACAAGGGCCTCGAGGTGATCGAAGCGCACCTGCTGTTCGACGTGCCGTACGAGCGGATCGACGTCGTGG
The DNA here is from genome assembly GCF_003667545.1 of Mycetocola manganoxydans. Classification (GTDB taxonomy): domain Bacteria; phylum Actinomycetota; class Actinomycetes; order Actinomycetales; family Microbacteriaceae; genus Mycetocola_A; species Mycetocola_A manganoxydans. The sequence continues at coordinate 25,064 of NZ_RCUV01000001.1, read as the reverse complement.
TTCACCCGCAGTCGATCGTGCACTCGATGGTCGAATACGTCGACGGGTCGACGATCGCGCAGGCATCGCCTCCGGACATGCGCCTGCCGATCTCGCTCGGACTCGACTGGCCCGCCCGGGTCGCCGGGGTCGGAGCGCCGCTCGACTGGACACGTGCCCAGAACTGGACGTTCGAACCGCTCGACGAGGTTGCCTTCCCGGCCGTCGAACTCGCTAAGACCGTCGGTCGGGCCGGCGGCACCTACCCGGCCGTGTTCAACGCTTCCAACGAGCAGCTCGTGGCGGCGTTCCACGCTGGTGCCATCGGATTCCTCGACATCGTCGACACCATCGCTCGGGTGGTCGACGCGCACAAGCCCGACGGAGAGCTCACGCTCCAGTCACTGGCGGAAGCAGAACTCTGGGCCCGCGCGGAGGCCGACCGCGCAATCGCGGCCCTGCGCTGACGCGTTTTCACCCGCTGCGGACCGTTTCACGCGGCGCGCCGGGTGAATCCGTCCGTAACGGGTGAATTCGAGGCTGGTCAGAGCCAGCCGGCCTCCGCCAGCGCGCCCCGGGTCTCGTCGAGCACCGAGAACGGGATCTTCTGTCCGGCGACCTCGCGATGGTTCTTTTCGGCGAGCCCGGCCCACAGGATCGCATCGTCGGCGGTTGCCTCGCGAACGGCAACACGGATCGCTTCGGCCGGTGACGCAACCTCGCGGATGTCGCCGGTCGGCTTGGCAGCGCGCGCCCCGGCGAGAACCGCCTCGCGAATGACCGCGGGGTCTTCGGAGCGGGGCTGGTGGTCGGTGATGATGAGCACGTCGCTGCCGAGTGCTGCCTGCCGCCCCATCTCGGGTCGCTTGGACTGGTCACGATCTCCGTTCGCGCCGGCGACCATGATCACCCGGCCGGCTGTGAGCCCGCGAACCGCCCCGAGTGTCTTGGCGAACGCCTCTGCGGTGTGCCCGGAGTCGACGTAGACGGCAGGGCCGTTCGGCACGGGCACATGCACGGCTCGACCGGGGAGCGACGCCGTGATCCCGCCGTCACGGTGCAGGGCGGCGTCGATGGCTGTGAGCGAGTACCCGGCCTCGACGAGCATCGCGATGGCAAGACCGCCGTTCGCGGCCATGTGCCTGCCGATCACCGGCACGCGGGTGGCGAGCGACCCGTATTCGGCGTGGGTCAGGCTGAACGACGTGTAGGAGGGCTGCTCTTCGTCGACCACAACGGTCCAGTCGGCAGACATCTCCGGCAGCGATGTGATCGTCGTCGTCGGGATGCCAGCGAGCGCGACCACGTTGGCTCCTGCCGGAGTGTCGAGCGAGACGACCGCCTTCCGGGCGTGGGCGGGCGTGAAGAGTTCGAGCTTCGCGGCGAAGTACTCCTCCATGCTGGCGTAGTCGTCGAGGTGATCCTGGGCGAAGTTGGTGAAGCCGGCGACGTCGAAGACGAGACCGTCGACCCGATGCCGGGTGAGGGCGTGAGCGCTGACTTCGACGACCGCAGCCTTCACACCGACCTCCCGCATGCGCGCGACGAGGGCGTGCAACTCTGGTGCTTCCGGCGTGGTCATCGTGCTGGGCATCACCTCGGCACCGATCCGGCGTTCGGCACTCGAACTGAGGCCCGTCGGAATGCCGAGCTGGCGCAGGATCGAGTCGAGGAAGTGGGCGGTCGATGTCTTGCCATTGGTCCCGGTCATCCCGAACAGCTGCGGTGCTGCGCTGTCGGTCCGGTACAGCCACGCCGCGATGTCACCGATCAGTTCACGGGGAGACTCCACAGTGACGACCACGGGGACACCGGATACCGTCGCATCGACGACGCCGGAAGCATCCGTCAGGATTGCGACCGCTCCGCGGGCGACGGCATCCGCCGAAAAGGACGCCCCGTGGAACCGCGCTCCTGGAACAGCGACGTAGAGATCGCCCGGTTCGACCGACCGCGAGTCCATCGTGATCCCGGTCAGGGTGACCGGAGAAATCTCGTCGTGCAGCGCCAGACGGAACTTGGCGGCGAAGTCTTCAAGGCTTGTGGGTTGGGGCTGGTTCGGACGCACAGCCCATGTTCTCACAGCGCGATCGGGGCGCCTCTCCCAGCGCGCCACCAGCATCCGTCCAGCGCGTGACGCTACTCTCTGGGAGTGGAATCCGTCTTGCTTTACATCCTCGGTGTGCTGATCATTCTGGTCGGCGTCGCCGTGTCGATCGGGCTGCACGAGATCGGCCACCTCGTCCCCGCCAAGCTGTTCGGCGTCAAAGTCACCCAGTACATGATCGGGTTCGGCAAGACGCTTTGGTCGAGAAAAAAGGGCGACACCGAATACGGCGTCAAGGCGATCCCGCTCGGCGGCTACATTTCGATGATCGGGATGTACCCGCCAGGCAAGGACGGAGCCACCCGCAGCTCCAGCACCGGCTTCTTCCAGACCCTCGTTCAGGACGCCCGCGAAGCGAGCGCCGAGACCGTCGGCGAGGGCGAAGAAAAGCGGACGTTCTACAGCCTTCCCGTCTACAAGCGCATCATCATCATGCTCGGCGGGCCCATGATGAACCTGCTGCTCGCTGTCGTGCTCGTCGCCATCGTGCTGATGGGATTCGGCAGCCCCCAGGCCAGCCCGACGATCGCGTCGGTGAACGAGTGCGTGCTCCCCGCCGGCAGCACCAAGACCAGCTGCGACCCGGACGACCCACTCGCCCCGGGCGCCGCCGCCGGCCTCAAGCCCGGTGACACCATCCTCACCATCGAGGGCTCACCGGTCGACGCCTGGTCCGACGTCACGAGCGTCGTCCGCACCTCTCCGGGCGAGGCCCTCGACGTCGTCGTCCTGCGCGACGGGGCTGAGCAGCAGGTCACGCTCACACCACTGCTCACCGAGCGACAGAAGGCAGACGAGGACGGCCAGATCGTGACGGATGCCTCGGGTACGCCTGTCACGGAGGAGGTCGGTTTCGTGGGAATCATCTCCCAGACCGAACTCGTGCCCGAGCCGGCTACTGCGGTGCTTCCCGCCGTCGGAGACAACATCGGCCGTGTCGCCAACATGATCGTCAACCTGCCCGAACGCCTCGTCGATATCGCAAACGCCGCGTTCGGTCCGGGGGAGCGCGACCCCAACGGGCCGATCAGTGTCGTCGGCGTCGGCAGGATCGCCGGTGAAGTGGTCAGCCTTGAAGAGGTTCCCGTCGCCAGCAAGGTCCAGACCATGGTGGGAATCCTCGGTTCGCTCAACGTCGCCCTGTTCGTTTTCAACCTCGTGCCGCTGCTCCCGCTCGACGGCGGGCACGTTGCCGCCGCGCTGTGGGAATCGATCCGGCGCGGCTTCGCCAAACTCTTCCAACGACGCGACCCCGGACCCGTGGATGCGGCGAAGCTCATGCCTCTCACGTTCCTCGTCGTCATCGTCCTCGGCGGTATGAGTGCGCTGCTCATTTTCGCCGACATCGTCAAACCGGTGAACCTCTTCGGCTGAGCCGTACTCCGCTGGGAGTAGGAGGAGGTACCCCGTGGAGGATGCCGCCGACTCCTCCCGTCGCTACGCTGGGCGCATGCTCCCCGCCGCGGTCGACTCCGAACAGGGAGACCCGTTCGCGAGGTGGGGTTCCCGTCCGCCGTTCCGGGGGTTGCCGCCGACGGCGAGGCTGTGGCTCCCCGTCGTGGTGTCGTTCTTCGTTTCCGTGCCTGCCACGATCTTCCTGCTGTGGCGATTCTCGCCTGGCTTTCCCGTTGCCCCCATCGCTCTGGCGCTGGCCGCCCTCGGGCCGCTCGCACTCCTGGCGGCGCGACGGTTTCCCGGCCCCGTTGCATCCGTCGTCACCGCAGCAGCGGTCGCCGATCTGCTGCTGCCGCCACAAGGAGGTCCGCCCTACCTCGCATTCGCGTTCGCGGTCGTCTCCGGCATCCTGCGCGGGGCGCGAATGTGGGTGTACGCGTCGGTCGCGGTCGGGTGGGTGGCCGCGCTCACGCTTGGTTCCCTGCTGGGCGTCGGCTGGCACCCGGTGCGCATCGCCGTCACGACAGCGGGAATCGCACTGTTGCTCGCGTTCGCTGAACGATTTCGGGAGCGTCGTGAACGGTTCGCCGCGGCCCGGCGGAAAGCGTTCGAGCACCGCCAGAGTGTCGAGCAGGCGGAACGGATGCGAATCGCGCGCGAACTGCACGATGTGCTCGCCCATTCGCTGTCACAGATTCACGTCCAGGCGGGGGTCGGGCTCCACCTGATGGATGCGCAACCGGAGCGGGCACGCGAGGCGCTCAGCAACATCAAGTCGTCGAGCAAGACCGCCCTCGACGAGGTACGCGGTGTGCTCGCGTTCCTGCGCGCAGACAGCGTTAGTGGCTCATCCCAATCGGGGGTGTAGGAGTTGGGGTCCGAAGCCGCCGGTCTCGAGCAGGCTTCGGGCGATGTAGTTGGTCAGGTTGCGGAACCCGAGTGCGGAGCCGCGCAGGTGTTCGAGCCGTCCGTTGAGTGCCTCGGTCGGCCCGTTGCTGGTGCCGGGTCGTTCGAAGTAGGCGAGCACGTCGGCGGCTCGCTTCTTCAGGGTCCGGCCCAGGGTGGTGAGCTCGGTGAGCACCTTGGGGACGCCGGCGCTGAGGTCGGTGATCAGCTTCTCCATGAGCTCGCGGCCACGTTGCCGGTCCTCGTGGCGATAGGCGGCGATCATCCGCTGGTAGACACCCCAGGTCGCCTCGACCTCGACGTGAGCGTCATCAACGAACAGCGCGCGTAGCCTGTCGCTCTGCTTGTCGGTGAGCAGGTCCGAGCCGGTGTGCAGCGTGCGCCGCGATTTGTAGAGCGGATCGTCCCTGAACCCACGGTGCCCGTGGATCGCGAGTTGGACCCGGCGCCGGCACCTGTCGAGGGCGTCACCGGCCAGGCGCACGACGTGGAAGGGATCCATCACCGTGACCGCGTCCGGGATCTCCTCCGCAGCGGCGGTCTTGAACCCGGTGAAGCCGTCCATCGCGACCACCTCGACCGCGTCACGGAAGGCGTCGTCGCGGTCGGCGAGCCAGGTCTTGAACGCCGCCTTCGACCGGCCCTCGACCATGTCCAGCAGCCTTGCTGGGCCGGCGCCATCGCGGACCGGGGTGAGGTCGATGATCACGGTGACGTACTTGTCGCCACGCCTGGTGTGGCGCCAGACGTGCTCATCGACGCCAATCACCTTCACGCCCTCGACCCGCGTGGGGTCGTTGATCAGCAGCCGCTTGCCTTCGGCCAGGACCGCGTTGTTGGCGGTGTCCCACGCGACCCCGAGTCCCTCGGCGACACGGGCGACGGTGAGGTGTGCGACCACGATCCCTTCCAGCGCCCACCGCAGCCCGGTGCGCGAGAGCTTCGCGCGTGGCTCCGCCGCGGCGCTGGTGTCTTGGCGCCACACGTGTCCGCAGTCTGCACAGCGGTAGCGGCGCACTACAACTTTCAGCACGGTCGGTCGCCAGCCCAGCGGCTCGTGGGCCAACCGCCGGATCACGGTGTCACGAGCGGCGCCTTCGCTGCCGCACCGTCGGCACCACTGATCTGGTTCCACCACGCGGCACGCGAGGACCGCACGATCCGGTTCAAGTCGTTGCCCGATCACGCTCAGACCGAGGCCGTCGAGTCGAGCGAAGGCGGTCAGGCCAGGGCGGCCGAAGCCGGGCGGCGGGGTAGCGTCGGGCACGTCGAGGTCTTTCCGATGGATGGCGTAGGAACCTCCATCGTCGGGAGACCTCGACGTCTATCTGCGGACCGACTCGGCGGGGCGCGATCGTCTCGTGCGTTGGCGGACTACGGGAGCTTGGACGCGAGGACGTCGGCCGCCAGGATCTCGGGTGCTGCGCCGAGGAGGTGCTGGTTGGCCATCAGGGCTGCGACGATTGCGCCGTTGGCGTGGGCGTCGCGAGCGGCTTCGTCGGGGAATGCATCGAAGATCCAGAAGGTGTCGGCGTGGGTCCTGACCGCGAACCAGACAATCGTTCCTACTTCTTCGTTGGCGAGTGCGACAGCGCCGGCGAGCAGATCGGCGACCGCGTCGTGCTGTCCATCGGCCGCGACGATCTTGGCGACGAAGGCATACGGAAGTGATGCGGGTGTGGACATGAGGGACTCTCCTTGACGTCGGGGTTCTTCGTGGGACGAGTTCAGCGTATGACGAGCGAGGGCCGGTGGGTAGTGGCGTATACGGCAGTATTGCTATTGTTTACGTCATGCGTATCGGACTGATCGCGATCGACGGCTGCTTCGGTTCGGCTATCGCGTCGATCATCGACATCGTGCGGGTGGCCGACGGAGCCCGCGGCGATGTCGACCCGCGGATCGACCCGATCGAACTCGCCATCCTCGGACCGAAACGGCGAGTGACCACGACGGCATCGATGACCCTGTCGGTGGACCACCCGCTGCCGGAGTCCGGAGAGTTCGACGTGGTCGTCGTCCCTGCGCTTGGAACCCTCACGGCCGCCGCTACCAACGACGCCCTCCAGAGTCGAGATGCTCGTTCGGTCATCGCCTCACTCGGGCGCCTCGACGACGCGACCACCCGGATCGCCGCGGCGTGCACCGGCGTGTTCGCCGTCGCCGAGACAGGACGGATGCATCATCGGCGGGCGACGACCAGCTGGTTCCTGGGGCCGGAGTTCCGGAAGCGCTATCCGACCGTCGCCCTCGATCTCGACACCATGGTCGTGGTCGACGGGAACCTCGTCACCGCCGGCGCCGCCTTCGCCCACATCGACCTCGCGCTCTCACTCGTGCGATCGATCAGCCCCGACCTGGCCCAACATGTCGCCAAGCTCCTCATCATCGACGAGCGCCCGTCGCAGGCGGCTTTCGTCGCCTACGAACATCTCCGGCACGAGGACCCGATCGTCGTCGAGTTCGAACGCTTCGTGCGCGCCCGCCTGGACGAACCGTTCAACGTCGCCTTCGTCGCGCAGTCGCTCGGCACCAGCCGGCGCACCCTCGAACGACGAGTCCGTGCGGCGCTCAACCTCACTCCGCTCGGCTTCGTCCAACGGCTTCGCACCGAACGAGCTCGACACCTCTCAGCAACCACGGACCTCACCTCCGCCGAGATCGCGCTACGGGTCGGCTACGCAAACGCCGAGACTCTGCGCTCCCTCCTGCGCAGGGAGCGACGCCGTTCCTGACCTATCGCCATGCCTGTAGCTTGTGTCCTAGCGCTCGGTTGGAACCACCTCTCAGCACGTCGCGTCGACGCTCCTGCGTCGCCCCTGGACTACCCACTCGACACGCCCGCAGCACAGCCCATGTGACGTGCCCCGGCTTCCCGGACGGTCGGGGTTGGGTGGCTGTGATGTCGCTGCGTTCTCGTCGAGAGGGTCAGCAGACCCGATCAGAGCCGATTGGGATGAGCCGCGAAGGCGGTTAGGTCAGGGCGGCCGAAGCCGGCCGGCGGGGTAGCGTCGGGCACGTCGAGGTCTTTCGGATGGATGGCGTAGGAACCTCCATCGTCGGGAGACCTCGACGTCTATCTGCGGACCGACGCGCCCGGCCGACCTACACCTTCATCTGGGAAGAGCCGCGTTAGTGCTGCGGCACTGGCACCGCAGCCGGACCTCGCGAGGATCCCCGGTGTCATCGAGTCGTTCCGCGCCCAGGGACTCGACGTGGACTACTCGGTGTCGATCGCCCGGCAGCCCTCCGCCGCGATGCAGCTCGCCCTCTACCGGATCGTTCAGGAGAGCCTCACGAACGTGTTGCGGCACGCACAGGCGACCCGCGCACACGTGGAACTGGCCCAGGACGATGCGGGCATCCGCCTGGCCATTTCGGACAACGGCGCGGGCGCTGCTGCAGCACGCTCGGACGCGGGGAACGGCATCCTCGGGATGACCGAACGTGCTGAGCTTCTCGGGGGCACGTTGACCGCGGGCAACCGGCGGGACGGCGGCTTCCAGGTCACCGTTCTTCTTCCGGAGGTGCCATGATCCGCGTGGTGATCGCCGATGACCAGCAGCTCATCCGGGCCGGCTTCCGTGCGCTGCTCGAAGCGGAGCCCGATATCGACGTGGTTGGCGAGGCGGCGACCGGAGTGGATGTCGTCACCCGCATCCGTGAACAGCGCCCGGACGTCGTGCTCATGGACATTCGGATGCCGGACGGTGACGGGCTGTGGGCGACGGAGCAGATCACGGCGGACCCGGACCTGTCGACGACGCGGATCGTGGTCGTGACAACGTTCGAGCTCGACGAATACGTCGCCCAGGCAATCGCCGCGGGGGCGAGCGGATTCCTCGTCAAGGACACGGAGCCGGTCGAGCTCATCCGGTCGGTCCGCATCGCTGCGGCGGGCGACGCGCTGCTCTCACCGAGTGTGACGCGGCGGCTGCTCGAACGGATCTCCGGGCGGCTGCACAGGACCGCGATGCCGAACCTCGTCGAGGTCCTCACCGATCGCGAGCGTGAGGTGATGGTTCTCGTGGCTGCGGGCCTTTCGAACGAGGAGATCGGCGCGCGGCTCCTTCTCAGTCCGCTGACCGTGAAGACACACGTGTCCCGCATCCTCGGCAAGCTCGGTGCCCGGGATCGGGTGCAACTCGTCGTCCTCGCCTACGAGAGCGGACTCGTCTCTCCGGGCTTTGCCGACTGAACTCATCCTCCCAGCGGAGTATGCCGGGTTCGTTCCCGCGGCAGATTCGCCCGACGCGCCACCCGGCGATGCTGAATCCGAGGGTCCCGGCTGGGATCTCAGGAACGAAGGGACATGTCCATGATCAGCACACTCGTCTCACCCGCGTTGGCGTCGGTGGCTGCGCACCCAGGCTGGGGACCCGGTTGGGGAGGTGGAGGAGGACCCGGCTGGGTGTTCATCCTCGTCCCGTTCCTCTGGGTCCTCCTGATCGCGTTGCTCATCGGGTTGTTCAGCCGCCGCTGGCGCCGATCGGCACCGCCGTGGGTGACCGCACACGGCCCGGGCACGAGTGCTGAGTCCACGCTCGCGGAACGGTTCGCCCAGGGAGACATCGACGAGACCGAATACCGGGCACGCCTCGAAGTCATCCGCGCGAACAACCCCGACCAGCGGTGAGGGTGACGCCCGCGTGGAGCCTTGGGCTACACGCGGGCGTATCGCTCCGCCGACCGGGCGCGCGCCTTCTCCGCCTCCACCTCACGGTTCTTCGGAGGAGCCGTCGTCACCAGGTCCTCGAGCAGGTGACGGGTCACGTGGGCGATCTCGATCACCGCACGGTCGAATGCTTCGCTGTTGGCCTTGGACGGTTTGGTCGACCCGCTCACTTTGCGGACGAACTGAAGAGCTGCAGCGTGGACCTCGTCGTCAGTCGCGGCGGGCTCGAAATTGTGAAGGGTGTGAATGTTCCGGCACATGGCAACAGATTAAGCCTGTTGTGCCGCACACGGAAGGGTCAGCTCTCGTCGGTGCTGCCCGCAATGTTGACCATCCAGTTGATGCCGAACCGGTCGACCAGCATCCCGAACGTGTCACCCCACGGAGCCTTCACGAGCGGCTCGACGATGGTCGCACCGTCGGCCAGCTTGTCCCAGTAACCGCGGAGCTCAGTCTCGTCCTCGCCGCTGAGCGAGACCGCAAAGTTGTTCCCCTCGACGTGCTCCATCCCGCTGGTGACATCTGCCCCCATGAGCACAAGTCCGGACGGGCTCGTGACTTGCCCGTGCATGATCTTCTCGGCGTCGGCAGGGTCATCGTTCACGCCGAACTCGGCGAAGGTGTTGAGGTCGAGTTCACCGCCGAAGACCTCGGAGTAGAACGTCATCGCCTCCCGTGCGGTGCCGGCGAAGTTGAGGTACGGGTTCAGCTGAGTGGCGATGGTCGAGTTCCTTTTCTGTCGACGTCCTGCCGAGAATTATGTTCCGTGACGCCGTTTCGCAGAAGCCCCCGCCGGCGCGCCGATTCTCCACGAAACGTCGTCGCGCTCGCCGAATCACCGCACTCTGTCGCTACCGGACGCCCGGAGCAGCAGAGTGTGGCGTATCGATGCCAGCGGCGTGAATCCAAAGTCAACCGGCGGCAGCCATCGCCCTGCGCACCGCCTGAATCGACTCCGCGACGTCCTCGGCATCCGTCGACCAGTTGCTGACCGAGATCCTCAGAATCGCGCGGTCGCGCCAGCGTGAGCCGGACATCCACACCGCTCCGTCGCGAATGAGCGCCTCCGTCACGGCTCTCGTGCGCTCGTCGGTTCCGAAGCTCAGGCAGACCTGGGTGAACACGACATCGTTGAGAATCTCGACGCCGGGCAGGGCGCCGAGAGCGTCGGCGAGAGCGCGCGCGTTGGCAGCGAGCCGTTCGACGAGGGCGATGGTTCCGCTTCGGCCCAAAGATCTAAGAGCAGCCCAGACCGGGATGCCGCGGGCACGGCGCGAAAACTCCGGCACGCGCTCGAAGGGGTCACCCTGCGCATCGTGAATCAGGTAGTCCGTGTGGACCCCGAATGAGCTCCGCATCAGGGCCCGGTCGGCGACGATCGCGACACCGCAGTCGTATGGCACATTGAGGGTTTTATGTGCGTCCGTTGCCCACGAGTCGGCCAGCGAGAGGCCGTCGACGGCGGAAGCCCAGGCAGGGCTGGCCGCAGCCCAGAGCCCGAACGCACCGTCGACATGGACCCACGCGCCGTGGGCATGAGCCAGCTCGATCGCCTCCCGAAACGGGTCGAACGAACCGGAGTGGAGGTTCCCGGCCTGCAGGCACAGGATCGTCGGTCCGGAGGAAGCGTCCAGTGCCTCCCGAAGCGCGTCCACCCGAATCCTGCCCTGCTCATCTGCGGCGACCGGTGAACGAAGGCCAAGCCCCAGATACCGCAACGCCATGTCGATCGAGGCGTGGCTTTCGGCACCGGCAAGAACGGTGATCCGGGGTGCGCCGGAGAGCCCGTCCTCGTCGACGTTCCAGCCCACGGCATCCAGCACTTTCTTCCTGCCTGCCGCGAGACCGACGAAGTTCGCCATCGTCGCCCCGGTGGTGAACCCGACGCCGGACTCCGCTGGCAGTCCCAGCAGGTCGAGCAACCAGGTCTCGGCCGCCTCCTCGATCGCCGCCGACGCCGGGGTCGCGAAACGGATGCCCGTGTTCTGGTCCCACGCGCTGACCAGCCAGTCCGAGGCGAGCGCGGCGGGGAGGGTCCCGCCCATCACCCAGCCGTAGAAACGCCCGGACGGGATGCCCATGAGACCCGGTTCGGCGAACGTGGCGAGCTCGTCGACGACTTCGGCCGGGTCTATCCCCTCGGTCTGAAGGGCGATGCCGAAGTGTTCAGCGACCTGATCGGCCGTCTGCCGCGGCGCCACCGGCCGCGTGTCGAGCGATTCGAGCCACTCGCTCGTGTGTGCGTGCGCCCGGTCGAGCGCGGCGCGATAATCCTCAGATGAAGCGGTCACACGACGCAGCGTAATCCTCGACCCCGGGGCGCGGTAGACCCCATCGACAGGCCCATCGGGCGGATGCCACGTGGCGGCACCGGAGAAACTCCTAGGCTGGGTGCCATGACTGTCGACGAGCGGAACGATCCATACCTCTGGCTGGAGAACATCGATTCGGACGCCGCTCTGGGCTGGGTGCGTGAGCGCAACGCCGAAACCCTCGGCAGCCTCGGGGCAACCGCCGAATTCGCGCACACCGAGCACAGCATCCGTGAGGTTCTCGACTCCTCGGCGAAGCTGCCGCTGGTGCACAAGATCGGTGACTTCTACTACAACTTCTGGACCGATGCCGAGCACGAACGGGGCATCTGGCGCAGGACCACACTTGAGGAATACCGCACACCCGAACCGGCGTGGGAGATCGTGCTCGACATCGACGCTCTCAACCGGGAGGAAGGCGAAGACTGGGTGTGGCATGGAGCGAGCGTTCTCCGGCCGGGCTACACGAAAGCACTCATCGACTTCTCGCACGGCGGTTCAGACGCCGACGTCACGCGCGAATTCGACCTCGATAGCTTCCGGTTCGTATCTCCAGAGGAGGGCGGTTTCTTCCGCCCGGAGGCGAAGGGAGGAGTCGGCTGGATCGACGACGACACCGTCTACCTCTCCACCGAACTGGGCGAGAACTCGCTCACCACCTCCGGATACCCGCGCATCGCCCGCCGCTGGCGCCGCGGCACCCCGATCGACGCATCCGAGGTGGTCTTCGAGGGCGTCGAAACCGACGTATCGGTTCGGGCGTTCCGCAGCCACACACCCGGCTACATCCGCGACTTCTTCTGGCGGGCACCGACCTTCTACACCAACGAGGTCTTCGTGCTCGTCGACGGTACCCCGACCCGGATCGATGTACCGGACTCGGCAGAGATCGGGTACTCGAGGCAGTGGCTCCTCATCGAGCTGCGCGACGACTGGACCATTGCCGACACCACCTATCGAGCCGGCTCGCTTCTCGCCGCCGACTTCGACGGGTTCCTCGCCGGCGACCGCCGGTTCGAGGTCGTGTTCGAGCCCACTCCCACGACATCGCTGGCCGGCGCAACGTGGACGCGAGACCACCTGGTCCTGACCGTCCTCGATGACGTGAAGAGTCGCATCCGTGTCCTCACCCCGACGGATGCCGCGTGGCACCGCAGCGAATTCGCGGGCGCTCCCGAGATCGGTACCGTGCAGGTGTCAGCCGTCGACCCCGACGAGAACGACCTGGTCTGGGTTGTGGCCACCGACTACCTCACGCCGACCACGCTGTCGATCGCGACCGTGGGACAGGGCGGCGCGCTCCCGGTGGCACTCAAGTCTCAGCCCGCGTTCTTCGATGCGGCAGGCCTCACCATAGAGCAGCACTTCGCCGAGTCGGACGACGGCACGCGGGTGCCCTACTTCCTCGTCCGGCGGGAGGACACAGTACTCGACGGATCGACACCCACCCTGCTCTACGGGTACGGCGGATTCGAGATCTCCCTGACTCCCGGCTACTCCGGGACGCTCGGCAGGGCATGGCTGGAACAGGGCGGCGCGTACACCGTCGCGAACATCCGCGGCGGGGGAGAGTACGGTCCGACCTGGCACCAGGCGGCGCTCCGCGAGAACCGCCATCGGGCGTACGAGGACTTCGCCGCCGTCGCGCGAGACCTCGTGTCTCTCGGAATCACCTCACGCGAACACCTCGGCATCCAGGGCGGCTCGAACGGCGGTCTCCTCACCGGCAACATGCTCACCCGCTACCCGGAACTTTTCGGTGCCGTCGTCTGCCAGGTCCCGCTGCTCGACATGAAACGGTATTCGCACCTGCTGGCCGGAGCCTCGTGGATGGCCGAGTACGGCGACCCGGACGACCCCGAGCAGTGGGAGTTCCTCCAGACTTTCTCGCCGTACCACCTGGTCGACCCGGAGCGTCGGTATCCGCCCGTGCTGTTCACGACGTCGACCCGCGACGACCGGGTGCACCCGGGTCACGCGCGCAAGATGGCTGCCCGCATGCTCGAGTTCGGCAACGACGTGACCTACTACGAGAACATCGAGGGAGGGCACGGCGGGGCGGCCAACAACGCGCAGGCCGCACGGATGTCGGCTCTCGCTTACCGGTTCCTCGCCGAGCGTCTTGGCATGGCATCCCCAGACGCCTAACAGGAGCGATCTTTTATACGTACGTATGGAATAGTCCTCCCTCCATCTCTGTTGTAGCCGGTGTGGGGAGACGCGTTATGCGTCTTCCGAAACGTCCGGCGGGTCCGCGTTGCGCGCATCCCGCCCGAAACAGAAGGAGAAGCCCATGACTGTAGAAAACAAAGTCGCACTCGTCACTGGAGCAGGACAGGGAATCGGCCGCGGCATCGCTTTGCGGCTCGCACAGGACGGTTTCGACGTCGCGATCGCCGACCTCGCCGCCCAGGAAGAAAAGGGCCAGGGCGTCGTCTCTGAGATCGAAGCCCTCGGTCGCAAGGCGATCTTCGTCGCAGCAGACGTCTCGAAGCGTGACGACATCGTCGGTGCTGTCGACGCCGCAGCCCAGAAGCTCGGTGGATTCGACGTGATCGTGAACAACGCAGGTATCGCGCAGATCAAGCCCATCCTCGATATCACCGAAGACGAGCTCAACTCGATCTTCCAGATCAACGTCAACAGCGTCGTCTGGGGCATCCAGGCCGCGGCCGCGAAGTTCGACGAGCTCGGACACGGCGGCAAGATCATCTCAGCCGCGTCGATCGCCGCAATTCAGGGCTTCCCGATCCTCAGCGCATACTCCGCATCAAAGTTCGCGGTGCGTGGGTTCACCCAGGCTGCCGCACAGGAGCTGGCACCGAAGGGCATCACCGTGAACGCGTACGCGCCCGGCATCGTCGGAACGGGCATGTGGGAGAAGATCGACGCCGAGCTCAGCAAGATCAACGGCAAGCCGATCGGCCAAAACCTCAAGGAGAATGTCGAGGGCATCGCCCTCGGCCGGATCGAAACCCCTGAGGATGTCGCGAAGGTCGTCTCCTTCTTCGCCGGCCCTGACTCTGACTACGTCACAGGACAGGTCCTCCTCGTCGACGGCGGAATGCTGTACAACTAGGCAACGCGATCAAGCGGGGCCTGCCGAAGTGCCGGCAGGCCCCGCTTCGTCGTTAACGCCTCAGCGCTCAGCTCAGCGCGACAACAGGAGCGCGTCGCCCTGCCCGCCGCCACCGCACAATGCTGCGGCTGCCTTGCCTGACCCGCGTCGCGACAGCTCGAGAGCAGCATGGAGCACCACCCGCGCCCCTGATGCACCGATCGGGTGACCGAGCGAGATCGCCCCGCCGTGGATGTTGACCTTCTCATGGTCGACGTCGAGGTCGCGCATCGACTGCACGCTCACCGCCGCGAACGCCTCGTTGATCTCGATCAGATCGAGGTCGGATGCCGTCCAGCCCGCTTTCGCGAGAGCATCCGCGATCGCGCGCGACGGCTGCGAGTGCAGGGAGTTGTCGGGGCCGGCGACGGAGCCGGATGCGCCAACGACGGCGAGCCATGACAGTCCGCGTTCTTCGGCCCAGGAGCGGCGGGCGAGAATCAGCGCGCACGCGCCGTCACTGAGCGGCGACGAGTTGCCGGCTGTGATCGTGCCCTCCTTGTCGAACGCCGGTCGCAGCGCCGAGAGCGATTCGACCGTTGAGTCGCCCCGGACTCCCTCATCACTCGTCAGTACCGTGGGCTCGCCGCGGCGGGTCGGGACAGTGACCGGGGTGATCTCGTCGTCGAACACTCCGGCAGCCTGCGCCTGAGCCGAGCGCTGGTGGGATGCGGCCGCGACCGTATCCTGTTCGCCGCGATCGATGCCGAGCGGGCCGTTGTGCCGTTCCGTCGAGATTCCCATCGAGTCGCCGTCGAAGGCATCCGTCAGCCCGTCGAATGCCGCGGTGTCGATCATCGTGACCTCGCCGTACTTATAGCCCTTTCGGGCGGCGGGAAGAACGTGGGGAGCGTTGGTCATCGACTCCTGGCCACCGGCTACGACGACGGATGCCTCGCCGGCGCGGATGAGACGGGCCGCGTCGACGACAGCGTGGATACCGGAGAGGCAGACCTTGTTGACGGTGACGGCGGGCACCTCCCAGCCGATACCGGCCGCACGCGAGGTCTGTCTGGCGGGATTCTGGCCCGCCCCGGCCTGGAGCACCTGGCCGAAGATCACAGCGTCGATGTCTGACACGTCGACGCCGGCACGCTCGATCGCCGATCTCAGCGCGATGGCGCCGAGTTCGACCGCACTGAAACTCGCGAGCTGGCCGAGCAACCGCCCTTGTGGGGTGCGTGCTCCGGCCAGGATGACCACATCGTCTGAACTCATTCTTCGTCGACTCCTTCGTCTGGGTGCGGCGCCGTCGGGCCGCAATTCCGCTCCTTCCAGCTTGCCACGGAACGGACCGGATTCTCCCCGAAGCAACCGGGATACTGCACCGCGCAGACGCTAGGTTGGTAGTCGCGGACATCGACGTCCAGACGGCACGGATGCCCCTCGTCGATCGCCCGCGGAACGCAGCGATGGAGGTGCACCCGATGGCAATGGACAAGACAGTGGTGAGCGCGAGCGAGGCTGTCGCAGACATTTCGAGCGGATCGTCGATCGCCGTCGGCGGCTTCGGCCTGTGCGGCAACCCGATGAGCCTGATTTCGGCATTGCTCGATCTGGGCAGCGACGACCTGTCGATCGTCAGCAACAACTGCGGCGTCGACGACTGGGGTCTCGGAGTTCTGCTGGCCAATCGCCGCATCCGCAAAATGACGTCGTCGTACGTGGGGGAGAACAAGGAGTTCGAGCGCCAGTTCCTCACCGGTGAACTCGAAGTGGAACTCACCCCGCAAGGCACGCTCGCGGAGAAGCTTCGCGCTGGCGGCTCGGGGATCGCGGCGTTCTACACGCAGACGGGTGTCGGCACGCAGGTCGCCGAGGGCGGGCTGCCGCGCCGATACGACGGCTCCGGGGGAGTGGCGATCGCGTCACCGCCGAAGGATGTGCGTGCGTTCGGTGTGCGTGGTGAGGAGAAGCAGTTCGTTCTCGAGGAGGCGATCACCACCGACTTCGCCCTCGTGCATGCCGTCAGGGGCGACCGCCACGGCAACCTCGTTTTCAACAAGTCCGCACGGAACTTTTCGCCGCTCGCGGCGATGGCGGGGCGGATCTGCATCGCCCAGGTCGAGGAACTCGTCGAACCGGGAGAGATCGACCCCGACGCGGTCCACCTGCCAGGGGTCTTCGTGCACCGGGTCGTTCCCGTCGGCAGCGCCATCGAGAAACGTATCGAACGCCGCACGGTTCGATCGACGGAAGGGAACTGAACCCATGGCTCTCACCCGCAACGAAATGGCCGCTCGAGCCGCACGCGAACTGGCCGACGGGTCGTACGTGAACCTGGGCATCGGTCTGCCGACGCTCGTGCCCAACTACGTTCCCGAGGGGGTGACCGTGACCCTTCAATCGGAGAACGGCATCCTCGGGGTCGGCCCGTATCCGACGGAGGATGCCGTCGATCCCGACTTGATCAACGCGGGCAAGGAGACAGTGACGACGCTGCCCGGAACTGCGTTCTTCGATTCAGCGCTGAGTTTCGCGATGATCCGCGGTGGAAAGATCGACGCCGCGATCCTCGGCGCGATGCAGGTGTCGGTGAACGGCGACCTCGCCAACTGGATGATTCCCGGCAAGATGGTGAAGGGGCCAGGCGGTGCCATGGATCTCGTGCACGGCGCAGGCCGGGTGATCGTGTTGATGGAACATGTCGCGCGGGACGGGTCGGCGAAGATCGTGAACGCGTGCTCGCTTCCGCTCACCGGACGCGGCGTCGTGTCCCGGATCATCACGGATCTCGCCGTGATCGACGTGACACCCGACGGCTTGGAACTCGTGGAATTGGCGCCAGGGGTGAGCGTCGATGACGTCGTCGCTGCGACCGAGCCGCCTCTGAAAGTCGCGCTTCGGGACTGAGCGGCCACACGGCGGCATCCGCTGTCAATGGCCGCTGATTGAGAGCGGCGTAAGGCAAGCGCTCAGGGCACCCGGCATAGGATGGCATCGTGCCAGCAGTAAATTTGGGAATGCCCAAGGTCCCTGAAGTCCTCGCTCCGCGTCGGAAGACCCGCCAGATCAAGGTGGGCAAGGTTCTCGTCGGTGGAGATGCGCCGATCAGCGTGCAGTCGATGACGACCACCCCGACGCCGAACATCAACGCGACGCTCCAGCAGATCGCCGAGTTGACGGCATCCGGCTGCGACATCGTCCGCGTCGCCGTTCCGAGTCGCGACGACGCCGAAGCACTTCCGATCATCGCCAAGAAGAGCCAGATCCCGGTCATCGCCGACATCCACTTCCAGCCGAACTATGTCTACGCGGCAATCGACGCCGGCTGTGCTGCTGTGCGCGTGAACCCGGGCAACATCCGCAAGTTCGACGATCAGATTGCCGAGATCGCGCGTCGCGCGAAGGCCGCTGACGTCTCGATCAGGATCGGTGTCAACGCCGGATCGCTCGACCCGCGCCTGCTGCAGAAGTACGGCAAGGCGACACCGGAGGCACTGGTTGAAAGTGCTGTCTGGGAGGCGAGCCTGTTCGAGGAGCACGACTTCCACGACTTCAAGATCTCGGTCAAGCACAACGACCCGATCGTCATGGTCAAGGCCTACCGCCTGCTCGCCGAGCGGGGCGACTGGCCGCTTCACCTCGGAGTGACCGAGGCGGGGCCATCGTTCCAGGGAACCATCAAGAGCGCCACGGCGTTCGGCATCCTGCTCTCCGAGGGCATCGGTGACACCATCCGGGTGTCGCTGAGCGCCCCTCCCGCGGAGGAGATCAAGGTCGGCCTGCAGATCCTGCAGTCGCTGAACCTGCGTGAGCGCAAGCTCGAGATCGTCTCCTGCCCGAGCTGTGGCCGTGCCCAGGTCGACGTCTACAAGCTTGCGAACGACGTGACCGACGGGCTCGAGGGCATGACTGTTCCGCTTCGTGTGGCTGTCATGGGCTGTGTCGTCAACGGACCGGGCGAGGCGCGCGAGGCGGACCTCGGCGTGGCATCCGGAAACGGTAAAGGTCAGATCTTCGTCAAGGGCGAGGTCATCAAGACCGTTCCTGAGTCCGAGATCGTCGCGACGCTCATCGAAGAGGCGAACCGTATTGCTGCCGAAATGCCGGCGAGCGAAACGTCTCTCGGTTCTCCGGTCGTCAGCGTCAGCTGACCTTTCGGCATCGTTCCAACCAGTCGTCAAGAAGTGCTGCCAGGAGCTCAGGTTGCTCGTGCATGAGCGCATGGCCGGCGTCCTCGAGAATCGCGAAGGTCGCGTGCGGGTACTGCTCGAGAAGCGCGACGGCGTCGGAGTAGCCGACCGTTGAATCGCGCCTGCCGGCCACAATCAGGCTCGGGATGGAGACAGGGTCAGCGCCGACGTCGATCGGCCACCGGGTGAATATGCGTTCTAGGTCCTGCTCCCGCTCCAAGGCAGTGCCGGGGACGACGGAGTCCCGGTAGCGGCGGGCCGTCACTCGGGAGCGCACGACGAAATACTCGTCGAAGCCTGGTCGCAGGGCGGGGTCGAGCTCGTCGTATGCGTTCCTGTCTGAACGCACGACATCGTGGGTCGGCACATCACCTGTGTGTTCGCCCGCGGGGCAGATGAGTGCGAGGCCGAGCACCTTGTCGGGAAATGCTGCTGCGAGACCGCGCGCCAGGTAGGCGCCGTAGGAATGCCCGACGAGCAGCACCGGGCCGGCCTGCAGAAAGTCGATGAAATCGGACAGGAGTGTGACGACGTCACCGTTGGATTCGAGACCGTCCGCACTCGAGAGCCCCATGCCGGGCAGATCAGGGTAGATCCGCCTGTACCCCGCGGAGGGCAGAATCGTCTCCAGGGCCGCCTCGATCTCCCGATGGTCAACACCGGCGCCGTGAAGCGCGACGAGCGGCACGCCCTCGCCATGCGCGACGTAGTGAACAGAAACCTCAGAGATTCGGCATTCCATAACTGCAACACTGAGGCATGGCTCAATTTGTTGTCTACGGTCATCGGGCCGCCATCATGCCGCGGATCCCTGCGGTGTCCGACGCGATCCACTCCGCCGCGGTGTCGATACTTCGGCTCCCGGCTGAGAAACGGTTTCACCGCTTCATCCCTCTGGATCCCGAGCAGTTCATCGCGCCTGCCGACCGTTCGATCGACTACACGATCATCGAGATCAGTATGTTCGAGGGGCGCTCCAGCGAGACGAAAAAGGACTTTCTTCGCCTGCTGATCAGGAATGTGGCAGCTCTCGGCATCGCGCCTGACGACATTGAGATCACGATCACTGAGACGCCCCGTGCGAACTGGGCAATCAGGGGAGTGCCGGCGGATGAACTGGAGTTGAACTACTCGGTCGATGTGTAACTTTCATATGACCCGGCGGGTCGCCAGTGCGGTGCGTCTCAGCTTGATCGAAGCTTCGGTTGGTTTCGCTGGCTCACATGAGGCGTCCGCATAGGGTGCGTCACTGCGAATCTCACGCGGGCGGGTCAAACGGCACTGCGAGCTCCGCCCGATGCGCTGGGCACCGGAATCGCGGGGGAGTGTCCGCTCAGGGTCCCCCCACCGACGGAGGTGGACACGAGCAACATCGACTTCCGCTGATCGGGGCTCTTGCTTTACTCTGCAACGCAGAGTAACTTGCTCTGTATTGCAGAGCAAACAGCCTGCGCAGAGGAGTGGACCATGACGATCGAGGAAATCCTCCAGACGCGGGTGCGCGCTACGCGGCGAGCAACCTCCATCCCACTCATCGTTGTTCCCATTGGCGTGATCCTCGTTGCGCTGTCGCCGCTTGTAGACCTTGATTTTGAGGTCGGCATGGTCGTTACGCCTGTCGTTGCGCTCGCTCTCTGGATCAGCATGAAGGTCACGGCAGTACGGGCCGGGGTCGGTATGGGGCGGGAACGTTATGGGCTGATCGTCATCGTGATCGCCCTTGTCAGTACCGTTTGGTTGATTCAACTCGCTCTTGGCCCAGCGTTTCTCCTGGGAGTTCTGCTGTTCTTCGTGGGCTGGCGATCGCTTGATCGTGGGCAGTGGACTGCTGGAGCAATCATTGCGGTGGCTTCACCGGTACTCAGCTACTCGCTCATTCAAACCCTGGTCTATCGCATCGAGGAAGCACTGACGGGTGCAGTCTGGGAGACGGCAATGGCTGCAGATGATGTCGTCCTCCTGCTTCTTGGCGTGTTCTTCCTTGTCAGTGGCCTCAAACGGTTCGGACGTGAATCAGCAACCCTTCGGCGACGGTCGTCATGAATCCGTTCGACCTAGACGAAACCATCCACCAGCGCACACGTCTCGGCATCATGACCGTTCTATACGAGGCCGGCGAGGCAGACTTCGCGTTTCTGAAAAGCACCCTGGACCTCACCGATGGCAACCTCGGTCGGCACATCGAAGTCCTCGCCGCCGCGGGATACGTCGCTACTCGACGGGGATACGACGGCCGACGAGCCCGCACTTGGGTGAGCCTTACCCCGCAGGGAACCAGTGCCCTTCGGATCGAGGTCGATATGTTGCGCGATATCGTCGGCCGCGTGCAACCGTCACAAAATTGATCGAAGAGGCGGTGCTGTCGCGCGTCTGATCGAAGCGCTGCGCTCGTGCAGCCGCTGTACGACTATTGCTGCGTCAGTCGTTCCTCGATTGCATCTCTGCTTAGGGAGCTGGACCGAGTTCAGCGGCTGAGGCCGAGGCGGGCGTGGGTTTTTGCAACGCCGGCCACCCGCCGGATCGGCACGTAGAGCAGCGCCATCGTCGACCTCAACTTCTTCAGCGTTTTGCTAGTCATCTGCGGGCAACCCAAGGCAGAATCGTGTCCGGGCAGCCGGGAACGGCTCCCTGCTACGGCCTTCTTTGTGAGGCGCATTTCGTGGCCCGCAGAAGTCTCGCCGTCCGGTCGTTCACAGGTGGGTAAGGAATACCAATAGCCTGCGGGCACAGTGTGCTCTGGGATTGGACCGTCATCCGGGGCGCACAACGACAATGCAAGGACAGGCATACACGCTCGCGGGAAGCGCATGACGGCGCGTGTTCGTGCCCAGGTCTGTTCGCCACCCACATCGGCGTCCTTCGCTCGTTTCGACAAGGCTGTTGCTCCCTTGAACGTTCACACCCTGAGGTATTTAGGAGTCCCTCTGGCTCAAGGGAAGGCTCACCGTCACGGTGGTGCCCGTGCCGAGTGCGCTTGTGAGTGTGAGAGTTCCGCCATGACTTTCAACTATTGATTTAGACGTGAGCAGGCCCAGTCCGACGCCGGGGATGGCTAATTTGCTGTGTGTTGGGCTTCTGAAGAACTTCGTGAAGGCTTGTGATTGCTCATCTGCGCTCATCCCGATGCCCGTGTCTGAGACCTCGACTATGGCGTTGTGTGCGGTGTGCCTCACGGACACTTTCGCGGTGCCACCCGCAGGAGAGAACTTGATTGCGTTGGAGATCAGGTTATCTACCACGCGCGAGATTTGGTCCGTATCGACGTACGCTGTCAGCGACGGAGGTTGATCAAGGATCAGCTGGACCTTGTTACTGGCGGCTGCAGGTCGAGCGTTCGCGACCCTCTTCTCGAGCAATTCTGCCAGATCGGTTGGCTGCGGGCTGACGGTGAACTCGTCGGCCGCTACAGCCAGCACATCTGTGACGAGTCGCAGTAGCCGCTGTGCATTTCGTTCGGCTACGGCAAGGTACTTGGTGACGTCGGCGGGCAAAGAGAAGGACCCGTCCTTGACGAGTTCGAGGTAGCCGAGCAGCGACGTCAGCGGGGTTCGGAGTTCGTGAGAGATATTCCCGACGAAGTCATCCTTGGCGGTGAGCGCGGTGACTAGGGATGTGATGTCGGAAAAGGCCAGTACGGAGCCTGCGAAATTGCCAGCGTCATCGGTCATAACCCGGGCGGTTGCGGCAAGGGCGACTCGGTCGTCTCCTCTCTTTGACCAGACCAGTTGATCCGCGAAAGTTTCACCTTTCGCGGCGCGAGAGATCGGATGCGCCGCTTCCGGGATCGGAGTGATCATGTCTCCGGAGAAAATCGGCATTGACGCAGCCAACGTCTGGTGCGGTTCGATAGCGCAGTTCATGTGTTCCTGCTGCTCATGACTGATGAGGATTGAATCGCCGTGTTCATCGAGTGCCAGCACTCCAACGCTCACCGTGTTAACAATGGTGTTGACGAGGCGTTCGCGTTGTTCGGCGTCACGGAGCAGTGTCTGGAGCTCGGCGTCCTTAACGTCGAGCTGTTGGCGTTTCATCATGAGAGCTCTGAAGACGATGGCGGTCGAAATCGAGATCGCGACGAGTACGAACGTCAAAAGGAAGGGACGAACAACAGTCCCGTGGTCGCCATCGTCGCTCAGTACGAATGACGGCATCAACGCAAGTCCTGAACCAATCACGGTGAGGATCGGCCCGACCACTGGACCGGCCGTCGAGAGCCACACGACCGGGTAAACCAGCAGGAGGCCCATGGCACTCAGAACGTGTGGATCCACTTCGCGGCTCAGCCCGATTGCGAACATATCGAGAAGGGGTATGAGCAGTGTCAGCTGTTCGGGAAGCCGACCCCAGGGAACCGCGGCGCACACGCCAACGATGATGACGTGAGGGATGATGCTCGCGTGGAGCCGAGGATCTCCGAGCTCTGCCGGACTGACCGCGGCATAAATGACGAGTAGAACCAGCAGCGTGACAGACAGCGGAAGCTGGTAGAGCACCACTCGTCGTCGACTGAACGTCGGCACATCCCCGTCCCAGTCGGGCAAGAAACGTTCAGTGCGCATCGTGGTCCCCTTATTGAACTGGTTCACGAATCACCAGGCCGATCTGGATAAAAATAATCGGAATCGCGAGTAGCCTCGCTCGCTGCCGCGGGCCGGAGGCCATCGCCGCCGCCCGACTGCTACGTCTACTTAGGAACTCGGGTGTTGCTGGTTGGGACGTGTTGGTCTCGATGTTCGTGGTGTCCTTGGAATCGTCGCCAGGCGCGGCAAGTGAGGGAGGGTGGGGATGCAGGGGATACAACCCCACCCAGTGGGGAGCGGCCGCCATAGCCAGCTCCTGTTGGACGCGTCGACACGCCCAAGTCATGGTGATTAGTGCGAGCCGAGGAGGCTTTGCATAGCGTTGATTCTGGCGTTCGGAAAAGTACCGTGCCCATCTTACCCGTGAAGGACGAGCGCCGTGCGGCCGCGCGACGGAGCCTTATCGGTCCGGAGCGTGGTCCTTCCAAGCTAAGCGCCTGCAGGTGAATACGAAATCCGAAAAGCGCGGTGCACGGGATCCCAATAACGCGCACCGGAGTGGCAGGCGTGCCTACGATGCCTTCTCTAAGCCAGAATCACAGTATGCCGTCAACGTCTCCTGAGCTGTTCGGCCGTCATCCCGTCGTCTCCTCTCGAGACCTTGATGTGGCGCGGCAGGCGCTGAGCGAGGCGTACCTGCCGATGGAATTCCCATCGGCGTCAGCGTCGACCTCCCTCGACATGTCCCTGAACGTCATCAAGATTGGACGTGTGACTGCCGGATACCTGCAGTTCGGGGACGCCATGCGGATTCAGACTGTTGAAGCTGCGAACTACCATGTCGACATCCCCGTCGCCGGCAGGGCGAGGATGCAGGCCGGCTTCCGTGACCCGTGTACGGAACCCCGAGGAGGGCAGCGATTTTCGCCCCCGGGCTTCCCGTCGATCTCGTCTGCGACGACGAATTCGCCCAGATCGCACTGATGCTCCCGAAGACTGAACTGCACCTCGAGCTGGAAAGCCTCCTGGGACACAGCCTCAGGACGCCGCTGGAGTTTTCAATGGTCCTGGACCTGGCGTCTGCGCCTGGAGGCGCAGTGTTGCAGACACTGCGAATGATCGATGCTGCGTCGAACCAAGAAGACGGCATGCTTCAGCACCCGCTCGCCGCACACCGTCTTGAGCAAGTATTGATGCACAGTCTGCTGTTCGCGCAACCTCACAACTATTCCGAAAGCCTTCGGGTTACACCGCCGCTCGCCGGGACACGTTCAGTGTCGGAGGCAGTGGAGCTGATGCGTGCACGTCCGGCCCACCCGTGGACTGCGGCTGAGCTCGCCGCCGCTTCTTCGACCAGCGTACGCAGCCTGCAGGAGAACTTCCGCCGTTCACTTGGCACATCACCGATGAGATACCTACGCGATTTCCGGCTCGAGCAGGTGCACAAAGTACTTATAGCCGCCGAGCCCGGGGCCGTGACAGTGACGGAAGTAGCAGCGCGTTGGGGATTCGTCCATTTCGGTCGCTTCGCGGTCGCCTATCGGCAAACGTTCGCCGAACGCCCATCGGATAGCCTGAGACGCTGATTAGGAATAAGAGCCCGCCCATGGGCGTTGCGAGGCCCGGATTCCATAAGTGTGCTGATTAGTATTCAGGGCCGAATACCGACGATCACGAACGGCTGGATCGCTATTCAAGTGTTTGGCTGACGGGCGCCGTCGCAACCTTCCCCGCGGTGCGCCATAGAGGGTCCCTTATGCCGCGCTGCAGCGTCAGCTGTTGTTTCCAGTAGACGTCCACGAAGTACGTCGCGTTTCCAACGCTGTGGTTCTTGACAGCGGTTGGGCGTGCTGAACACAAGCAATTTCGCAGGCGCGGAAAATCGTTGTTCTCCTATTTGTCCCCGCTGAAGATGT
>NZ_RCUV01000026.1 GCF_003667545.1 Mycetocola manganoxydans | reverse complement strand
TCGATCGGCACCGCCGGACGACCAGCCATAGCAACTCCCTGAGATCAGGGTGTTGCGTCACTTCCTTGAACCCGCCTCGATGCGAACGACCTTTTCGGACGTCTCGATGTCCGCAATGACCTTTCGGGACCGATCGACGGATGCCGCCCGCGGCTATCGCGCGTCGGGTCGGCCCACAGCTTGCGGCTCGTCGCTCTCGGACTTCGCGAGTTGCGTCTTCCACTCGCGGAACCCCTCTTCGGTGCGGCCGCGTCGCCAGTAGCCCGAAATGGAGAGCTGGTCGCGACCGAGGCCGCGTTCGGTTCGGAGGTAGGGCCGGATGCCGAGCATCGTCTCCTGTGCCTCACCGTGGATGAACGCGTGGACCCGGCCATCGAGCCACTCCACAGCGCGCACTGCCGCCTCGACGGTGCCCGTCGTCGGATCCTCCCGGTACACCCAGGTCACTTCGGTGTCGCCAGGTGTCGTCAAAGCGGGTTGGTGGGCGGGCGAGTCGACGAGCAGCACGACCCGGGCGACGGCGTTCGCCGGAAGCGCGGCGAGGGCAGCCCCGATGGCGGGAATGGCGGACTCGTCGCCGGCGAAGAGGTGCCAGTCTGCGTCCGGGCTGGGCGAGTAGGCACCGCCGGGACCGTTAACGATCAGCGGGTCGCCGATCGCAGCTCGCGCGGCCCATGGCCCAGCGATGCCTTCGTCGCCATGCACGACGAAGTCGATGTCCATCGTGCCGGTCTCGACGTTCGGGTGAAGCGCGGTGTACGTCCTCACATCCGGAAGGTCCTCGGCAGGCATCCAGCCGCGCAACGATCGCACGTCGATCTGATCGGGATACTCGACGCCGGGCTTCGGGAACACGAGCTTCACATAACGGTCGGTGAAGACACTCGAGGAGAACGCGGAGAGGTCGTCGGTGTGCAGGTGTATCCGGCGGAGCGTCGGGGTGACCCAGGACGTCGCGGTCACGGTGAAATGGGTGGTCATGGTGAATTCCTTCGACGCCAGGGGAGGGCCCGCGCGCCCCGGAAATCAGGCGGCAGTCCTTCGACAGTATCCGAGCCGGGGTGCCGCAAGCCGCGTCGAGCGCTCGTGCGTCAAATCCAATGAGTACCCATCCACTATACGTATAGTGAAGTGTGACCCCCATTAAAGCTCGTGTCCTCGATGCCGCGATCGATCTTCTCGCCACGGGAGGTCTCCGAGCCCTGACCCACGTTCGCATCGATGAGCGAGCGGGGGTGGCGAAGGGGTCGACCTCCAACTACTTCCGCACGAGGGCTGCCCTGCTCGTTGGCGTGACGGACTGGATCGTCGAACGCGAACTCCCCGCCGTCAGTGCGGCATTCGCGCCCCGTTCGCCCTCCGAGTTCGTCGACGCGATGTGCGCGATACTCGACTTCACAACGCGCGAGAATCGAGCGTTGACGACCGCCCGGCTCGTGCTGTTCATGGAGGCGAGCCACAACGAGGTGCTTCGCGAGGCCCTGTCGCAGGGGCGCGAGCGAATGGAGGATGCCGTCGTCTCCGCCTTCGAGGGGATGGGAGCAGCGGATCCCCGCGCTGCCGCCGAAGCGATCTCGGCGTGCTTCGAAGGGCTCATTCTTCACCGGATCGCCCGGGGTGCGGACACGGATCCGAGGCCGGCGTTCGAAACCATCCTCGCCGGCGCACTCGCCAGAGGTCGGTAACTGCGCCTCGTCTCGGTACTCTGAGGACTCATGAGCAGAGATGACGAAGTGGATCTCCTGGTCGACGCATGGGCCGACCGGATCCCCGGCGTCGATTTCACGCCGTTGGACGTCATGTCGAGGCTCCGTCGCGTCGCCCTTCGTCTCAATCAGCTTCGGGCAGACGCGTTCCGCAGCGCGGAGTTGAGCAGTTGGGAGTTCGACGTGCTCGCGGCTCTTCGGCGCGCGGTACCGCCGCACGAGATGAGCCCGATGGAACTCTCCCGTGCGACCGTGATCGGCACCGCCGCCATGTCGAACCGCCTCGAGAACCTCGCCGCCCGCGGCCTGATCGTTCGCAAGGCGAACCCCGCCGACGGGCGGAGCAATCTCGCGCGACTCACAGACGAGGGGATGACGCGTGTTGACGCGGCGATGCTCGCACTCGTCGCGTCCGAGGCGGAAGAGCTCGAACGGCTCACGCCGCAACAACGCTCGCAATTGGCCGATCTCCTGAGGCAACTCGGAAGCGAGGCCGGTTGAGCAGCAGCGTGTCATCCCTTGCCGCGACGCGAAGAACGCGCTCGACCCAATAGCCTTCGAGTGAACGAAGGATGCCGATGACCGACGAAACTGCGACGCCCGCGAAGAAAATGACCAGACGAACGATGGTTCTCATTGTTGCCGCCGTGATCGCCGTCCTGGCGCTCGGCGTCGGTCTCGCGGTCACGCTCACCAACCAGCCGGCGCCTCCCGTGGCATCCGAACCGACGCCATCGGCCAGTCCGACGGCATCCGCGACTCCAACCACGAGCCCGACAGCCGTGCCAACACCGACGCCGACCGAGGAGCCGGGCGCTCCGCTCCCCTCGGACTGTCTCTCCATCTACAGTGCTGAATTCCTGAAGGTGTGGGCGGACGTGGAACTCAATGACCCGGCGCTCGATGATGTCGGCATTTCTCGCTTCGACGCCGTCGAGGCCGCCCGCCAGTCGCTGCCGGGGATCGAATGCCGGTGGGGCGTCCCTACCGAGGGCGGCATGTCGACCGCGGTGAACAGCACGACCTCGGCTGAGAAGGACGCCCTTGTTGCCGCGGCGCTTGAGGACGGTTTCAGCTGCGAGGATCGCGAAAGCATCACGGTGTGCGCCATCTCCAATGGCCCGAACGCCGATGACGCTGAAGGATGGGTCGTGTCCGAGGAACTGTACTTCCGCGACGGCCTCGTCGTGACGACCTGGCGCGCGAGCACCGTCGGCTCGATGACCGACTCGACCCAGCCGGTTTACTCCACTCTCTGGCCGTGAGCAATCGCTGACTGTCGGGAGAGGTCAGGCGGCGCCGGTGGCCTTCGCTGCCTGCACGGCTGAACGGATCCCGTCCAGCCAGGGTTCTCCGTGGCCGGGCAGCACGATCGTCGCCCCCGTCTCCGCGAGCGGCGTCAGGGAATCCAGCGCCAGTGACGAGTTCGCGGTCGCGGCACCGGCGATGATCTGGGCACCGCGCGCACCCTTGTACGGGTCGAGTGTCACGAGCGCGTCACCCGTGACCAGGGCGTCCCGATCAGCGAAATGCAACGCACAGTGCCCGTTCGTGTGACCGGGTGAGAACACGACCGTCGGATGCCCCGGAACGTCGAGCACTCCAGACGACGGCAACTCCCGCACATCGCTCACACCCTTCACCGTGAGGGCGCCCGCCGCCGCCATGGCCGAGATCACACCGACCGACTTCGGGTACATGAATGGGTACAGGAACGGGGTGCGCTCGCGCTGGTATCGGTACGGATGCGCCGCGAGCCGTCGGTCAGCTGGGTGGACCCACACCGGCACCTGGAGTTCCTGCACCGCCCGCGCAGCGAATCCCACGTGGTCGAAGTGTGCGTGAGTGAGCACCAGGGCGGAGACATCCGCGAGCGACCGCCCGATTTCGGACAGGGCCGAGAGAAGGTGTCGCCATGTCGAGGGGAACGCCGCATCCACGACGGTGACAGCCCCCGCCTCCTCGACCAGGTAGCAATTCACGTAAGCATGCTCGAGGCGATGGATGCCGGGAGCAACGTCCCGCGTCAGAGTCGCACCGCGCCCGGACGTCGGCCTTCTGGATGTCATGTCGGGTCCTCCACGATCGTCGGACGATCACCGTAGGCAGGAGTTGAACGCTCCGACAAGGGGCTTGCCCGCGACGGACTGTTCCGGGCGTAATCCTCAGGATTCGGCTTGATCGATAAAGTACGCTGGCGTGTACCCACAATTAGCTGGCTGAGAAGCCGGAAAGAAGAGGAATCTCGATGGAAGTATCGCCGCTCGTCTGGGCATTGACGATCGTTTTCATCCTCGGGCTTCTGGCTTTCGACTTCATCTTCCACGTGCGCAAGGCTCACGTTCCCACACTCAAGGAAGCCGCGATCTGGTCGTCGCTCTACGTGGGAATCGCCATCTTGTTCGGCCTCGGCGTCCTGATCTTCGGTGGCGGTGACGCGGGAGGCGAGTACTTCGCCGGTTACGTGACCGAGAAGGCTCTCTCGGTCGACAACCTCTTCGTCTTCCTCATCATCATCGCGTCGTTCAAGGTGCCCCGCGAGGACCAGCAGAAGGTCCTGCTCTTCGGCATCGTGTTCGCTCTGATCGCCCGAACCGGTTTCATTTTCCTCGGCGCCGCGCTCATCAACTCGTT
This sequence comes from Mycetocola manganoxydans, assembly GCF_003667545.1. Classification (GTDB taxonomy): domain Bacteria; phylum Actinomycetota; class Actinomycetes; order Actinomycetales; family Microbacteriaceae; genus Mycetocola_A; species Mycetocola_A manganoxydans. The sequence goes on along the minus strand of NZ_RCUV01000026.1, from coordinate 18,748 downwards.
TGCGTGGATCTTCTACTTCTTCGGTCTCATCCTGCTCCTCACCGCGGGAAACCTGCTCAAGCCCAAGGGCGACGAAGAGGATGCCGCCGACAACTTCATCATCCGGATCGCCCGCAAGGTGCTGCCCACATCGGCGCACTACGACGGCGACAAGCTCGTCACCGTTGAGAATGGCCGCAAGGTTCTCACGCCGATGCTGCTCGTCATGGTCGCCATCGGTGGAACCGACATCCTGTTCGCGCTCGACTCGATCCCTGCGATCTTCGGACTCACCCAGAACGTCTTCATCGTCTTCACCGCGACAGCATTCTCGCTGCTCGGTCTGCGTCAGCTCTACTTCCTCATCGATGGCCTGCTCGACCGCCTCGTCTACCTTTCCTACGGTCTCGCGGCGATCCTCGCCTTCATCGGGGTCAAGCTCGTCCTCCACGCGCTGCACGAGAACACGGTCCCGTTCATCAATGGCGGCGAGCACGTTCCCGTCGTCGAAATCTCCACCGGACTATCACTCACCGTCATCCTCGGTGTGCTCATCGTCACCGTCATCGCGTCCCTCGTGAGCCCGAAGGGCAAGGCGCAGTCCGCCATCTCGGGAGCCCGCCGCCACGCGACCGACTACATCAACCTCGAGTACACGGCGGATGCCGCCGAACGGAACCGGGTCTTCTCGAGGCTCCTCGAGGAGGAGAGTGCGATTCGCGCCCTTCCGCCGAAGTACCGCAAGCTCGCCCGCGACGAGGAGAAACTGATGAGGCTGCTCGAGCAGGCGCACCGCGAACACGACGAGTCGCTCACCCGCTGACCCGAAAACGACGAACGGATGCCGGTTCTCCCCGAGGAGAACCGGCATCCGTCTTTTCTTCGCCTACAGCGAGCCGGGAATCAGCACACGATCGATCGTGTGAATCACTCCGTTGCTCGCCTTGATGTTGAGCCCCCTGATCACGAGCCTGGGGTCGCGAAGGTCAGGGTTCTCGTCGCGGAGAGTGGTCAGGCGCGGCTTGACCACTCCACCGTTCGCCATCGTCAGCGACTTGGAGATCAGGACGCGGACAGCGCCGAGTGACCGGTCCGGCACCACGTGGTACAGCAGGACGTTACTGATCTGGTCCAGGCTGAGCGCCGTCGTGATCGTCGCGAGAGCCGCTGCCTCGCTCGCCGGGGCCGCACCCGTGAGGTCGGTCACGAGCCGCATGAAGGCCCGGTCGTTCGGAGCGAACACGGTGAAGCGGCGCGATGTGTCGCTGAGCACGGGCGCCAACCCGGTCGCGACAACGGCCTGCACGAGCAGGTCGTAATCGTGCGGGTTGCTGTCCGGCGTGCCCCCGCCGGAGGCGGCAACGGCGACATCGACGATCGAGCCGGCCGGAGGGGTCTTTCCATGGGCGGTCGCCGGGGCGATCGGTCCGAGGAGGATCATGGCCGCCGCGGCGGCAGTGATCCTCCGAGGAGGATCATGGCCGCCGCGGCGGCAGTGATCGCGAGGAAACTGTTCTTCTTTTTCATTGTTCGGCACTCCTTTGTCATGGCATTCTCATGCCCCGAATGGGTGCCTCCCGCGTCGGAGTCTATGACGAAGTATCGACGTGCACCATACCCACGAGCGGCGGATTTCCCGGAACCGGACGTTTGCTGGGAAACGCGACCGATTCGACGGAATTTCTGTCACAGGTGCATCCGATTGGCATCTGCGGGGGGAAGTGCCAGTGAGAGCGTGGATGCGCCTGCCGGGTCCTGGTTGGGTGCCTCCGTCCTGAGCCCAGTCGGCGCATCCCGCTCCCACACCCAACGCTGAACTCGGACGCCGAGCGTGCGATGCGGCAGAAAGCGGGGCGCGTATGGTCGGCCGAGGCTATGCTTGACCGCGCCGCGGCCCGCGCGCTATCGACGCGACTGGGATCGACTCCACAGCATCACCCGCGGCGCCCGATCGAAAGGTCGCCCATCGACGTGACGGAGCCAGACGATGCCGACATCGCGGTGCGTTTCCGCGCCGGCGATGAGCGAGCGCTCGCCGACGCATACGCGCGCTGGTCCGGCCTTGTGTATTCTCTTGCGCGGCGGTCGCTGGGGGGAGACGCCGACGCGCAGGATGTCACTCAACAGGTGTTCATTTCGGCGTGGCGAGGCCGCGACACCTTCGACCCGGCGAAGGGAGTCCTCGGATCCTGGCTGGTGGGGATAACGCGCAGACGCATAGCCGACGCGTTCGACGCGCGCACGCGAGCCAGGCTTATCGAGGAGAATTGGGCTGGGCAACGCGCCGATGGTGGGCGGCCTGACGTCGCGGATGTCGCTGACCGGCTTCTGATCGCGGACGAGCTCGGCCGGCTGGAACCGATACCTCAACGGGTCATGACCCTCGCGTTCTTCGAAGACCTCACCCATTCACAGATCGCTGAGACCACCGGCATTCCGCTGGGAACGGTGAAAAGCCACATCCGCCGGAGCCTCACCAGACTGCGCACTCGATTGGAGGCGGACTATGACACATCTCAGTGACGACGAGTTGGCGCAGTTCGCACTCGGCGACGTGCCCGACGGTGCCAAATGGATCGAGCACGTGGCGAGCTGTACGCAGTGCGGGGCGGCGCTCGCCGAATACTCCCGAGTGATCACCATCGGTCACAGTCTCGAGGGTGCCGAACTGCTCGAGCCGCCCGCCGGGGTGTGGGAGGGCATCCATGCCGAACTCGGACTCCCGGACGGGTTGCGTGAGGTGCCGGGAAACGACCGAGCGCGACCGCGCACGGATTCCGATACGACGCGACGCCCGGCATCCGAGTCTCTCCATCTGGCGCCGCGCCGCCGGAAGCCACACCGAAAGGCAGCGACCGCATTGATCGCGGCGGTGGCGCTTGTGGTTGGCCTCGTCGCGGGAGCGATCGGGACGTCGCTGCTCTCGCGGACCGAAGATCCTCGACTCGTGGCCGAGGCAGTACTCGAACCATTCCCCGGCTGGTCTGCATCCGGCTCGGCGCGGCTCGAGGAAGAGCCTTCGGGGGATCAACGCATCGTCGTCGACCTCGAAGCCCCGAGAGAAGGGCTGCGCGAGGTATGGCTGGTCGACCCGGAGACGTCCGGGCTGATCAGCCTCGGCCTGCTCAGCGGTTCCAGCGGATCGTTCTCGCTCCCGGCCGACATCGACCTGACGCGCTATTCCGTCGTCGACGTTTCGCAGGAGCCTGACGACGGGGACCCGACCCACTCCGGTGACTCGATCGTCCGCGGAAGCCTGAGCGAGAGCTGATCCTGACCGGTTGCGTTCGAGCGGAATCGGCGCAGAATATGTCGTATGGGCAGCCACAGTGCGGGCGAGCCTGCCGACACGCCTGAGCCTCCACCGGCCGTGCGGGCACAATTGCTCGCGACGGAGCACTGGAGTCTGCTCGCCTCCCGGAGCACGACCCAGAGCGAAGTCCTCACCCGGATCAGCATCTTCCTCACCCTCGTCTCCGCCGGGCTCGTCAGCCTCGCCCTCGTCGGCCAGGCAACGGACTTCTCGGATGCGTTCATCGCGTTCGCCATCGGGGTCCTGGCGTTCATCAGCATCGTCGGTCTGCTCACCCAGGTGCGGGTGCTCAACATCGCGCACGAAGACTTCATGTACGTCATCGCGATGAACCGGCTTCGCGGCGCCTATGCCCAGCTGGACCCGGGCCTGCGGCGCTACCTGCTGGCTTCACCCCACGATGACTTCCCCGGGTCACAGCAGACCTACTATTTCTTCACACCGAAACGGGGTGCGAGCCAGGTGCTGGGGAGCACCATGATCTTCATCATCACCATCAATGCGGCGCTTCTCGGCCTGCTGGTCGCGGCGATCACGAACGTCTTCAGCGCGTCGATCACACTCGCCGTCGTCCTCGGTCTCGCTGTCGGACTGGCATTTTTCGCGTTCAATCTCTGGAACGGTCACCGGCAGTTCGCCGCAACCCTTGCGTCTCTCGAGCCGGAGTTCCCTACAGTTACCTGACGAGCATCCATCGTTCCCGGGAGGACCCATGTCTCGAATCGTCGTCATCGGAGCCACCGGCCACGTCGGCAGTTACCTGATTCCGCGCCTCGTCGAAGCGGGGCATAACGTCGTCGCCGTGAGTCGCGGCATCCGGGATCCGTATCGAACGGATGCCGCGTGGCAACACGTCGAGCGGGTCGCGCTCGACCGCGACGCCGGCGACGCGGACGGATCGTTCGCGCCGGCCATCGCCGGCCTCGGCGCCGACATCGTGGTCGACATGATGTGTTTCACCGAGGACTCGGCTGCGCAGCTGGTCGAAGCACTCCGCGGCCGGGTGGATCTGCTCGTCAGTTGCGGAACGATCTGGGTGCACGGTACCGCCGTCGCTGTTCCGACGACGGAGACGGATGCTCGCCGCCCCTTCGGCGAGTACGGCGTGGGCAAAGCCGCGATCGAAAAACTCCTGCTCGCTGAATCTTGAGGAGGAGGCCTGCCGTCGACCGTGCTCCACCCAGGCCACATCACCGGACCGGGCTGGCCGATGGTGAACGCCGCTGGGAACTTCGATCTCGGCGTGTGGGAGACTCTCGCATCCGGAGGCGAACTGGTGCTGCCGAACCTCGGCCTCGAGACGGTGCACCACGTGCACGCCGACGATGTTGCGCAGTGCTTCCAGCGCGCGATCGAGCGGCCGGGTGTTGCGGCGGGGAACAGCTACCACGTGGTGTCTGAGCGCGCGATGACCCTGCGCGGGATCGCCGAAACGGCCGCCGGATGGTTCGGGCAGGAGGCGCGTCTCCGTTATCTGCCGCTCGAGGACATGCTCGCCGGTCTGTCCTCCGAGCACGCGGATGCCACTCGCGACCACGTCAGTCGCAGCCTATCGATGAGCATCGCCGCTGCCGCGTCCGACCTCGGTTACTCCCCGCGATTCACGTCGGCTGCCGCTATCGCCGACGGACTGAGGTGGTTGATCGCCGAGGGGCGCGTGGACACCGGGGGAAGGGCCTTCGAGGCCTGAACCTCAGACGACGGCTTCACCGGTCGGGTCGTCGGCGGAAAGGTCGTCGAGCTCGGCGCCGCCGATGGGTGCGCGGTCCCATTCCTCGACGACCCAGCCTTCGGCCATGCTGCCGGTCACCACGACGACACCCGTGTTGGCGAGGTCGTGGGTGGCTGCGTACTCGGCGTCGATGTTCGTCGAGCGTCCGGCCGCCCACACCCGGATCGCCGCTCCGTGGCTGACGACAGCGACCGTGCCGTCGTGTTCATTGCCGATGTCGTTGATGGCGCTGTCGAAGCGACCGAAGAAGTCGTGACCGTTCGGTCCGCCAGGCATGGGCCGTTCCAGGTCGCCCGCAGCCCAGGAGAGAACCACGTCCATATAACGCATGTGGTCGGCGTAGGTTGATCTGCCCTCGAGGTCGCTCGCCTCGATCTCGTGGAGTCCGTCGGTGATGAGCGGCTCCAGACCCCTGGCAGCGGCGAGGGGTTCGGCCGTCAGCTGCGTGCGCACGAGCGTTGAGACGAAGAGGCCGTCGATCCTCTCATGGCCGAGCGCGTCGGGCACGGCAGCCGCTTGGCGGTGACCGAGGTCGGTGAGCCCTGGGCCGGGGTGGGCCGTGTCGAGCTGGCCGAGCACATTGGCCGGAGTCTGACCGTGACGGATGAGAAGAAGTCGCATAGGGCTCCAGCCTACGCAGGATCCCTGACGAATCCCGGGGAGGCGACGTCGACGAGACGACGGTCGAGATTGTTCTTGGCGTGTCGCGGGCTTCCGTCTATGCTTCGTTAACATTCGAACATATCTACGAAGAAGGCATCATGAACACAGTGACGGATCGATCGGCGACGATCTGGACCGACGGCACCCTGCCGCAGAGGATGTATTGGCGCGACCGACGGTGGAGAGTGACGGACACCCCGACGGCACTCTTCGGTGAACCCGAGTACTCGCATCCGTTGATGACGCATTCACCGCTCGCCCGCATCGGATGGCGATTCCAGGCGACCGACGAGAACGGCGAGTCCGTGGTCGTCGATGCGGTCCGGGTCGACAATGAATGGGTGATCGCTCGCACCTACCAGTAGCGGAAACGCGGCCGGCGGTGCCTGTGACGCGTGGGTGCGGCCATTCGTTCCTAGGATGTAGCAGTGACCGACGAATCGAAGCGCGACGAGGTGAAGGCCGCCGCGCGTAAAGCGAACCGTGATCCGAGGGTTCGCGGATTCGCCCGCGCTGGTCTTGTCGCGAACGGTGTGATCCACATCCTCATCGGTGTGATCGGCATCAGCGTCGCGTGGGGGAGCGCCGGGAACGCGGACCAGTCCGGCGCACTCACGACCGTTTCGGACATTCCGGGCGGGGTCTTCCTCCTGTGGGCCGCGACGATCGCCCTGTTCGGGCTCGCGCTGCTCCAGTGGACCGAAGCCGCCCAGGTCGAATCGACCACTCCACGGCTCATCGTCATGCGGAGAATGACCAACGTCGCAAAAGCATTCGGCTTCGCTGCCATCGCTGTGGTCGTCGGCTTCTACGCGCTCGGGAATCGGTCGGATGCCTCGGAGACCTGGCAAAGACTCAGTGCGACGTTGCTCGGGACTCCCGGAGGCGTCTTTGCGCTCGCCGCGGTCGGACTCGGCGTCGGGATCGTCGGAGGAACCCTCGTGTTCCGTGGGGTGTCCAGAAACTTCCGCGAGGAGATGGAGCCGATGGACGGCATCCGCTCGTCCGTCGTCGGCGCTCTCGGGATCGTCGGGCACGTCGCGAAGGGAATCGCCCTGGCCATCACCGGGCTCTTGTTCCTGTCGTCAGCTGCATTCACCGACTCGGATCAGGCGACCGGTCTCGACGGGGCGCTCCGGCTGGTGGGTTCGCTCCCATTCGGCTCGGCGCTGCTCATCATGATGGCGAGCGGGTTCGTCGTCTATGGCCTCTACCTTTTCGCCAGGGCCCGTTTTCTTCGAAAAGGCCCGATGGTCGTGACGACATGGAAGGAACGGCGCGAGCAGAAGGAGAACGTTCAAAAGGAGAGCGGGCAGAGAAGTGGCCCGGTCTCCGCAAAGGCAGCGGAGCCGGGCCACAGGTGAAGCGACGTCACTTGTCCGTGAAAGCGTCCTTCACGTTCTCGCCAGCCTGCTTGAGGTTGGCTTTCGTCTGGTCGCCCTGGCCTTCAGCCTGAAGTTTTTCGTTGTCGGTGGCGTCACCGAAGCTCTCCTTGGCCTTGCCCTTGGCGTCTTCTGCGGCGTTGCCGATCTTGTCTCCGAGTCCCATAAGGTCCCTCGCTTTCTGTGTTGGCGACCCGCGGAAATCCGCGGCCGAACAGTTTCAGACTAGGCGGGTCGAGCTTCGCCGCTCAAGGCCCTTGACAAGGGGTTGACGGCGCGGGAGCCTCAGAGATCCTCATGCTGGGTTCGTTCGTCAGCGAGCTGGGTCGGGGTGGTCCCGCTCGGATCGAGCGGAGGCATCCGTGGTTCATCCTCGTCGCTGCCGGCTGCATCCGCAGAGGTCCCGCCGCCTGTCGCCGAGCTGCCGGGGCCGAGCAGAGCGTCGTCGTCCGTGTCGTTCGCGCGGTTGGGGTTATCGCCCATGTCTGTCTCCTTTGGTCGGTGGCCCAGTCTGCCGCTGCATCGCGCGACCGGTCAAGCTCGGCGCGCAAGGCCTTGACCGGGGTTCGTGGTCTTCGCTTCACTGGCCCGATGGATTCCACATCGCTGACCGCACTCGCCCTCGTCTGTACTCTCACTCCGTCCCCTGACTCGTCGAGCAGCGACCTGCTCGCCGACCAGTTCCTCGACGCGCTCGGGAGCCATGGGGTCTCCACGAGCAAGATCCGGGTCGTCGATCACGACGTGAAGCCTGGCGTGCAGACCGACATGGGTAACGGTGATGAATGGCCGTCCATCCGCGAGCGGGTGCTTGCCGCCGACATCCTCCTCATCAGCACTCCCACGTGGGCGGGGCACATGTCGAGTGTCGCGTCCCGCGTCGTCGAACGACTCGACGCTGAGCTCTCCGAGACGGATGCCGCCGGCCGGCCCATCCTGTACGACAAGGTCGCACTCGTCGCGGTCGTCGGCAACGAGGACGGAGCACACAAGATCAGCGCCGATCTCTTCCAGGCGCTCAACGACTACGGTTTCACGATCCCAGCGCAGGGGGTTTCGTACTGGAACGGTGAAGCCATGCACACGACCGACTACAAAGACCTCGACAGCACGCCGGAGGTCACAGCATCCGCCCTGTCAGCCGCAGCGGCCAACGCCGTCCACCTCGCCGGGTTGCTGCGCTCAGCGCACTACCCGAAGCCGGGCTGAGGAGTGTCGCCCGCCGAGAGCTGGGGGACCGCCCTCTGCCGTCGGCGTTCGATCGGCGACTCCCGCATCACATTGACGGCGACGGTGACGACGCCGAGCCGAACCCGACGTGCGAACGCCCCGACGCTCGCGAACGGCCTGGCCGAGATCGACACCCGAAGGGCCGGGTCGTAGAGCACCGTCATGTCCGGCCGGAACTGAAAGCTCAGGTCGAGGTCGTCGTGCACATCCGCGCGGTCGCGGTGGGCGGAGTTCCGCACCATCGGCCAGGCCTCCGCGCGCATCGCGAAATTCGAGCCGAACAGGGGCGGGTGGCCGAGCAGCATTCCCATCGCACTGAAGTACGCGGGCAGGTAGCACGAGCTGCCGAACCACCGCGAAAGGGCGTTCCCGCCGTAGAAGTCAGCGGTCCCGGTGACAGCGGATGCCTCGGGCCCGGCCGCGAAGGCAGCCTCGATCCGTTCCAGCCAGTCGTCGGCGGGAACCGAATCAGCGTCGAGCCGGGCGAAGATGTCGCCGTTCGCCGCGTCGAATCCGGCGCTCGTCGCCGAGGGAATGCCACGGACGGGCTCGTACACAACGCGCGCGCCGGCCGAGCGCGCGACGTGCGCCGTGGCATCCGTGCTCGCGTTGTCGACCACGACGATCTCGTCTGCCGATCGGGTTTGCCGAGCGAGTGCGTCGAGGCACACCCGGAGCAGATCAGCGTCGTTGTAGACGGGGATGATGACGGAGATACGGGCCACGAGTTCAGGATAGAAGGTTCACGCGCCCCTGAAACACGGCTTGCGGCGCTGACAGGGTGTGTGGTGCGAGGGCAAGCCCTACCTCGATGTCGAGCGCGACGATTATGGTGAAGGGCATGGCTGATGAGAATGGCGTCGCGATGACGCTCCCCACGAACCGTGATGACCGGAACGAGACGATGGGTGAGCAGGTCCGCAACCTGAATCTCGAAGAGATCCGTGAGGATCTGGCCTCCACGGTTGGTGAGATCCGGCGCCGGGTCTCCCTCGGCATGGTCATCGGTGTCGTCGTCGGATTCGTCGGCATCGTCGTAGCCGCCGTGATCGCCATCACGACGGGCGACCACAGCGGGGAAGACGCTCATGGCGCGGCATAGCGGTGAGGCCGAGCGCGACGAGACGGACGACCGCGACACCGTCATCGCGTCTGCGCCGTCCGACAGGGAGCTCGCCGAGGACGCACCGTCCGACGCCGAGGTGAGGACGCCGCCGAAACTTCGCTTCAAGGATCTGCTGCCGGTGTACCGGCGTGCCCTGCGTGAGTTCACAAAGGACCAGGTCGCGGACATCGCGGCCGGCCTGACCTACTTCGCCGTTCTGGCCCTGTTCCCCGCGTTGCTGGCGATCGTCTCGCTGCTGTCCCTCGTCAACCAGGACTCGAATGTCACGGGCCAGCTGCTCGCCCTCTTCTCATCGGTCGCCCCGGAGGACACGGTCGAAACGCTCAAGGGCCCGATCGAGGACCTCACCGCCACCCCGGCCGCCGGTCTCGGTTTCGTCGTCGGCCTGGTCGGTGCGATCTGGTCCGCCGCCGGCTTCGTCCGCGCGTTCTCCCGGGGCATGAACCGCATCTACGGGGTTCTCGAAGGCCGTCCCTTCCTCAAGTTCCAGCCGGTGATCCTGCTCATCACCGTCGTCGCCCTGGTGACACTGACCCTGATGGCGCTCATCCTCGTGCTCAGCGGGGACATCGCCGAAGCTGTCGGCTCCCTGATCGGGCTCGGTGAGACGACGCTCCTCGTCTGGAACATCGCCAAGTGGCCCGTGCTCGCGCTCCTCGCGATGCTCATCATCGCGATGCTCTACTACTTCACGCCCAATGTGAAGCAGCACAAGTTCCGCTGGCTCACGGTCGGCTCGGCGACAGCACTCCTGGTCTGGGCTGCTGCGACGTTCGGCTTCTTCTTCTACGTGTCGAACTTCGGCAGTTACGACGCGACGTACGGCACGCTCGGTGGCGTCATCGTGTTCCTGTTGTGGTTGTACCTCAGCAACATGGCGCTCCTCTACGGCGGCGAGGTCGACTCCGAGATCGAGCGGGTGCGCGAGCTGCGTGCCGGCATCAAGGCTGAATACGCCGTGCAGCTGCCGCTGCGCTCGACGGTCATGATCGACGCCGCGATCGAGGCCGAAGCGAAAGCCGTCCTCGAAGCGAAGCAGTTGCGCCAGGAAGGCTGAGGCCGCGTACGCTGCTCGGTCGCTTTCGGCTATTCGCGTCCTGCTCGGTCGGTTGTGGCGAGAATCCGGCGTGGATCCCAGCCACAACCGACCGAGCAAGCGGGTGCTCCAGCCATAACCGACCGAGCAACGTGACGAGACGACGGATGCCGCGGCGCGGCATCCGTTCAACGGAGAGCGGCGGCCTCCCGGGCAAGCAGCGAGAGCTTCACGTCGACACCCCACGCGAAACCGCCGACGCTGCCGTCGGTGCGCAGCACCCGGTGGCACGGTACGAACAGGGCAGGCGCGTTCGTCGCACAGACACTCGCCGCGGCCCGAACGGCCGTCGGACGGCCGATCGCCGCCGCGAACTCGGTGTAACTGCGAGGGTGACCCGGCGCGATGCGCCGCAGCTCCGCCCAGCCGCGCATCCGGAACTCCCCGCCGCTCTGCGCGACCGCGACCCCGTCGATCGCGGTGACGTCTCCGTCGTAGTAGGCGGTGACGGCATCCGCTGCCGACATGTGACCCTCGTGCACCGCCGTCGGCCGCAGCGCGGGAGCGATCCGGGCGAGCAAAGCGTCGACGGATGCCGTCCAGCCGGATGCGAGAACCGCCCCGTCGGCGCGCGCGATGATGCTGAACGCGCCATCGGGTGTCGACAGTGTGTGTGAGAGCGCTGGGTCGAGAGTGGTCATGCGAGGGTCTCCTCGGGAATAGGGGCGCCGGGATCGCCTGTCGGGGGTGAGGGTACGGCTGGCGCCGCCGGGAGGCCGGCGGCCCGCCACAAGTGAAGGCACAGGTACGAGCGCCACGGCGAGACGCGGGCTGCCCAGTCGGTGAGCGGGTTTGCGGTGCCGGGCAGCCCGAGCGCGCGAGCACCGGAACGCACCGCGACGTCGCCGGAGAGGAACACGTCCGGGTTCCCGAGCACACGCATCCCGACGTAGCCCGCGGTCCAGTCCCCGATGCCGGTGAACGCCGTGAGTCGCTGATGCTGGTCGGCCGGGTCATCGCCGAGGTCGAGGCGAAGGTCTCCCGAAGCAAGGGCCTCGGCGATCCGCATGACGGTTTCGATCTTTGCCCGCGGGCCGACGAGCGCGTCGCGGCCGTGCTCCGCGATCTGGGCCGCGGTAGGAAACAGCCGGGTGAGCTCGGGCGCAGCGCTCGCCGGCTCGAGTTCGGTGCTGCACGCGGCGGCGAGCCGGTTCAGCTGGGTCCGCGCGGCGGCCACGGTGATCTGCTGCCCGACGATCGCCCGGAACAGCATCTCCTCGGCATCGACGGCGCCGGGCAGACGGATGCCGGGGATCGCGTCCACGTGCGACGCCAGTTCGGGATGCTCCCGCAGCGCCGTATCGACAGCGACCGGATCGTCGTCGAGGTCGAACAATCGCCGCACACGCGACGCGAGCACGGGCAGATCTCCGAGTTGGGTGAGCTGGGCATCCAGGCGGAGTGCCCGACCGTCGAGGCGGACCTCGAACCGGGCAGGGCCGCCGGGAAGCTGAAGCGTGCGGGCATAGGAGTCGGCTCGCGCGACCTCGATGCCGGCGACGGCGCGGGGGCGCAACCACGCGAAGACGCCGGCAGCATCGAACGGCTCCCGATACGGCAGTGACAGCGAGAGAGATCCTGGCGCGGTCGTGGAATGTGTGCCTTTCGCCCTGATCTGTCCCGGTGTGAGCTCGAACACGCCGGACACGGTGTCGTTGAACTGGCGGATGCTGGCAAATCCTGCGGCGAACGCGACATCGGCAATCGGCAGGTCGGTGGATGTGAGGAGGGTGCGGGCTGTCTGAGCGCGGTACGCACGGGACAGAGCGAGCGGGCCGGCGCCGAGCTCTTCGTGCAGCACCCGGGTGAGGTGACGAGAGGAGTAGCCGAGCCGTCCGGCCAGCCCCGGCACGCCCTCGCGCTCGATCACGCCGTCACCGATGAGCCGCATGGCACGGGAAGCGAGGTCGTTGCGGAGGTTCCACGCCGGTGTCCCCGGCACCGCTTCGGGCAGGCAGCGTTTGCAGGCGCGGTAGCCGGCCTCGTGCGCGGCGGCGCTCGTCGAGTAGAACGTGACGTTCTCCGGCTTCGGCGTCCGTGCCGGACAGGAGGGCCGGCAATAGATGCCCGTCGAGCGCACCGCGGTGATGAACTGCCCGTCGAATCGGGAGTCCTTCGCCTGGATGACGCGATACCGCTCGGTGAAGTCCATACCGTCAGCCTGACACAGCGGATGCCACCCGGCTAGCGGAAATCGGACATGGCCGTAGGGCATCGAAGCGGCGGGCAGGGGCACGACGCACGGGCGCCCATGCGCGCGCGCCGGTTTGTTCTAGTCGGCGTCAGGGGCCGGGCTCGAGCGCCGGATCTTCGCCGTCAGCTTAGTGAGCTGTCGGAGTTCTTCGTCCGTGAGCGCCGACCCCATGAGGTCGGTGATCGTCTCCATGTGCATGCGGGCGGCGTCGCGGTACTGGGCGAAGCCGGCATCCGTGATGGCGACGATGGTGCCGCGTTTGTCGGTGGGATCCGGATGTTTCGACACGAGACCGCGCGCCACGAGGCGGTCGATGAGGCGGCTGACGCTGGGCTGGCTGAGCAGCACGAGCTGGTTGATATCTCGCAGTCGCGCCCGGTTGTTGGGCTGCAGCGACAGGTTGAACAGCACGTCGTACTCGTTGAGCGACATCGTGCGGGTCGGGAACTCGGACGCCAGCACACGGATGACACCGACCTGCGCTCGGAACAGCGACTCCCAGGCGGTTACCGCCAGCTCGCGATCGGTCATTCGGGTCCTCCTGACGATCAAGCCTAGAGGGTGCCGCGTGTCTTTCCGGAGGCGCGTGTCGTCGACGCGATGCCGCGGAAGAAGAGCACGACGCCGGTCACGGTCGCGGCGACGCCGAGCAGGATGAGCAGGAGCCCGACGAGAAGGGCAACGACGTCGCTGGCGAGGAGCCAGCGCAGAGCGAGGAACATCCCGCCGAGAACGACGAGCAGGCCTCCGGCGAAGCACACGAGGGCGACCAGCCTGGTTCTTGTGGCCGGACCGTGCCCGCCAGCCGCGGCATCCGGATTGTTGCTCATGCTTTCAGGCTATCGGCCAGATGGGGAGGCGCCGGTTAACGGATTGAAGGCCGGTCGTAGAGGCTTACGACCGGCCTTCCCCTTGCACCAAGAGTGTCCTGCAATCACATTCCGCGGTAGCTGCCACAGCAAAACAACTAACGCTCTCTGAATATATAACGGAAAGGTAACGGCGTCTAGTTATCGAAACGTTATTTTCCAAAATTGTTTGGCTCAGCCCGCGAACTCGCGCACCGGCATCCCGCGGACGCCCACTTTCACCGAAAAGAGCGACCCGGCGAGGGGGTCGTCGCCGGGGTCCAGGTTCTCCCTCGACGTGGTGATGAAGAGTTCATCGAGGTTCGTCCCGCCGAGCGTGCACGCCGTCACCTGGCGGGCGCCAACCTCGATCACGTCATCGAGCCGACCGTCTGCGCGGTAGCGGCGCACCTCTCCCGCACCATTCATCGCCACCCACACGCCGCCGTCGGCGTCGACGGTCAGGCCGTCAGGGCTGTCATCGTCGCCCAGCGCGACGAAGGTGCGTCTGCCGGTGAGTCCGGCCTCCCGGTCGTAATCGAAGAGCTGGATGCTGTGGGTCGCCGTGTCGTTGTAATAGGCGAGCGATCCATCCGGGCTCCAGTCGATACCGTTCGACACGGTGACGGCGTCGATCACCGGACGCACAGTACGGTCGGCGTCGAGCCGGTACACGGTTGCTGCGCCCTCGCGCTGGTCGTATGCCATCGATCCGCAGTAGAAGCGGCCGTCCGGGTCGCATCCGCCCTCATTCATCCGGATGCTCGAATCGGTCCAGATCTCCTGCAGGGGAGTGATCGAACCGTCGCGGTTCTCGAGGACGAACCCGCGCTCCACAGCGATCACGGCTCCACCTCCGCGACGCGGTCGCAACGCGGCGGCGATCGTGCCGACGTTGCGCCGGGCGACGGCACCGGCATCCGTCAGCGAGAGGATGTCCCCGGCGAGCATGTCGACCCACCGGAGGCCGCCCCACGCGGCAGACCAGACGGGACCTTCGGCGTGATACGCCACCGGATCGGTGAGTTGTTCCGCTCGCATGGGTGATCCTTCCGTCGTTTCTGGCCGGCGCGTCGATGCTACAGCGACAGGTGTGCGAGTTGCCCGGTCTCGCGGGTGTCAGCGCGCGAGAACCCGCGAAAGCAGGCAACTCGCGGCGTGTGTGCCCTTGTCAATGCCCCGGGCGGTCGACGACGCCGCACCTAGTGTGGGACGATGTCGATTTCGTTGCAGGACCCCGCCCTCACCCTCCCGAAGCCACCCGACGACGGATTCGTCCGTGTCCGCGGCGCTCGTGAGAACAACCTCAGGGACGTGGACGTCGACGTTCCCCGCGGCAGCATCGTCGCGTTCACCGGCGTCTCCGGCTCCGGCAAGTCATCGCTCGCGTTCGGCACCATTTTCGCGGAGGCACAACGCCGGTTCCTCGAATCCGTCGCCCCGTACGCCCGTCGCCTGATCGCCCAGGGCAACACGCCGCACGTCGACTCCATCACGGGTTTGCCGCCGGCCGTCGCCCTGCAGCAGCGCCGTGGCGCACCGAGCTCCCGTTCCACCGTCGGCACTCTCACGACCCTGTCGAATTCGATGCGGATGCTGTTCTCCCGCGCGGGAACCTACCCGGCCGGTGCCGCGAGACTCGAGTCAGACTCCTTCTCGTCGAACACCGCCATCGGCGCCTGCCCCCGCTGCCACGGACTCGGCATCGCGCACACGGTGACCGAGTCGTCTGCCGTGCACGACCCGTCGCTGAGCATCCGGGACGGCGCGATCACGGCGTGGCCGGGCGCGTGGCAGGGCAAGAACCTCCGCGACGTCGTCTCCGAACTCGGCCACGACATCGACACGCCCTGGCGAGACCTCCCGAAAGCCTCCCGCGACTGGCTCATCTCCACCGACGAACAGCCCGTCGTCGAAGTCACGCCACAGAGAGACCGCGTCGCCAAGCCGTACAAGGGCCGGTTCTGGAGCGCCAAGAGCTACATCCTCCACACCCTCGCCGATTCGAAAAGCGAGATGGCGCGCAACCGCGCACTCCGATTCGTCGACACCGGGCCCTGCGACCTCTGCGGCGGCAGCGGACACACCCAGGCGGCGCTCGCCGTCACGTTCGCCGGGCACACGATCGCCGACCTCAACGGGATGCCACTGGCCGACCTCACAGAAATCCTCCGGCCCACCGCCGAGCTGGCGACAGCAACCGCGGCCATCTCGTCCGCATCATCGGGCGAGGTGACCGAGGTCGCCGTGACCATCGCAGCAGACCTCCTCGCGCGGATCGACGTGCTCAGCGGACTCGGACTCGGCTACCTGAGCCTGGCCAGGAAAACACCGACGCTCTCGCCGGGCGAGATGCAGCGGCTCCGCATCGCGACCCAGTTGCGTTCGGGGCTGTTCGGCGTCGTCTACGTGCTCGACGAACCGTCGGCCGGGCTTCACCCCGCCGACGCCGAACCGCTCCTCGTCGTCCTCGAGCAGCTGAAGGCCTCCGGCAACACCGTCTTCGTCGTCGAACACAACATGGACGTCGTCCGAAGCGCTGACTGGCTCGTCGACGTCGGCCCGCGTGCGGGGTCAGGCGGTGGCGACGTTCTCTACAGTGGCCCCGTTGGCGGACTCGCCGAGGTGGAGGCATCCATCACCCGCCCGTTCCTCGAGCGGGATCCCGACATCCGCCCGCAGCGCCCGGTTCCGCGACCCGTTGCCGGCTGCCTCGAGCTCACCGGCGTCACCCGGCATAATCTTCGCGACCTCGATGTCGAGATTCCGCTCGGCGTGCTGACCGTCGTGACCGGAGTCTCCGGATCGGGCAAGTCCACGCTCGTCAGTCGCGTCCTCGCCGATGCGGTGCGGGAGGGGCTGCGCGACCGTGGTTCACAGGCACCGGTCGAGCCCGAGCTCGACACGGACGGAGTCGAGCCGACGGAGACCGAAGCGACCATCGTCTCCAACGTGACCGGCCTCGAGAAAGTCGATCGCCTCGTGCGGGTCGACCAGCGGCCGATCGGTCGCACCCCGCGCTCCAACCTCGCCACATACACGGGTCTGTTCGACGCCGTCCGATCGACGTTCGCAGCGACACCGGATGCCGTCTCGCGCGGCTACGACGCCGGTCGGTTCTCGTTCAACGTGGCCGGCGGTCGCTGCGACACGTGCCTGGGCGAGGGCTTCGTGACGGTCGAGCTGCTCTTTCTTCCCGGCAGTTACGCTGCCTGCCCGACCTGCGACGGCGCGCGATACAACGCCGAGACGCTCGAGATCCTCTACCGGGGCAAGACCATCGCCGATGTGCTCGCGATGACGGTCGAGGTCGCGACGGCGTTCCTCGCTGACGTGCCTGCCGCCGCTCGCAGCCTGGCGACCCTGGGCGACGTCGGGCTGGGGTACCTGCGTCTCGGGCAGCCCGCGACCGAACTGTCCGGCGGAGAGGCGCAGCGGATCAAGCTCGCCACCGAGTTGCAGCGGGCCCGCCGCGGTCACACGCTGTATCTGCTCGACGAGCCGACGACGGGGCTGCATCCAGCCGACGTCCGGCTGTTGATGACCCAGCTGAACCGGCTCGTCGACTCCGGTAACACCGTCGTCCTCGTCGAGCACGACATGGATGTGGCCGCTGCTGCCGACTGGATCATCGATATGGGTCCGTCGGGCGGCGACGCCGGTGGACGCATCCTGGCGGCGGGGATCCCCGCGACGGTGGCGGAGCATCCGGAAAGCCGGACGGCACCGTACCTCGCCGCCCGTCTCGCCGAATTCGCGGACTGACCCCGTGCTTCTAGAAGAGGTCGGGTGACGGGGTAGAGGAGTGGCGGATCGACACGTCTGCGTGACGGTCGAACCGGTAGCCGACGCCTCGAACGGTGCGAACGATGTCTTCGTAGCGACCGAGCTTGGCGCGCAGGCGACGGACGTGGACGTCGATGGTGCGCTCGTTGGGCACCTCGTCTTCGTCACCCGCCTTCCACAGCGAGGAGATGAGCTCGGTGCGGTCGATCGTGCGGCCCTCACGCAGCACGAGATACTGCAGCAGCTCGAATTCCTTGAAGGTCAAGCCGACCGGTTCGTTGTCGAGCACGAGGCGCTTGCGTGAGATGTCGATGACGACCCCGGCGTGTGCGCGATCGAGCTCTTCGTCTTCCTCGGCCTGGCGGTGCTTGGCGAGGGCGGAGGGATCCTGGAGGGCGAGCCGGACGACATCGACGTCGCGTCCGCCTGCGCCCTCGGGGGCGAGGGCGACGGCGGCGTAGGTCTCTGATTCGGGGGCGAGGTCGGCCGCGAGGGCCTTGAGTGCCTGGACGATGGCACCAAGGTTGGTGCCCGCCGCCGCCGCCTTGGCGTCATCGATGCCGACGTAGAGCACGAAGCCGCGGGCTTCAGTTCCTGCAGGAACGGCCCGGAGGCGAGGGCCGGACCCCTGGGTGGGCGATGCCGTGGGAGCGGGGGAGGTGGACGGTGCGAAAGTTGCGTGTGCGAGTGACATGTCGAAAGTTCCTTTGACGATGATGCGTGTGTCGAACCGCGGCCATGAAGGTACGACGGATGCCGGTATGTGGGCGGCGGTTCGGAATGTGGCCTGTGCGTGGCCTGAGTACAGATGCGGTGTGTGGCATCCGGGACGCGAGCGGCGACGAGATGGGTCGGCGGGCGCGGGGCGACGGGTTACGCGGTTAGCGACACATTCGACAACACATGACTGCGCTGCCGGCCATCATCATGCCGGCAGTTCCACGAGGCTCGAAGGAGCTCAGGGGACGCGCGTTATCAGTCATGTCGATGAGTTAACCCCACGGCGTCGCAGTGTGTCAAATCTTTGCACCGCATGACGAAATATCTCGGTATATCGAAGGATCTGCGTTGAACCGACACTCAGGGCGAGGATCCTTCTCCGCAGGAGGAGCGGTGCCCCGGTCTTCGAAAGGACCTGCGTTACGGTTTTGCTCGGTCAGTCTTGGCTGAAGGGTGTCGTTGCTCGGTCACTCTTGGTCGCTCGTGGCGACAACATGCGACCGAAAGCGACCGAGCAAGGCGCGAAGAGCGGATGCCGCGGTGCGCGCCAACGAAGCGGGCGACACGATTGCGTGCCGAGGGTGTGGTCGGGCGCCCATGGGCGCCGGTGCGCGATCGCGCCGCCCGCGTGGACGGGCGGGCCGCCCGCGTGGACGGGCGGGCCGCCCGCGTGGACGGG
>NZ_RCUV01000025.1 GCF_003667545.1 Mycetocola manganoxydans | reverse complement strand
CGCCGCGGATGCTCCATCGCACGTTCACTTGTCACTAACGCGCATCACGTGGCGGTTCTACGTGCGTTGGCGACAACTGAAACCGCCTCAGTCGCCGATCGATCCCCTGAGAACGTCCGAACGCGTCGATCGGGCCGAAAGGGCTGCCAACACCGACGGTGAGCGACCCTTTCGGACCGATCGATGCCGCGAACGACCCTTTCGGACCGATCGACGCTCCTGAACGCGACCGCCGGTGCTGACTCGCTCCAAAACGCTCTCCCAGCCGAGGCCGAGCGACGCTTCGTGGTGGATCGAGGAACTAGCGTCCCAGGAACTTCTGCAGGCTCGCGAGCTCTTCCTCGGTCGGCGCCGGGGTTTCGCCAGCGGGTGAACCGAGGCCGAAGCCGGTACCGCCCGCAGGTGCTGCCGCGGGTTTTCCGGCCGCCAATGCCGCGTTCTCAGAAGCGCGCTTCGCCGGGTTACCCGACTTCGAGCCCTTCTTCTTCGGCTGCTGCTGCTTGCGCGAACCGCCACCGCCGCCGCCGCCGCCCGGGATGGGACCCATACCCGGGATCTGCGGAACGCCGCCCTTTGCGACGGTCTTCATCATCTTCGCTGCCTGCTCGAACCGGTTGACGAGGGCGTTGACCTCGGTCACCGTCGAGCCGGAACCACGCGCGATACGCAGTCGGCGTGAACCGTTGAGCAGCTTCGAGTTGCGACGCTCCGCAAGGGTCATCGACTGGATGATGGCCTCGGTACGCACGATCTCGTTCTCGTCGAATGCGTCGAGCTGCTGCTTCATCTGTCCCATGCCCGGGAGCATGCCCATCATCTTCTTGATGGAGCCCATGTTGCGCAGCTGCTGCATCTGCTTGAGGAAGTCCTCGAGCGTGAAGCTGTCGGTCGAGAACTTCTCGGCCATCGCCATGGCTTCTTCTTCGTCGAACGCCTGCTGCGCCTGCTCGATGAGGGTGAGGATGTCACCGAGGTCGAGGATGCGGCTCGCCATGCGGTCAGGGTGGAACGGCTCGAACTCGTCGAGTCCCTCTCCCGTCGACGCGAAGATGATCGGTCGCCCGGTGACGGATGCCACGGACAGCGCCGCTCCACCCCTCGCGTCACCGTCGAGCTTGGTGAGCACGACACCCGTGAAGTCGACACCGTCCTGGAACGCCTTCGCTGTTGCGACGGCATCCTGGCCGATCATCGCGTCGATGACGAACAGAACCTCGTCAGGGTTCACGGCGTTACGGATGTTGGACGCCTGCTTCATCAGCTCGGCGTCGACACCCAGCCGGCCGGCGGTGTCAACGATGACGGTGTCGTACTGCTTGGTGCGGGCGTAGGTGATCGAGTCTTTGGCCACACGGACAGGGTCGCCGACGCCGTTGCCTGGCTCTGGCGCGTAAACCGCGACGCCGGCCTGCTGAGCGACAACGCTGAGCTGGGTGACGGCGTTGGGGCGCTGAAGGTCGGCGGCGACGAGGAGCGGAGTGTGGCCCTCTTTCGCGAGCCACTTCGCGAGCTTTCCGGCGAGGGTCGTTTTACCGGCACCCTGGAGGCCCGCAAGCATGATCACCGTCGGCGGATTCTTCGCGAACTCGAGCCGGCGCTGCGACCCACCGAGGATCGCGACGAGTTCCTCGTTGACGATCTGCACCACCTGCTGGGCAGGGTTGAGCGCCTTGTTGACCTCGTCACCGAGGGCGCGTTCACGTACTTTGCCGGTGAAGTCCTTCACCACGTCGAGTGAGACGTCGGCCTCGAGAAGGGCCCGACGAATCTCGCGGACGGTGCCGTCGACGTCGGACGCCGAGAGCGAACCCTTCTTGCGGAGGTTCTTGAAGGTCTCGGAGAGCCGGTCTGAGAGGTTTCCAAAAGTAGCCATTTGGTAGCCAGTTTACCGAGGGTTCAGCCCTTCGTGCGCCGTCGGCACACCGCGGCGTCGGGTGATGCCTCAGGAAGCGGTCAGCTCAGCAGTTCGATACCGACGGATTCGCCGCGGATCGACAGGTAGACGACGAGTGCGAGGTCCGAATTGTCCGGGTCGAACGCGAACTCGAACGACGCAAACGGGGCACTCTCCCCGGCCTGGTGCGGCGCAATCCCGACGCGGATGAGCTGGAGCGATCGAATGATGTCGACGTCATTGTCGCCGGAGTGGTCGACGAGCATGTCGACGAGGTCGTCACCGACCTCTTCGAGCGTCTGCTCGATGAACTGGGTGACGTCTGAGTTCCGGTCGTCGACGTCGGAGAGCATTGCTTCGCGGGCACGGATGTCGAGGCCCTCGAGCGAGCTGATGACGCCGGCTGCCGTGTCGAGTGCATCCGGGGAGAGGTTCTCGCCGCCGGGAGCGCTGAGCGACACATCGACGTTCTGGTCACCGACTTCGACGCTTTCGGACCAGTACAGCCCGCCCGATTCATCCGTTTCGATCGCACCGAAGAAGTCGTGCTCGATCATCAGCCCACCAGTTTCTGTGCGAAGACGTGCGGCGTGAATCCGGTGAGGTCGTTGATTCCCTCACCCTGCCCCACAAGTTTGATCGGGATGCCGGTGCGTTCCTGCACGGCGAGGACGAAGCCGCCCCGAGCGGACCCGTCGAGCTTGGTGAGGACGAGTCCGGTGACTCCGGCGTGCTCGATGAATGCCTCGGCCTGGGCGAGCCCGTTCTGTCCGGTCGTCGCGTCGAGCACGAGGAGCACCTCGGAGATCGGCGCCTGCTTCTCGATCACCCGGCGGATCTTGGAGAGCTCGTCCATGAGACCGCTCTTGGTCTGAAGCCGACCGGCGGTGTCGATGAGGACGATCTCGATCCCGTTGCGTTTGGCGTAGTCAACTGTCTGGAAGGCGACGGATGCCGGATCCTGGCCCTGCTGCTGCGGGCGGATGATCTGCGCTCCCCCGCGCTCGGCCCACGTCGCGAGCTGCTCGACGGCTGCCGCACGGAACGTGTCGGCTGCACCGACGACGACGCTGCGGCCGTAGGTTCCGAGGAACTTCGAGAACTTGCCGATGGTCGTCGTCTTGCCCACGCCGTTGACGCCGACCACGAGCACGACTGCTGGTCGCTCGGAGAGTTTGAGGGTGGTGTCGTATTTCGAGAGGCGTTCTTCGATCGATTCGCGGAGCATCCGCTGCAGGTCCCGTGGGTCCGTGGTGCGATACCGGTCGACCTTGGCGTGGAGGTCGCTGAGGACCGCCTCGGTGACGTCCGGCCCGAAGTCGGCGCTCAGGAGCGCGGTTTCGAGGTCGTCCCAGGTGTTTTCGTCGATGGTCGGCTTCTGGAACATGCCCTTGAGGGCGCCAGAGAGTGACCAGGGCGTGCGTTCTGCCATGTGTCCAGCCTACCGAGCGACAGAGGTGTCGCCGGTTCAGCCGGCTTTCTCCCCCGGTGCGGCGACGCGTTGGCCGACCACCGCGGAGACACCGTCCTGACGCATCGAGACACCGTACAGGGCGTCGGCGATTTCCATCGTGCGCTTCTGGTGGGTGATGACGATGAGCTGGCTGGTGCGGCGGAGGTCCTCGAAGATCGTGAGCAGGCGTCCGAGGTTGGCGTCGTCGAGCGCCGCTTCGACCTCATCCATGATGTAGAACGGGCTCGGCCGCGCCTTGAAGATCGCGATCAGCAGTGCGACGGCGGCGAGGGAACGTTCTCCGCCGGAGAGCAGCGACAGGCGTTCGATCTTCTTTCCGGCCGGCTTCACGCTCACCTCGATCCCGGTGGTGAGGAGGTCGTCCGGGTTGGTGAGCGAGATGCTTCCGGTGCCGCCGGGGAACAGGATCGGGAACACCTCGGCGAAGGCTGCCCGGGTGTCGTCGAATGCGTCGCCGAAGATGACCTGCATCTTCTCGTCGAGCTCGTCGATGATGCCGAGCAGGTCCTTGCGGGTGTTCGTGAGATCGGTGAGCTGCTCGGTGAGGAAGATGTGGCGCTGCTCGAGCGCGGCGAACTCCTCGAGGGCCAGCGGATTCACCCGGCCGAGCTGCGCGAACTTTCGTTCGGCCTTCTCGAGTCGTTTCTGCTGGGCGGCGCGGTCGAACGGGATGCCTGGCGCGGCATCCGGATCGGATGTCCCGTCGTCGCTCGCGGGCGTCCTGTCGCCGGCATCCGGTGGAACAGGAACGTCGGGGCCGTACTCGGCCACGAGCACGTCCTCGACGAGGCCGAGCTCGGAGCCGGCACGCTCGAGCAGGCTCGACAGGTGGAGCTTCTTCTCGTAGATCTGCAGTTCGAGGCCGTGGACGTTCTCGGTGATCGCCTGAAGTCGTTCCCGCAACGCGGCTTCGTCGCGGCGGAGGGAGACGAGCTCCTCGTTCTGGCTCGCGCGCTCCTGTTCGGCCCGTTCGAGCACGAGCTTCGCTTCGGAGACGGAACGGTCCACGGAGGCGAGAACAGCGGGCAAAGCCTCAGCGACCCCTGTCGCCGCCTCGACCTGGCGGGCGCGGATCACAGCGCGGCGGGCTGCAGCCTCGGCGGCGATACGGTCGGCTTCCATCTGCGTGATGAGGTTCCTGGTGCGCTGCTCCTCAGCACGTACCCGTTCCCGAGCCGTCTCGAGCTGGAGGCGAGCCTCGAGCTCACGTTCGCGCGCCACCTCGAGCTCGGCGAGAAGGGATTCGCGCGCCGAGATGTCGAGGATCGGCCGTGGCCGGGATCGCGCTGTCTCCAGTTCGGACTTCGCTTTCGCGGCGGCGTTCTCAGCCTCGGTCACGGTGTCGCGCGATGCAGCGAACGCCGAACTCAGACGCTCGCACTCGGCGGTCGAAGCTTCGACCTGCACGCGGGCACGGTTGAGCCGCTCCGCCTGCGCGGCCACCTGGGAGTCGAATTCGCGGAGGGCGCCGAGAGCGCGCTTCGACTGTTCCTTGGCTGCGCTCAGAAGCCCACGTTGTTCGGCGAGGTCGAACCGGACGGTGTCGAGGAGCGCCGAGACCTCGGTGAGCCGCTCGGCGGCGGTGTCGCGTTCAGCGAGAAGCTCGATGCGGCCCTGCTTGCCTCCGGATCCGCCCCGCAGGATGAAGTCCGTGAGTACTTCCCCACCGCGAGTGACGATCGTGATCGGGCCGCCGAGACCCGCGGCAGCGAGAGCGGGCCGTGCGGAACGGGCGGCGTCGACATCATCGGCGATGGCGAGGAAGTTGAGGATGCCGAGCACCCCCGCCGGCGCGGTGACGACGGATGCCGCCGGGCGGACTCCCGCAAGCACTGGCCAGTGGATCGCAGCGCCGGCGGCGTCGGCGATGACGACCTCGACCCGTCCGAGATCGGCGGTGCGTGCGTGGTCGATGGCGCGTTCCGCGGACTCGCGATCCTCGGCGAGGACAGCGTCTGCAAGAGTGCCAAGCGCAGCGGCGATCGCCGTCTCGAAGCCGGGCTTCACCGAGACCGATTCGGCGACGACGCCGCGCACACCGTCAAGTCTTGCTGCGACGAGGTCGGCTGATCCGTCCTTGATGTCGAGGGCGCGCGTCAGGGCGCTCGTCTGGGCGGCGAGGGCGTCACGCTCACGTTCATGGCCGTGAAGAAGGTCGCGGAGGCGTTCGATCTCGGCCTCAGCTTCGAAGACCGCCGCCTGAGCGAGTTCGTACGCCTCGTCGAGTCCGCTCTCGCCGGCGTCGACGTCTCCCGCGGATTCCTCGACCTCGTCGAGCTGGCGCTGGGCTGCCGCCCTGCGGTCGGTTGCCGCATCGAGTGCGTTCTCCTGGCGAAGCCGTTCCCCCCGCACGGCGGCGAGGCGGGAGGCCGCGGTCTCCGCCTGGCCGGTGAGCTTCGTGATTTCGAGGTCATGCTTCGAGACGAGGGCGCTCTGCGCCGCGATCTCGACATCGACGGCGTCGAGCCGGCTTCGCGCGGATGCGGTGTCGGCCTGCGCGCGCTGCCACGCGGCATCCGCGGTGCCGATCGCTTCGGTGAGCCTTGCAACCTCGGCACGCGCGTCGTCGACCATCGAGCGGGTGACGCTCGGGCCTGACTCGTGCGCGTCGTCCTGCGAACCGAGAAGAGCAAGACGCTGGTTGGCGAGCGTGTACAGGTTACGGAGTCGCTCTTGCGCCGATTCGAGGGCGAAGCTCGTCCGCCTCGCTCCGTCGACGGCGTCGCCGACCTGCGCCTGCTCGATCCGAGAGATCCGGAGTTGCTTCTGCTCGAGCTGCTCCTGCAACACGATGCGCTCGGTGTGCCGTTCGCTCTCGGTGCGACCGTGGTCGTCGAGGGCCCGGCGCAGGGCGACGACGTCGTCGGCGAGGATGCGCGCACGGGCATCCCGCACGATCGCGGCGATGCTCTGGGCCTCACGCGCGATCTCGGCCTGGTGCCCGAGCGGCTTGAGCTGGCGGCGGATCTCCCCGGCAAGGTCGCTGAGGCGGGTGAGGTTGGTCTGCATAGCGTCGAGCTTGCGGAGGGTCTTCTCCTTGCGGCGACGGTGCTTGAGGATTCCGGCGGCTTCCTCGATGAATCCGCGCCGTTCCTCGGGGCTCGCGCGGAGAACGGCGTCGAGCTGACCCTGCCCCACGATGACGTGCATCTCGCGTCCCAGACCGGAGTCACTCAGAAGTTCCTGCACGTCGAGGAGGCGGCAGTTCTCTCCGTTGATGGCGTAATCGCTGCCGCCGTTGCGGAACAGGGTGCGCGAGATCGTGACCTCGGTGTACTCGATCGGCAGCGCACCGTCGGAGTTGTCGATGGTGAGGATCACCTGGGCCCTGCCAAGCGGGCCGCGGGTCGACGTGCCGGCGAAGATGACGTCTTCCATCTTGCCGCCGCGCAGGGTCTTGGCGCCTTGCTCCCCCATCACCCACGCGAGCGCGTCGACGACGTTGGATTTGCCCGAGCCGTTCGGACCGACGACACAGGTGACGCCCGGTTCGAAAGCGAACGTGGTGGGTTGCGCGAACGATTTGAAGCCCTTCAGCGTGAGGCTCTTCAAATACACCGCGTGTCCCTTCCTGTTCGTTCCCGGGCGAAGCTCTGCACTACCGTACCGAAGGATTCCTCACGGCCCAGTGATCGACCCGCTTTTTGGTGGCCGAATCCACTGGTACGGATGCCGCCGGCTGGCTAAACTGGTCGGCTGCCCTGGCCCGGGCACCAGAAACCGCGGGAGCTTTCATGGACGCAGGCACCGAATCCGTCACCATCGACGAACTCGAGATCCCGACGAGCCTCGATGGCGACACCGGAGCGGATTTCGTCGAGATGGTCACGATGCGCAACCGGGTTGAGGCAGAAATCCTCGGGAACGACGATCTCGCGCCGACGGCCAGGGAGCTCCTGCCGTTCTACTCGGATCCTTTCGCTCCCAAACGCATCTTCCTCGCCCGGGTCGGCGGGAGGATCGTCGGTCGCGCCGTGTACGAATGGCAGGTCGAAGAGGGCGTCCGCGCCGTGTTCTTCGAGGTCCAGGTCGCATCGGATCTGCGGCGTCGCGGTATCGGGGCGGCTCTTCTCGAGAAGATCGAGTCGACGGCGGCCATCGAACACAGGGACATCCTTCAGTCCTGGAGCGAACACCGGCTCCCGGCCTCGCAGAACGTCCTTCACTCCCCCACCGGGTTCGGCGCCGTCGAACGCGATGATCCCGCCGTCCAGTTCGCCCTCGCTCACGGGTACTCGCTCGAGCAGGTCGACCGGATCTCGCGAATCGACCTTCCGGTGGACCGCGTCGACCTAACCGAACGCCGCGGCGCCGCGGAGAAGCACTCGGCCGGATACGCGGTCGTCCAGTGGATCGGGCGGTGCCCGGATCGCTGGCTCGCCGACATGGCGCGACTTCACCAGAGAATGTCGACGGATGCTCCCGCCGCCGCAATCGAATTCACCGAAGAGCAGTGGGACGAAAAGCGCATGAGCAACCTCGACGACATGAATGAGGCGGGGGGTCGCGTCAACCTCACCTCTGCCGCGCTGCACCTCGAGTCGGGGCGTCTCGTCGGGTACACCGACCTCGCACTGCCCGAGGTCGAAGGACGACCAGCGGTTCAGGAGGACACCCTCGTACTCAAGGAGCACCGGGGTCACCGCCTGGGCATGCTGCTCAAGATCGCGAACCTCGAGCAACTGATGCGGGTATCACCCGAGACCCCGCGGATCACGACGTTCAACGCCGAGGAGAACCGGCCGATGCTCGACGTCAACGAAGCGGTCGGGTTCGTCCCGATCGGGTGTGAGGCGGCGTGGAAGAAGACGGTGCGTCCATAGTCGATGGCGGACGGGGCCGCGGCGTCCGCTCGGGCGCGGGGTCGGGTCGATCGGGCCGAAAGGGTTGTTCCGAAACGACGCTAACGACCCTTCAGGACCGATCGAATGCGTGAACCGCCCTTGGGGACCGATCGATGGCATCCGTCGATGGCGCTCAGGCGCGAATCGCCACACTCTGTCGCCCACAGCTCACATGGAGAGCAATTCGTGGCGAATCGAGTCGTTGCGGCAGCGCGAACAGCACTTTGGGGCAATTCGATGCAGTGCAGCGCGGAGTAGTCGCGCTCAGCGGCGCCGCTGGCATTTCGGGCAGAAGTGCGACGAGCGATTCATGAACTTCTCACGCCGGATCGCCGTGCCGCAGCGCGGGCACGGCTTGCCCTGCCTCCCGTAGGCGTTGAGGCTGTGCGCGAAGTACCCGGACGCCCCATTGACGTTCACGTACTGGGCATCGAAACTCGTGCCGCCCTCGGCGAGAGCCTTCGCGAGCACCGCTCGAACCTCGGCGAGCAGAAGCGCAGCCCGACGCGTCGACAACGACGCAGCAGACTGCTCGTAGTGGATCTTCGCCGCCCACAGTGCTTCGTCGGCATAGATGTTCCCGATACCGGAGATCAGGGTCTGGTCGAGCAGCGCCCGCTTCGTGCCGGTGGCCTTGCGACCGAGCAGCGTCAGGAAGCGTGCGTCATCGAAAGCGGGGTCGAGCGGGTCCCGGGCGATGTGGGCGACCTGGCTCGGAACGAGGGGGTCTCCGGCAACGGCACCGGTGAATCCGCCAGGGAACTCGTCCGGGGTTGGCACCAGGGTGTCGACGGCCATCCCGCCGAAGATGCGCTGGTCAACGAAATTGATCAGCAGCTCTCCGTGATCCGGTGACTCGATCCCGAGGCGGATGCGGGTGAGCGGGTCGATGGTCCCCGGGCTCCTCAGAAGCATCTGGCCGCTCATCCCGAGGTGCGTGACGAGAGCGGTCCCGTTGTCGAGCGGAAACCAGAGGAACTTTCCGCGCCTGGCCGCTGCTCGAATCGTCCGATTTTCGAGGGCAGCGAGAAACGGACCGGATGCCACGTCGTGGCGTTTCAGGGACCGGGAATCGAGAACCTCGACTCCCGTGATGAGCGCTCCGCTGACGGCGGGTTCGAGGCCGGCACGGACGACCTCGACCTCAGGAAGCTCGGGCACTCAGCTCGGTCCACGCCGTCAGGGCAGCGGCCATCTCGGCGTGCTTCTTGCTCGTCCCTTTGCCGACAGCGGTCACGAGGTCACCGACAGTGACCGTCGCGACAAAGACGCGATCGTGGTCGGGTCCTGAACTCTCCATCGTGTACACCGGCGATGGTGCATGGTGGGCGGCGGCCGCTTCCTGGAGGCTCGTCTTCGGGTCCATGGCCGCACCGAACCGCGCGGGGTCTGCGAGGAGTGGTTCGACGAGCCGCAGCACGAGCGCGCTCGCGGTCTCGAGCCCCTGATCGAGGTAGATGGCGCCGATGAGCGCTTCCATGGTGTCCGCGAGGATCGATGCCTTCTCGCGACCGCCGGTGAGTTCTTCGCCACGGCCGAGCCGCAGGTACTGGCCCAGTCCAATGGTGTTGGCGATCTCGGCAAGCGCAACCGTCGACACAACGCTCGCGCGCATCTTTGCGAGCGCACCCTCGGGGAGCTCCGGATGCTCGCGGTACAGCTTCTGCGTGACCGACAGGCCCAGAACGGAGTCCCCGAGGAACTCGAGGCGCTCATTGTGCGGGATGCCGCCGTTTTCGTACGCGAATGACCGGTGCGTGAGCGCGTGCTCGAGGATCTCCGGGTTAAGCGACACACCGAGGGTCGCAAGAAGCGGCCCTCGGTCTGTCAAGCTCTCTGCCATCTAGATGCGATGCAGTGGTGCTGGTCGCAGACTATACGTCGGCGACCTTGCGGCCCTTGTACTCCATGAAGAGAGCGGTGCCTGCGGAGTCTTCGACAACCTTCGCGCGGTGCGGGAGGCTGTAGGTGGTTTTGCCGTTTTCGACGGTCTTCACCAGGGTCGGGGGCGTGGCCTTCCACTGTGCACGGCGTGCACGGGTAGAGGCTCGTGACATTTTGCGCTTCGGAACAGCCATGTCTTATCTCTCTTCTTTGCTTACAGCATCCGAGTTGTCGGAGCCTGGGTCTGAGGAGAACCCGGCGAGCGCAGACCAGCGAGGATCGACGGTCTCTTGGGGTTCTTTGTCCGGGATTTCGGCCAGCCGCTCGCCGGTCTCGGGGTCGAGTCCTGGGCAATCTGGCTGGCATACCGGCTGAAACGGCAGCGACAAAACCACTGCGTCCCTGATGAGAGGTTCAAGATCCACGTGGTCATCGTGAACCTCGTAGTCAGAGGCTTCGCTCCCAGAGTACGCGAAAAGTTCCTGAAACTCGACTTGGACACCCTGCTTGATGTCGGTGAGGCATCTGCCGCACTCTCCGACGGCCACGGTTTCGATCTCGGCGGTCACGAGAACGCCCTCGTGCACCGACTCGAGCCGGATGCGTTCGTGCACCGGCGTGCCCGCCTGAACAGCGATCAGGCCCTCGCCGAATTGTTCTGGCGTGTTCACGACGAGGTCGTGCTCGCGCATTTCGCCTGGCTGCCGGACCAGGTCGCGGATATTGACCGCGAACGGCGATTTCTTGTTTTTACTCACATCCACGATTGTATCGGGCGCACACCGCGTGGTCTGGATGCCCCCTGAGTACCGCGGGTCAGGCGGGCTCGGGCACGCGGCCGCGATACACCGGCGAGAGAACGGATGCCGGCGCGATCGTTGCGCGCACCCGGTCCGCTATTCCGGCCTGGCGACGGAGAGCATCCGTGACCGCCTCCATGTTCTCGGCGAGTGCCGGCCCACTGATGCGTCTGGCGAACGTGTCCGGGTCGGCGAAGCGCGCCCGTTCGACCGCGTTGAGGAGAGCGTCGAGAGCCTGCCGTTCCCCACTCGTGAAACCGGCGTTTCCCGCAAGGACGGACGAGAAGGCTCGCGGCGTGTCGGCATCGCTGACCGGAAGTCCGTGATCCTGCGCGGCATCCGATACCTCACGCCACGCGGTGAGTGCCCCCGCTTTCCCGGAACGGATGTCCGCTGCGCGCGACCGCCTGCGGAACACGCGGAGGAGCGCGGGAGATCCGAGGATCAGGAGGAGGACAGTCGCTGCACCGACCAGCGCGGCGGCGGACGGCGGCTCGGAGGCGCCTCCCCCGGTTGCTGCCGTTGGAGACTGTGAGGCGGCTGGAGCTTCTTCGGTCTGCTGCCGCTCTGCCTGCCGTGCGTCCTGCACGTCCCTGCCGTCGTTGCTGCTCGTCTCTGCGCGTGCGTAATCCGGTACGACCCCTCGGCCCGGCGTCGGCTCGAACGGAACCCAGCCGACCCCGGCGAAGTACAGCTCGGGCCAGGCATGGAGATCATCGGTTCCGACGGTGTAGGTGCGCCGCGTCTCTGCGCCGACGACTCGGTCGCCCGGCAGGTATCCCAGCGAGATCCGCGCCGGAATGCCGGCCATCCGGGAGAGGATCGCCATCGCCGAGGAGAAGTGGACGCAGTATCCGCTCTTCTTCTCGAGGAATTCGGCGATGACGTCGAAGCCGTCTCCGTCATAGCCATCCTCGACGGGCGCTTCGACCGAGTACAGGAATTGGGTGCTTCGCAGGTATTGCTGGATCGCGAATGCGGTGTCATAGGCGTTCGTGGTGTTCGCTGTGACCTCGGCGAGGGTCTCACCGAGGATCGCGGGAATGTCTTCCGGAACCTCGAGGAAGCGTTGAACGTTCGGGGGGAACGTGGGTTGTGCGGCGACGAGTTGCTCACGTGTCGGCTGGATCAGCACGCTTTCGGCGATGTAACTCTGCCCCGCGGCACTCGCGAGGCGGCTCGACAGGGTCAGTCCTTCGGTGTCCCACATCCATCGCCCGTCTGCGCCGAGCACACGCACGCTGGGGAACGGCACCGGAAGCCACGGAGCGATCATCGCGTTTACCTGGACCGTGGTCGTCGTCGGCTCGGTGAGGATGTCGTCTGACAGGCCCGGCACGGGGATCATCGTGCTCGGAACGTTGAGTTCTCGAACGCGGTCGTCTCCGGCAGACCAGGTCGTCCCGTTGAACTGGTCCAGGGTCAGGAGCCGGAAGTACAGCGATTCGTCCGTCGTCGTGACGTACGAGAATTGTTCCGCCCCGCCGGGGCGGCGCAGATCCTTGCCGAGGTCAGCGAGTGGACTCACGCCGCGCCCGAACACGGATCCCCCGCTCGATGGGAGCAGGCTTTCGCCGTTGTAGCCGGGGGCTGCGGCCGCGAACACGAGCGAGCCGACGACCGCGAGCGCGCCGATGCTGAGCATCCCGCCGGGGCGCCGGGAGTACATCCGTCGCACCCGCGTATCGGACCAGAGCACGACGAGGTACGCCGCACCGCACAGCGCGAGGGCGACGAGGTTGATGTCACCGCTGACGAAACCCGGGATCAGAGCGATGGCGACGGCTGGGACACCGACGAACGCGGGAATCCGGGCCCCGATAGCCACGGCGTCGAGGAGGATCGCGAATGCACCCGCTCCGACGGCGAGGATGAAACGGATGCCGATATCGGCATCCGCAGGGGTGCCCTGGCTCGCGATGGACTGCAAACCCGCCCGCCCGAGGTCGGCGAAGGCCCCTGCCGTCTCGAACGTC
This sequence comes from Mycetocola manganoxydans, assembly GCF_003667545.1. Taxonomy (GTDB): domain Bacteria; phylum Actinomycetota; class Actinomycetes; order Actinomycetales; family Microbacteriaceae; genus Mycetocola_A; species Mycetocola_A manganoxydans. Next base: position 16,236 of record NZ_RCUV01000025.1, on the reverse strand, counting down.
GGCACGATCAGTGCGAACGATTCGTCGGGGGCGAAGAACAGAACGAGCAGCGCCAGCCAGACACCGGAGGCGATGAGCGTCGCGATCCACGTCTGCGCGCCGATCGATCGCGCAGCCGCTGCTGAGGTCAGAACGATCGTGCCGATGAGGGCGATGCCGAGCCACCACGAGGCCCCATCGAGCAGCGGGCTCAGCATCGATACGCTCATGACGTAGAGGAGGACGAGCGCCCAGCTGAGCGACCACAGACGGTGGGCCTGGCCGCGGCGCTCTGCGCGTTCCGCCTGAGCGCGAGTGCGCGTCCGACGGGGCGGTGTGGCCGGTCGTGCATCCGGCCGGGGCGGACTAACGACGGACATGGTCACCTCCACGCGCCGCGACGGTCGCGTCGCCGAAAGCGACGCGGGTCCAGGCTGCCTCGACGCTCGTCTGCTCGTCAGCGAGCACGGCCCTCCAGCCTGCGTCCGACAGCGTGGTCAACTCATCGACGTCGCGGGCGCGCGCCGTCTCGAGCGACCGTGTCAGGAACACCACCGCCGGGGATGCGTTCACCTTCGCCGAGGCGAGACGGCGCGCGCCGAGCTGCGATACCCGCCCGAGGACGGCAAAGACCGGCATGACGGTTCCGGTGCGCCCGATGACCTGGTGAAGGCCTGCGCTGACGTCGTAGAGCTCGGGAACCGGGAACCGTTCGGCGTCGGCAAGGGTTTCGAGAAACCCACCGGAGTCCCCTGAGGCGAAGCGGGAGATGCGGAACGGGACCGTTCCGTCCGCGAGGGGGACGGCATCCGTCGCGCTTTCGACGAGGGAGATGGCGTAGCCGGAATCGAGGAGGTGGATGCCGATCGACGCCGTGAGTTCCACCATGCGTTCGAAGTGAAGACTCGATGTCGCACCCGCAGCGGAGCCCTTCGTCGTGAGCGCGGTGTCGAGGAGAAGCGTCGCTTCGGGGTCGCCCTCCTGCTCCTCCTGGCGAACCATGAGTTCGCCACGCCTCGCGGTCTGCCGCCAGTGCACCCGGCGCAGCGGGTCGCCTGGGCGATACTCGCGAGCGATGAGTTCATCGGCGCGTTGGGTGGTGAGATGACTCAGATCGTGCTGGGCGCCGTCCCCGCTCGCTGAGCGCAGTCCGGCGTCGGAGAGATCGGTCACCCGCGGTGTCACGACGAGTGGCTGGGGGTCCGCAATCCGGCGTTCGGTGGTGACGAGGCCGAATGGATCACCGTGCCGCACGCGGAACGGTCCGACGAAGTATCGTCCGCGAGAGCCCGAGCGCAACTCGTACTCGAGAAGTGCGCGGTACCCGCGAACCGCTCCTGGGAGTCGTCGCGGCAATTCGCCGCTCGGAGTACGGGCGAAGACCGGAGGAACCTCGTCACGCCACGACGCGATCGCGGCAATGTCTTCGTCCCGCGTCTCGACGACGGTGCGCACCAGCGCCGGCTCTCCGACCGAAACGGATGCCGGGGTGAAGGTGCGCGTCGCTGACATCCGCGGGCGGTGCGTCCTCACATACACAGCGGACCCGGTGAACAGCAGGACCAGGAAGAGGAACAGGAACAGGCCCTCGCGCCGGTCTACGACGGTGGCGGCGATGAGGACGGCGCTCCCAACGAACAGCACACCCCAGCCTCTGACCGTCGGACGGACGGCACGGAACCTGCCTGACTGGGATGCCACGTCGGCTACCTCGTGTTCGATGGCGGCACGACGGCGGTGTCGACGATTCGGCCGACGAGGTCGGCGATCAGTTCGTCACCGTGCTGGTGGTGACCGAGTGCACGGCTGGTGGGCATGAGCCGGTGGCCGAGGACGGGAAGGGCGAGTTCATCGATGTCGTCTGGCAGCACGAAGTCACGACCGGAGACGAGAGCGAGGCCCTTGGCCGCTCGCACCAGCTGGAGGGTTGCGCGCGGGCTGGCGCCCAGCCGGAGGTCAGGGTGCGTGCGCGTCGCACGAACGATCCCCACGGCGTACTCCTTGACGCTCGGGGAGACATAGACGTTCCGGACGGAGACCATCATGCGCCGGAGGGATGCGGCAGATACCACTGCTTCGAGTGACGCGAGCGGATTGGAGATGTCGCGAGTGGAAAGCATGCTCAACTCGGCGCCCTCGTCGGGGTACCCCATCGAGATCCGAGCCATGAACCGGTCGCGCTGAGCTTCGGGAAGAGCGTACGTGCCCTCCATCTCGATCGGGTTCTGGGTGGCGATGACCGTGAACGGGCTCGACAGCGGATAGGTGGAACCGTCGACGGTGACCTGGCGCTCTTCCATGCACTCGAGGAGAGCTGACTGGGTCTTCGGTGACGCTCGGTTGATTTCATCGCCGATGACGATGTTCGCGAAGACCGCGCCTGGTTTGAACTCGAATCGGCGATCAGCCTGGTTGTAGACCGAGATCCCGGTGACGTCGCTCGGAAGGAGGTCGGGAGTGAACTGGATTCGGCTGACCGTTGCGTGCACCGACCGGGCGAGCGCCTTGGCGAGCATCGTCTTTCCGACACCCGGAACATCCTCGATGAGCAGGTGTCCTTCGGCGAGAAGAACGGTGAGAGCCGTGCGCACAGCAGCGTGCTTGCCGTCGATCACGGATTCGACGTTGCGGATGATGTCGGAAGCGAGCCTGTGGGCCTCGGCCGTCGGCATCCCCTCGACGTCGGCGTCGAGGGCCGGTGAACCGTCGGTCGGCGCGTGGGTCGGCAGGCTGGTCATGATGCCTGCAGGAATCGCGCGACGGCTGGCGGCACGTATGGGGAGACGTCGCCGCCGAGGCCTGACACCTGGCGCACCAGAGAGCTGGAGACGTGCGCGTGTGCCGGGTTCGGAAGCATGAAGATCGTCTCGACGCCGGCGAGGTGCCGGTTGACGATTGCCATCGGGGTTTCGTAAGCGACGTCGACCTGGGAGCGGATGCCTTTCACGAGCACGGATGCCCCGACATCGGTCGCGTAGTCCACGAGAAGCCCCATGCTCCACGAGGCGACCGTGATGTTCCCGGGATCGCCGGCATCCGTGATGGAGCGTTCCAGGAGGGAGACCCGCTCGGAGATCGGCAGAAGTGCTGTCTTGCCCGGGTTGTGCACGACGAGGACGTGGAGTTCGTCGAACAGACCTGCTGCCCGCTGGATCACATCCATGTGACCGAGCGTGACAGGGTCGAACGAGCCGGGAACGACAGCGATCCTCTTCATGTTTTCAGCCTACCGGGGAGGTTTGCCGCGCGGCCACGGTCATCAGAAAACCGTCAGGGAGGCAATGACCCCCGTTCGAGCGGGTACGGCGCGTCAGTTCTTAGCGAGTGCCGCGCGGGTGACGGCGTCGACGCGCTGCTCGAGGGCAGCGCGGAGGACGGGATGCTCCGACAGAGCGGGGTCGGAGTCGAGGACCGCTGCCGCCTCAGACCTGGCGAGAGCAATCAGGTCGCCGTCGTGCACCACCCGGAGGAGCTTGAGGGACGACCGGCCGCCGGACTGGGCGCTGCCGAGGACGTCGCCCTCCTGGCGAAGCTCGAGGTCGACCTGGGCGAGCTCGAAGCCGTCGAGTGTCGCAGCGACCGCATCGACGCGCTCTCGCGCGATGCTGCCCGGCTCGGCGGCCGTGACGAGCAGGCAGAGCCCCGGCAGTCCGCCACGGCCGACCCGGCCGCGCAACTGGTGCAACTGGGACACTCCGAAACGGTCGGCGTCGAGCACGACCATGGCAGCGGCGTTCGGCACGTCGACACCGACCTCGATCACGGTCGTCGCCACGAGGACGTCGATGCCGCCCGCCGCGAAGAGCCTCATGGTGGCATCCTTCTCGTCGCTCGGCATCCGCCCGTGAAGTGCTGCGAGCCTGAGGGATTTGGTGGCCGCGGTGGTTGTGAGTTCGGCCAGGGTCCCTGCGACGGTGGCCCTGGGTCGCTCAGGTTTACCTTCCGGTTCCGCAGGTTCGGCGTCGACCGCGGGTTCACCATCGTCCTCCGGCTCACCGACATCGATCGCCGGGCAGACCACGAACGCCTGTCTGCCCGCGGCGACCTCTTCGGCGACACGAGTCCAGACGCGGTGGATCCAGGCCGGGTGATCGACGAGGCCGACCACGAACGTTTCGATCCCGGCCCGGCCGGCGGGCAGTTCGCGGATCGTGCTGACGTCGAGGTCACCGAACACCGTCATGGCGACGGTGCGTGGGATTGGGGTCGCCGTCAGCACGAGGACGTGCGGCGGCCGGTGGCCCTTCTGCCGGAGGGTCTCGCGCTGTTCGACGCCGAACCGGTGCTGCTCGTCGACGACGACGAGGCCGAGGTCATAGAAGGTGACGTTCTCGCTCAGCAGGGCGTGGGTTCCGATGACGATCTTCGCCTGCCCGCTGACGATGCGGAGCATCGCCTTCCTGCGCTCGGCGGCAGGCATCTGCCCGGTCAGGAGCGTGGGCATGAGGATCGCCGAGAGATCGGGACCGAGCGACTTGACGATCGAGCGCAGATGCTGGCCCGCGAGGACCTCGGTCGGGGCGAGTAGCGCAGCCTGACCGCCGGACTCGGCGACGGTGAGCATGGCGCGGAGAGCGACGAGGGTCTTGCCCGAGCCGACCTCGCCCTGAACCAGTCGGTTCATCGGGACGGCGCTCGCGAGGTCGTCGGCGATCTCGCGACCGACGTCCTGCTGGTCGCCGGTGAGGGTGAACGGGAGCGCGGCGTCGAAGCGTTCGAGCAATCCACCTTCGGATGGAACCCGCGGCTGGGTCTCCTCGAAGCGGGCGATCTGCCGCTGCTGCAGCAGAGCGGCCTGCAGGAGGAATGCCTCCCGGTGGCGGAGGGTGTCGCGCGCGACATGCCAGTCGGCATCCGTTTGCGGGCGGTGGATCTTCTCGATCGCTTCGCTGTAGCCGAGGAGGTTCTCCCGCTCGCGAACCTCGTGCGGCAGCGGATCAGGAAGCGGGTCGAGACTGTCAAGGACGAGCGACATGGCCTTCGCCACCTGCCAGCTCGCGACACTCGCCGTCGCCGGATAGATCGGAATGGGCGTCATCGCCCACTTGCGCGCTGCATCGGCGCCCGTCCCCTGCGCTGCTGCATCGAAGAGTTCGTAGTCGGGGTGAGCGAGCTGGAGCGCACCCTTGTAGTCACCGACCTTGCCTGCGAAGATCCCCCGCACTCCTGGTGCGAGCTCTTTGCTGCGCCATGACTGGTTGAAGAACGTGAGAATCAGGATGCCCTGACCGTCGGTGATCCGGACCTCGAGGATCGAACCGCGGCGGGCTTTCATGGGGCGCTCACGCACGTCGAGTACTTCGGCCACGATCGTCACGTTCTCGCCGACGGGGATGCGGCTGAGCGCCGTCAGCTCTCCGCGAGTCGCATACCGGCGCGGGTAGTGCTCGAGGAGGTCGCCGACCGTCACGACGCCGAACGCGCGTTTGAAAGCAGATGCCGTTCGGCCGCCGAGCACTCCGTCGAGTTTCGTGGCGGTCGGGTCGGTCGGCATACTCCGAGTCTAGGCATCGGCACCGACGCCCGTCGCTCACCCCGGTACTGTTGGCGGGTGACGAGAATCGTGTCCGGGTTCGCCGGTTCCCTGCCCCTCAAGGTGCCGAAGTCGGGCACCCGGCCGACGAGCGACCAGGTGCGTGAGGCGATGTTCTCCGCTCTTGACGCCCGCGACGCCGTCGACGGGGCACAGGTGCTGGACCTCTACGCCGGTTCAGGTGCGCTTGGGCTCGAAGCCGCGAGTCGCGGAGCCGTCGAAGTGGTGCTCGTGGAACGGGCCGCCTCCGCCGCTGCGGTGTGCAAGGACAACGCGCGGGCGGTACAGAGGGCGGCGCCGACTCCCCTCACAGTGACGGTCGTAGCACGGTCGGTGCAGAGCTATCTCGAATCCGCCGTCGGCACCTTCGACCTCGTGTTTCTCGACCCGCCGTACGACCTGCCAGAATCTGAGCTGACAGCCAACCTTGCCGCGCTTCCCCGCGTCCTCGGTGCCGATGCGCTCGTCGTCGTCGAGCGCAGCAAGCGCACCCCCGAACCGACCTGGCCGGGCGGGCTCCGTCCGATCCGCTCGAAGAAATACGGCGAGACCCTCGTGTGGTGGGCGGAGCCGGCGCCAGTGGCCTAGACAGCGTGCCGCGCTGCTCGGTCACTTGTGGCTGGAGAACCTCGCTGCTCGGTCACGAATGGTCGAAGATCGGCCGCTGCTCCAACCAACGTCGACCGAGCAAGCAACGGCACGGCGAGCGGGTGCAGCGAGCGGCGGCTCAGCCGGCGTTCCCGTCCCAGCCGACGTAGGGGTCCCAGCCGAGCACGCCGCTGACATCCTGACCGTCGAGGGTGACGCCGCTCCCGCTCTCGACCCGTCCGATGACGCGGAAGCCGTCGGGCAGGGGCGTCCCCGGCGGGAAAGTCGCCAGTAGGGCGTGGTCCTCTCCCCCGCGCAATGCCGCCTCCGGGTTCTCGCCGAGGGAACCCCGGAACACATCGACACGCACTCCGCTGGCTCGCGCGATCCGAGCTGCGTCCAGCGCGAGCCCGTCCGAGACGTCGAGCATGGCGGATGCCCCGGCAACAGCCGCGTCGACACCCGAGGAGATCGGAGGCGACGGGGCGAGTTGCGCGCCAACGAGGTCCGGCTCGCGGTCGCGCAATTCCGCAGCCACAGCAGCGTCCGGAACCCCGTTGTGATCGACGGCCTGTTCGAACAACAATCGCAGCCCGGTGGCGGCGCGGCCTGCGTCGCCGGCGAGAGCAAGGATGTCACCGGGACGAGCACCGCTTCGGAGCACCGGCGGCCGCCCCTCGAGGTCGCCGAACGCTGTGATCGCGAGGGTCAGGGTGTCCGACACGGACATGTCGCCGCCGACGACGCCACATCCGGGTGCGAGCCGCGCACAGGCATCCCGCAGCCCCATCGAAATCCCCTCGAGAACGCGCACCGCCGTTCCGCGCGGCGCAGCGATGGCCACGAGAAGTCCCGTGGGCCGGGCGCCCATGGCGGCGACGTCGGCGAGGTTGGACGCTGCGGCCTTCCAGCCGAGGTCGTGGGGCGTTGACCAGGCCAGGCGGAAGTCGGGGCCGTGCACCATCATGTCGGTCGTCACGACGAACCGGCCGTCTGGGGCTGCGAGGACGGCGGCGTCGTCTCCGGGTCCGAGCAACTGGCTGTCGGAGACCGGCAGCAAGGGGAAGATCCGGTCGAGAACCGCGAGCTCGTGCACGTCACCGACGGTGTCCGTGGCCTCGGTCGTCTCGGCGTTCTCTCCGCGTTCACTCATGCGTTCAACGGTAGCCTGAGAGGAATGATCTCCCGCACCGCCCTCCGCTCCCTCACCGGCACTTCGTTGCTCGTCGTCCTTGCGACCACGCTGCTGACCGGTTGTGTCCAGGCTGTTCCCCTCGAACCGGCGGATAACGCCAATGACCCGGCGTGCGCCGACGTGACCGTTCGACTGCCTGACACGGTCGCAGACAAGCCGAAGCGCGAGACGTCAGCGCAGGCGACGGGTGCGTGGGGCGCCCCTGCCGCCGTCATCCTGCACTGCGGAGTTCCCGCGCCAGGGCCGACCACCGATGCCTGCATCGCGCTCAACGGGGTCGACTGGATCGCTGACGAGTCGGATGCCGCGAACGACACCTACCGCTACACCACGTACGGCCGCGAGCCGGCGATCGAGGTCGTCATCAACGCGGACGACGAGACCGGTGGCGTCTCCGGCACGACCGCTCTCATCGACCTCACGTCTGCGGTGCAGGCTATCCCCGCCACGTCGGCGTGCGTTTCACCCGACGACGTCCTCGAATAGAGATCGGCACCGATCGCCTGAGGGGTCTTGCGGCGCGGCACGGCCAGCGCCATCATTTGCATGAGCATGTGTCAGGTTAGCTTCTCCGGGTTGCTTTCGGAGGCTCTCCCACAGTCAGCTGGTCGGCTTCAAGGAGGAACCATCAACATTCGTCATGCTGTCTTCAGCGTCAAGACAGCCACCGTTTTGCGCGACAGCCGTGAACGATTCCGCGAGATCGTCGCTCATGAACACATGGACCCGGAGAGGCTGCAGGCCCTTCAGGACCAGCGAGCAATCGCGCACGCACGATTCGCCATGGAGCATTCGCCCTACTATCGCGATCGCTACAGCGCCGCGGGTTTCACTCTCAAGGACCTCGAGGATCCGGCGGCGTTCGCCTCTCTCCCGATCATTGAGAAGAGTGAAGTCCGCGAGCACAGCGACAGGTTCGCGTCGAGCGAGGCGAACCCGAAGACCGCACGACCCGCCGGGACGGGTGGCAGCACCAGTGCGCCGCTCAAGCTCCTCCATGACCGGCGCGTCCCTGTCCGTGCACTCGAGTGGCGGCTGTACCGGTGGTGGGGAGTGCACCCGTCCGACAACATCGCGACGATCTACCGGCAGTTCTGGTCGGAGAAGGAATCCCAGCGTCATTCACTGCGCTGGTGGCCATCGCGCCGTTTTCAGTTGGACACATCCCGTCTCGATCGCAGCAGCGTTGACGCCTTCATCTCGGACTGGCGACGATGGAACCCCTCACTCCTCACCGGTTACGTCGGAGGCATCGTCGAGCTGGCCAGGATGCTCGAGGACCGCGGAATCTCACTCAGCCCACCGGTCGCCGTCGCCGTGACAGCCGCTCCGATGAGTCCCGCCCAGCGGACTGAGATCGAAGCTGTTTTCAGGGCCCCCGTGTATGACCATTACCGGTGCGGAGAATTCCCCTGGATCGCAGGCGAATGCTCGCAACACGACGGCATGCACACCTTCGCGGACCTCAGGAAGGTCGAGGTGGTCGGAACTGATGACCGCCAGGTAGCAGCGGGAGTGACGGGCGAAACGGTCATCACCGACCTCACGAACCGGGTGTTTCCCCTGATCCGATACCGTCTCGGCGACCGCACGTCACCCATCGATGGTGTCTGCCGCTGCGGAGTGACCCTCCCACGCATCAGCTCGGTTGCCGGGCGGGTGACCGAGTCCGCAAGGCTTCCGAACGGCCAGGTGATCGCGGGCGATTTCCTCACGGAGATCTTCGTCAAGAATCCCGAAGCCGTTCGGCAATTCCAGGTGCATCAGCAGGCTGACTACTCGATCGTCCTTCGATGCATCCTCGGCTCGTCACCCCGGGCAGAGGAGGAGGTGGACTCGGTCGTCCGCGAGCTCCGCGACGTGGTGGGCGACGCGGTTCCTGTCCGGCTCGAGCTGGTTGAAACGATCCCACACGATGGCGGAAAGATTCGCTACATCAAGAGCGACGTGATCGTCTGAGTCGCCGCGCCCCGCGAATTCACCCGCTGCGGACCGATTCACCCGGCGTGCCCGGTGAATCCGTCCGGAATGAGTGAAAACGCCGTCAGGCGCCGCGGCGTGCAGCGGCGACGTCAAGCAACTCGGTGATGAGGTCGCTGTAGCTGAGCCCTGACGCGATCCAGCAGCTCGGGAACATCGAGATCGGGGTGAAGCCCGGCATCGTGTTGACTTCGTTCACGACGATCACACCATCGGGCTGGAGGAAGAAGTCGACGCGAGCGAGACCCTCGGCACCGATCGCCTCGAACGCCCGCACGGCGATCCACTGCAGCTTTTCGAGCATCTCGGGTGACAGCTCAGCCGGGCAGACCAGCTCGATGCCCGGTGCGTCGAGGTATTTCGCGTCGAAATCGTAGAAGTCGCGACCCGAGATCACGATCTCACCGGCGACGGATGCCCTGGCGGGCTGCCCCGGACGGCCTCCGAGAACCGCGATCTCGACCTCGCGACCGGGAACACCGGCTTCGATGAGCACTTTCGAGTCCTCGGCGAGGGCGACGCGCATGGCGGCATCCATTTCGGACGCCGCGGACACACGGCTCACACCGACGCTCGAACCGGCGCGGGCCGGCTTGACGAACACAGGAGAACCGAGCACCGAAAGCGCCTCCACCGCGAGCTGCGGATTGGAGCGGTACTCGAGTTCCGTTATCGTGCGCCACGGCGCGACCGTGATGCCGGCGTGCTCGAGGACCGTCTTGGTGAAGTGCTTGTCCATACCCAGTGCTGACGCAAGAACGCCACTGCCGACGTACGGGTAGCCGACGAGCTCGAGCATGCCCTGCAGCGTGCCGTCCTCACCGAACGGGCCGTGCAGGATCGGAAACACGATGTCGGGGTTGCCGAGCGACCGCTCGGCGCCTTCGGTATCGACGACGCGCAGCTCGCGGGTGCGGATGCTGTCCGGCCAGCGCACGCGGGTCCCGTTGTCGACGACTTCAGGAAGCCGTGCAGGGTCGAGAGCGAACTTCGCCGGCTCGTCCTCCTCGAGAACGAACGCGCCATCGCGGGTGATGCCCACGGGGATCACATCGAAAAGGGTGCGGTCAATCGCCGCGAGGACTCCGCCCGCCGTCGCGCAGCTGATCGAATGCTCGCTTGATCGACCTCCAAACAACACCACCACCAGGCGCTTCTGCGTCATCGTTGATCCTTTCGCCCTGGGGCTCGTCGCTGTCCGTCGTGAGGTGAGGTGCAATGTCTTTGGGGTCGAGCGTGCCGTCGAGGACCTGCTTGACCTGCTCGACGATCGGCATCTCAACACCGATCGACCGGGCCAGTTCGAGTACGGGCGCGACCGAGGCGAGCCCCTCAGCCGTCTGCTGCATCTGCTTGACCACCGCCGAGAAACTATATCCCTGACCGAGCAGCCGCCCCGCCGTGTTGTTGCGGGAGAGCGGCGACTGGCAGGTCGCGATGAGGTCGCCGAGCCCTGCGAGGCCGGAAAGCGTTTCGGCCTGCGCGCCCTGGGCAACGGCAAAGTCCGTCATCTCGACGAGTCCGCGGGTGATGATCGACGCTTTCGTGTTCTCGCCGTAGCCGACACCGTCGACGATGCCGATGGCGACCGCGATGAGGTTCTTCAGAACGCCCCCGAACTCCGTACCGATGACATCCGTGTTCACGAACGTCCGGAAGTACCGGTTGCGGGCGAGGAGCGCTACGGCCTGCGCGGTCTCGAGACTGACCGAGGAGATGACGGCCGCTGTCGGCTGCTCGCGCGCGATCTCGAGGGCGAGGTTCGGTCCGGATGCCACGGCGATGCGGGTCGGGTCGATCTCCAGTCCCTGGCGGATCACCTCGCTCATCCGCAGACCGGAACGTTTCTCGACGCCCTTCATGAGCGAAACGACGATCGTTTCGGGTTCGAGGAACGGCCGGATGGCAACCAGGTTGTCCCGCAGCGTCTGGCTGGGAACAGCGATGAACACCTGCTGGGCGCCTCGGAGTGCCTCGGCGAGATTGGATGTCGCCGTGAGGTTCGGGGGCAGTTGAACACCGGGAAGGTAGTCGCTGTTGCGGTGCTGCTTCGCGATCTCGCGGGCAAGTTCAGGACGACGTGCCCACATGGTGACGTCAGCGCCGCCGTCGGCCAGGATCTTGCCGAATGTGGTTCCCCAGCTGCCGGTTCCGAGCACAGTCACACGGGCCGGGGAGGTGAGTCGTCGGCTCAAAATCGGCCCGTGTCCTTCTGGTTGTGCTTGCTGGGATCCCACGGTTCGGCCGGGGCCTTTTCGCCCCTGAGGTCCTCGAGCAGCGTCGTGATGTCTTTCATGACGACCGCTGTCGCCGCGGTGAGGGTCGAAGCGTTGAGGGGCTCGTCGGTGAATGCGGAAAGGTCGACGGGGTCGCCAACCTTGACGTCGATCGGTTTGGGCGGGAAGAAGCTGATCTTCCGCGAGTACCGCGCCATGACCTTGTCGGTTCCCCAGTGGGCGATTGGGATGATCGGGATGCCGTGGGCGAGCGCGACCCGGACGGCCCCCGTCTTTCCGCGCATCGGCCAGAGGTCGGGGTCGCGTGTGAGCGAACCTTCGGGGTAGATCACGACGCCCTGCCCGCGTTCGACGAGCACGCCACCGGCCTGGACCGGGTCGTTCCCGCGAGTTGATCCGGCGCGTTCGACCGGGATCTGCCCGGACTTGGTGAGCAGGGTACCAATGACGGGCACCTTGAACAGCCCGGCTTTGGCCATGAACCGCGGTGCGCGCCCCATCTTCCAGACGGCGACACCGATGACGATCGGGTCGATCTCGCTGAAGTGGTTCGGGGCGAGGATGAACGGGCCCGAGATGGGCAGCTTGTACCCATCCTGGATCCGGATCTTCATCATCAACCCGGCTGGCGGGAGTGCGATCGAGGCAAGGAGCCAGTAGATCGACGGTTTGGTCTTCTCGGGACTCGCCCGTCGGCGCTTCTCAGGTTTCGTCACGGGGCGATCAGCCTTCGAGAACGAAATCGGCTCCCAGCTGGTCCAGCTTGGTGATGAATTTCTCGTACCCACGGCTGATGATGCCGACGTTGGAGACCCTGGACGTTCCCTCCGCACTCAGGGCTGCGATGAGGTGGGAGAATCCGCCGCGGAGGTCGGGAACGACGATGTCGGCTCCGCGCAGGTGCGTGGGACCGGAAATGACAGCGGAGTGGTTGAAGTTACGCTGGCCGAACCGGCACGCCTGACCGCCGAGGCATTCCTTGTGGACCTGGATCGTCGCGCCCATTTCGACGAGGGCGTCGACGAAGCCGAAGCGCTGCTCGTAGACGGTCTCGTGAACGATCGACACACCCTTCGCCTTGGTGAGGGCGACCACGAGCGGCTGCTGCCAGTCCGTCATGAAGCCGGGGTGGACATCCGTCTCGATGATGACGGGATTGAGCTGCGTACCCGGGTGGTAGAAACGGATGCCGTCGTCGGCGATGTCGAACTTGCCGCCGACCTTGCGGTAGACGTTGAGGAAGGTGAGCATTTCGGGCTGGCGGGCGCCGCCGACGAAGATGTCCCCCTCGGTGGCAAGTGCTGCCGCCGCCCAGCTTGCAGCCTCGTTGCGGTCGAAGAGCGCGGTGTGCGAGTAGCCCTCGAGCCGCTCGACACCCTCGATCCGGATGACCCGGTCCGTGTCGACGGTGATGATGGCGCCCATCTTCTGCAGGATGTTGATGAGGTCCATGATCTCGGGCTCGATCGCCGCGCCACGCAGTTCGGTGATCCCGTCGGCACGCACAGCGGTCAGCAGAACCTGCTCGGTGGCGCCGACGCTCGGGTACGGCAAGTGCACCTTCGTGCCCTTGAGTCCGTTCGGTGCAGACATGCGGATGCCGCTCGGCAGCTTCTCGACGATGGCACCGAACTGGCGGAGCACCTCGAGGTGGAAGTCGATCGGGCGGTCGCCGATACGGCATCCGCCGAGGTCCGGAATGAAGGCCTCACCAAGTCGGTGAAGCAGCGGGCCACAGAACAGGATCGGAATCCTGCTCGAGCCGGCGTGCGCGTCGATGTCGGCCATGTGGGCGATCTCGACGTTGGAGGGATCGAGGTGGAGAACTCCCTCCTCGTCGCTGGTCACCTTGACTCCGTGCACGTCGAGGAGTCCGCGGACGACCCGGACGTCACTGATGTCGGGGACATCACGCAGGATGCTCGGTGTCTCACCCAGGATCGCCGCGACCATCGCCTTGGTGACGAGGTTCTTGGCGCCCTTGAGTTCGATGCGACCGCGAAGGGGACGACCGCCCTGGATGGTGATGGTGTCGCCGGTGAGGCCCACGCTGGCTCCTGCCCGTGATGCATCCTGAAGAAGTGAAGTCAAAAGTGGTACCTGCGCTGCCTGATTACTTGATGGGAAGAGTCGTGGGTCGCCATGACTCTCTTGAGCCCTCGAATTGGGTGATCTGTGCTTCGTTGCGCAGGGTGAGGCCGATGTCATCGAGCCCTTCGAGGAGCCGCCACCTAGTGTAATCATCGATCTCGAAAGAAACCGTGAGGTCACCGATAGCGGCAGTTTGTGCAACCAGATCGACCGTGATCTCTATTCCCGGCTGGGCTTCGATGAGTGCCCAGATCTTTTTCGTGTCGTCCTCGGTGATCTGCGCGGCGAGCAGACCCTGCTTGCCGGAGTTGCCGCGGAAGATATCGCCGAAACGCGCGCTGAGCACGACCTGGAATCCGAAGTCACGAAGCGCCCAGACGGCGTGTTCCCGCGACGATCCTGTCCCGAAGTCGGGTCCGGCGACGAGCACTTTCGCCCCCTGGAACTCGGGCCTGTTGAGCACGAACTCGGGGTCCTGGCGCCAGCCGGCGAAGAGTGCGTCCTCGAATCCGGTCTTGGTGACGCGCTTGAGATAGACAGCGGGGATGATCTGGTCGGTGTCGACATTCGACCGCATGAGCGGGGCTGCGACTCCGGTGACGGTGGTGAATTTCTCCATGGTCAGTGCGCTCCTTCGAGATCGGCTGGGCTGGACAGTGTTCCGCGGATGGCGGTGGCTGCCGCGACGAGCGGCGACACGAGGTGTGTGCGTCCGCCCTTGCCCTGGCGACCTTCGAAGTTGCGGTTGCTGGTCGATGCGCACCGTTCCCCCGGCGCGAGCTGGTCGGGGTTCATCCCGAGGCACATCGAGCAGCCGGCGAAGCGCCACTCGGCCCCGAACGCTGTGATGATCTTGTCGAGGCCCTCTGCCTCCGCCTCGAGCCGGACACGCGCAGACCCCGGCACGACCATGACGCGGACGCCGTCGGCCTTCTTCTTGCCTTCGATCACGGATGCGAACGCGCGGAGGTCCTCGATACGGCTGTTGGTGCACGAGCCCATGAAGACAGCGTCGACAGGGATCTGCTTCATCGGTGTCCCGGCGGTGAGGTCCATGTACTCGAGGGCACGCTCAGCGGCTGCCCGCTCGTTGGGGTCGGCGATGGCGTGCGGGTCTGGGACTGAGTCGCTCAGCGAGACGCCCTGGCCGGGGTTCGTTCCCCAGGTCACGAACGGGTCGAGCGTGTCTGCGTCGAGGAAGACTTCGGCGTCGAACGTCGCACCTTCGTCGGTCGCGAGGGTGTTCCAGTACGCGACAGCGGCATCCCAGTCATCACCCTCCGGTGCGTGGGGGCGGCCCTTGAGGTAGGCGTATGTCGTCTCATCCGGAGCGACCATCCCCGCGCGCGCGCCGGCTTCGATCGACATGTTGCAGATGGTCATACGGCCCTCCATGGAGAGCGCGCGGATGGCTGAACCACGGTATTCGAGAACGTAACCCTGGCCTCCGCCCGTGCCGATTTTGGCGATGACCGCGAGGATGATGTCCTTAGCCGTGACGCCGGGGCGCAGTGTCCCCTCGACGTTGATCGCCATGGTCTTGAAAGCCTTGAGTGGAAGGGTCTGTGTTGCGAGAACGTGCTCGACTTCGCTGGTGCCGATGCCGAATGCCATGGCGCCGAATGCACCGTGGGTCGACGTGTGCGAGTCGCCGCAGACGACGGTGATGCCCGGCATTGTCAGTCCGAGCTGCGGGCCCACGACGTGGACGATGCCCTGCTCGACGTCACCCAGCGAGTGCAGCCGTACCCCGAACTCCTCGGCGTTCCTGCGCAGCGTCTCGATTTGAGTGCGGCTCGTGAGGTCAGCGATCGGCTTATCGATCGCGAGCGTCGGCGTGTTGTGGTCTTCGGTGGCGATGGTCAGGTCTGGCCGGCGCACCGGGCGACCGGCGAGCCGGAGCCCGTCGAAGGCCTGCGGGCTCGTGACCTCGTGGACGAGGTGAAGATCGATGTAGATGAGGTCGGGGGTTCCGTCCTCGCCTTTCGCGACCAGATGGTCTTCCCACAGCTTCTCCGCCAGCGTGCGCGGCTGGCGCGCCGGTGCGGCGTGTTTCGGGTGGCCTGTCGACGGCGCGCTGTCAGCGGTCGGGGTGGTGTTCTGTTGCATCAGTGTCCTCGCAAGAATGGATGGATCAGGCAAGACAAACCCCGCGACGGGGAGGCCTGGACGTTAGGCCCCGTCGCGGCAACTAAGAAGCAGACCGAACAGCACGAGACCCAGATTATCACTCGCGGTCACAATCGCCGCTGACCGCCGTCATCTGCGGGTCGCGGCCCGGTGACGGATGTCGGTGGTCGGGTGTGTACTCGGAGTATGAACTTCCCGGTCACACCAGTTATCCACAGCCTCCCGGTGAGGCTGGTTACGGGTGGGTCAATGTCAGTGGTCGGGTGTGTACTTGAGTCATGAAAACCTCCACCAGCGCTTCTTCCCCGGCCCGTCAGGTGCCCGGTGTGGAGGTGCCCGGTGTGGAGGTGCTGGGTGTAGAGGTGCCGGGGGTTGAGGGTGTGCTGGATGGGGTGATCGTCGCGTTGGCGGTCGCGGTCGAGTCGCTCGGGTTGGACCAGTTGTCCCGGCTGCCGGCGGTGACGGTGCTGTCGATCCTGTCCAAGACCGCGGCGTTGGGCCGT
>NZ_RCUV01000024.1 GCF_003667545.1 Mycetocola manganoxydans | reverse complement strand
ATCGATCGGCACCGCCGGACGACCAGCCATAGCAACTCCCTGAGATCAGGGTGTTGCGTCACTTCCTTGAACCCGCCGGGGCTCTTACTGCTAATCGAACGTCGACCGCGGGAGGATCACCCTGAACGCCGTGCGGCCTGGCCCGGATTCGACCGACACCGATCCACCGTGCGCATCGACGACTCCGGCGACGATGGCGAGCCCGAGTCCTGTGCCACCCGACGCACGCTGGCGGGATTCATCGCCGCGAACGAACCGTTCGAACACCGAGTCGAGAACGGAGGGGTCGATTCCCGGACCGTTGTCGAGAACGGTGATCACGGCATCCGTCTCGGTCGTTTCGAGTCGCGTGGTGACGCGGGTGCCTGGCGGCGTGTGCACGCGGGCGTTCCCGAGGAGGTTGGCGACCACCTGGAACAGGCGCTGGGTATCTCCCGCGATGACGACGGATGCCTCGGGCAGTTCCAGGTCCCACCGATGTTCGGGCGATGACGTCCGCGCGTCACGGACGGCGTTGCCGAGGAGCATCGCGAGGTCGACGCTCTCGCGCCCGAGCTCCCGGCCCTCGTCGAGCCGCGCGAGCAGCAGGAGATCTTCGACGATGGTGGTCATGCGGATGGCCTCGGACTCGATTCGCCCCAGCGCGTATGTCGCATCCTCGGGGAGCCGCTCGCCCGACCGTCGGGTGAGTTCCGCGTAACCACGGATCGACGCGAGCGGCGTACGCAGTTCGTGGCTCGCGTCTGAGACGAACGTCCTCACCTTGTTCTCCGATGCCTGCCGCGCTGTGAGCGCGTTCGCAACGTGGCCGATCATCCTGTTGATGGCCGCACCGACCCTGCCCACCTCGGTGTCCGGGTCCGCGTCCTGCTCCGGCACACGAACGGCGAGCGCCACCTCGCCCCGATCGAGCGGAAGTTCGGACACCTCGGATGCGGCGAGCGCGACCCGGTCGAGCGGACGAAGAGCCAGCCGGACGATGACGTATGCGGCAGCCCCGGCGAGGGCGAGCGCGCCGAGCGAGATCCCCGTTACCACCGCGATCAGCTGGGCGACCGAAAACTCGAGGTCAGCGAGAGGCAGCCCGACGACGAGGGCCCCTCCCCCGGTGTCGACCGCGACGACGCGGTAGTTGCCGAGCCCCGGCAGGTCCAGCGACACCGGATCCGCCCCGATCGTCAGCGGCAGGAGTTCGGAGAACTGCTCGGTGGTCAGTGGCAGCAGCGTGCCCGCCGCATCGGTGTAGCCGGCGTACCGCACGACTCCGCCGTCGATGATCGCGCCCAGGGTTCCTGCGGCCTGGCCGGGCGCCCCGATGAAGTCGGGTGCCTCCGGTCGGGACGGGGACGGAAGCTGCCCGGTGCGCGGAAGATCCGCGGCTCCTGAGGAGCGAGTGGTCGCCGCCGCCAGCTGGCCGTCGACACGCTCGAGCAAAACCGCCCGGACGCTCAGCACGCTCGCCGCACCGATCACGATGGCCGCAAGCGCGAGCAGCGCCACGACGGCGACGACCAGCCGTTTGCGGAGCGTCCACGACGGCATCCGGTTCACCCGGGGATCCCCGCTGGCTTGAGCAGGTAGCCCGCACCGCGGACGGTATGGATCATGGGCTCCCTGCCCGCGTCGATCTTCTTGCGCAGGTAAGAGATGTACAGCTCGACAACGCTTGCCTTGCCCTCGAAGTCGTAACTCCACACCCGGTCGAGGATCTGTGCCTTGCTCAGCACCCGCCGCGGATTGCGCATGAGGAACCGGAGCAACTCGTATTCGGTCGCGGTCAGCTCGATCGCCACACCGGCCCGTGTCACCTCGTGGCTGTCTTCGTCGAGGGTGAGGTCACCGACGGCTCGTATCGGTCCATCGGATGCTGCGGTGAGCGTCGACCGGCGGATCAAGCTCCGCAGGCGGGCGACGACCTCTTCGAGACTGAACGGCTTGGTGACGTAGTCGTCTCCCCCTGCGGTCAGCCCCGCGATGCGTTCGTCGAGAGCATCCTTCGCGGTGAGGAACAGGACGGGAACGTCGTCGCCGTCACCGCGAAGCCGGCGCAGCACGCTCATTCCGTCGAGGTCGGGGAGCATGATGTCGAGAACGATCGCATCCGGACGGAATTCGCGGGCGACCTCGAGCGCGGCGCGGCCCGTTCCTGCGGTGCGAACCTCCCAGCCCTCGTACCTCAAGGCCATCTTCATCAGATCGGTCAGGCTCGCTTCGTCGTCGACGACGAGGATCCGAATCGCACTGCCGTCGGCACGGCGCAGGGCCGCTGTGGGCTGGGACGTCGGGGACAGAAAGGTGCTCACGTTCCCAGTATGGGGATCAGCCTTTGAGAACCCTATGTACCAGCTGGGTGACCGGGACGACTTCACGAGATGCCGGTAGTGGCCCGAAAAAGCGACGAGGTTTTCGGGCCACTACTGCAGTCTCGGTTTCAGACGCCGTCGCGCCAGCTGTGCTTCGGGGAGTAGTCGAGGATCCGCCGCGCCTTGTCGATCGACAGCAGAGTGTCGTGTTCGCCGACCTCACGCGTCACGGGTACGTCGGGGAACACTTCCGCGAGAAGTTCCGCGTTCGGCCGGCTCGACACCGTGTCAGCCGCCGCGATGATGAACCGGTCGAAACCGACGCTCTCGAGTTCGAGAGAACGGAGCACCGCCTGGGCACCGTCGCGCGCGTCGATGTAGCCCCACAGGTTCCACTTGCGGTTCGCGGCGTTCTCGTCGAACGACGGGAACTCGGCGTAGTCCTCGGAGTACATCACGTTCGAGAACCGGAGGGCGACGATCTTGAGGTCGGGGTTCCAGCGCACCAGCTCGATCGCCATCTGCTCCTCGAGGTGCTTGACGAGCGAGTACGTGCTCTCCGGGCGGGCCGGGTACTCCTCATCGACGGGTACGTATGGCGGTGGCACGTCGAACGGCAGGCCGAGCACGGTCTCGCTCGACGCGTACACGACGTTGCGGATCCCGGCGCGAATGGCCGCCGAGAAAACGTTGTACGTGGCGAGCATGTTGTTCGAGAACGTTGCGACATTGCTCGCCAGACCGGATGCCGGAATGGCGGCGAGGTGCACGACGGCGTCGAATCCATCGTGCTGGTCGTCGACGCCGAGGAGCGCGTCGAGGGTCTGCCCGTAGTCGGTGAGGTCGACGCGGACGAAACCCTTTCCCCGCTCTCCCGTGGCATCAAGGTTGATCACCTCAAGCCCTGCCTCGCGAAGTTCCCTGACCACGGTGCGGCCGAGCTTGCCTGATCCCCCTGTGACTGCGATTCTCATGCGTTCAGTCTGGTCGAGTTTCGGATCGGCGGGAACAGGGTTGCGCCAGACGTGGTTGGCTTGGAGCATGCAGCTCGTTCTCTACACCTCCGCTTTCTGCGCACCGTGCGCCCAGGCACGTTCCGTGCTCGAGGATGCCGCCCGGCTGGTTCCGCAGGCGACGGTGATCGAACGCGACGTGGCTCGCGAGAACGCGGTCGCTGCCGATGACGGCATCCGCATGACGCCGACCGTCGTCGTTCTCACCGACGACGGCACGGAAGTGTTCCGCGCCGCAGGCGTTCCCACCCTCAACCAGGTACTCACCGCGGCCGCCCAGGCCCTCTGACCCCAACGCGCACGCGCAGATCGGCCCCGCCAATGACGACGCTCCCGACTCCTCGATTCCCCGACCCGCAGAACGCTCCGGCGTTGAGATGGGGCATCGTCGGGCCAGGCGGCATCGCCACGGACTTCACCCGTGCGGTCCTGACCCATACGAGTCAGAACGTCGTCGCCGTGTCCTCCCGGTCAGCGGACCGTGCGTCGCAGTTTGCCGCGGCCAACGGCATCCGTCGTTCGTACGGCAGCCATGACGACCTCTTCGCCGACCCGGACATCGACGTCGTCTACATCGCGGTCCCGCACACGGAACACGTGCGCCTCGCCCTCGACGCGATCGCCGCTGGGAAGCACGTCCTCGTCGAGAAGCCGATGGCGACGAGCGCCGCGGACGCCGCCCTCGTGGTGAACGCTGCCCGTGCCGCTGGTGTCTTCGCGATGGAAGCGATGTGGTCGAAATACCTGCCGAAGTTCGACGTGATCCGGCAACTGCTCACCGACGGCGCACTCGGCGACGTGAGGTTGTTCAGCGCGGACTATGGGTTCCGCGCACCGTACGACCCGGAATCCCGATTCTTCAACCCCGCGCTCGGCGGCGGTGCGCTGCTCGATCTCGGCGTCTACCTCGTGTCCACGGCATCCTTCGCGCTCGGCGCTTTCTCGTCGGTCACCGCGCAGGGGCTGCTCTCGCCCACCGGCGTCGACGTCCAGTCGTCGCTGCTGCTCGAGACGGCGACAGGGGCACAAGCGCTGCTGTCGACGACGCTTCTCGCCGACACCCCGAACACGGCGAGCATCTCCGGCACCGGCGGCCGGCTGACCATCGACCGGGTGTTCGTCGGCCCGGGTGGGTTCACCTTCTCGCCGGCTGGGGCGGATGCCGTCCGCTACGACGACACCTCCGGTCTCGTCTGGCGCGAGGGACTCAGCTATCAGGCTGCCGCCGTCGCCCGCTACATCTCGGATGGCCACACCGAGTCGCCCCTGCATTCCCTTGACGAGACGCTGTCGGTCCTGACCGTTCTCGACGAGGCACGCCGACAGATCAGTGCTGGCGGGCGTGTCGTCGGGAGCGAGGCACAATAGAGGGGTGCCATCCACCTACCTCGACCGACTGGTCGCCGACTCGACGGACAGGGTGGCATGGCTCAGGGCTCGATCCCGTGGCATCACGGCGACGGATGTCGCCCGGCTCTCCGGTCCTGCGGCCATCGACGCCGTCGCGACTGAGAAACTGGGGGGCGGACCCGGCTTCTCCGGCAACCGCTTTACCGACCACGGTCGCGCGCGCGAACCCGAGATCGCCAGCTGGGTCGCTGCCACCCATGGCATAGCACCGTCATCGGCTCTCTTCCATGCCGAAATCGAGCGACGCCATCTGGCCACTCCCGATGGACTGGCGGTAACGGCATCCGGCGCTCTCGTCCTGGCCGAGATCAAGACGACGACAAAGGCGTGGCGGTCGGTGCCGCGCAACTATCTGCGCCAGATCTGGTGGCAGCAATACGTGCTGGGCGCCGAACGCACCCTCGTGGTGTGGGAGGAACACAGCAACTTCATCCCGGTCGACGACGAACCCAACTGCCGCTGGGTCGAACGCGACGATCGCGAGATCGGCAAACTCGTCGGACTCGCCAACAACCTCATCGACGAGCTGCACCGCCGCACCACCCGCCCGCCGTCGCGCTACCTCGTCCACGACGACCCGTACGACATCCCGTAGGTCGTTGGTGTTGCGCCCAACTTTTCTCCATGCGGGAACGGCGCCGTAACACCGCTGACTCATTGCCCGGGTTAGCTGGGAGTCATGGCCGCAGCAACGGGGGGAAATCATGCGTGAAGGCGTCTGGCTGACGTGGCAGACTCGGGACATGACGGCGACGAGAGACGAGTTTCCTGACGCACCCGACCTGAGCGTCCCCGAATCGATGCTGGCAGCGATGATCGACGGTCCGGGCGACGCGGACGTATTCCATCTGGATACGGTGGCGCCACCAGCGCCGTTCGTGTCCGAGTTCGTGGTGAAGGTCGTCGCTGCGGGGATCAACCCGATCGACGCGAAGACCCGGTCGGGCAAGGGGGTCGCTGCCGGGCTGAGCTACCCAGCCATCCTCGGCAACGATTTCAGCGGGATCGTCGTGAAGTCCCCCTATGAAGCGCATCCGCTCTCACCGGGCACCGAGGTGTACGGCATGGTCGGCGTACCGCGTTTGCCCGGCAGCTACGCCCAGTACGTTGCGGTGCCGAGCCTCTCGCTCGCCCGCAAACCCGCGAACCTGTCCCACGTCGAGGCAGCAGGGGTCCCGCTCGCCGCGCTCACTGCATGGGGAATGGTCGTCGACGTCGCGAAGGCTCACCAGGGCCAGCGGATGCTGATCCACGCGGGCAGCGGAGGTGTCGGTCACTTCGCTGTGCAGTTCGCCCGCTATTTCGGAGCGCATGTCATCGCAACGGGGTCGTCACGCAACCAGGACTGGCTTCGCGAGCTCGGGGCATCCGAGGTCATCGACTACACCGCGACCCGCTTCGAGGACGAGACGGGCGACATCGACGTCGTCATCGATCTCATCGGCAACGTGCACGACAACACCGGGTCACGTTCGCTCTCGGTGTTGACGCCGGGCGGGCTCATCGTGAACGCGCCGACCGGCAGCTGGCCGACGTTCCTCGACGAAGCGGCGACAGCCGGCGTACGTGCGACGACGTACAAGGTCGCGCCGGACGGCGACACCCTGTCGACGATCAGCAGGCTGCTCGAGTCTCGCGACGTGCGGGTCTTCGTCGATCAGGTCTTCGACCTGTCAGACGTCGCGGCCGCGCACCGCGCTCTCGAGGCCGGGCACACGCGCGGCAAGATCGTGCTCACGGTACCGGGTCGCTGAACTCACAACCGGCGTTCCATCACGAAGTCGTTCTCGAGTCCCGAGCCGAGCTGGAACGTTTTTCTCCCGACGATCCGGAAGCCGCTCTTCTCGTAGAACCGCACAGCGCGAGCGTTCTGATCGTTGACGCCGAGCCAGATCCCCGCTGCCTGAGTCTCCGCAGCGGCATCGAGGGTAGCCGCAATGAGCGGAGCGGACACTCCGCGCCCGTGCGAACCGGCGAGAACGTAGACCTTGCTCAGTTCGATCGTCGGGCGGATGGTCAGCGCAGAGGCGACATCCGTGTCCGAGGGTTCCCCGAGCACGAGCATCGTGTATCCACACATTCCGGTGTCGTCCTCGGCCACCAGGATCCGCCTGCCGTCATCGCTCAGGTATCCGGCGAATCGCTCAGGGCTCAGATGGGTCGCGATGAACGCCGCAATGTTCTCGGGATCGCTGCCTGGAGGGCACGCGAGCGGGAAGGTGATCTCCGCGAGCTCGGCCAGCCTCGCGGCATCCGTGGTCGTTGCCTGTCTCACCGTGATCGTCACCTCGCCAGTTTAGAGCGGAGCGGCAACGCACAAGGCCCCGCGAGAACCGCGGGGCCTTGTGTTTCGTTCGCGAGGAACTAGATGCTGTTGATGTCCATCGGGATGCCGGGACCGAAGGTGGTCGAGACGGTTCCCTTGAGGATGTACCGGCCCTTCGAGGAGGACGGCTTGAGGCGGTTGACCTCTTCGAGAGCAGACTGGATGTTCTCGTTGAGCTGCTCGGGAGCGAAGGACGCCTTGCCCACGACGAAGTGCACGTTGGAGTGCTTGTCGACGCGGAACTCGATCTTTCCACCCTTGATCTCGTTGACGGCCTTGGCGACGTCAGGCGTCACGGTGCCGGTCTTCGGGTTCGGCATGAGGCCACGGGGTCCGAGGACCTTTCCGAGGCGACCGACCTTGCCCATGAGCTCCGGGGTCGAGACAGCGGAGTCGAACGAGGTGTAGCCGGCGGCCACCTTCTCGATGAGCTCGTCGCCACCGACCTCGTCAGCGCCTGCCGCGATTGCGGCTTCTGCTGCCGGGCCCGTTGCGAAAACGATGACGCGGGCGGTCTTACCGGTGCCGTGGGGAAGAATCACCGTTCCGCGGACCATCTGGTCTGCCTTGCGGGGGTCGACGCCGAGCTTGAGGGCAACCTCAACGGTCGAGTCGAACTTGGCCGAACCGGTCTCCTTGGCGAGGGCGACTGCCTCCTGTGCCGAGTAAACCTTGTCGGTGCCGATTTTCTCGGCGGCGGCCCGGTAGGCCTTTGACTTCTGTGCCATGTGAATTTCTCCAATTCGAGAATGTGGTCATTTGCGCCTGGCCGGCGCTGCCACGTATAAATCTGAAGGTCGTGAGCGGTGCCCACTGCCTGGGAAGGCTTACGCCTCGGTAGTGATACCCATGGAGCGAGCGGTACCGGCGATGATCTTCGAGGCGGCCTCGATGTCGTTCGCGTTGAGGTCGGCCATCTTGACCTCGGCGATTTCGCGGACCTGGTCCTTGGTGAGCTTGGCGACCTTGACGGTGTGCGGGGTTCCTGAACCCTTGGCAACGCCTGCAGCCTTCTTGATGAGCTCAGCGGCCGGCGGGGTCTTGAGGATGAACGTGAACGAACGGTCCTCGTAGACGGTGATCTCAACCGGGATGACGTTTCCGCGCTGGGCTTCGGTCTGGGCGTTGTAGGCCTTGCAGAATTCCATGATGTTCACGCCGTGCTGACCCAGTGCCGGGCCGATGGGCGGGGCGGGGTTGGCGGCGCCGGCCTTGATCTGAAGTTTGATCAGACCAGTAACCTTCTTCTTCGGTGCCATGTTTCTTCCTTCTTATTGGGTTTCGAGCTCCCGCCGAATGACGGATGCTCTCCCGCAGGCCCGGTTGGGCCGCGGTGGTGTGGGGAAATCTAGAGCTTGGTGACCTGGTCGAAGCTGAGCTCGACCGGGGTCTCGCGCTCGAACAGTGAGACGAGGACGGTGAGCTTGCCGCTCTCCGGCTTGATCTCGCTGATCGAACCGGGAAGGCCTGCGAACGAGCCTTCCTTGATGGTGATGGTCTCGCCGATCTCGAAGTCGACCTCTGCCGGAATGGCACGGGGGGTCTGGCCGCCCTTGCCACCGGTGGACTTCGCCGGGGCGGTGTCCTTGACCTCGACGAGGCTCTTCAGCATGTTGAAGGACTCTTCGAAGCGCAGCGGCGTCGGGTTGTGGGCGTTGCCGACGAAGCCGGTGACGCCTGGAGTGTGACGGACGACCGACCAGGAGTCCTCGTTCAGGTCCATACGCACGAGCACGTAGCCCGGAATGCGCACACGGGTGACCATCTTGCGCTGGCCGTTCTTGATTTCGACGACATCTTCCATCGGAACTTCGACCTGATAGATGAAGTCGGCGACGTCGAGTGAGCCCTTGCGCTGCTCGATGTTCGCCTTGACCTTGCGCTCGAAGCCGGCGTACGAGTGGATGACGAACCACTTGCCTGGCAGGCTGCGCAGTTCGGCACGGAAGGCGTCGTACGGGTCGACGTCTGCGGCTTCCTCGGCGACATCCGGCTCTTCGCCGGTGTACGGCTCGACCTCGGGCTCCTCGGCAGCTTCCTCTTCCTGCTCGACATCGACCTCGTCACCGATCGCGAGTGCGGCGGCTTCGGCTTCAGCGGCTTCGTCGATCTCGAGGGCGTCGTCTACGACGGCGTCTGCTTCGGGATCGTTCGCCTCGGCGAGGGCGTCGAGAACGGCGTCGAGGTCGACGGCAGCGTTCGAGTCTTCGACATGCAGCGCTTCGCGCTCGGCAGGCTCAACGGAGTGCTCCTGCGAGGCGAGCACGTTGCCCTCCTGTGCTTCGTCGTCCTCACTGGACTGCTCAGCGGCAGTCGACCAGTCGACGTCGTCCAGATTTCTCTCAGACACCTAAATCTCATTCCTGTTGCTTGTGGTGTGGCTTCGTGGGCCACAGTTCGTGTCGATCATTCGATCGGATGCCGCCCTACCGTCAGGCGGTGGGCGTCCCGAACACGAAGACGACGAGCCAGCCGAACAACTGGTCCAGGCCGTACACCAGGGCCATCATGATCACGACGAACACGAGCACGACGCCGGTGTAGCTGAACAGTTCTTTTCGGGTCGGGGTGACGACCTTCTTGAGTTCAGCGATGACCTGCTTCAAAAACAGGATGATCCCGGCAAAGGGCCCACGCTTTGCCGCGCGGTCCTTCTTTGCTGCTGCGACGATTTCCTCGTTCGGTTCGTCGATCACGTTTCGGGCCACCTGGATACACCTTTCATGTGCCGGTACTTCGTAAATTTCACTACCGACGCGCAGGGCGGACAGGACTCGAACCTGCAACCTGCGGTTTTGGAGACCGCTGCTCTACCAATTGAGCCACCGCCCTAGAACCGGTATTTCCCCCGGTCAGGACAGGAGAAATCTGACGCACTACTTTTTGCCGGCATTTCACGTGATCGGGGAGAAAACAAGAAAATAGGCGCAAAGAAGCTTGGCAGATTTCAACTACCTCGTCCAAGCATACAGGGGGATTTCGGCTCAGCAAAGCTGACGCCCACCGGTGCGGGAGCAGCGGCAACCGAAATACCGGCAGCTGCCGGTAAACCGCAGTATTTTCCACTCCTCGCGCTTAAACAATCACGGAATCGCTTAAACCGTCGTGGAACGTGCTAAACCGAGAACGAGCACCACCATCGGGAGGAACAACAGATGACCACCACGGAGTATGACCTCATCGTTCTCGGCGCGGGAGCCGTCGGTGAGAACGTCGCCGATCGGGCGGTGCAGGGAGGGCTCAGCGTCGTCATCGTCGAGAACGAACTCGTCGGAGGGGAATGCTCATACTGGGCCTGCATGCCGTCGAAAGCGCTGCTCCGCTCGGGTCAGGCGCTTCGAGCGGCGCAACGCGTGCCCGGAGCGGCCGAAGCCGTCACCGGGGATCTGAATGTGGATGCCGTCCTCGCCCGGCGCGATTCCTTCACGAGCAACTGGTCCGATGACTCGCAGGTGAAATGGCTGGACAGCGCCGGCATCGACCTCATCCGCGGCTACGGCCGGATCACAGCCCCGAAACAGGTGACTGTCACAGGTGCCGACGGCAGCACCACGGTCCTGACGGCGCGACACGCGGTGTCCGTCGCCACCGGCTCGCGCGCCCTCATCCCCGACATCGACGGCCTGCGAGCCGCGAACCCGTGGACAAGCCGCGAAGCGACGAGCGCGAAAAAGGCGCCCGCGAGCCTCGTGATCCTCGGCGGCGGCGTCGTCGGCGCCGAGATGGCGACCGCGTTCGCCGACTTCGGCACCACGGTGACGATCGTTGCCCGCAGCGGGCTCCTCAGCGGAATGGAACCGTTCGCCGGCGAACTCGTCACGGAAGCGCTGCGCGAGCGCGGCGTCACCGTGCTCCTCGGAACGGAGGCACGCCGCGTGACGAGATCGGATGCCGGTGTCACGGTCGAGACATCGGACGGTGAATCCATCTCCGCCGAGGAGATCCTCGTCGCCACCGGCCGGTCCCCCCGCACGGACGACATCGGCCTGGACGCCGTCGGCCTTCGCCCAGGCGACTGGCTCGACACCGACGACACCATGCTCGTTCGCGGCTTCGACTGGCTCTACGCCGCCGGTGACGTGACCCACCGGGCACTGCTCACCCATCAGGGTAAGTACCAGGCGAGGGCATCAGGCGACGTGATCGCCGCTCGAGCCGCGGGCAGACCGGTGTCGGACAACGCGTGGGGCAGCCACGTCGCGACGGCCGACCATGAAGCGGTCCCGCAGGTGACATTCACCGAGCCCGAGGTCGCATCCGTCGGCCTTACCGAGGATGCCGCGAAGAAGGCGGGCTACGACGTGCGTTCCGTCGACTATCAGATCGGTCACGTCGCCGGCGCGAGCGTCTACGCCGACGGATACCGCGGTCAGGCGCGGATGGTTGTCGATGAACGACGCAAGGTCGTCGTCGGTGTGACCTTCGTCGGACCTGACGTGAGCGAGCTCCTGCAGGCCGCGACGATCGCGGTGGTGGGCGAGGTTCCGATCGACCGGCTCTGGCACGCGGTACCCGCGTACCCCACCGTCAACGAGATCTGGCTGCGTCTTCTCGAAACCTACGGACGACCGGGCACCTGACCCGCGGCATCCGCTCGAAAAACGGGGGTCTTTACAGTTCGAGGGACCGGGAGTACTGTTTCCTATAGGATCTTTTCTAGCCGCGAGTGATTGCGGCATCCCCTCGAACCCCAACTGCAATGGAGCAACCATGCCGTCTGAGAAGCCAACGTACACAGCCGAGACCTGGCCCATCGCCACCTGTCTCCACGCATTCGCACCGGTCGACAAGCAGGGTCTGGCCATGCACGACGCCCCGGCCGAGGTCTGGGACGACATGTTCGCCCAGGTTGCTGACGTGGGATTCAACCTCGCGGAACTCGCCGACAGCCACGTGCGTCCGGCCGACCTCGAGCCCTCCCGTCGTGACGAGTTCCTCTCGATCGCCAAGTCGCACGGTGTCGGTATCCCGTCCGTGCACCTCCAGCGCCAGAGCGTGATCATGCCGGGGCACGAGGAAAAGAACCTCGCCTACGCGCACCGCACCATCGACGCAGCAGCAGAATGGGGCATGGAGGTCTTCTCCACCGGACTCCACCAGCCGTTCAGCGATGCGCAGAAGAAGGCCCTCTGGTTCTGGACCGCCGAGGGCCCCAAGGACCCCGACGACCGCGACGTGTGGGACACCGCCGTCAAGCGCATCCGCGAACTGGGTGAGCACGCGGCATCCGTGGGTCTCCCGCTGTCGCTCGAGATGTACGAGGACACCTACGTCGGTACCGCCGATTCCGCCGTGCGCTTCGTCGAAGATGTCGGACTCGACAACGTGGGCATCAACCCCGACGTCGCCAACCTCATCCGCCTGCACCGCCCGGTCGAAGACTGGCGCGAGCTGTTCGCGAAGACCCTTCCGTACGCCAACTACTGGCACGTCAAGAACTACACCCGTGACGAGGCTGCAGACGGCAGCTGGTACACCTCGGTTCCCTCAACGATGGAAGCCGGCCTCATCAACTACCGGCAGGTGTTCCGCGACGCGATCGCACTCGGCTACAACGGCATCATCCTCGCGGAGCACTACGGCGGAGACAGCCTCGGCATGTGCGCCACCAACCAGAAGTACATCCGCTCACTTCTTCCCAAGGCATAGGAGAACATCATGACCAACCGCATCATTGCCATCGTCGGCTCCGGATACATGGGCGGGGGAATCGCCCAGGTGCTCGCACTGTCTGGCGCAACCGTCCGCCTCGCCGACATCTCCGAAGAGATCGCCAAGAGCAACTACGAGCGCCTGATCGAGGAGGCCCGCCAGTTCGTCGCTGACGACCTCTTCCCCGCGGATGCCGTCGAGCGCATCCAGGCGAACGTCTCGCCGTCCGCATCGATCGAGGAGGCTGTCGCAGACGCCGACTTCATCGAAGAGGCGGTGCCGGAAAAGATCGAGATCAAGCACGCAACGCTGAAGCGCATCAGCGAAGCAGCACGCCCGGATGCCATCATCGGCTCGAACACCTCGACGATCCTCATCAGCTCACTCGCGGAAGCCGTCGTCAACCCGGAACGCTTCCTCGGTGTCCACTTCTCCAACCCGGCTCCCTTCATTCCGGGTGTCGAGCTGATCCCGCACGAAGGAACCGACGCGAAGGCGATCGAACTCGTCGAGGAGATCGTCGCGGCGACCGGCAAGGAGACCGCCAGGGTCAAGGATGCGACGGGCTTCGTGCTCAACCGTCTCCAGTACGCGCTGTTCCACGAGGCGACCCAGCTCGTCGAAGAGGGCGTCGCAACCCCCGAGGACATCGACACCATCGTTCGCACCACCTTCGGCTTCCGCCTGCCGGTCTTCGGACCCTTCGCGATCGCGGACATGGCCGGGCTCGACGTGTACTCGTTCTGCTACGCCTCCCTGCAGACCCGCTGGCCTGAGCGTTTCGCGACCCCGGACTCGCTCAAGGAACTCGTCGACGCCGGCAAGTTCGGCACCAAGACCGGCGCCGGGTACCTCGATGTCCCGTCCGAGCGCACGGCGGAACTGATCGCCTACCGCAACAAGGCGTACGTGGCCATCAAGAAGCTCATGGATGAGCTCGGCCCAGCCCCCATCCACCCCTCGAACTGACAAAAGGATTCGACAAATGACATCAGCGTTCCCCGAATCCCGCACGGTCATCCTCACCGGCGCAGCGTCGCCGCGGGGCATCGGCCGTGCTTCAGCCCACTACCTCGCGGAGCAGGGCTGGAACATCGGAATCATCGACCTCGACGCGGATGCCGCTGAGAAGGTCGCCGCCGAAATCGCCGAGCAGCACGGTGTCCGCGCCGCGGGTGCCGGCGCAAACGTCGCCGATGACGCACAGGTCCGTGCGGCATTCGACAAGCTCGAAGCGGCGCTCCCCCAGGTCGTCGCCCTCGTCAACCTCGCCGGTGTCTCCTCGCCGGTGCCGTACCTCGAGGTCACCGCCGACGAGTGGAACCGCGTCATGGGCATCAACATGAACGGTGTGCACTTCGCCACCCGTCGCGCCGTTGAGTCGATGGTGAAGAACGGTGTTGGCCGTGTCGTCAACCTCTCCTCCGTCTCGGCCCAGCGCGGCGGCGGCACCTTCAGCAAGACGGTGTACTCGGCGGCCAAGGCCGGCGTCATCGGCTTCTCCCGCAGTGTCGCTCGCGAGCTCGGCAAGGACGGCATCACCGTCAACGTCATCTCCCCCGGCCCGATCGACACAGACATCATGGGCGGCACCCTGACCGACGAGCGCAAGGAAGCCATGGCGGCCGACGGCGTTCTTCCCCGCATCGGAACGCCCCGCGACATCGCGGCTGCCATCGCCTACCTCATCAGCGAGGACTCCGGATTCGTGACGGGCCAGACCCTGAACGTTGACGGCGGCCTCTACATGCACTGAGGCGCCGACCATGACCGGAGCAACAGGTCCCTGGTCCAAGGGACGCATCCTCTTCCTCGTCGCCGGGATCATTCTCGTCGGCGTCGGGATCTGGCTGCTGGCCCCGAGCGTCCTCGGCTGATCCACATCCTCCCCGCCTTCCGCGAGTCCCGCGGAAGGTATCCGACCAATTCTTCTCAGAACTCAAAGGAGAGCGCAGTTGTCCGCACCAATTCCCGCTGGTGGCATTGATCTCAATGCCCACAGCCCGGCCCTCAAGTCGGCGATTTCGAAGGCAGCACGGCACCTCATGCCGATGCTCGTCATTCTGTACTTCGTCGCCTTCCTGGACCGCACGAACATCGGTTTCGCCGAAGAGGCGCTGTCGATGGATCGTGGTATCTCGCAGGGCGCATTCGCGCTCGGCGCAGGTATCTTCTTCATCGGTTACGCGATCTTCGAGATCCCCAGCAACCTGCTCCTGAAGAAATTCGGCGCCAGGTTCTGGCTTGCGCGGATCGCCATCACGTGGGGAATCGTCGCCGCGGCGTTCGCCTTCACCACGAACGACACGATGTTCATCATCCTGCGGTTCCTCCTCGGTGTCACCGAGGCCGGACTGTTCCCCGGTGTCATCATGTTCCTCGCGGAGTGGTTCCCCAACAAGGTCCGCGTGCAGATGTTCGCGATCTTCTATCTGGCACAGCCGTTCTCGCAGATGCTCGGCGCCCCGCTCAGCGGCGGCCTGATCAGCTTCGGTGACACCCTGACGCCGTGGCACGGTTGGCAGGTCATGTTCTTCGTCGAAGGCATGTTGGCGGTGATAGCCGGTATCGCAGCGCTCTTCCTCCTTGTGAACAGTCCGCAAAAGGCGAAGTTCCTCAACCAGGAAGAGAAGGACGCCCTCACGGAGGTGATGGCCAGGGAAGACGCTGTCCGAACGGAAGACGGACCCACCGGTATCTGGCGCGCGATGTCGAGCTGGAAGGTGTGGTACTTCACCATCATCTACTTCTGCCTCCAGATCGCCGTCTACGGCACCACGTTCTACCTCCCGCAGCAGGTCGCCGGCCTGATCGGACAGGACGTTGGCTGGCAGGTCGGACTTGTTTCCGCCATTCCGTGGCTCGTCGGCCTCTTCGCGTGCTACTTCTTCGGAAAGCACGCCTCGACCATCATCCGTCGCCGCAACTGGGGCACGCTGTTCTACATCCTCACCGGTCTCGCCATCCTGGGTTCCGCCTGGGCCGGCGCAAACAACCTGCCGTTTGTCGGCATCGTGTTCATCACGATCGCCGTCGCCAGCTTCCTCTCGGTTGGTCCGATCACCTGGTCGTACCCGACCGCGTTCCTCACCGGAACGGCAGCTGCCGCAGGTATCGGTCTCATCAACTCGCTGGGTAACCTCGGTGGCTTCGTCGCCCCGATCATGCGCACGAGCATCAACGAGACGAACCCGACCGACAGTGGCGTCTGGGGCATCGTGTCCCTCGGCGTGTTCGCGTTCCTCGCCGCAGCGATGCTGTACTGCACGCGGTTCTTCAAGGCCCGCGCAGACGCTCTGCTCGAAGAGGCTCCACCGGTCCACTGACCGGACGCACGACAAAACCGGGCCGGCTCCTACGGGAGCCGGCCCGGTTTTCGTTGTTCACTCGAACGGATGCCGCGGGCGTCGTCCGGGATCGACACCGAGATTGTTCGTCAGTGCGCGTGGGCGTCCGAACGCGAGCGTGAGCGAACCTTCTCGATGTGGTCGCGCATCGCTGCCGCGGCCGCTTCGGGGTCTCCGGTCCGGAAGGCATCGATGATGCGCGTGTGCTCGGTGACGGCATCCCCGGCGTCTGTGACACCGCTGAGGACCGTCTGCCGCATGCGGTGGACCCTCGTCGAGATGACCTCGGACATGTCGATGAGGAACGGGTTGTCCGTTCCCTCGAAGATGAGGTGGTGGAAGTTCCAGTCGACCGTGAAATACTCCCGGAGCAGTGCGACCGAGAGCGTGCCCGCCCGTGCTGCTTCCTGCACCTTCTCCGTCACCGCGCGGTGTTCCTCGAGGGTCGCTTCGAGCCGGGGCACGAGCGAGTCGGCGTGGCGGGCTGCGAGCGATGCTGCACCGCCCTCGAGGACGATGCGGGTGTCGAAGAGTGACTCGAGCTGCCCGTCGGTGATCTGCGGCGCGACGCGGTAGCCCTTGAGGGGCTCGCGCGTGACGAGTCCCGTTCGCTCGAGTTGGACGAGCGCTTCACGCACCGGCGTCGGTGACACCTTGAGGTCACGGGCGATCGCGTCGATGGACAACCGGGTGCCAGGAGCGACGGCCTGGCCGACGAGCATGTCGAGCACGAGGTCGTACACGCGGTCTCGAAGGCCCTTGCGTTCGATCACCACCGTCTTCCCGAGCGGGTAGGTGGGTTCAGGCATTCGATCTCCTCGGGGCGTCGGTTCCGAGGGTACCAGCGCTTGCGGAGCTGTTCGCCGCCTCGGCCGCTTCGTCGAGGATGGCGCGGAGAGCGTCCGGGTCGTGGGCGAATCGCCCGAGGAAGATTCCGTCCACGCTGTCGGCGATGACGCTGAGCAGCCCGGGTCCGGCACTGCCGCCGTAGATGACGGCGGAGTCCGGGAAGTCTGTCAGGGAGCGGACGTGCTCCCGCAACGCCCCGCACACCTCACGGATGTAGTCCGGCGAGGCGGGTTCGGGAGCGCCGATCGCCCAGTGGGGTTCGTAGGCGACGATCACGCGACCACTGTGCCCGGCCTGGCGGCTCGCATCGAGCGCCGAGTTGACCTGGGCGATGCAATCGCCGATGGCTGCGTCCGTCGTTGTGCGAACGGTCTCACCGATGCAGAGCACGGGGTCGAGCCCGTTGCGCAGCGCGGCATCCGTTTTGGCGGCGACGATCGTCTCGGTCTCACCGAAGAGACGACGACGCTCGGCATGACCGACTTCGACGACGCGACAACCGAGTTCGGCGATCTCAGCGCCGCTCACTTCACCGGTGTACGCGCCGGAGTCCTCGGTGCTCAGGTCCTGGGCACCGACGAGAGCGAGCGGGCCGAATGCGTCGAGCGCCGCTGGGATCGAGAGGTAGCTCGGGATGACGAAGAGTTCGGCCGCGCCGTCTGCGAGCGCCGGGTGTTCTCCGGCGATCGCCGCGACCTTCCGGCACCAGTCGACGGTCTTCGCGTGGGAGAAGTACATCTTGTGGCTCACCCCGATGAGGAACCGGGGTGAGCCAGAGACGGACATCAGACTCCTTCGTAGCTGCGGATCTCCTGCACCTTGTCGTTCGATGCGCTCGACTCGTCAAAGGTGTAGGTGAGCCACTCGCGTGCGAGGCGGCGGGCGAGTTCGAGACCGACCACACGCTGGCCCATGGTCAGGACCTGGGCGTCGTTGGACAGAACGGCCCGCTCAACCGAGTAGGAGTCGTGCGCGGTGACGGCGCGGACGCCGGCGACCTTGTTCGCCGCAATGGCGACGCCGAGGCCGGTGCCACAGACGAGAAGGGCACGGTCTGCCTCGCCCCGCGCGATCATCTCGGCTGCCGCGATGGCGATCGTCGGGTAGTTGGTTCCGCCATCGGCATCGACACCGACGTCGGTGACCGACGCGACGAGGTCGTTGCCCTCGAGGTCCGCCTTCAGAACTTCCTTGTAGTCGAATCCGGCGTCATCCGAGCCGACGACAATACGTAGTGCGCTCATGGTGTTGCTCCTTTTTTTCTCGTGAAGTGACAATCAGTGATCGGATGCCGCGCGCAACACGTCGAGGACGGCTGCGGCGATCATCGCGAGGGAGACGGCGCCGGGGTCGGCGACACCGAGGGACTTCTCGCCGTGCGAGCGGGCGCGACCCATCCCCGGCATCATGTCGGCGGTGGCGTCCGCGGCATTCTTCGCCGCGGTACTTGCAGCGGCCCACGCGTCGATGAGGGTGTCTCCGGCGGCGACGCGCTCGGTGAGGGTATCGGCGAACGGCGCGAGCGAGTCGACCATGGTCTTGTCGCCGACCTTCGCCTTGCCGAAGTCCATGACGGCCTGGCGGGCAGAACCGAGTCCGTCGGCAACACGCGCAGATTCGACGGCGTCCGTGTTGCCCAGGTGCTCACCGACGGTGCGGAGGATGACGCCCCAGATCGCTCCGGAGGTTCCACCGCCCTTGTTGGACCACGCGTCTGCTGCGGAGGCGAGAACGCTCTGCGCGCCTGCACCCTTGTCGAGCGACACGTGCGCCGCGTCGACGGCCGCGTGCGACCCGCGCTTCATGCCGATTCCGTGGTCACCGTCTCCGGCGATCGCGTCGATGCGGCCGAGCTCGTCGGCGTTCTCGTCGATGACGGCCTTGACGGCATCCAGCGCCTTGACGATCGTGGTGGCGGCACGACGCGAGTCGTCGCTCGCGTCCGGGATGACCTCATCGGCGATCGAGTCGTCGATCTCGTCACGCTCGACGAGCGAGGTGGAGTCCACGGAGCCGGTGCGGAACGCGGGAGTGTCGGCGGGAGCACTCCATAGCGACTCCAGCTCGTCGTCCAGCCAGAGCAGGGTGAGAGAGACGCCGGCCATGTCGAAGCTCGTGCAGAATTCTCCGACCTGAGGGTCGACGAGCTCGATACCTGCGTCTTCGAGGAGGGTCGCGATTCGTGCGAAGACGATGTACATCTCTTCGTTCTTGACGGAGCCGAGGCCGTTGAGGATCGGGACGACGCGAGCGCCCTGTACGGAGACCCCGTCCGGGATCTCTGCGTCGGCGAGCAGTCGCTCGACGAACATCTCACCGAGGCCGTCTGCGGTCGGGATGTCGACCTCGTCGATACCCGGTTCGCCGTGAATGCCGAGGCCGATGGCCATCCGGCCCTCTGGCACGCTGAAGAGCGGCTCGTCCGCGCCGGGGAGGGTGCAGCCGGTGAACGCGACACCCATGGTGCGGGTGCGGTCGTTGGCGAGGATGGCGGCGCGTTCGACTCCGTCAAGGTCGTAGCCGGCAGCTGCAGCGGCTCCGGCGACCTTGAAGACGGTAAGGTCCCCGGCGATACCGCGCCGGCGGTCCTTCTCGTCGGCCGGTGCGCTGAAGATATCGTCCGTCACTGTGACGGTGCGGCAGTCGATGCCATCAGCGCGGAGCTTGTCCTGCGCCTCGGTGAAGTGGAGAACGTCACCGGCGTACTTGCCATAGCTCAGAAGGATGCCGCGGCCCTGGTCGCTGGCGCGGGCGACGGATTCGACCTGCTGGGCCGATGGGGACGCGAAGAGGTTTCCCATCGCAGCACCGTGTGCCAGGCCGTGACCGACGAGGCCGCCGAACGCGGGGTAGTGGCCGGAGCCGCCGCCGATGACGAGCGACACCGTCGGCTCCTCGGAACGGGTCGACCGCGTGACGCCACCCGACACCTTCCTGACCCACCGGCCGTTCGCACGGACGAATCCGTCGATCATTTCGTCTGCAAAGTTTTCGGGTTCGTTCCAGAGCCTGGTCATCTTTTCTTCCTCGCCGTTGAGCTGCGGTCATCGACCGATCGTCGGTGGTCAGGACAATCCTATAGGATATTTTCAGGCTTGGGAAGAGCCGATTGGCTTCGCGACCCGCGGGGCAATGACGCGGATAACCGCGGAGTCGTCTGCTTCCCCGAGCCCCTGTGCCTGGCCGAGCAGAAAGAGCTGCTCCGCCGCAGCAGCAACCGGCGATGGCAACGCCGCCGCACGCGTCGCGGTTCCGACGATGCCCATGTCCTTCACGAAGATGTCGAGTCGGCTGAGCACCTCGGCGCCGCCCTCGTCGTACGCCTCGAGCATGCGGGGGCCGCGGTTCGACAGCATGAAGGATCCGGCTGCTCCCGCTTCGAGGGCGGCCAGCGCCGCGGCGGGATCGAGGCCAAGGGCTTCGGCGAGCGCGAGAGCCTCTGCTGCCGCCGCGATGTGCACGCCGCACAGCAGCTGGTTGACGGTTTTCATCGCCTGACCGTCGCCCGGCTTGTCGCCGACGATGGTGAGCGTCGACGCGAGCAGGTCGAGCACCGGTCGAGCGCGCTCCAGCGCCTCCGGTTTGGCGCCGACGACGATCAGAAGGTCACCCTCCCCCGCCCGCACGGGGCCGCCGGACAACGGGGCGTCGACGAGGTCGATGCCGTGGGAGGCGAGCCGCTCGACCGTCGCCTGGATGGCATCCGTCCCGATCGTGCTCGTGAGAAGCACGACGCTGCCGGGCGTGAGAACATCGGCGACGCCGTCTTCACCGAAGAGCGCTGCGTCGAGTTGCTCCCCGTTCCGAACGGCGACGAGGACGATGTCGGCACCGGTTGCCGCCTCTCGCGCGGAGGAACAACGGATGACGCCGGCGTCCGCGGCCAGGTCGAGCCGGTTCGCGGCGAAGTCGTAGCCGCGAACGGTCAGCGCGCTGGCGAGCCTCGTGGCCATGGGCAAGCCCATCGCACCGAGACCGAGAACAGTGACAACGGGAGTCGGATTCAGGTTTGTCGTCATGGCGATACTCCGTACATCGTGGCCGGTCAGGATGCCGCGCCTCGGCCGGGCGGGCGTTTCCATCCTATGTTTCGGGCCAGCGCACGGCAGGGGATGGACGTCAGCGCGGCTCGTGTGCCTCGAGGAACGAGTACACCTCGACCTCATCCACACCGGGGAACGTCCCGGTCGGGAGGGCCGCGAGCAGACTCGTCGGTGTACGTGCGGCGGGCCAGGATGAGTGGGCCCACTTGTCGGCGAGCTCACTCGGCGCGTTCCTGCAACAGCTGTCGTCGGGGCAGGTCGACCGGGACCGGTTCGTGGTTTCCCGGCCGCGGAACCACTTCACGTGCTCGAACGGCACACCCACCGTGATCGAGTAGTCGCCCTCCTTTGCCTTCTCGATCCGTGACGTGCACCAGTAGGTGCCGTTGGGGTTGTCGGTGTACTGGTACCACGGGCTGAACCGGTCTTCGGCGGCGAAGACGGTGAACGCTGTCCACTTGCGGCAGACGGTCGTCCCCTCGACAGCACCGAGGGCATCCGTCGGGTGCTTGACCCCGTCATTGGAGTACGCCTTCACGATCGTGCCCGACTCGTGCACCTTGGTGAAGTGCACCGGGATGCCGAGTCGCGCCGTGGCGAGGTTCGTGAACCGGTGCGCCGCTGTTTCGTACGACACGGCGAAGGCGTCGCGGAGATCCTCGAGCGAGATGCGGCGGAAGTTCTTGGCCTCGGTCAGGAATCGCACTGCGTCGGCCTCCGGCAGCAGGATCGCGGCGGTGAGGTAGTTGGTCTCGACGCGTTGCCGGAGGAAATCGGCGTAGCTCGTCGGCTCGGAATGCCCGAGCACGTGGCTCGCGAACGCCTGGACCACCGGCGAGCGGGAGTCCCGGGAGGCGGATTGCTGGGTGGGCAGGTAGATGCGCCCGTTCCTCGAGTCGGTCACCGACCGGGTCGAGTGAGGCAGGTCGCTCACGTAGTGCAGGGTGAAACCGAGGTGGTTGGCCATGTCTCCGACGAGCTGCTGCGATACCGGGCCGCCGGTGTGGCCGACCGCGGTGAGGAGCTTCTTCGCCTGCTCTTCGAGCTCGGGGAAGTAGTTGTCACGTGCACGCATCGTCGCCCGCAGTGACGCGTTCGCCCTCCGCGCCTCCTCGGGCGTCGCCGCCCGCTCGCGGTGCAGCCGTTCGACCTCCTGGTGCAGGGTCAGGATGGCGCGCAGCGTGTCATCGCTGTGCGCTTTGGAGACTCGGACCGGAACGATGCCGAGCGCCGAGAAGACGGGACCGCGCTGGGCGCGCTCAACGGCGATCTCGAGAGCGGCTCGGGCGGATGGCGCCTCGTCGCGCAGAAGATCGTCGGTTGTTGTGGCGAGCGCGGTGGCGATCTGGCGGAGCATCGACAGCCGAGGCTCGCGCTTTCCGTTTTCGATCGTCGAGACCTGCGACGGCGCACGGTCGATGGCAGCACCGAGCTGTTCGAGCGTCATCCCGCGCGAGATCCGTAATTGACGGATGCGACGGCCCAGCGTCAGCGCGTCAACGGCGCCCTCGTCCAAGTCGGGCTTCGCAAGAATTCGGCTGTCAGCTGCGGTGCTGGTCATGGTGCCATCGTGCCATTCGGCCCTCTTTTCACCAAACAGAAAAACGAGGCTTTTTCTGCAGACCAATCCGGTTCGAGGGAGTTGTGCGGCGCGCAGACTCGGTTCACGGCTTCGACAGGCCCGGGTCGAGTTCGGCCCGACGCTCAGCCCACCGACCACCGCACTACTGACCACCGCACCGAAGGAGCACGACGATGAGCACCGACAACATTCGCCCAGGCGACATGACCCAGACCGCAGAAGAACTGCAGCTCGAGTGGGATGCCGACCCCCGCTGGGAAGGCGTTCGCCGTGACTACACGGCCGCCGAGGTCGTCGCTCTCCGCGGAAGTGTTCGCGAAGACGCGACCATCGCCCGCCGTGGTGCCGAGAACCTGTGGAACCTCATCCACTCCGAGGAATGGGTGCCGGCACTGGGTGCCCTCACCGGAAACCAGGCCGTGCAGCAGGTGCGCGCCGGCCTCAAGGCGATCTACCTCTCCGGCTGGCAGGTGGCAGCAGACGCGAACCTCTCCGGCCAGACCTACCCGGACCAGTCGCTCTACCCCGCGAACTCCGTCCCCGCCGTGGTGCGCCGGATCAACAACGCGCTTCTCCGCGCTGATCAGATCGAATTCGCCGAGGTCTCGACAGGCTCGACCGCCGCTTCTGGAATCGACTGGATGGCGCCGATCGTCGCAGACGCCGAGGCCGGCTTCGGCGGACCACTCAACGCCTACGAACTCATGTCGTCGATGATTCAGGCCGGCGCAGCAGGTGTCCACTGGGAGGACCAGCTCGCGAGCGAGAAGAAGTGCGGCCACATGGGCGGCAAGGTCCTCATCCCGACGAGCCAGCACATCCGCACCCTCAACGCTGCCCGACTGGCAGCCGACGTCGCCGGCGTGCCGAGCATCATCATCGCCCGCACCGACGCCCTCGCGGCGACCCTCATCACGAGCGACGTCGACGAGCGCGACCGCCCGTTCCTGACCGGCACCCGCACCCCCGAAGGTTTCTACGAGGTCACGAACGGCATCGACACGGTCATCTCGCGCGGACTCGCCTACGCCGAGTACGCCGACCTGCTCTGGGTGGAGTCGGCCGAGCCGGACCTCGAACTCGCTCGCCGCTTCGCCGAGCGCATCCACCAGGACTTCCCCGGCAAGAAACTCGCCTACAACTGCTCGCCGTCGTTCAACTGGAAATCCCACCTCGACGACGCGCAGATCGCGACCTTCCAGAAAGAACTCGCTGCCATGGGCTACGCCTTCCAGTTCATCACGCTGGCCGGCTTCCACGCGCTGAACCACTCGATGTTCACGCTCGCCCAGGACTACAAGAACCGCGCCATGAGCGCATACGTCGAACTGCAGGAAGCGGAGTTCGCCTCAGAGGCAGACGGTTACACCGCGACCAGGCACCAGCGCGAAGTGGGCACCGGCTACTTCGACCGCATCGCAACGGCCCTGAACCCCGGGAGCGCCACCCTCGCGCTCGTTGGGTCGACCGAAGAAGACCAGTTCCACTAACCATTCCCGCCCGGCCTCTCACGAGCGGCCTGGCACCTCCCAAAGGACTCATCCCATGAACACATTGCTCGCCGAACCCGGCACCCTGACCACATCCCCCATCCGAACCCAGCAGCCCACCGGCCCCCGCATCGAGGTCACCGGCCGGATGCACGACCGGTTCGACGAAATCCTCACCCCTGAGGCACTCGCTTTTCTCGCCGACCTGCACCAGCGCTTCGCCGGCCGCCGCCACGACCGCCTCGCCGACCGCATGCGCCGCCGCTTCGAGATCGGCAACGGCCGTGACCCGAAGTTCCGCGACGACACGGCATCCATCCGATCGGATGCGACGTGGCGCGTCGCCGGCGCCGGACCGGGCCTCGAAGACCGTCGCGTCGAGATCACCGGTCCCACCGACCGCAAGATGACGATCAACGCCCTCAACTCGGGTGCGAAGGTGTGGCTCGCCGACCAGGAAGACGCGACGAGCCCGACCTGGGCCAACGTTCTCGGCGGCCAGATCTCGCTGTTCGACGCGATCCGTCGCCAGATCGACTTCACCAGCCCCGAGGGCAAGGCGTACACCCTCACCACCGGTGATATGCCGACCATCGTGATGCGGCCTCGCGGCTGGCACCTCGTGGAGAAGCACCTGACGTTCATCGATTCCTCGGGCGCGGCCATGGCGGCATCCGGAAGTCTCACCGACTTCGGCCTGTACTTCTTCCACAACGCGCAGGCGCTCATCGACTCCGGTCGCGGGCCATACTTCTATCTCGCCAAGCTCGAGTCGAGCGAGGAAGCACGACTGTGGGACGACGTCTTCTCGTTCTCCGAGCAGCATGCAGGGATCGCCCACGGCACCATCCGCGCCACCGTGCTCATCGAAACGCTGCCAGCGGCGTTCGAGATGGAAGAGATCCTCTACGAACTCCGCGACCACTGCGCCGGCCTCAACGCCGGTCGCTGGGACTACATCTTCTCGATCATCAAGAACTACCGCGGCCGCGGCGCCCGGTTCGTTCTGCCCGACCGCAGCGACGTCACCATGACGGTGCCGTTCATGCGGGCGTACACCGAGCTGCTCGTGAAGACCTGCCACAAGCGGGGCGCCCACGCGATCGGCGGTATGAGCGCATTCATCCCGAACCGCCGCGATCCCGAGGTCACGGCCAGGGCCATCGAGAAGGTCTCGGCTGACAAGAAGCGTGAGGCCGGAGACGGTTTCGACGGCACGTGGGTCGCGCACCCCGACCTGATCGACGCGGCTCGAGCTGAGTTCGACGCGATCCTCGGCGACCGCCCCAACCAGGTCGACCGCCAACGGGACGATGTCGAGGTGACCGCCGCTCAACTGCTCGACGTTCACGTCGGACGGGCGGTGACGGATGCCGGGCTCCGCGACAACGTGTCGATCGGCGTCCGCTATCTCGAGTCCTGGCTCCGCGGCATCGGCGCTGCCGCCATCGACAACCTGATGGAAGACGCCGCGACCGCGGAGATCAGCCGGTCGCAGATCTGGCAGTGGATCCACCAGGACGTCCGCACCGACGACGGTGCACCGATCACCCGCGACCGGGTCGAGCGCATCCTCTCCGACCTGCTCTCCACGGTTGAACGTTTCGACGGCGACCGGTTCGACGACGCCGCGGACGTCTTCCGTGAGGTCGCGCTCAAGGAGGAGTTCCCGACCTTCCTGACGGTGGGCGCGTACTCGAGGTTCCTGGTCGACCTGGCCTAGGCACCCGCTTCAGCCACAGAACGGTCCCCGCGCCCGGCGCGGGGACCGTTCTGTGGCTGAGATTCTCACCGGAGATGCCCGCCATCCGGAGCGTTACGCCGACACCTTCCGCGTCGGGCGGCACGCGGTACCCTCATAGGGTGAGCACACCACGAGCACTCTCCACGAAGATTTCCGCCATCGCCGAGTCAGCAACGCTGAAGGTCGACGCCAAGGCCAAAGCCCTGCAGGCCGATGGCAGGCCCGTGATCAGCTACGCCGCTGGCGAGCCCGATTTCGGCACACCGCAGCACATCGTCGACGCGGCGATCGCCGCTGCGAGCGACACGAAGAACCACCGGTACACGCCTGCGGCCGGGCTGCCTGACCTGCGGGAGGCGATCGCGGCGAAGACGCTGCGTGATTCGGGACTCGACGCATCCGCCGGCCAGGTGCTCGTCACCAACGGCGGCAAGCAGTCGGTGTACGAGGCGTTCCAGGTGCTGCTCGATCCGGGTGACGAAGTGATCGTTCCGACGCCGTTCTGGACGACATACCCCGAGGTCATCGCCCTCGCCGACGGCGTTGCCGTCGAGGTCTTCGCCGACGCATCGCAGGACTACAAGGTCACCGTCGAACAGCTCGAAGCAGCAAGGACCGAGCGCACCAAGGTGCTCCTGTTCGTGTCGCCGTCGAACCCGACCGGCGCCGTGTACTCGCCGGAGGAGACTCGCGCGATCGGGCAGTGGGCACTCGACAACAACCTCTGGGTCATCAGCGACGAGATCTACCAGAACCTGACCTACTCGGGCGCGAAAGCGCTCTCGATCGTCGAGGCAGTGCCCGGTCTGGCCGAACAGACGCTGCTCGTCAACGGTGTCGCGAAGACGTACGCGATGACCGGCTGGAGGGTCGGCTGGACCGTTGGACCGGCATCCGCCATCAAGGCACTCTCGAACCTGCAGTCTCACCTCTCCGGGAACGTGAACAACATCGCGCAGCGGGCGGCGATCGCCGCCCTGACCGGGCCGCAGGACGACGTCGACGCCATGCGCTCGGCGTTCGACCGGCGCCGCGGGGTCATCGTCGCCGAGCTCAACAAGATCGAGGGCTTCCGCACCCCGACGCCCGAAGGCGCGTTCTACGTGTACCCCGACGTGTCTGCGCTGCTCAACCGGGAATGGCAGGGCGTCACGCCGACGACCTCGCTCGAACTCGCCGACCTCATCCTCGAGAAGGCGGAGGTGGCATCCGTTCCCGGCGAAGCATTCGGGCCGAGCGGATACCTGCGCTTCAGCTACGCCCTCGGCGACGACCAGCTGCTCGAAGGCGTGCAACGGCTGCAGAAGCTGTTCGGCTAACCGCTGCGCTCGCCAATTTCACCCGTTCCGGACGGGATCACCCGGCGTACCGTGTGATTCCGACCGGGACGGGTGTTTTCGGCTGCGGGGCAACCGCGCCTAGAGCGAGAGCCCAACGAACACGGGCTCTGGCTGCAGCACGACGCCGAACTCCGAGGCGACCCTGGCCTGCACGAATCGCGCGAGCGCCGCAATCTCATCCGCTGTCGCGCCGCCCGTGTTCGTCAGCGCGAGGGTGTGCTTCGACGAAATCGCCGCGCGGGATCCGGGCAACCGGAAACCACGACGGATGCCTGCGCGCTCGATCAACCATGCAGCGCTCAGTTTCACCCGGGCAGCGTGCTCCAACGACGGGCGGGGAATCGATCCGTCCCATTCCCCCAGGGGAATCACGACGGCGCCGTCCTGGCCGTCCTCGAGCGGCCAGCGGGGAGCATCCGATGGGAGCGATCGGGCGAAGGATTCGGAGACGATTGGGTTCGTGAAGAACGATCCGGCGCTCCAGGTGTCGGTGTCCGCATCGTCGAGGACCATGCCTTTCGACGCACGCAGATCGAGCACCGTGGCGCGGACATCCGCGATCGGCAGCCGAGCGCCGAGCTCGACACCGAGCGCCGACGCGAGCTGCGGGTACGCGATGGGGGCGCTGAGGCCCTCGTCGTCGGAGAGCTCGAGTTCGAGGGCGACGACGACACCGTCGCGCTCCGGAACAGAACCACCGTGCCGCTTGAGCACCGACGTCCGGTAACCGAGACCCAGGTCAGCAGCCGGCACCGTGACAAGTTCGTCGAGGTCCCGGTCGAGCAGGTCGATCGAGACGAGAACCGACTCGAGTTCCTGCCCGTACGCGCCGATGTTCTGGATCGGCGCAGCACCGCACGAACCCGGGATGCCGCTGAGCGCTTCGACCCCGCTCCATCCGTTCTCGACGGCGTAGGCGACGAGGCCGTCCCAGGACTCGCCTGC
This sequence comes from Mycetocola manganoxydans, assembly GCF_003667545.1. Taxonomy (GTDB): domain Bacteria; phylum Actinomycetota; class Actinomycetes; order Actinomycetales; family Microbacteriaceae; genus Mycetocola_A; species Mycetocola_A manganoxydans. Next base: position 4,983 of record NZ_RCUV01000024.1, on the reverse strand, counting down.
CTCCACCCGGAGCCGAACCCGGCCGGGCTCGGACTCCAGTCGCTCGATGCCACGGGTGAGGATCTGCACGACCGTGCCATCGAAGCCGTCGTCGGCGGCGAGGGTGTTCGACCCGCCACCGAGCACGAGCGGGTGCTCACCGTCCGCCCATTCCTCGCGCACGGTGTCGACGAGGAGCTCACGCGTCGTCGCTGGAACGAGGCGCCCGGCCGGCCCGCCGACACGCAGGGTGGTGAGGTCAGAGAGGGTGTCGCTCATCGCTCAGGCCAGCTCGACGACGACCTGGGCTTTGCCGAGCACCGTCGACCCATCGAACGTCACGGTCAGGTCGATCCTGGCGGTGGTCTCGGTCAGGGCGCCGACCTTGGCGACCACGGTCACGAGCGCACCGGTTTCAGGGTCAACGACCACCGGCCGGGTGAACTTGACCTGGTAATCGACGACCCGCGCGGGGTCGCCGGCCCAGTCGACGACCGGCTGCACCGCGAAGCCCATCGTGAGCATCCCGTGCGCGAGAACGCCGGGAAGACCGACGGATGCCGCAACGTCGTCGCGATAGTGGATCGGGTTGAAGTCACCGGATGCGCCTGCGTACCGAACGAGCGAATCCCGCGTGAGCGAGAACTCGCGTTCCGCGACGACATCGCCGACGCTCAGGCTGTCGAGCCGCGGCGCGCTCATTCGCCACCCCGAACGACGAGGGTGGACACCGAGGTGACGACGTGCGCACCGGACGAGTCGAGCATCTCGGAGGATGCGGTCACCATCGCGTGTGGGCCCAGCGTCTTGACGCTCGTGACGGTGAGGGTGGCTGTGAGTTCATCGCCGGCGACGATCGGCCGGGAGTAGCTGAAGCGCTGGTCACCGTGGACGACGCGGGAGAAGTCGATTCCCGCGTCCGGCTCGGCGAGGAGTTGCGCCAGGGTGTGCTCCTGGATCACGACCGGGAAGGTGGGAGGTGCAACGACGTCCGTGTGACCGGCTTCAGCCGCGGCATCCGGATCGAGGTGAATCGGTGAGGTGGCGAAAACGGCGCGGGCGAACTCGCGTACTTTCTCGCGACCGACGAGGTAGGGCGGGGCCGGCGGGAACACGCGACCCTGAAGTTCGGGGTTTACTGACACGCATCAAGCCTACCCGGCGCCCCGCGAGGCGCCGGGAGGGCTCCGCTACTTGCGTCCGCCGCCGAGAAGGCCACCGAGAAGATCGCCGATGGCGCCACCCTTGCCTCCCGAACCGCCGCCGCCGAGGAGTCCGCCGAGGACATCACCGATGCCGCCACCGGACGCGCCGGATGCGTCGGAGCCGCCGGAATCACCGCCGAACATGCCACCGAGGATTCCGCCGAGGCCACCTTCCTTCTCCGGCCTCGGCTTGGAAGCGTTCGGCTGCATCGGCTCGGTCGGCTGGGTCTGGGTCGCGCTCCCGCGCTCCGAGAACTTCTTGGCGAGGTAGCTCAGCACGATCGGCGCGAGGATCGGCATGAGCTTGCCGACAACTCCGCCGATACCGCCACCGGCCGCAGCAGTGGGCTGCGCGCCGAGGGTGGCGACCACCTGCTCCTTGTTGGGGCCGAAGATGTGGGAGACGATCTTCTCTCCGTCGTTCGTGTCGACCTCGTCGAGGTTCACTCCGCCATCGACGAGCGCCGGGGAATGCTTCGACACGGCCTTCTCGATGGAAGCCGCCCCCCTGGGGTCTTTCGCGTTGGCTTCGAGCCCACCGACCAGGGCGGGAAGCGCCTGCTCGACGGCGGCACGCGCGGTCGGCTCGTCGACGCCGAGTTTCGCGGCGACGTCTCCGATCGGGATCTGGCTCATCAGTTCATCCAGGGATGCCATGGGGTCCTTCCTGTCCGGGCCGCTCGTCCTCGATGCGGCTAGGTCCTCAGGCTACCGACGCCCGCAGAGAGCCGGGTAGGGGTAGCGCCGGTCAGGAAGAAGGCTCGCGCAGCGCCTTCACCACGAGTTGCGCGACAACGGCGACGAGGAACGCGGCGAAGAGCAGGTTCGCCGCCTGCGGGGTGAGCACGCCCGCGACGATCGCGCCGAGCGCCGTCGTTGTGCACGCGGACACCCCGATCACGGCAGCGGCCGGCAGGTCCACGTTCTTGCGCACCATGTTGCCGATGGTGCCGGAGAGGGCGGTCGGGATCATCATGAGCAGGCTCGTGCCCTTCGCGACGAGGTCGCTCGCCCCGAACAGAAGGATGAGCATCGGCACCACGACCGCTCCCCCGCCGATGCCGAGAAGCCCGGACAGCACGCCGGTCAGCAGACCGAGTGCCACGAGCCCGACGACCGTTCCCGCGGTGATGGCGATCGTGGCATCCCGCGACGGAATGACGACGAACAGGCTGACGATCACGACGACGAGAAAGGCGATGAAGGCCCAGCGCAATGCCCGGCGTGGAAGTCGGTCGAGGAGGTGGCTGCCCAGTTGCGCCCCGACGATGGCGCCTGCGGCAAGGAGGGCGGCGGCGATCCAGTCGACGGACCCGCCGACGGCGTAGCTGATCACCCCGACGATCGACATCGGCACGATCGCTGCGAGCGACGTGCCCGCCGCCATCCGCTGGTCGGCAGAGACGAGAAGCATGAGCGCTGGCACGATGAGGATGCCGCCACCGACACCGAACAGTCCGGACAGGAACCCGGCGGCAAGGCCGATGAGAACCAGACGGACCCATCGTCCTGCTGTGTGTTGCTGTGGCATCCGTCTCCTCGATCGAGTTTCGACGCTACCACCGGCCCGCGGTTCGCTAGTTTGTAACCCATGCGAATTCGGGATGCCACGGCGAACGACTGGGATCGGATCTGGCCGTTTCTTCGCGGCATCGTCGCCGCCGGCGAGACGTACTGCTGGCCCGTCGACACCACCGAAGCGGCAGCGCGCGACTGGTGGATGTCGAAGCCAGGCGGGCGGGTGTTCGTCGCCGTCGATGATGTCGGCGGGGTGCTGGGAACCGCTGAGCTGCATCCGAACCAGCCGGCCACCGGGTCCCACGTCGCGAACGCCGGGTTCATGGTGGCGCCGGCCGCGGGCGGGCAGGGTGTCGGCAGGGCGCTCGCGACCCATGTGCTCGACGTTGCCGCGCGCGACGGCTACCGGGCCATGCAGTTCAATGCCGTCGTCGAAACGAACACCGGGGCCCTCGCCCTGTGGCACTCGCTGGGTTTCCGGATCCTCGCGACGGTCCCCGAGGCTTTCTCGTCACCGAGTCACGGCCTCGTCGGGCTGCACATCATGCATCGTATGCTCGAACCGCGAGTGTGAGGCTGGCAGAATCTTAAACAGGCGAGCGCTTGTGCCGCCAGGAATCGAGGGTCCCGATGAAGGTCATTGCCGATATCGAGGTATGTGTCGCCGCGGGCGTCTGTGTGAATATCGCCCCGACCGTGTTCGACCAGGACGATGAGGTCGGCAAGGTCATCCTGCTGAACGCCACACCGGGGACCGAAGACTACGAGGCCGTACGCGACGCTGTGATCAGCTGCCCCTCTGCTGCGCTCCGCCTGGTCGAGGACGAGTGACGACAGAACCCTCGCGCGTTGTCATCGTCGGCGCATCCGCTGCCGGCCTGACGACCGCCACCGCGTTGCGCCGGAACGGCTACGATCGTGACATCACGCTCGTGGATGCCGAGACCCGCGCCCCGTACGACCGCCCACCCCTGTCGAAACATCTGCTCTCCGGCGAGTGGTCCGAGGAACGGCTGGCGCTCAAGACCGACGCCGAACTCGCCGACCTGGCCGTCGGCATCCGCTCGGGAGTGCGCGCGACGGAACTCGATGTCGCGGCGCAGCGGCTCGCCCTGTCGGACGGATCGGAGATCGGGTTCGACCGGCTCGTGCTCGCCACAGGCGTGCGGCCCCGCATGCTGCCCGGCAGCGACGCGCTTCGCGGTGTGCACACGTTGCGAACGCTCGAGGATGCGCTCTCCCTGCGCGCTGACCTGCGGCCGGGAATGCGGCTCGTCGTGGTGGGCGGCGGATTCCTCGGAACCGAAGTCGCCGCGACCGCGGTGGGGCTCGGTGCCGATGTGACGCTCGTCAGCGCCGCTCCGACTCCGCTCGAGCGGAGCCTCGGCCCGGCTATCGGTGTGCAGGTGGCGTCGTTGCACCGCGCCCGCGGTGTCGTCCTGCGGACGGGTCCGTCCGCTGCCGTGGTGTCGCTGGTTTCGTCCGGCGGGTCTGTGACCGGGGTCGAACTGGCTGACGGTACACGGCTCGACGCGGATGCCGTGTTCGTCGCAATCGGCGCTGAACCGGACCTGCGCTGGCTCGCCGGAAGCGGCATCCCGATCGGGGACGGCATCGAATGTGCCCCCGATCTGTCCGTTGCGCCCGGGGTCTATGCCGCCGGCGATGTCGCCCGATGGGAGAACCCCGTATTCGGTGAGGCGATGCGGGTTGAACACCGCACGAACGCCACCGAGCAGGGGATGCATGTGGCCAAGCGGATCGTCGCCGGCGACGCGGTGCCGTTTGCGTCTGTGCCGTATTTCTGGACCGACCAGTACGACCTCAAGCTGCAGGTGCACGGCTGGCTGCGCGGGTACGACGAGGTTCGGGTCGTCGAGGGCTCGTTCGATGAGGGACGGATGGTCGCGCTGTTCCGGCGCGGGGAGCGACTCGTTGGCGTGATGGGCATCGGGGCCGCGAAAGTGGTGCGGGGGTGGCGGCAGCACGTCCTCGATGGCGCCGCGTGGGCATCCGTCGTCGACGCGTGAGTTGTTGAAGGACGTCCGCGGTTTCGTGGTGCGCGACGACGGCGGGTACTTGCACGACGGCGGCGGGTGGCTTCGTGCACCGGCGCCCATGGGCGCCCGACCACACCCTCGGCGCACGAAGCCATCCGCCGCCTGAGCTCTGTCGAGTCGCCGCACATTGCTGTTTCAAAACCCTTTGGGCGACATTTTGTGGTGGTTCAACGCGGAACCAGCGCCGATCGGTCCCAAAGGGCGGTTCGAAGCCAGGCGGG
>NZ_RCUV01000023.1 GCF_003667545.1 Mycetocola manganoxydans | reverse complement strand
CCGCCGAACGACTCGACAAACTACTCTTAAACCCACACACAAACACCGGTGTTGCGTGACTACCTAGAATTCGCCCAGCAACGAACCGCCTTTTGGGACCGATCGATGGGCTCCGCGCGGCGGTGAAGTCACGGCATCCGTCGAATGACCACGGAGTGCCGCTTCCGGCGCTCTCGAAGCGCTAATTGTGGTGATTCGACACCGGATCACCACCCCAACGCAAGAACGCTGCCCGCCGAAAGGCGAACAGCGTTCTCGAGAGTACAACGGCTCAGTCGCGCAGGCGAGCAGCGGCCTCGGCGATCGGTACCGGGGTGCGCTCCCCCGTCCGGCGGTCCCACAGTTCGACCAATCCGTCGGCGACGCCACGGCCAGCGATCACAATCTTGGGGATACCGAGCAGTTCGGCGTCACCGAATTTCACGCCGGGAGAAACCTTCGGGCGGTCGTCGAAGAGCACATCGAATCCGGATGCTTCCAACTGGCTGACAACGGTCTCCGCCGCTTCGAAGACGGCGGCGTCGCGACCCGTTGCAACCACGTAGGCGTCGAACGGAGCAACGGACTCGGGCCAGATCAGGCCCTTGTCGTCGTTGTTGAGTTCGGCGATGATCGCGAGGATCCGGGTGATGCCGATTCCGTACGACCCCATCGTGACCGTGACGAGCTTGCCGTTCTCATCGAGAACCTTGAGCCCGAGCGCTTCGGCGTACTTGCGGCCGAGCTGGAAAACGTGCCCGATCTCCATACCGCGTGCGAGCTCAACCGGGCCGGAGCCGTCGGGAGCCGGGTCGCCCTCCCGGACGTCTGCCACCTCGACAACTCCGTCGCCGACGAAGTCGCGACCGGCGACGAGACCGAACACGTGCCTGCCGTCGGCATTGGCGCCGGTGATCCAGCTGGTGCCTTCGACCACGCGCGGGTCGAGCAGGTAACGGATGCCGGTGGCCGACTTCTCGCCGAGGACGGCGCCGTTGTCGCTCCACGGCCCGATGTAGCCCTTGACGAGGCCGGGGTGCTTGGCGAAGTCAGCCTCGGTGGCCGCTTCGATCTCGGCGGGCGCGAAGGCGACTTCGGCGCGCTTGAGGTCGACGTCGCGGTCGCCGGGAAGGCCGACGATGACGAGTTCCCGCGTCCCGTCGAGAGCACGCAGTGACAGGACGACGTTCTTGAGCGTGTCGGCAGCCGTCCAGGCAGCGCCGTCCTCACGCGGGTGTTGGGCGTTGGCGAGGTCGACGAGGGTCTGGATGGTGGGGGTGTTCGGGGTGTCGTGAACGACAGCCGCCGGCTGACCCTCGAGAGGAATCGACGGGGGAACCTCGGTCTCCCACGCCTCCACGTTTGCGGCGTATCCGCCGGCGGAGCGCACGAAGGTATCCTCACCGACGGGGGTCGGGTGCAGGAACTCTTCGCTCTTCGATCCGCCCATCGCGCCGGCGTCCGCCTTGACGATCTCGTACTCGAGGCCCAGCCGGGTGAAGATGCGCTCGTATGCGTCGCGCTGGATCTGGTAGCTCGCGTCGAGGCCGGCATCCGTGTAGTCGAACGAGTAGGCATCCTTCATCGTGAACTCACGACCGCGAAGCAGCCCCGCCCGTGGCCGCGCTTCGTCTCGGTACTTGTCCTGGATCTGGTAGATCGACAGGGGCAGTTCCTTATACGACGAGTACAGGTCCTTCACGAGCAGCGCGAAGGCCTCTTCGTGTGTCGGGGCGAGGAGCATGTCGCTTCCCTTGCGGTCCTTGAGCCGGAACAGGCCGTCGCCGTATTCGTCCCAGCGACCGGTGATCTCGTACGGTTCACGCGGCAGGAGAGCCGGGAAGTGAACTTCGTGGGCTCCGGCGTTGGTCATCTCCTCGCGGACGATGCGCTCGATCTTCTCCTTCACACGCAGACCGAGCGGCAGCCAGGCGAAGATGCCAGGCGCCTGCCGTCGGATATAGCCTGCCCGAACGAGGAGCCGGTGACTCGTCACCTCGGCATCTGCAGGGTCTTCACGGAGGGTCTTCAGGAAAAAGTTCGTTAGACGGGTAACCACCCGTCCATGCTATCCCCGTTCCCGAGGCGGCCCGCCGAGCACAACTGCGAGCGGATGCCGTCACCACGGCTTTTCGACGTAGTCGCGGCTTCCATCCTGGCCGCGCTTCGTCGAGTCCTGGTTCTGCTTCTCCTTCTCGGCCTCCTCGCTCCTCTCCTGGAGCTCATCGACCTTGCCATTGCCCGAATTCCCGTCTTCTGCGTCCGGCTCACCGGAGTCGCCGTCGGGCTGCTGCTCGCCCTCCTGCTGCTCGCTCTGCCGCAGTTTCTCCGTCACGCGCTCGTCGGCCTGTTCGAGCTTTTCGGCGGTGTCGGGTTGCTCCGGCTCCTCCTGCTGCTCGTCTTCTTCGGGCGGCTGCTGTTCGAAACAGCCCTCGTCAGCACCGGCATCGATCACAGCCTTGGCCGTTTCATATAGTTTTCTCGCTCCGGCGAAGTATCCGGCGTCGAAGTAGGCGTCGCCCTGCATCTCCCACGCGAGGGCGAGGTTCACCCGGACATCACATCGCCGCTCGGCCGGCGCCCGCTCGAGCGCTTTGGCGAGGTCGTCGGTCGCCTCCGAATATGACTGCGCGCTCGCGTGTGCGGTTCCGCGGTTGAACCACGGGATCCAGTCCTCAGCGACGTTGAGGAACATCAGAGAATCGGATGCTTCGACGCTGCGTTCGTAATTTCCCCTGTCCCATGCCTCGATGGCGCGGTCGGCGAGGACCGGCATGCTGAGGAGCTTCCAGGCGACGAAGAGGGCGAGGAGCACGACCGGAAGCGAGAACAGGAACATCCTGCGTCTCGTGCGCTTGAGCGACGACGGTGCCTTAACCAGCACGGCTCTCCCCCTCCAGCCGGCGCAGGTCGCGCAGCGCGACCGCGAGGGCGCCGATCTCGGTGAGCGCCAGCATCCCGAACGCGAACGCGAAGATCCAGTAGAACTCAGGGGTGCCGACGGGTGCCCCTGTCTCGGCCTCGACGTTACCGACTCGGATCGAGCCGATAGCCGCGTCCACCGATTTGGTGCCGTCTCGATGGAGGTAGTCGACGCCGAGCTGGGTCGCGACTCCCCGCAACGCGAGCTCATCGATCCTCGAGACGGCATCCTGGGCGCCTGAGTCACTGAACCAGGTGATGTATGGCGCCTCCGCGTCGCTGTCGTAGCCGTTGAACTGGCGCATCCGGCCGCCCGCTTCCGTACCGTAACCGAGCACGGCCCCCTCGTCGATGAAGGGATCCAGCGCCTTGAAGGATCCCGGGGGCTCGGCGACGGTCTGCTCCCCGTCGCCGAGGTAGTACATCACCCGGGTGCGGTCAGGGTTCGCCTCCGCTTCGACTGCCAGCCGCTCGGCCAGGTACTCCACCGGCGCCGAAATGCTGCTGCCGCCCGAGTACACCGTGACCTCCTGGTTGAGCGCGTTCGCCCCCGACACCAGCGCCGAAGCATCCGTGGTCAACGGCAGGCGCTGCACGGTCTCGGCGTCGAAGGTGATGAGCGAGAAGCGTGCGCCGACGAGCCGCTCGGCGATGCCTGCGATATCGGCCCGAACGCCGACAAGGCGGGGTTCGCTCTGTGCGCCGAAGTCCTCCGCCGCCATGCTGCTCGTGGTGTCGACGACGAAGTAGACGTCCACGTCCCCCGACGCCGCCGATGGTTGATCGTTCGACGCCAGTGATGGGCGCAGAGCGATCCCGAACAGAAGCAGGACCATGCCGAGGCGGACCAGCCAGTGCCATGACCCGGAACGCCGTGGCGCACGGGCGAACTGCACGATCGCGAACAGGGCGAGGGCGCCGAGCAGGACCACGAGCATTCCCAGCGGGAGGAGGGGCGAGAACGTCATCGCTTCAACCTCCAACCGAAGTACATGAGGAGGCCGGTGCCGAACAGGCTGAGCAGGAACGGAACGATGGGCTCGTCGGTGCGCACGAGAACGGGTTCACCCGTGAGAAGGGTGGTCTGCTGTGCCTCGATGCCGTCGACGATCGACGGGATGGCGGACGGGTCCTCGAGGGCGAAGTAACCGCCGTCCGTTCCCCGCACCACCCGCTCCATCTCACGCGCGTATCCGGCGATGTAGTCCTTGCTCGAGACATCGCCGGGATTGATCCCGTAGACCCTCACGTTACGTTCCCGGGCGAACTGCCCGGCCTCGGGAAGCGTGAGGATCGGCTCACCAGCGACGTAGTTGTCGGTGGCGAGGATGACGGAGCGCGACCGCTCGCTCTCCAGGTCGTCGAACCGCATGACGCAGGAGCCCAAGCCGTCACCGATGAGCGACGAGCCTTCGCCGAGCAGGGTGCCGTTGATGAACTCGTAGTCAGACAACGGTGACGACAGGTCGTTCTCGAGGTAGTCCAGTTGTTCGCGGACGAACCGGTAGTCGCTCGTCAGCGGGAAATAGGTGACGGCGGACGCGTTGAAGAGGACGAGGCCGATCCGTTCGCCGTCGAACTCGTCGACAAGATCGCGGAAGGTGCGGACGATCGCTGCGTCGTAGTCGATCATCGAACCGGACACATCGAGGCACAGCACAATGTCGCGATTGCGCATCTCCGGCTGGTAGCTGGTGATGCTGACCAGGCGGGAACTCATCACGACCGCGGCGAGCAGCACGAGCGAGAGAACGACCGCCGACCCGACGAGCGCGGCGCGATAGCGGCGCAGGGCAGAACGGTATGCCGGGAGCTGGGTCAGGCGCTCGGAGTGCGCCACCGGCACGGCAAGGCTCCGCGCTCTCTCCCTCCGCCTGGCGCCGAGCCACAGGGAGAGTCCGATCACTCCGCCGATGATGACGAGCCACAGCAGAGGCAGCCACCAGTAGATCAGTTCCATGTGCCGACCACCTCGCGCGCGATGCCGGCAGACTCGGGAACGTTGCCTTGTTCGACCGCGGCGAACTCCGCCGGGTAGTACTGTTCGATCGCGTCGGCGACCGACCTCAGATTCGCCTTGTTCAGGTCTTCAAGGGTCATGACGTGCGCTTTGCGACCGGTGGACTCGAACACGAAGAACCGCACGAGGGTTCCCAGCTTCTGGTGTGCTGCCCTTGTGGTCAGCTCGTCGGCACGCCAGGCCTCCTCGACCTCGTCGATCAGGCCGTAGTACTTGCCTTTGAGTCGGCCCGCCTGCTCGATCGCGTTTCCTGCGTGCGCCTCACGCGGCATCCGGTGTTTGCGGCGGGACCACCACCAGAGGAAGACGTACCAGACGGCGATCAGGGCGAGGAGGCTGATACCGAGGATCGCCCAGATCGGCGCGTATTCTGTCGGCGGGAAGTAGCCGTCAACGTCGGGCATGGTTATGCACCTCCAGCAGCCGGAACAGGCCTGGAATGACCGTGTCTTCGCTCGTCAGGCGGATGCTGGTGATCCCGATTTTCTCGAGCAGGTCGGCGGATGCCCGTGTGCGGGTTGCGACGGCTGCGGCGAAGTCTTCGCGGAGGGCGGCGTCTCTGCGGAGAAACGGTGGGAGTTCCCGTCCGTCCGCCACGTCGATCAGGGTGCTGTCGGCGTACTCCTCGAGGGTCGGATCGGCGTCACCGATGGTGATCCAGAGAATCTCGTGCTGGGCGTGGAGGCGACGAAGGAGGCGCAGGTCGTCGTCACGATCGGCAGACATTGCACCGTCGTCCGCGAGGACGACGAGGAGCATCCGGCGGCGGAAAGTGCGACGCACATAGTCGAGTTGCGCGGCCAGTCGGCTGGCACCGGCGGAGAGGGTCGTCCGGTTCTGGATGACGGCGAGGAGGCGCTCGAGATGCGACTCCGTCCCCCGCAGCGGAACGTACTCTGTGCCGTTCTCGTCGCCCGCGACGAGGCCCACGTGATCGCCGTGCCGCACGGCGAGGTACCCGATCACCCCGGCGGCGAGAGTCGCAATGTCGCGCTTGGGGTTCCCACCCGTCGAGAGAGCGGCGAAGTCTCGTCCCGTGTCTGCGATGAGCAGGACGGCGTGCTTGCGAGTGGCGATGTAGCGCTTGGTGAGTGGGGAACCGACGCGGGCGGTTGCTTTCCAGTCGATGTCTTTGACGTCGTCCCCTGGCGCGTACGCGCGCAGGTCATCGAAGTCGAGGCTCTTCCCGTGGAACAGCGACACGTATTCCCCGTCGAGCATGCCGCGAACCTTGCGGTGGGCGCGGATCGCCAGCCGTGTCTTCACCCGGTGGAGCAGCTCATCCACGATGTGTCCTACGGCACGGAGATCGTGGCGAAGATCGCGTCGATGATCGTCTCGGGTTCGACGTTGTCTGCGGCCGCTTCGAAGCCGAGGATCAGGCGGTGCCGGAGCACCTGGTGCCGGAAGAACTTGACGTCCTCCGGGATGACGTGATCCCGGCCGTTGAGCAGGGCAAGAGCGCGGGCGACAGAGCTGAAAGCGATCGACGCCCGCGGGCTCGCACCGTACTGGATGTACCCCGCGAGGTCCGGCTCGAGGTACTGGGAAGCGTTCCGTGAGACGAAGACGGCCTGAACGATGTAGTTGAGGATCGACGGATCGAGGTACACCCGACGGACGAGGCCCTGCAGGAAGAGCACGTCGTCAATGCTGGCGTGCGACGGTGCTGGCGGGTTCGCGTCATACAGCCCTGAATTGACCCGGCGTACGATCTCGGCTTCCTCGGTGAGGCTCGGATAGCCGAGGATCTCCTTGATCAGGAACCGGTCGAGCTGGGCTTCGGGCAGGTGGTACGTGCCCTCCTGCTCGATCGGGTTCTGCGTTGCGAGCACGAGGAAGGGGTGCGGGAGCGGGTAGTTCACGCCGCCGATCGACGTCTGGCGTTCCTGCATCGCCTCGAGCATCGCGGACTGCGTCTTCGCGCTCGACCGGTTGATCTCGTCGAGGAGGACGAAGTTGGCGTGTACCGGGCCGAGCTGGGTGTCGAATCGCCCGGTTCCGGGGTCGTAAATCTGGGTGCCGAGGATGTCGGATGGCAGCAGGTCAGGGGTGCACTGGATGCGCTTGAACCGTGCCTGCACGGATTCGGCGATCGCTTCTGCCGCCGTGGTTTTGGCGAGGCCGGGAACGCTCTCGAGCAGCACGTGCCCGCCGGTCATCAACGCGACGAGGAGGCTCGTTCGGAGGCTTGACTGACCGACAACCTTCGTTCCGTAAGCCCGGACAATCGTTGTCAGGATGTCGTGCGCTCGGGAGAGTTCGGCCGGCAGGACCGGTGTGTTCGGTTCGGCTGTCAGCGTCACGGCGGCGTCTCCCGGGTGTCGCGTGGGAATCGGGCACCTGTGCCCGCCACGATTCGGTCAGTCTAATCGACCGAATCCTCCGCTCCGCTGGGAATTCGCGAGCGAGAGTGACGGCATCCGTGGCGCTAGGATCGGCGAACGCCGCCCCTGCCGAAATCCCGACACCGGGCGCACGATGCTGGCCGTTGCCAGCTTCAGGATGCGTCCCGAAAGGCACAACGAAATGCACGAACGTGAGATCACCACGCCGGTCTCCCTGACGGCCCGGAGCGGTCGTTTGAACCCCGCCGCCGTCGGCTGGAGCCGGCGTCCGCTCCACGACACCGACGGGATCGGCCGCCTCGGCCGCGGCTGGGGGCGGAACAAACGCTGGGAGTACTGGGCGGTCGTCACCCCGACGCACATCGTCTCGGTCACGGTCTCGAGTCTCGACTATGCAGCGGTCCACGATCTGTGGGTCTTCGACCGGTCCACGCAGCAGGTCGTACACACAGGGGTGATCCGCCCGCTCTCGGCAAGCGTCATGCTGCCGAGAACCCTCGGGGCCGGCCCCGCGAGAGTGCGGACCGGACCGCTCTCGATCGACATCGACGATGGCGTCGGTGGAACCCGGCTGCGAGCGAAGGCGGCGCGCGTGCACCTCGACGTTGTCGCCCGCCGACCGGAGGGACATGAAGCGCTCGCGGTGGTCGTGCCCTGGTCGTCGACGCGATTCCAGTACACGATCAAGGATGTCGCGCGGCCGGCATTCGGACGGCTCCGGATCGACGGACAGGACTTCGACATTCCTGCGGGAGAATCCTGGGCGACACTCGACCACGGCAGAGGCCGCTGGCCGTACTCGATGCACTGGAATTGGGCAGCAGGGTCCGGGGTGTCCGACGACCGCGTGATCGGGGTGCAGCTCGGCAGCAAATGGACCGACGGCACCGGGTCGACCGAGAACGCCCTGGTCGTCGACGGCCGGTTGAGCAAAATCAGTGAGGAACTCACCTGGGAATACGACTCCACCGACTGGCTCGCCCCGTGGCACATCTTCGGAGACTCCGCCGACCTCACGTTCACGCCGTTCTACGACAAGACCTCGGCAACAGACCTGAAGGTGTTCTCGTCATTCGGGCATCAGTGCTTTGGGGAATTCAGCGGCTGGATGCTCGACGAGAACGGTGAACACGTGTCGTTCGAGGGCATTGTCGGCTGGGCAGAGGACGTGCGCAACCGCTGGTAACCCGAACCTTGACCGATAGCCTCAGTCTGTTGTGAATCACCAACCGGAGACATCACTCCTCGAAAGGGACACCCCGTGAAAACCTTCACCCTGCCGAACACCGAAATCGTCGCGCCGAACGTCGTGCTCGGCCTGATGCGTATCGCCGACAAGTCCGACGACGAGGTTCAGGAACTCGTTCGTACGGCGCGTGACGCCGGGATCGACTTCTTTGACCACGCTGACGTCTACGGGAATGAACTGCACGGGTGCGAGCGCCGTTTCGCTGAAGCGATGAAGCTCAGCCCGGCAGAGCGTGATGTCGTCACCATCCAGACGAAGGCTGGCATTGTCGGCGACGGGCCCTACTTCGACTTCTCGTACGACCACATCATCGAGTCCGTGAACGGGTCGCTCGATGCCCTGCAGACCGACCGCATCGACATCCTGTTGCTGCACCGCCCCGATGCGCTCGTGGAACCGGAAGAGGTCGCCCGGGCATTCGACGAGCTCGAGGCCGCGGGAAAGGTCCGCGCCTTCGGCGTCTCCAACCACACGCCCCGGCAGATCGATCTGCTGAAGCGTTACGTGCGCCAGCCGATCGTCGCGAATCAGCTGCAGCTGTCCATCACGCACGCGCCGATCGTCACCCAGGGTGTTGCGGCGAACATGCTCGCCGAGCAGCAGTCGGTCACGCTCGACGCCGGCGGCATCGTCGACTACTGCCGCCTGAACGACATCACGATTCAGGCCTGGTCGCCGTTCCAGGCCGGGTTCTTCACCGGCGTCTTCCTCGGTTCTGACGAGTACCCGGAGCTCAACGTCGTGATCGATCGCTTGGCTGCACAGTATGACGTTCCGCCGATCGCGATCGCCACGGCGTGGATCACCCGGCACCCCGCTCAGATGCAGGTCGTGCTCGGCACCACCAGTCCGGAACGGGTCGCCGGCGCGGCTCTCGGTTCGGACCTGCCGCTGACGCGCGCTGAGTGGTACGAGCTGTTCCGGGCGGCGGGGCACATCGTCCCGTAGCCGGCGCCTGCCATTTTCTTACAGGCTGGGAGCCGCCCGGAGGACGGCCACCGGTACCTCAGGGGCAGACGCGAACCCTGCGTCCGTCAAAACCAACGATGTCGCCGAGCTGTAGCTGCCTTCCGCGACGACGATCGACCTCGCCGTTCACGGTGACAAAGCCATCGATGATGGCCTCTTTCACGTCACCACCGGAGTCGAGGAGGCCGGCGAATTTCAGGAACTGCCCGAGACGGATGCCCTCACCGCCGATCGAGACATCATCGGTTGGAGCGGGATTCGTCATCCTCGAATGCTAGTCGACCGCCGCCCATCGATGCGGGCCCGAGACGCTGGTACCTGCGAGGATGAGCTTGTGACTTCGTGGAAACCGGATTGGACCAACTTCCCAGCGCTCCTCCTGGACTTCTGGACTGAGCGGCACCTGTGCACACTCACGTCGATTCGCGCCGACGGCCGACCGCACCTCGTGCCTGTCGGTGTCGCCCTGGACCTGGAAGAGGAGTGCGCGTGGGTCATCACCAACGAGCACTCCCACAAGGTCAAACATCTGAGCGTCAACGACAAGGTCGCCGCTTGCCAGGTGAGCGGGCGTCACTGGTCAACGATTGAAGGCACGGCCATTGTCATGACCGATGACGTCTCTGTCGCGCGTGCCGTGAACTGCTATGCCAGGCGTTACCGCGAACCTCGACCCAATGCATCCCGGGTCGCCCTCCGGATCGAGGTCGACCGCTTCTTGATGTCTTCCGACTTCAAAGCCCGCGATCTGCCCTCGCCCGCTCCTTGATCGCGCTGATGACATCGGTCTTGGCGGAGGTAGAACCGATGTGTTCGATCGCGATGTCGGTCCACGGGCCCTCTTCGAACGCACCCCGAGAGAATGGAAATCGCATGGCCTTGCCTACGTCCGACACCATCGTGACCTACCCGGACGGAGCGACAAGCTCCACAGGAACCGTGCTTCACAGTGAACCGTTCGCTGGCGGTCGATCCGCGGTGCTCGTCGACACAACGGCTTTCCATCCGGTCGACGGCGCGTGGCCCGACCAGCCCGCCGACCGCGGCACCCTCACCGCAAGTCAGGGCCAGCAGCCCATCGTCGACGCCGTCGTCGGCGGCATCCTCGACAACAAGGTTCACCTCGGCGCAGACCTCACTGTCCGCACGGGAACTGACGGATGGATTTTCGTCGTCGCCCATATCATCGAGGGGGCGCCGCCCGCCATCGGCGAACAGGTGCGGATCGAGGTCGACCGGGAATACCGTTCGGCGCTCTCGGCTGCTCACACCGCGTGCCACCTCGCCGCACTCGCGCTCGATGCGGCGCTTTCATCGGCGTGGAGCAAAACCGTCCCAACGGACGCGCTGGGCAACCCAGCGTTCGATGCGCTCGCAATCCAGAGCTCACGGATGCACCCGAACCGGTCTGTCGACACCTACCGAATCGGCAAATCGCTACGACGCAAGGGCTTCGCCTCCTCCGCTCTTGACGAGCCGTCGGCCGTTGCGGAACGAGTCAATATGCAGCTCGCCGAATGGGTCACAGCTGGCGGAGTGGTACGAATCGACCGGAATGATCACACACTCACCGCGCGGCGAACCTGGGTCTGCGAGCTTCCGAGCGGCCTCACCAACATCCCCTGCGGCGGTACACACATCGGAAACATCAACGAACTGAGTGCTATCAGAGCCTCGCTCACCACGCGTGGCATCGACGGCGGCCGTGAACTGACCATGGAGACGGTGGCAACCCCCACGACAGCAATGGGGAACTGACGCGAGCGCGCTGTCTTCCTCGCTCAACTGACGGCGGCTGTCCCATTGAGCAGGATTGGCCGGCGCAGGAGAACGACGGTGAGAAGAATCGCGAAGGCCGGTGCAAGGAATGCTGCCGCAGTGATGACCATGAAGCCGAACGAGATAGCGGCGGCCACACTGATCGCTGCAATGAGGAGAATGCGAAACCAGCGAGCGCCAGGGAGCATCGGGGCGAACATCAGCCCTACCGCCAGCCCGGTGAGAACGCCCGCGGCGAGGTGAAGGGGCCAGCTCAGCGGACTGGTCTCATCCAGAATGTAACTACTCGCGAGAGCGAGGAGGGCTGCGACAAGTGCAAGGGCGGGTCCGAGGACGATTCGTCCCATTCGCGGAAGCAGCGCCGCTGCGCCTGCGCCGACGGTGACAATTGCGACCAGAGCGCCCGCGAGAATGCCTACACGCATGGCTGTCGTGGAATCGCCGACGGCTGGCGCCCACGAGCTTCCCGTCAGGGCGAACACTGCGCATCCGACTCCGAACACGGCTGCTGCCGCAGAGCTGGCGACGATAATTCGTCGCTTCGTCGGCGTCAGAACGAGAGACCGCTCGTGCTCCTGGGGCGCGCGTGCCGGTACCAATCCTCGCAGTTGGATGCTCGCGACAATGAGAACCGCCGCTGCCCCGACGATCAACCCGACGAATGTCGCTGCGGTGACGCCCAGCGCTAAAGCGCCGGTCACGGAGAGGCCGGCGGATGAGGTGATGCGTGCAGTCCGGGAGCGGACAGCACCGAGCATCGCGAACGCAACAGGCAGGAGAGCTGCCGCGCCTACCGCCCAGGCACAGATGAGCAAGGTGCCGGTGGCACTGCCAAACCACGATCGAGTTGCTCCGGCGTCCGCTTCGTCGAAGCCGACGCTCCAGGACGCCACTGTCAATGCTCCGAGCAGCCAGGCAGGTACAGCGGCGGCGAGAGCAACCAGGGCAGCCTCGGCGTGGATAACGCCGGCACGTACAAGCATTGCTCCAGCGGCGACGCTCACGAGCAGTGCGCCGAGAAACTGAACGGTGACGCGGGCTGCATCCATCCAGGGACCAACGACCGCGGCCCCGGATACCAGCATGATCGCGGGGACAAGGCACATCAATAGAGCGACACAGGCGACCCAAACAATCACTGTCGGCGTGGCGCGCTCGGCGAGGCCGTGTGCCCGGATCGACCAGGCCTCGCCGCGAGTTGGTCGGGTATGCCCCTGAGCATCAGCGTGTTCCTCCAGTGTGTCGAGCACGACCGCACCGTTGACGCGCCGCCAACTCACCGGGTACCACCGCAGAAGCCGTTGATACGTTGAACGGCGTTGCTTGCTCATATGCTGACCGCCGAGACTGCAACAGAGCGCGGACGACGAACCGTGGCCGCCATGCTTGCCCGGGCCGCCGCCGCCCGGGCAGCCAATCGGTCCGCCTCTGTTGCCAGGTCGTCCCGGCCTCGGTCGGATATTTCGTAGTACCTGCGAGCGCGTCCCTCGACGACTTCTTCTCCGGATGCCAGGATGCGGCCATCGCGTTCCAAGCGTTCCAGCGAGGCGTACAACGTGGTGACTCGAAGCGTCACGGAGCCGGCGCTCAGGCGCTCCACATCGCTGAGAAGGGCGTACCCGTGCCGCCTTCCCGCCGCGAGAGCGGTCAGTATCCAAAACGCCGTTTCCGTCATGTCCGCAATATACCCAGGCTGGGCATGTAGTGCAATGCACTCTTGCGGCTAAGACCGCCGGCGGGGCTCGGATCGCGGGTCAGATCCTCCTCCTTTAGTCGAGCACGGCGTAGGCCTCGAGCTCGACGAGGACGGCCGGCTCGAAAAGAAAGTCAACGCCGATGACCGACACGGGAGGTAGCGGCTGCGGCAGCCTCAACTCGTCGACGACACTTTCGATGCCAGCCATGAAAGCGCCGATCTTCTCCGGCGCTGACTGGGTCATAAAGAAGCGGAGACGCACGACGTCCGCGAAGGTGGCGCCTGCCCCGGCGAGCCCGAGGGCGGTGTTGCGCAGCACCTGCGCAACCTGGCCGGAGAGGTCACCCGTCGCAATGAGGTTCGCGTTGCCATCACGGAAGATTTGGCCGGCCACGTGCACATGGCGACTGCCGGTGCCCATCGCCACGTGGTGATAAGGAACTGGCTGGAACATGTTTTCAGGGGAGAAGGTTGTGACGCTCACGAGGACTTCTTTCGTCAATTGATCTGAGGTGGTTCCTCTTGTCTACTTGGTGCACGAAGGGAACTTCAACGAGACTAGGTGTCGTGAATGACACCACCTCCCCCTCCAACCTACTGATGGTCGACGCACCGCACCGTGAACTGCTCGACCAGGTTCTCGACAAGTGGTCCCTGCACGTGCTCGACGAGTTATGCGGCCAACCCTTGCGGTTCAACGAGTTGCGCCGTGCGATCCCGGCGATCGGGCAGAAGTCCCTCACGGCGACGCTGCGGCGCCTTGAACGCAACGGCATGATCGAACGTGTCGTCATGCAGACGCGTCCCGTCGCGGTGCAGTACCGGATTGCGGAAGTCGGGAACACGCTCAACGAACTCATCGAAGCGCTCCTGCAGTGGACAACCGAGGCTTTGCCCGAAGTGCAGCGCGCACGCGATCGATTCGACGCCGAGAATGACGCGGCGTCTCCCCCACCACTCGACGAGAGTGGACCTCGTTGAGGTTGCCCTTCGATCAGCGACGCATCAACCGCGTGCTGATGGGACCGGCGAAAGAGGTCAGTCCTGTGTGGCGCGGGATCCGCACAGATCAGCAGGAGCGGGCGCGGCGGTGTCGCTCATGCGAGGACTCGGTACCGGAGGTGGGTCTCACTGGCGTACGCCGATGTTTCGACACGCTCCAACCGGATGTGTTTGCTCAGTCCGGTGAAGAGCGAGATCCCCTCTCCAAGGAGGATCGGCACTACGTGCAACTGGATCTCGTCGACGAGCCCGAGTTCGAGGCCCTGTCTGGAGATGCTGCCTCCGAGCAGGCTGACCCACTTGCCTCCTGCTGCTTGTTTGGCGGAATCGATGGCCTGTTCGATGTCGTCGACAACGAAGGTGTACATTACGTCGCCCTTCTCGATCGGCTCATGAGCAGAGTGGGTCATCAAGTACACCGGTACCTTAACCATGGCCCCGTAGGGAATCTCCCCGTCGTCTATGGTCTGCGTCTTGTTGGCGCCTCCGACGATGGCACCGAGTCCCTGCATGACCCTTCCGACCACGTCTTCGTCCTCAGGAGCGGACTGGAATCCGTTCATCCAGTCGACACCTCCGTCCGGGTCAGCCAGAAACCCGTCCAGGCTCACAGTTGCGTGAATGAATACCTTCGACATCGCCGCTCCTTGGGTACGTGCTGCTTTCATCGGGTGTTCGACTCCGTTCCAATGAGAACATCGACCGAGATGCGGCACAACCTCTGTGTGAGCCGTGATGTCGGATGAAAGGTGCTGAGGCAATGGGGCACTGGAACAGCTCAATTCTGATGACACACGGAGGGATGCACACCGGTTCTACGAACGGCTGGGTTCGTCGGATCGCACCGTGGACCCAGCAGCGGCACACTCCGGGGCTTGACCGTTGCGGGCTCAAAGATCATCCTGCGTCATGACTGAATTACTGATTGGCTACGCACGCGTATCCACCAACGAACAGGATCTGACCGCTCAAACGAACGCTTTGGAACGCCTGGGCGTGAGGCCAGCGTTGATCTACACCGATCACGGCCTCACCGGCACCAACCGAGCCCGCCCCGGATTACGAGAAGCCTTGGCAGCGTGCCGCAGCGGCGACACGCTGGTTGTCGCCAAGCTCGATCGACTGGCACGCTCCCTCCGCGATGCGAAGGACATCATTGATGAGCTCACGGCTAAAGACGTCAAACTCAGCATCGGTGGATCTGTCCATGACCCGAACGACCCCGTCGGACGCTTGCTGTTCAACGTTCTCGCTATGGTGGCCGAGTTCGAGTCGGATCTGATTCGCGCCCGAACACGGGAAGGAATGCAGATTGCGAAGGCAAAAGGAAGGCTCCGAGGAAAGCAACCCAAACTTTCGAACACGCAGCAGAAGCACCTTATGGAGGTGCACAACGCGGGGACGCATTCGACTGCCGAGATCGCCGAACTCTTCAACGTTGCCCGATCGACGGTCTACAGAACCATTGAGCGCCAACTGCGACCAAAGAGCTGACGTCCCACGCACACCAGATAACGCGGGCGCGGGCAACGATCGCGGCTGCTGGGAACCCCCAACGGGACGCGACCTGACCTGACCTGTCTGAGATTGAACACGAGCCATTGTTTAAGAAGCCTGTGACTCGTTCGCGGCGTAATATTCGACGACCAGTTCCATGCAACGCACCCGGGCCGGGGAATAGTCGTAGGGCATCTTGCCAATGGCTTCGACGGCGCTCATGGACTCTTGTCCCCTGCCGGAGACCTGACGGGCCTCGTCGTCAGCGGTAGGGGGTTGCAGCGCGTCCCACCGTCGACGAGCGCGTCGTCTTCCTGCGCCAGACCGGAATCCTCGATGAGGGCATTTAGCGTCAGTTCGAAGGCGTACCGTTCGGCGGCCACCTGTGCCACGCGGGGGTCGTCGACAGCGATCGTGTCGTCGAGTGCCTCTTCGGCTGCATCCACGCGGTCGGATTCTTCCCGCAGACCCGGGTGGGTGGCCAGGGCGATGTAGCGGCCGGCGTTGACAGCCGCACCGAGAGGGCCGAAGATTCGCTCTATAACCAACAGGTTGTCGAGGTCCGCCTGGCGCAGGGACCCCTCGGGGAGCTTCATGAGCCGGTTGGTGACGAAGTCGGAGAGCATTCCCATCCTGTCGCCTTGGGCGCGCATGCGTTCTACCGCAGCTCGCTGTCGACGCACCTCGGCTTCTTGGGTGACGAGGGCTTCCTCCAACCGCTCCAAGACGCCCGCGACGTCGTGGTTGCTGTCGGCATCAGCGAGAGCCGAGTGAGCAAAGGCGTCACGAATGTCGACCAAGGCGATCCCGGCGTCGGCCATCTTGCGGATCCACAGTAGCCGGATCATTTCTTCGTAACCGTAGCGGCGGCGGTTATCGTTGCCCCGCTCTGGCTCGGGAAGCAGACCCATCTGGTGGTAGTGACGGATCGCCCGCGGTGTTATGCCGACGAACGAAGCCGCATCACCGATCTTCACCTGACGCGGCGGAACAAGGGACGGATGCATGGGCGGGGCCTTCTTTTTCAGTAGGGCGGGACGTGAGTCCACCGAACCACATAACGATACGGGAGGTGCAACTCCACCCGTTTCGCCATCACGCCGGATACGACCGTTTCGGTTGCTGAATTCGACGGTGTGAGGGAAACGAAAACGATCATCAAGGCAACTGGAACGATGCACGCCGCGACAGCAAAACTCCTCGCTGGCGCGGCGGTTAGCGCCACGATGTTCAACCCTCAACGAGAACGCTCAACGGGAACAATGAACGAGGAGCTGCTGTCCGCCGTTGGCGTGATAGTCCCGGATGCGCCGAATCGTTTCGAGTACCTCCAAGGTGGGCCATTGTTGGCCAACGACGGCGGGACTTCCTCATCTATAGTCATGACGAATAGGTCCTGCCCGCACCGTACGGTGGACGACCGGAAGGACACAAATGAGAACGCAACGCTGGCTCACCGAACCGCTTCTTACCGCCCTGCTCGCCGTGTTGCTCTACCTGGCATGGCAGCTCCTTTACGCCGCCAACCTAGCGGCCAGCGGCGCTACCCCTGCGCAGCCCTATACGTCTAGCGTCGACTTCATTGCCCGGATGGCACTCGGCGTACTGTGGGTGGCGGTGCCGATTGCTATATGGGCCCTCCTTGCGATTGCAGGAAACCGAATCGTTCGGAAACGTAAATTCCCGGCGCGGGCCCTCGTCGCTCTCCTCGCAGCGGCAGTTTTAACAGTTCCTTTCGCCATCTACTTCGCGGTTCTTTTGCCAGTTAACGATGGGTGGCGCGGTCTCGGTGCGATCAGCGTCGCCATTCCCTTGATCGCACCATTTTTCGTCCTGGGGGCGTACTGTGTCGTCGGTATGATGCTCTCTGCAATCGAAGCCAGACGCGACGCGACGTCCACCGAACTGCATCGATAGGGCACTTGAAGCTTGCTTTCTCACATCTCCTGGCACGCGAGATTCGTTAAGACGGCGTGCCCCACCGGGCGAACGCCTAACGGACGACGGCTCGACGCCCGAGGGATGTCTGAAAACGGAGCAGATAGCCGTCGGGGTCGGTAACAAGGAACTGCTGCACACCCGTCTCTTCGTCGTCGTCCACTCGGTACCACTTCGTCTCAGGCTGCATAAAAAGCTCGACTCCGCCGGTGTCGAGCGAGGCGGCGATCGCTGAGCAATCGGGTACGGTGATCTGAAAATTAATCCCGCGGCCGAGAGGACTCTCGAGCGGTCCCGTAATCCAGTTGCGACCCACGCCTGTTTGTTCGAGCATCACGTGCGCAGAGCCGAGCGTGACATAGGCGAATCGCTCTTCTGGACGGGAGTAGCGCACGGTGAACCCGCAGAGGTCGGACCAGAAAGTGATGCTTCGGTCGAGATCGGAGACAAGTAGTTCGGGCACAAGCGCGGGTTCGAGAACGGTCACTGTCAAATGATCTCACCGACTCAACACGTGACATCACGTCATGTCATGGAGCGAACCTTCAGCGGGTCACGCCCCGCAACGATGTTTCTCACGCTCAGGTGTTATCACTTGAGACAAGTCCCAGCGTGGCCGTATCGTCGCCGATCGTGATCTGCTGGTCGGAGCACACCGGCCCGGGCAACACTACCTCTCGGCCAGAGGCGAACGTTACCGTTACATCAGCTGGTGTGCAGCCATAGCCGAGTATGGCGACACCTCCGTCGGCGTAGACAGTCACGGCCTCTCCGTCTCCGATGACGACAGTGACGTCGTCTGGTCCATTGTTGCTGATGTTGAGATCACCAGGACCACTGCAGGCCGTTGAAGTCACGGCCAGGACCACTCCAAGGAGGCTGCCTGTCGCGAGCCTCGTCGCTCTGTTCATCCGATTCACCGGTCACCCTGTCTTGATCGAGCAGTTCCTCGACTATAAAGGAACCTCCAGCGGAACATATGTGTAATAATCTGCGTATGGATGCAGATATGCGGGTATGTGGTCGCGAGCCGGATAGTCAGTTCGTCGAATTGGCCGTTGAGGTTTTCTCGATGCTGGCCGATTCGACTCGAGTGCGGATCGTCCTTGCCCTCCGCGACGGGGAACTGTCCGTAAATCGGTTGGCGAGTGCTGTCGACAAATCTCCCGCGGCCGTCTCGCAGCACTTGGCAAAGTTGCGCCTGGCCCGGATCGTCGCAACCCGGCAGGACGGACAGCGGGTCTTCTACCGGCTTGAGAACGAGCACGCGAGTCAGCTTGTGTCGGACGCCATCTTCCAGGCCGAGCACACTCTCGGCGGCACGCCTCGCCATCACCACCCGACTCACGAGGCGGGTGAATGATGACGCGGGCAGATCAGGCGCACGCGCACGACCACGACCACGACCACGACCACGACCACGATCACGACAGTGACCATTCGCACCCGCCCGGGATCAAAGGGTTTTTCTACGGATTATCCGTGCCGCACAGCCACGACGCCGCCGACTCGATCGATGACGCTCTAGAGGCAAGCAAGGAGGGGGTTCGGGCGCTCAAGATCAGCCTGGTCATCCTGCTCGCCACTACCGTTCTTCAACTTGTCGTGGTTCTGATCAGCGGCTCTGTCGCCCTGTTAGCCGACACCATCCACAACTTCTCCGACGCCCTCACCGCGGTCCCACTCTGGATCGCCTTCGTCCTCGGCCGCCGCGTCGCCACCCGCCGCTACACCTACGGCTACGGCCGCGCCGAAGACCTCGCAGGACTCTTCATCGTCGCCGTCATCGCCCTCTCCGCGATTCTCGCCGCGTGGCAATCGATCGAGCGCATCATTAACCCGCAACCATTGCAGAACCTGTGGTGGGTTCTCGCCGCCGGAGTCATCGGGTTCGTCGGAAACGAAGCTGTCGCGATCTATCGCATCCGGGTAGGGCAAAAGATCGGATCCGCCGCACTCGTCGCCGACGGAGTACACGCCCGCACCGACGGGTTCACGTCCCTCGCGGTTGTGCTCGGCGCAATCGGTGTCATGCTCGGCTTCCCCCTCGCCGACCCGATCATCGGCCTCATCATCTCCGCCGCGATTATCGTCCTGCTTTGGGGCACAATCCGCAGTGTCGGCCGGCGACTGATGGACGGAATCGAACCGGAACTCGTTGACCGTGCACAGACTGCGCTGATCGCCTCCGCGGACGTCCTCACCGTCCACCAGCTACAACTGCGCTGGGTCGGACACCGACTACAAGGCGCCGCCGTCATCAAGGTCAAAGACGAAAGCCTGTCGAACGTCGAGAACGTGATTCATGAGGCTGAACACCGCCTCAAGCACGAGCTCCCGAACCTCGACGATATGGTCATTCGTGCCGTCACCACCGACGCAGTCTCGGTGCCTCATTCGCACTGATTGTCGGCCGTCTCACGCGACAGTCACTCTTCGGCCTCAACGGGAACCCTCAGCGGGACACTTGGAAACGTTATGAGGCTGCGTCGTCCTTGATCTTCGCGAGCGCGTTCATGAAGCCCTCGGAGCATCCGCTGGATCCAGCGAGTCGGTCAACGGCTAGCTCGTCGATGTTTCGCCCGACGATGGCTTGCGGCAGTGCCGCGGCGAAACGTTGCTGGTAACCGAGCGAGGTCTCGTCTTCGGCAGGCGTGGTGATTTCGACTGCGGTCACGGTGTCATCTTCAATAGTGAGCGTGACGTCGTGATGGGACGGCAGCGATCCGTACCAGCCTATGGCGGTGTACGTACCGTCGCGGTAACCGGTCGCAGGGCCGCTGGGTGATCCGGGCGGTGTGATCATTTCCTGGCTCCGCGAAGACCGCGGCGGCGACGATCTTCTCTCCTCCTCTGTCGATTCACCCGGGGTACTTCCGGCGGTGCAGGCGGTGAGCCCCAGTCCCACGGCTAACGCGGCGACTCTGACCGCGATGCGTTGTTGGTCATGTCGCTGTTGCATTCTGCTCTTTCCGGATCGCGAGTGATGGCGGGTGGCCGCGGACCGCGCTACGGCCACCCGGCGGATCAGTCGACTCGTCGTGCGCTGAGCCAGCGGACCATGTCGGGGTCGGCGTGGTCGAAGAACTGCGACTTACCGGTGTCCAGGCTGGCGATGTGG
Organism: Mycetocola manganoxydans; assembly: GCF_003667545.1. GTDB lineage: Bacteria > Actinomycetota > Actinomycetes > Actinomycetales > Microbacteriaceae > Mycetocola_A > Mycetocola_A manganoxydans. The sequence continues at coordinate 4,697 of NZ_RCUV01000023.1, read as the reverse complement.
GTCATGTCGTCGTCAGTGAGGGAGAAGTCGAAAACATCGATGTTCTGCGCCATCCGGTCGAGGTTGACCGACTTGGGGATGACGACGACGCTGCGCTGGATCATCCACCGGAGAACTACCTGCGCGACGGACTTGCCGTGTGGCTCGCCGATGGAGGCAAGGGTCTCGTTGGTGAAGAGGTTGTTCTTACCTTCGGCGAACGGCCCCCACGACTCCATCTGCACGCCTTCGCTCTTGAGGAGTTCCTGGTACTTCACGTTCTGTCGGAACGGGTGGGTCTCGATCTGATTGACCGCTGGGGTGATCTCATTGTTGATGATGAGGTCGAGAAGCTGGTCGGCGGCGAAGTTCGAGACGCCGATCGCGCGGGCGCGACCTTCCTTGTTCAGCTCCTGCATCGCGCGCCACTCGGCATAGACGTCGCCGAACGGCTGGTGAATCAGGTACAGGTCGAGGTAGTCGAGGCCGAGCTTCCGGAGGGAGGCATCGAATGCGCGCTTGGTGTTGTCCTCGCCGGCGTCCTGTACCCACAGCTTGGTGGTGATGAAGAGTTCGTCGCGGGGAATGCCGGAGTTCTTGATTGCGGCGCCGACTGCTTCTTCGTTGCCGTACGCTGCTGCGGTGTCGAGCGAGCGGTAGCCTGCGGCGAGGGCGTCGGAGACGGCCTTCTCGGTCTGCTCGGCGTCGATCTGGAAGACGCCGAAGCCGAGGATCGGCATCTCGACGCCGTTGTTCAGGGTCACGTTCTGCATGAGGTTGGTCCTAACTGAAGTTGGGTTGTGAGTGGTCGTTCAGTAGCCCACGGGGAGGCGGGTGGCGTAGTTCTCCTCGAGGGAGGTAATCTCGTCGGCGGTGAGGGTGATGTCCACGGCCGCTGCTGCGTCGGCAAGATGGTCTTCTTTAGTGGCGCCGACGATGGGGGCGCTGACGACGGGGTTGCTCAGCACCCACGCGAGGGCGACTTGGGCCATCGGGATTCCACGGGTCTCAGCGATCCGGGCGACGGCGTCGACGACGGCCTTCTCGGAGTCGGTGTTACTGAAGTGGGCGTTGCCGACAGGGTCGTTGCTGGAGCGTTTCGTGCTTTCGCCGATCGGGCGGGCCAGGCGGCCTTTCGCGAGTGGGCTGTAGGGGATGCTGCCGACACCATGGTCAGCGAGGAGACCGAACATTTCACGCTCTTCCTCACGATAGAGGAGGCTGTACTGGTCCTGCATTGCTACGAACCGGGTCCAGTCGTGCAGCTGCGCTGTGTGCTGCATCTTCGCGAACTGCCAGGCGTGCATGGCAGATGCTCCGAGATAGCGAGCTTTTCCGGCCTTGACCACGTCGTGCAGTGCTTCCATCGTCTCCTCGACCGGTGTCTCCGGGTCGAAGCGGTGAATCTGCAGCAGGTCGACGTAGTCGGTACCCAGGCGGGAGAGCGAGGCATCCACCTGTTCGAGGATGGCCTTACGGGATAGGCCGCCGCCTCCGGGACCGTCGTGCATGGGGAAGAACACCTTGCTGGCCAGTACGATCTGCTCGCGGCTGGAGAACTTGGTGATGGCACGGCCGACGATCTCCTCCGACGTGCCGTTCGAGTACACGTTCGCGGTGTCCCAGAACGTGATCCCCAGTTCGACGGCCTGGCGGAAGAACGGTGCTGCGTCCTCTTCGCCGAGAGCCCATTCACTGAATCCAGTTGACCTGTCGCCGAAGCTCATGCAGCCGAGGGCTACCCGGCTGATCTTGATGCCCGACTTTCCGAGACGTGTGTATTCCATGTCTCAAGTACACCCGCTGTCGCTTCGCTGAGGGAGTGCGGGGCTATCCGTGTACTAGCAGTTCCTCCTTCCCAACGACCGGGTGTCGTAACGTGACCGTATGGACAACCAGGCCGAAGTCAGCGACTTCCTCCGCAGCCGCAGGGCACGCCTCACCCCCGACCAGGCCGGCATCATCGGCGGAGCCCGCCGTCGGGTGGCTGGGTTGCGACGCGAAGAAGTCGCGATGCTTGCCGGGATGAGCAGTGACTATTACGCGAAAATGGAACGCGGTAACCTCGCCGGTGTTTCCACCGAAGTCCTCAACGCCCTCGCGGCCGCGCTGCACTTGGACGACGCTGAGACTGACCACCTCCACGACCTCGCGCGTGCCGCCGGACCTGCCGCGATCCGCCGTCCAGCCAGGCCCAAGACCGCATCCGTCCGGCCAAGCCTGCAACGCTTCCTCGACACGAACACTGGTACGCCGACGGTGATCCAAAACCGACGCGCGGACCTGGTCGCCTTCAACTCTTTAGGACGTGCGCTCCTGGCGCCAATGCTGAACGACCCGACGAACCAAGCCAACAACGCCCGGTTCACGTTCCTCAGCCCAGCGTCCCGGAACTTCTACCCGGACTGGGAAAATGGTGCGGACAGCCTTGTTGCAAGCATGCGAAGCGCGGCTGGGAAGAATCCTCACGACAAGGACCTCACTGACCTCATTGGAGAACTCGTCACCCGAAGTGACGCCTTCCGTCAACGCTGGGCCGCTCACGACGTCCGCTTCCACCGTTCAGGCAAGAAACGCATCCATCACCCCGACGTCGGCGATCTCGAATTCGAGTTCGAAGGAATGGAATTACCCGGAACACCCGGTTGGATGCTCTACGCCTACACGACACAGCCCGGCTCGCCCACGGAAGAACGCGTCCAGCTGCTCGGCAGCCTCGCAGCGACCCAAACAGAGTCGGTTGCCGGCACTGCCCGCGAGAGCTGACCGGAGGTCCAACGTTCCGCTAGGCGGCCGTCACCAAAAATCTTGATCCTTGTCTCCAACCAAAGACGCGACTCATTAGCGAACGCTCAATGGGGAATCCTGCGCACGCCCCTAACTCGCACTCGACCCGGTATGGTCTCGTCATGACCATCGAACTGCGTGCCGTATCTGCCGAGGACTGGCAGGCCTGGCGGAAGGTGCGACTGGCGGCGCTGACGGACGCGCCCGGAGCCTTCGGCTCACGCTTCCAAGAGTGGGTAGACGCACCGGATGACCGCTGGCGCGACCGCCTGTCGGTCCCGGGAGCGATCAATCTGCTGGCCATCGATGTCGATGGAAACGCTCCGGTGGGCATGGCCACCGGCACTCCGGGCAAAGACCACGGCAGCTACGCCGAACTCATCTCGATGTGGGTAGACCCCGCCGTTCGCGGTCGAGGTGTCGCCACTGCCCTCATCACTGCGATCGCCAACTGGGCGGTGAGCACTGGCGTGGCGACGCTCACCCTGTCCGTGATGCCGGAGAATATCGCAGCCCGACGAGCTTACGAAAGGAACGGCTTCGCTGTGTCCGACGAACCCGGCAATCTGCTGCCGGATGGCCGGCACGAGCTAGTCATGCTTCGCGAACTCAGCCCCGAGCGCGCCGTTACCGGCTAACAGCGGGCCGCCGAACGTCGACGAGCGCAACATGCGGGACGCTTCCACGCCATGCATTCACGGGTTCCGGAAGGCGGACGTTCAACGCGTCTGTCCTTGACCCTGACGGGCTGAGATATCAGTCTGCGCGTCATGACTGAATTACTGATTGGCTACGCACGCGTATCCACCAATGAACAAGATTTGACCGCCCAAACAAACGCCCTAGAACGCCTCGGCGTTAGACCGACATTGATTTACACCGACCACGGCCTCACCGGCACCAACCGCGCCCGTCCCGGTCTGAGGGAAGCGTTGGCAGCGTGCCGCAGCGGCGACACATTGGTCGTCGCCAAACTCGATCGGCTGGCCCGCTCCCTCCGCGATGCGAAGGACATCATCGATGAACTCACCGCTAAAGACGTCAAGCTCAGCATCGGTGGATCCGTCCATGACCCGAACGACCCCGTCGGCCGTCTACTATTCAACGTTCTAGCGATGGTCGCCGAATTTGAATCGGACCTCATACGCGCGCGGACACGGGAAGGAATGCAGATTGCGAAGGCAAAAGGACGGCTCCGTGGAAAGCAACCCAAACTCTCGAACGCCCAGCAGAAGCACCTCATGGAGGTGCACAATGCTGGCACCCATTCGACCGCCGAAATAGCCGAACTCTTCAACGTAGCCAGGTCCACGGTCTACCGAACGATTGAACGACAACTGCGATCAGAGCGCTGAGTCCCGAGCGCACCAGCTGACGCGGCCGAAAAAGCGCACAACGACCGCGTCAGCTGGAAACGCCCAGCGGGGTACCGGGGCGGCCAGAAGCTGATCAGTCGGTGGGCAGTCAGCGCTCGTAGACGTTACTACGATGACCAAGCGTGATCACTGCTACAACGAGAATGTCGTCGTCAACTTTATAGACGATGCGGTAGTCCCCTATGCGAACTCTGAGGCCGGGACGCCCTTGGAGGGCCTTGGCGCCTGGCGGTCGTGGATCCTCACCGAGGAGCGCGATCGCTCCACGAATGCGGTCGCGATCCTGATGATCAATTCGCTTCAACGCGCGAACTGCGGCAGGACGCAACTCGACTTGGTAGGTCATACCCAGCCCAGATCGGCTTTCACTTGAGCCCAGGGGATGTTCGGCCCCTCCTCTGCCATCGCCTCATCAAATGCGGCGACATCTTCGGCTTCTTCCAGAGCTTCAAGCATCTGTTCGTAGCGCTCAGGGCTGACAACCACGGCAGCACGCTGACCGCGGCGCTCGATGAACACCGCTTCGGTCCTGGAGCGATCGATGACGTCTGAAAA
>NZ_RCUV01000022.1 GCF_003667545.1 Mycetocola manganoxydans | reverse complement strand
ATAGACATAGACATAGACATAGACATAGACATAGACATAGACATAGACAGATTGTACATCTGGAACTTTCAAATGTACATGAAATAGGTTCGTTGAAAGCAGAGTCAGGCAGATCGCGATTCCCACCGAAGCAATCCTCTACACGAATCCTCAACGGGACTTGGGCGACTTCTCAACGAACACCACCATCCGTGGTTTCAATAGACCTGGTGTACACCCGAAACGAGGGCGTCGCCACTCGCTTCGACGCCGGCCGTCCACCCGCCGGGTGCCCCGCGGATGTCTTTCAAACCCCGCTCCACGAATGAATCGGCGTGGGAGTGGAGCCAATTTTCCGAGTCGGTGTCGCTCTCCCACGTGTGCTCGAGTACCGGGAGCGGAACCCACGACGGGACATTGTTGTGTCTCTGAAAGCGGATGGCTCAGCGTGACAGCGCGCGTTCCCTGCCTGGGCGGTGCCGCTATGTGAGGGGCGGTAAGGCGTCGTCGCGCTGGGCGCGGCGCGCCGCTCGTTCGACCGCGTTGACCAGGTCTGCCAGTCCTGGGTCCTCGATCGGGAAGTGGCCGCACTCGCGCAACATGACCATTTCTGCCGGCGCGGCGATCCGACTGAGCCATCGCGTGCTGACTTCAACGGGCGTCCAGGCGTCCTTCGCCGGATGGGCCAGAGTTACTGGGATCTGCATCTCCTCTGGTGGAACGTGGCGGTAAGTCATGAGCGACGCGAGGAATCCAAGCGGCACTTTCGCCCCTCCCCCACGTGGGTCCACGGTGCACAGGTGTGACAGACCGGGGTCACGGCTCATTTTCGACAGCGCGGCCACCCAAGACATCGGGATACACCGTCCCGCAAGCCTGTTTGGAAGGAATCGTGCCAGCAGCCCACCGAGCATGCCGAGCGGGCCAAATCGGGTCATGACGGCGGGAGCCTGCGGGTCCCGCGGGTCGAGCAGACAGGTCGCCACCACTGCAACGGGACGGCCGGTTCGGGCAGCGACCTCATAGGCGAGCATTCCACCGATGCTCGCGCCCAACAGCAACAGAGGACGGCCGTCGTCTTCAGAGAGGACGAACTCACAGAGCAACGCGACCCAATCCTGGTACCGCACAGCGGCAGGGTCCGGTGAGATCGTCTCGCCATACAGCGGCAGGTCGACGGCGGCTAGCTCGACCTGATTGGGCGGCAGGAGCGAAGCGATCGGCCAGAGAGCTGCACTATGGCCGCCGGCTCCGTGGACGAGCAGCACTCGTACTGGCGCATTTCGATTCTCGCGACGGAGCACGTGGACTTCGTGCCCTCGCCAGTTCCACCACATGCTCGTCGGCTCGTGATCGACTCTGTTTTTCCAGGAAGCGGGCAGGAATTGCGCGTAGTCAGCCACACTCGGGTAGGTCACGTTGACACACTATGGGTCGGCACCCGACCCAGCACAATTGATCTCTCTGTCAGCTCGGCCGGCTCACTAAAGCAACTACTGGAGCGAAGGATAGCTTCGAGCTTGTCGACCGCCACGGGTCGGCTTGCATTCCTTTATGCAGTGCGTCTTCGTGATTGCTCCTTGGAACCCTCAACGCGATGCCCTCGACACCCGGTCACGTCATAATGGCCACATGACCCTGCCGAACCGAGGAGAAGCCAAGTTTGCGACTTCGCTGAACTTCGCTGGGGCACTGGCGTGTGTTCTAGCTCTGATCTCAGCAAGCCTAATCTTTGCGACCGGTATGGGTGGTGGCTCGCTGGCGTGGAGCGTAAGCCTCCTCGCCGCAGTTCTCTTCGCGGCTGTGACCGTGTTCGTTCTGGTCGCTTCCATGCGCCCGGAACCACGCGTGATGCGGAATGGGACCTTCCTTGTGCAACTCACGTTTGTAGGAGCGGCGGCGGCAGCGCTCTTCGCCCTCGTGACGAGCATCGCGGCCGAAGTGATGCGATCTTCCGACACGGCCGGGATGAGCTGGTTCTGGAGTGCCGTGTTCACATTCGCCGCGCTAGTGGTTACGGGTGTGCCGCTCTGGATCGGACTCTTGGGGTTGCTATTGAAAACAGCCTTCTTTCGCACGTAGCAGGCGACACTCAGAGAACTTGACGAAGACGGATCCGTTATCGACGCGGATTTATGCCTGTCGACGGCATCAGGAGAGCAACCCTCAACGGGAAACTCCGAGCGCAACGATGGTGAGCGTCCGTGGAGGATTTCGAACGGTCGTGTTACGACCGAGCGCAGAAGCTATGTTGAGCCCATGACTAATCGGATAGGCGCCCTGGTGGCTCTGGGCTTTGCATCCCTGCTTCTTGCTGGATGCGCCGGTCAGCGACCGCCCACTTGGGTCGAGGACGTCTGCAACATCCACGCGTCATGGATCTCGTCTGATCGACCGCAGGCCGACGAGGAACGACTGACGAGCTCGTTACAAGATTCGATTCCGGAGGACGGCGACGGCGCGGTCGCGGACTCCGCACGAGCTTTCGTTACCGCCGCACAGGAAGACGACCGCTCAGAGGTCGAGTCCGCTCACGAACGGCTCGTCGCAGCTTGCAAGGACAGCGGATGGGAGCCCGCGGAAGGCTAACCCCTGCCCCTCATTGGGAACGTGATCTGGCAAGGCAGTGGGCAAAATGCTGCTCGATATACAGCAGGTGGTGTCGACTACATGCTGGCTTATGCGAAGGACGAGGAGCGACTTCGAGAGCTTGATATCCGGTGGCGCGAGCCGAAGCCTGGGATTGAGAAATCATTTGCAGCGGCGGGAGAAGCTTGGGAAAGCGCGAACGTCGACCCCGTGGCCGCCACCCGCATCTACCGGCGCGCGCTTCGCGCGATGCGCGATGAGCTTGAGCCAGCAGTGTTTCGCTACGACCATATTGACGAAGCAGACAATATGGGCAGTCCGAAACCCCGTCCTAACCTCATATTTTGATGTCACCCACCCCGTTAGCGGAAAGATCCGGGCTGCTGCGGAGATTTCGGACAGCGGAGTTGGTGGTTTTCTCTACGCTGCCAGGGCTGGCTGTTGGTAACTGTAGTGGACGTCGTTGGGGTAGCGGTAATCGAGTGCGGAGTGCCGGCGGCGAATCTGGCGGTTGAGCCGCTCATTGGGGTTGTTCGACCAGATCTGGCGCCACAGTCCCTTCGGGAAAGTGGTGAAGGCCAGGATGTCGGCCCTGGCCTCGTCCAGGTGGGCGTGCACGGCTGGCGGCTGGGGCTCGACCATCTGCAGGAGCTTGTCGAACTGCGCCTGTACCGAGGCGGTGTCGGGCTGGTCGTAGACCGAGTGCAGCATCGCCTTCACCGCCGGCCAACTGCACTTGGGGGTGGTCGCCATGAGGTTGGCCGCGTAGTGGGTGCGGCACCGCTGGCAGGACGCTCCGGGCAGGGTCGCCCCGATAACCTCCACCAGTCCGGCGTGGGCATCAGAGGTCACCAGGCGCACCCTGGCCAGCCCGCAGGCCACCAGATCGCGGAAGAAGCCCAGCCACCCGGCCCCGGACGCGGCCGTGGCCACCCGCACGCCGAGGATCTCGCGGTGGCCGTCGGCGTTGACGTCGGTGGCGACCATGACCACGACCTTCACCACCCGCCCGCCCTCGCGCACCTTCATAGTGAGCGCACCGGCGGCCACGAACGCGTAGGGGCCGGCATCCAGTGGACGGGTGCGGAAGGACTCCAGGTGCTCGTCGAGGTCGGTGGCCATGGTCGAGACCTTGCGACCTCGACATCTCAGTGATACCCAGCGACTGCACCAGTTTGTCCATCCGGCGGGTTGAGACCCCGAGCAGGTAGCAGGTGGCCATCACCGAGGTCAGCGCGGACTCGGCCCGGCGGCGGCGCTCGAGGAGCCACTCGGGAAGTAGGTGCCGGTGCGCAGCTTTGGGGATCGCCACGTCGAGGGTGCCGGCGCGGGTGTCGAATTCGCGGTGGCGGTAGCCGTTGCGCTGGTTCACCCGCTCCGGAGGCGAGGCGCCGTAGGCGGCCCCGCACACCGTGTCGGCCTCGGCGGAGAACAGGGTATTCACGAAGGTCGCGAGCATCTCGCGCAGCAGGTCCGGGGAGGCCTGGGCGAGGTGCTCGTGCAGGAACTGGGCAGGATCAATACTGGAAGGAGCGGTCATCGTGATGGTCCTCTTCGAGAGTGCTGTGGAAGGTTCACTCGAAGGATCACGCGGTGGCCGCCCTCGTCTATGACGACGCGCTCACCGGCCTACCCGTACACCACCATGCAGGACGCAACTCCGCACTGCACAGGCGAAGGTTTCTGATGAGTCAACTCGGACAGTTGTGGGTCTCGAGAACCTGCGTTAACCTGGCGTTATGTCGCCGTCAAAGCAGTTTCGCGCCGCTCATGTGCTGGTGTGGACAGCAGGAGTCGTCGGAATCCTGCACGCCGCTGCGAGTCTGTACTGGGCGGTCGGGGGCCAATGGCTGGCGGCGACGGCGGGCCAGTGGGCGCTGGATCTGTCCGTAGAGGCACCGGTGGCCACGAAGGTGGGGCTCGGGTTTATCGCGCTCCTGAAGTTCCTGGCGGCGATCATCCCGGTCGCAGTGGCCTACGGCCGGGTGCCGGGGGCAAGATTCTGGCGCTCCATCAGCTGGGTCGGCGGGATACTGCTGATCGCTTACGGCGGACTCAACACGATCCTTGGCGCCGTGGTGCTCGCCGGTTTGATCACTCCGGACGGCGGCTACGATCGCGCGGCTCTGATGGGCCACGCCCTGCTGTGGAATCCGCTGTTCTTCATCTGGGGCGCGGCCCTAATCCTTTCCCTCTGGTTCTCACGTCACGACCGGCGTCGCAGCCGAGTTTGACGCACAGGGCTCCGCGGCGGCCCAGCTGGGGCATTTGACTGCCCCGACAGGCGGCCGTGGTCCACCGGGGAGCGAACCTGCCGGGCCGTGACCCCTTGTCAGCCCCTCGGATAGGTCAGTCGGTGACCGTGAGCTGATCTAGGGCCTCCTGCGCTGCGGCGCGCAGGGTCTCGGACATCGGGGCGGCGCCTGCGGCGTCAGTTGCTGTCTGCCGCCCGTCCTCGCTGATCACGTACTCCCGAACGCCTTAGCCAGGCCGTCCGTGGCCTGGGAGTCATACTGCGGGCAGTACAGGTGGTAGGAGACCAGGACGATCGGATAAGACTCCGCCTCGGTGGTGTCCGGGCCAGACCCATGGCCATGTCGTACTCCGCCCGGCCCGCGCCCGACTCACCAGCCGGGTGTTTTGTTGGGACATGTGTCGCGCTAATGGTCCCCGTCGACCCGCTCCCGGGTGCATTGTTGAGACCGTCAGCGCCGGGACGATGCCTCGAGAGTATTGACGAAGGTGCGGGCCGTGCTCGGCTTCTCTCAGCGTTGTCGCTCCAGCGCCCGGTCACAGCCGACCACATCATGGACACCCCGCGGGACGGAGGGGAGAGCTGGCAGGGGCCGCTGGGCTCAGGTGTTGTCGCGGGCGTCGAGTTCACCCAGGACGCCGTGGAGCCGGTCGGTGGTGCAAGGGTGCGGTGCAGTGAGGTACTCACGGTCGAGCTGGCGGCAGGTCCGGGAGTGCAGCACCTGCAGCTCGGCCAGGCTCAGGCCACCCAGCTCATCGGGGAACGCCTCCCTCCGGTCCCAGGCAGGAGCGCACCCTGCAGTACGGGCCAGGGGGTCGGGCTGGATCGCTCCGATCCGAGGTGAGGGTGGTGGATGCGCGCATGATCGTGTCCTTGTGCCGGAAGAGGCTGCTCTTGCTGGGCGCGGAACTTGCGCCGAGACCGCCGGGAACCTCACCGCGTGTTCCTGCGTGGCCCCGGCCCACAGGGTGAACGAGAACCGGCCCTGTACCCGGACGGGCTCGACGTTGCCTCAGTAGTCGACTGGTTCGCGGATTATTGGAGAGGTCATGCAATGCCCTCCGCCGCGTCCACGCCCGAGTTCAGCACCGACGATCGGAATGACTTCTACTCCAGCTTTACGAAGCAGGTCGTTGGTCTGCGTATTGCGATCGTACGTGTAAACCACGCCGGGTTTTAGTGCTACGGCGTTGTTTCCACTGTCCCATTGCTGGCGCTCGGAGGCGTACACGTCGCCTCCCGTCTCGATAACGTGCAGCTTTGCCAGGCCGAGACTCTTCGCCACTACGTCCACGAATGGCGTCGATCCTTCGTCGGTGATGTCCATGCCGAGGGTTGAGTCTGCGGGCCGCAGAGAGAACGTATGGACCCCGTCCATGATGTTCGGGAACAGCGTGACAATATCTCTGTCGGCGAATGTCAATACGGTATCGAGGTGCATGGCAGCGCGAAGCTTGGGCATGCCCGCGACGATGACCTGCTCGGCGGCGCCGCGTTCGAAGAGGGCAGCAGCCACCTGGGTGATCGCCTGCCGCGATGTTCGCTGGCTCATTCCCATGAGGACGACACCGTTACCGACGGGCATGATATCCCCGCCCTCAAAGGTTGCTTGGCCCCAATCTTGCTCGGGGTCACCCCACCAGACGGTCGAGCCAACGAAATCGGGGTGGAACTCGTAGATCGCCTTCATCAGGAGCGTCTCGTCGTGTCGGGCTGGCCAGTACAGCGGGTTGAGTGTGACACCGCCGTAAAGCCAGCACGTGGTGTCACGCGTGTACAGCGTGTTCGGAAGCGGCGGCATCAGGTATTCGCGGGCGCCGGTCGACTCCCGCGCGAGCGCGACATATCCGGTTCGGTAGTCGTCGGGCAGATCGGATGTCGCGAGACCGCCGATGAGGAACTCCGCGAGTTGTGCGGGCGCGAGCGTCTCAAGGAACGCCCGGGTGCCTTCGACGAGCCCGAGTCCGACCTCGTCGGCGATGATTTTGCGGTCGAGGAGCCAGTCTCTCGCCGCGGCAATCGCCACCGTCTCTGCGAGGAGGTGGTGAAGTTCAACGACGTCGACATCGTGGGAGCGGAGGTTCGAGACAAAGTCGGCGTGGTCCCGTTGCGCGTTCTCCACCCACATCACGTCGTCGAAGAGAAGTGAGTCGGCGTTGGTGGGTGTAAGCCTGCGATGGGCGAGTCCGGGTTCGCACACCAATACCTTGCGGAGCGCGCCGACTTCGGAGTGCACGCCGTACGTTGCGGAGATGGAGGTCATGAGAGTTCCTTTCCTAGATACTGACGAATCCGGTGATGAGACCAATGATGCCGACGATTGCGCCGACCGCCACCAGAATGAACACGATCCATCCGGGCGTCGTGAACAGGCGTCCGCGTTGCTCGCGGCGGGCGAAACCGTAGAGCAGGGTGGCCGGGGCGAGGAGAACGCACGAGAGGAGCAGTAGTTGCAACCCAGCTGCCCAGATCAGGAACAACGTGTAGACGACTGCGATCGCGGCGACGACGAGATCCCGTATGCGAGTGCGGTCTGGCAGGCCCGCGTAGCCATCGCGGGTGAGGGCAATCTTCAGTGCATATCCGGCGGCGAGGGCGAACGGCATGAGCGCGAGCGATGCGGTGAGGTCGAGCATGAAGTCGAGCGCACCATCGGCGAACAGAACGATGACGAGAAGCGCCTGGATGAGGAGGGTCGAGAGCAGGAGGGCATTTCCGGGAACATCCTTTGGCGTGCTCTTCGCCAGGAATTTCGGCATGTCCTTGTCTTTTGCGGCGGCGAAAAGCACTTCGGCGGCCATGAGACTCCATGCGAGGAAAGCGCCGAGCACGGACACGATGAGTCCTGCACTGATGAACCAGGCGCCCCACGGGCCGACAGCCGATTCGAGCACGCTACCGACCGAAGGCTGGCGAAGCTCTCCGAGCTGTTCCTTCGGCAGGATGCCGTACGAGATGATCGAGATGGTCGCGAACAGCGCCAGCACAGACAGGAAGCCCAGCACCGTTGCGCGCCCGACATCCGCCCGTTTCTTGGCGAACCTCGAATACACACTCGCGCCTTCGATTCCGAGGAACACGAACACCGTCACGAGCATCGTGCCGCGGACCTGTTCGAAGAGGTTCTCGCCCCCTGAGTCGTATCCGCCGGTGATGTTGGCGAGGAATACGTCCGGCTTGAAGGCAAAGATGACGACGACCACGAAGAGCAGGAGTGGAATAACTTTTGCCGCCGTGACTATCGCGTTGATGCCAGCGGCCTCCTTCACACCACGCATGATCAGAAGGTAGAACCCCCACACGAATACGGAGGAGACCAGCACTGCCCAGATGGTGTCACCGTCTCCGAAAGCGGGGACCAAGGGCTTCAAGGTCGAGGTGATCAGAACCCAGTAGAACGTGTTGCCGGCGCAGGCACTTGCCCAGAAACCGAAGGCTGAGAGGAAACCGGGATAGACGCCGAACCCTGTCCTGGCGTACACGTAGACCCCGTTGTCGAGATGAGGCTTTCGAACGGCAAGAGCCTGGAACACGAACGCGAGCATCAGCATCCCGGCGCCGGCGACGACCCAGGCGATGACCGCTCCAAGGACCCCAGTTTCGCTGGCTAACCGTTGAGGGAGGGTGAATACGCCGGCGCCGACCATGGAGCCGACGACCATCGCGGTCAGAGCCGGCAGGCTGAGTTTGCTCGAAGACTTCTGCTCGGTTGTCGTCATCACGATTCTTCCTTCGTCGGTGTGTCAGTGGCCGGTTCGGCCGGGATCTTGCCTTAGAATCTGGAACCGTCCCGGGTAATTGTCTGGATGCCGCTACATCATCTATTCGAGCTCATCGTACTCGTGGTGTGCGAGATACTCTTCGAGGCGCCGGGTGTCAGCGGCCGTCCACCCTGTCGGTGGGACGACCGTCGACCATCCCTGAACGTAGTCGGTACCGTAGTTGTGTCCGAAACCATCTGGTGGGCTGAGCTGGTCAATCTGATCGCTGACTGCGAGAATTGCTGTCACGATCGGGAACCATGTCGCTTCGGCTGGCACGCCATAACCGCGCGGAGCGTCCAACCACTCCGGTGGTTTCCAGATCGCATCGATGCCCCAGTACGGCACGGGGTCAGAGGGATGCTGCAGATAGACGATCCGGGGTTCCAGCCACGGGGAGTCAATTGCATGCTGGTGCGGGTCGCCGCTTACGAAACGTACCGATCGTCCTTGATCAAAGACCGGCGCCCACACAGGCGAGCCTGGCTCGCGTTCACGAGTGAGCTGGGTGAGCAGCGGGTTGACATACGTCGCACCGACAATCAGCGCCCCGTCGGTCCGCGCCACAAGATTGCCAACCGACGAACGCCCATCCGAGGCAGCGAACGGCGCTTCCACGCCCTCTGTACCCAAGCTCTTGCCGAACAGCAAGAGCTTGGGCCTCTGATCCTCGGGCAACTCTGACCACCGCTGCTCCACCGCGTTGAACAGGGCGGTTCCAGCTTTGGCTGCCTCACCGGGTTTCATGAACACGGTGAACAAACTGGGCAGGACCGAGTATTGGATGCCGACAATGGCGCTGTTTCCGCCGTACAGCTGCTCGAGAGCGTCCGCCGACTCACTGATCATCCACCCGGTGCCAGTGGGGATCCACACTGCAATGACAGCGCGGTCGAAGCCACCTGCCCGTTCGAGTTCACGAACCGCGAGGCTGGCCCGTGCCTCCAGCGTGTCGGCGGATTTGATCCCCGCATACACCCGCACCGGGCTCACCAGCGGCGCATCCCCATTGAAGGCCGCAAGTTCAGCAGGCGTCGTGGTCTCCGAAACGAACGTGCGCCCCTGACGCCCCAGGCTGCTCCACGGGACCAACGAGTCAGGGCTGCCCGATACCTCCGGCGACCTCGGCTGCGCTATACCTGCTTCGGAGGAGTCGTTCTCGGCACCGTAGTGCCACGTAGCCAACCTGGTCAGCCCCTCAAACGCCAGCATTCCGCACACCAGGACGACTAAGGCCATCCCGGCTAACGCCACCGCGGGGGCGGCCGGGTGGCCTCGTCCGACGCGGCGACTGTACCGGACCAGCGCGCCCAACGCACGGCGCAACAGTCGACCAACAAGCAGCAGCAGAATCACCGCTAATGCGGCGCCCCCGATCATCAGTGCCGGTGCAGCCAAATCAAGGCGCGGCATGCCCATGACATCGCGCTGCACGTTCTGCCACTGCGTCCAGGCAAGGGCACCCCCGGCGACAGCTACCAGCCAAACGGCTCCCAGGCCGGCCCAAAGCCACAGGCGCCATCGTCGCCTCGGGTGCCAACCCCAGCGGCGCGACGATGCTCGGAACCCCCAGCCGATCAACGCTCCGATCGCATAGCCCACGATCACGCATACGGCGCTAAGTCCCGCCTGCATCGGCCATGGTCGGGGGATCAGAGTCGGCATCAGCGAGTACCACCAAAACACCACCGCCACGAGTGATCCGCCAAGCGAGAGCGGGCGTGCCAGACGCCTTAGGCGGCCGGCGAACCCCTTCGATAGGACTCGCTCCTTGTGTGGGATGTGGTGCGGCTCCGTGCTCACAGATGCCTCTCCTAGTTCCGTTGAGGGCGGCGGTCGACGCGTTTGGCACGCAGCGACAACTAACTCCGCAACGGTCATCGGACAGTCCTCGACGATACAACCATATCCAGTGCACGCCGCTCTCAGCTTGGGAAACTTTTGTACCCACGCGCTGCTTGACCTGGGACCCCGCGGAGCGATCGAATCTCGCCGACTATTTGATCCGGCACGCACCAACCAGCCGAAACGACGAAGCGACGAAGCGACGAAGCGACGAAGCGATCAAAATCTGCTGCCCTGAACTCGAGCGGCGGTCGACGTCGCGAAGCGGTCCAATACCGATCGGTCGCGAATGGTCGGGAAGACCATGGCGAATTCTAGGTAGTCACGCAACACCGGTG
>NZ_RCUV01000021.1 GCF_003667545.1 Mycetocola manganoxydans | reverse complement strand
CCGGGTCGAGCTGGGCGAGCGCCGAGCCGATCACGACGACGGATGTGATTCCGCTGACCCACAGAGACGCCTGCGACGGTGCGCGGTGCTTGGGGTGCACGGTCGCGAGCTTCTGCGGAAGCACTCCGCGCTGACCGAGGGTGAAGAGGTAGCGGGTGACGATGTTGTGGAACGCGAGCATGCACGCGAACATGCTCGTGACGACGAGAACCTGGACGATATCGCCGACGATCGGGGCGATCACTTCGCCGGCGAGGCCGACCACGACGCTGTCGGGGTTTGCGGAGGAGGCGGCGACGGCATCCGTTCCGCCGAGTCCGGCGATGACGAGCCACGACGAGACGAAGTAGAGCAGGCCGACCGAGATCACGGCGATGTAGGTGGCCCGCGGCACGGTCTTCTCCGGGTTCCTGGCCTCGTTGCGGAACACGGCGGTGGCTTCGAAGCCGAAGAACCCGAGGAAGGCGAAGAGCAGTCCGAGGCCGGGTGCGCCCGACAGCGCTTCGGCGGGGCTGAACGGGGTGGTGGTGAGCTCACGACCCGAGAACAGAACGCCGAGGTCGATGGCGATCACGGCGACGACTTCGAGCACGAGCACGACGCCGAGGACCTTCGCCGACAGGTCGATGCTGCGGTAGCCGAGCAGTCCGACGATGAGCAGCATGACCGCGGAGATCAGCCACCATGGCAGCTGGAGGCCGGTCCACAGTTCGATCAGGTTGCCGGCCTGCACGCCGAGGTAGCAGGTCATCGACACCGTCAGCAGCACGTAGCAGAGCAGCGCAATGGATGCGGTGCCGAGTCCCGCCCGGCGGCCGAGGCCGCGGTGCACGTAGGAGTAGAACGCGCCGGCGTCGGGCACGCGCGGGGTCATCCAGGCGTAACCGACCGAGAAGAGCAGCAGAATGATCGTCGCGACGAGCACCATCAGCGGTGCGCCGATCGACCCGGACACGGTGAGGATCAGCGGGAAGTTCGCCGCCACCACGGTGATCGGCGCGGCGGCCGCGATCACCATGAAGACAATTCCGGGCACGCCGAGCCGGCGGTTCAGTGTCGTTTCCAAGAGGGTTCCTTGTGTCGTGTGCCAGGGCACGGCGAGAGAGAACGGACGCCGTGTGGCGGCATCCGCAAGAAGATGGAGTTAGATCGCGGCGATACTCCACGAAGCAAACGTGACGCCACCCGGCTGGAGCACGAGCAGGTCCTCACCGGAGTTGAACGCGTCCGGCGGGCAGGTCATCGGTTCGACGGCGAGGCCGATGCGACTGGGCTTCGGCGCCTCCTGGTCGGCGGTGTGCACCTGCACCCACTTGCACGAGGTGTCCCAGCGCATACGTACTCCGGTTCCGGATGCCGCGGTGACTTGCACCTCGGCGGTCCGGTTCTCGTTGCGCACCAGTCCGGTGAACGCGTGGTCGATGAAAGTGTCGCCGATGACGCGGGGCTCTCGGAAGTCGAAGGTTCCGCCTGACTCGGTGGAGACATCCGCCAATTCGATCGGGATGAGGCGGTCTTCGGTGACGGTGAGCACCTGTTCGGCGGGGAGGAGGAGGGTCCAGTCGTCGACTGTTCCCTCGCCGGCGACGAGGTACGGGTGCGGGCCGGTGCCGAACGGGGCGGGCGCGGTGCCGGTGTTGCGGGCGGCGACGGTGGTGTGGAGACCGTCGGCGTCGAGGACGAACTCGACGCGCACCTGGATGCGGAACGGGTAGCCCTCCTGCGCCTCGACGGTGGTGGCGAGCATGACGCGGTCTTCGGCTTCGTCGAGGGCGATGAAGTCGTGCCAGACGACGAGTCCGTGCAGGGCGTGGCCGCGCTTTGGTTCGGTGAGCGCGAGCTCGAAGTCGGTTCCCTCGAAGCTGTATTTGCCGTCGACCACGCGGTTGGGCCACGGTGCGAGGGTGGCGCCGCGGTAGGCGGGGCGCACCTCGTCGGCGTCGTAGGGAACGACGAGGTCGCGGCCGTTGTGCTGCAGTGACCGCAGTGAGGCGCCGATGCTGGCGATGGTGGCGGTGTATTCGCCGCTGGTGAGCTCGAACTGCGTTCCGGAGAGAGGGGTGGTCATGACTCATATTCTGCCGGGTTTAGTGACCCCTTCGCGCCGAGGCAGTTTATGAGTCCTCCATGACTGAGGTCTCACTCCGGAGTTACCGTCATGGCCTGCCCACAGAGGGAAGATGTGATGCAGCTATCCCCAGCAGCGCGGGGACTCGTTGCGTGATCGCGAAAAGAGTATCGTCGTTATGGAAAGGGGACATGTGCCATCCACACCATCGCCAACACCTAGCGCTTCACCCAACATATGCGAGACCGAAGCGCTGATTGTTCGGGGAGGACGTAGATTCGAGCCGTTGCTCGAGAGAGAGCTGGACCGGCCCCTGCGTCAGCTCGCAGGTCGCCTCCCTGGCGCTACCGCCGGAGTATTTGTGACACCCGAGTTCGCGGGCCCAAACGGGATCGCAGACTTAGTGGCTGTGACTCGGGCAAGCGCAGGGATTGAGTCTCGGATAGAGAGCGGCATTGCACTTGTTGATCGGCTAGCGCTTGCAACCGTGGCCGCCGCCGTCCCTATTGGACGAGGCACTACGGCCGCTCAGGTGGAATGGCGGATCGGAATGTCGCGCCGTCAGGTGGCTGGATATCTGCGCGAACTCGAAACGTCGGGCGCAGTCAAGGAGGTGGCCGGCAAATATCGTCGCCACCCAGCAATCGTTCCAGTTGGACGAATGTATGCATTCGAAGCCAAGGTATCGGACTGGAATCGCGCGATCTCTCAAGCCGCTCGGTATTCCACCTGGGCTGACGCATCAGGCGTCGTCCTCCTTCACCCCCCGAAGAACCTCACCGACGTGGTCCGCCATGCCAAATCACTTCGACTCGGACTTGCGATTGGCGATAAATGGATCGTTCAGCCGACAATTGGGCGGCGGGCGAACGCTCTCCATGCGGGCTCACGGCTCTTGGCATCGGAGCGTTTCATCCATTCGGTTGGTTCCCTGCGGCATAGCTTGACCTAGACCCACAGGCCCTCAGCCGACGCATACTCACGGAGGATGGCCTGTTGCTGATCGTGCCAGGCAACCTTGTCGCTGTTCTTTACGAATGCAGGAACCCGCGCTAAGAGGTCTACGAAATAGTTATCGGCTGTCGCGTAGAGGTTGCGAAGCACTTCGACTCGGTCGCCTCTTGACTCAGATTGATTCATCGCAAGTACGACTTCCCGGATAGTTCGCAGATGGTGCTCTCGCTCCGCACGATCACTCGGCGGCATCGCCCCGCCCCGAATGGCCGACGCTAAAGCGGAGTCTAAGCGCTCGATCGCCTCGGCTGTATCGCGGCGAAGCACCGCTAACAGGCCACTCTGAGTCACGTATGATGCCGGAATACGGATCCCATCGTCGGACGCGACGTGGAAAGCATTTGGATCGTAAGTTCTCATTGAACGGTCCCACCCACCGCCAACGGTATCCGCTCCAGCTGCTACTCCAAGAAGTCCGACAAAGTCTGACTTCGCGACGATCACTCGAGATCTCTCTGACAAGGAATGAATGGAACGGAGCAGCCCTGCGAATGCTTCCGTGTCGCCTACATCGGGTGCTTGGCCCAGAACCACCTCATTTGCAACCGTGATCACCCAGGTCGGCGATCCGAGGGCCGCCAGTTGACCAACGTACTCATCAAGACGGTACCCGCTCCTCAGGAATGTCTTAGTCGCGACCAGCGACTGCCATGAATTTTCGGACATCCCGCTCGCCAGCTCTGCTGCAGCGAGTGCATGGGTCGCGGCGTCTGAATCCGGAGAATCTAGGGCGAGGGTGGGAGCCAGATGCGGCGCTCCTATACTCTCCTGACGCCGGAACACCCGCTCAATGTGCTGCAAACGTCTCGTCGGCGTGTCGAGTCCGACCCCGGCGGGGCCCCACAACTCCCAGGTGTCATAAAAATCCACTCGGTTTGAAGTCGGGAGCACTCGGGCATGGGTCTCCACGTCAAAAACCACCTCTCCGCCCGTCGCTCGAATGGTATCTGCGAGTCGCTCGGCACTCGGATTTCTAGGCGTGCCGACCCGAGGTGTGGAGAACGCAGAGATAAAGACCCCATCCGCAACGCCATCCGCGATAGCCTTCTCGCACCAGCCCAGATGCCCGGTTCTGCGGCCATCATGAATCAGAATTCCCGCCATTCGGCACTCCCTATTGCTGTCGCCTCAAGTGCAGCGAAGAGCTCGCCGCCATCCAAATACCGCCGCGCTGGCTGACGCTGCAGACAGCGATCAATGATCACGGCAAGTTCTCCGTCGATGGAGCTCACCAAACTGCTAATAGGTGCGGCCTGGCCTGTGCGCAGACGACGGTCGTACTCGTGATCCTCACCCGAGGGGTCAACTGGGAATTGTCCACTGCGAGCAAAAAAGGCCAAGATCCCCACGCCGAAGATGTCGCTAGCGGGGGTGGGAGATCCACCCGGCACATGCTCCGGGGTTCGGAAGCCGGGCGTGCCAGGTTGATGTATCCCGGTAAGCGCGCTTCGTTCCAAATGTCGCGCAAATCCGGGATCCATCACAACGAATCGTCCTTCAGAGGTGTGGCGCACATTACCCGGGGAAAGGTCTCGGTGAACGACTGCGAGTTCATGGCAGCCGATTAGTCCGCGAGCGAGATCGCGCAACATCGCTACGACCTGCATATCGTCCCACTGCACCCCCAACTCCAGACTCAAGTCGGCACCGTCCAGCCTCTCTTCGAGCCAGACCACGGCTGACGGGACGTCACCAATCTCGATCGCCTCCGACAAGACCGAAACCAGATGAGGCGATTCGACGGCGGCGAGCAGTTCCACCTCGCGATGCGCTCGTTTAACTGCGATCTGCGCAACTGGTCCGGGAGGCACCGGGACGATCTTTAGAACTACGGGATTGCCTGCGAGATCAGCAGTCAGCACCCACTTTTGCCCTCCCTGGGTGAGCCATTGGGCGTTAGATACTCCTGTTGCAGCGATCGCCTCCGAGACGATTTCGTCTGGGGTCACGAAAGCAGCCATGGGTTATCGGTGCGCACTAGCTCACGCAAAAACAATCTTGACTCCCCGCTCAGCGAACGTTAGATCGAGTCAGGCTATCCTCGGAGCACGGTCACGTGCGACCCCGCTTTCGGGGCTTCCTCCATCCCGTCCTGGCGCTGAGCCGGTGCGACTGAGCTAAGCCGCTCGGGGATTAGCGCTTCAGGAGGAAAGCCTGTGCTCAGTGGCACAACACTCTGGTCGAGATGGCTGCCCATCGCTGCGGTTGCCAGACGAACATATGAAGAGTCGCTCGCTCCACGTCGCAGCAGTAGGTCACCAGAGCGCAACCGTGCCTTTCCGAAGCCGGATGGAGCCGCCGCTATCTTCGAGTACCTCGCCTAGCCGATGAGCAACGCCCACGCAGTTACCGTCACTGTCCCCCCGGTGATATCCGTATCGATGTGCACCATCTGCCGTTTCGCACCGTGGTGGGATGCGACGTGGAGCCAGCCGGCGGCATCCAGCCCCTGAGTCGGCATCGCACTCCAGGCGAGCGTCGACACCACGGATGCCCCGGGCTGCACCTCGATCCGCGTCACACCGGGATCGTCGCTGAGCATCGCGCCGCCGTGGTCGACGCTCACGTCGAGGGCGTTGCTGTACTCGTCGGCGAACGCCACATCCGGGTAGCTCTCCACGATGCACGGCGCATCGCTGACGTTCGTGGCCCGAATGACGAGGGCGCGGCTGCCGAGGGCGGCGTCCGGCTCCCCCGCTGTCATCTCGAGCTGTCCGCTCGTGCACCACCGCGGATCAATCTGCCACTCGCCGGGCGCGACCTGTGGCACCGGTGTGCCCACCGGGGCGGGTTCCGCGACCGGTTCGGTCGGAATCTGCGCCTGCACCGCAGCAAGCGCCAGCGGCGAGGCGACGGTCAGCCCGACGGCCGCCAGCAGAAACAGGACGATCGCGGGGATGGCGACCATCCGACGGGTGAAGACGCGCCGTTCCGGCCGACCGGCACTATCGAGGGCGACAGCAACCAGCGCGGGAATCCAGCCGATCAGCAGCCCCCACTGCGCTGCCCCGGCCACCCGCTCGCCGACGAGACCGAACGGGGCCTGCTGCTGTACGACTGCGTTGACGAGTTCGATGACGACGGGAATCGCCGGAACCAGGAACCCGGATGCCACGGCGCACATCCAGTAGGCGGCAAACGCGGTCGCGGTGTTGCCTGGCTGCTGACGCCCGACCAGTGCGGCGAGGGCGGCGTAGGCGGCGAAGATGGCGAGCATCGAGAGAGCGATCATGATGAACGCCCACGGTGCGGGAGCGGTGAGTTCCTGCACCGGAATCGTCTCGGGAGCGACGATGGCGAGGATGTGCCGCACCGGACCGGAGAGGGTCTGCCGGCCGAGCAGTTCGAGGCCGCCGCTGGCCCACCAGAGCAGGGCGGCAACGACGGCGGGGATTGTTGCTCTAATCAGGCGCATTAGGTCGTTGTGATCAAGGTCGGCCGGCCGGCCACAGAGCGACTGACTGCCGATATTCCGTCGCGTCTGCTGACTCTGTGAATTCCAACAGGTTGCCTACCTTTTCGAGAAGGACCGCTTTGACCTCTACGGGGGTAGCAAAGAAGAACTCTTTCCGAGCATTCGCGCGATTGAGTGCCCGATCCGCGAAGTGCCTGTGTAGTTCGTTCTCCAAGGTGACGGCATCTTCCGAGAAGTACAGGGTGTGGGTGTCGAAGCGGAACGGCACGGACGCCCCGCTCAACTCGGCGATACGATCGCCCGGATCAAGTCTTCGAGTCAACCCAATCTTCACGACGTTCTTGCCGAACGCACCTTCATTTGAGATCACGTAGACATAGCCCGCACGAATATTCGCGGCGCGGAAGTCATTCTGCGCGATTGCGTCATCGATGAGGGCAAGCCGAACGACCAGTTCTGGGTCAGATTGCCCTTGCTGCTCAAGTGCATTGAGGGCATTCAGAAGATGCGACCGCTCCTTATCGAGATTCGCTCGCTCCTCAGCAAGCTCCTTTGCAACACGATTCTCTTCTTTCAACCGCGCCCGTTCCTCACGTTGCGCCTCTCGTTCTTCCTGCTTCTTGACTAGCCAGTCGGAAGTAAGCTCGATTTCTTCTAAACGCAACGCGTGGAACTCATCACTGATATGCATCTCCATCAATCGGCCGAGTCTCGCGATAGCAGCTCGGCTGGCGTCCATACGGCGCCTGGCCGTGAGTACGTTTCCGGCCTTCAGAGATCGAATGCTGTTGTCGGCTTCCGCGTTATAGGCACGCAACATGAGCTTCGCGAGGTCCTCCGTCATGCGTCGGCCCTGCGCAAGAGAGTTATTGAACGTAAACAATTCGGATTTGACTATCGCGCGACCGGATTTGACCAGCTCGGCCGTTTGCGACTCAATGTGGTTCAAGCGGTCTTTGTAGGCAGCAGCTGATTCAAGCGGATGGTGGTAGCGGTAAATTCCGACGTCCTGAAGGACGATAGCGTCATTCAGTTCAACGTAAGTGCCCGGCGCGGTCGAGGCCAGCTGGGCGCGCAAGGTGGCGTTCTCTGCCTCTAGCAACGCCATTCGTCGAGACACATCGCCGCCGCGCGTTCTGTCAATATCGCCGTCTGCGGCACCATGATCGTCCGAGGAGCCAATCGGACTGTCGTCCGAGACAGAGGTGACGAACGAATTTTCGGCTGCTTCCTTGGGTGTGACCGATGGCACCCACAGTTCCCATCCGGGAGGTGGGTCCGGCCAAGAAGGGTCCGGGCTCCAGCCTGCCGGCGGCTGCCAGCCGGGAGGCGGTTGGGGCCACCCGGGCGGCGGGTTGAATATCGGTTCACTCACCCTTGTGCGCTCCGAACACCCGAACCGCTCACTGGCACCAAGGCCAGCGGGTTCTTCGAGACAACCGCACCAAGATGGGCGAGAGTAGCCGCTGGCACTACAGCCGAGAGATCGAGTTCGGAGAAGACCTCCCGGGAAACTGCAGCGGCAGTCAGCGGTACGTATGTTTCTCTACCTGTTGCTGGATTGATGGTTTCGGTGCCAAGTTCCAAAGCGATGCTTCGGATGAGACCACGTCGATCCGCTTCGAACACCTCGTGGAAACTCCTCAAAGCGACGTTGTGAACGAGCTCGGCATACCTCTCTTTGGCTTCCTTCTGCGACAGAGGTGTTTCGACGATCTCGTCGGATGCTCTGACATACCGATATCCCTTCACTGCAGGAATACTGTCCGGGCCTGGGATCAACACCCTCATGCTGAGCTCAGCAGTCGACGGCTCGAATTCGGCTGAATGATGCACCTCGACTTCCTCCGGGTAGATCGAGTTCGCGAGAACTATAGCGACATAATCTTGCACAGCGCCCACGGTCCCGTAACCAAGGCCGTTAATTAACTGGTCAAGCTCCCCGTTCTGCTCGAGGACTGCTTCTTCCCGGGCAACACACTCTTGGTCGTAGCGCGCCCTCTCTTTCGCGAGCTCCGCTAAGCGCCCCTGCTCAGCTGCGGCATAGGCCGTGTCCTGAGCTTGGCGACGAGCCGGCAGTTCTTGCACACTCGCGTGCCAAGCCCAGTAATCGGCCGCATATTGCGCCTCGGCTGCAGCTTCCGCCTCAGCGAGCTTCTGCTTTCTACCGAATAATCCTGTCGGAGCCTGCACTGGCTGCTTAACGGGGAGCGGTGGGTCCGGAATGGGGGCCGGAGCGGGCAGTGGGCGCATGAGGTCCGGGCGATCGAACGGGGGATGATCGACCACTTCTCGCAATGATTCGAGGTCGACGTAGTCATCAACTTGCAGGGTCGCCGACAGCAGCGAATCGATGCGCTCGTACTTCGCAGAAAGTTCGGCGTTCAATTGGTCTACTTCGGCCTGCATCGCCTCGACGTGCGCAGCGGCGGCTTCCTTCTCGAGTCGCTTTCGGTCCGCTTCAGACGCACGTTGAGCCGCCGCGGTTGCTCTTTGTGCGGCTTTATGCGCCTGCTCGGTGCGTCGAACGGCCGCATTGTATTCTCGAGCAACGGCGGCTTCGCGCTTCTCTGCGAGTCGTGCCTGATGCTGCATTTCCGCAAAGAATCCTCGACGCTTGGCCACAACAACCTCCATGATTGGTACTCGGTCCGTAGTCTATTGAGATCGGCCGAGATGCCCGCGCCGCGAGAGACACCCAAAACGTGTGCCATGTAGTCTCCGCCGGGCATTGACCTCGGCTCGAGGGGCCTCCCTGCTAGGTTGACGGGATGGTCGACAAGTCAGTCCGCGATGAGATCGCCTCCTTCATGGCCGAGCGGGACTGGGCTCAATTTCACAGTCCCGAGAACCTCGCGAAGAGCATCGTCATCGAATCCGGCGAGCTGCTCGAGTGCTTCCAATGGAACGATGACGCGGATTCGGCCCGTGTCCGCGACGAATTAGCCGACGTCCTTACGTATTGCATACTGCTCGCCGACCGTATCGGTGCCGACCCGGACCAGATCGTCCTTGAGAAACTGGCGAAGAGCCGTGAAAAGTACCCGATCGAGAAATCCCGCGGTCGAAGCGCGAAATATGACGCCCTCTAAAATCGAACGCCTCGACTTCACACCCGAGGCTGTTATTCGTTGGGCTCCGAGTCACACTCGCAACACGAACTGGCCCGTTGTCTATGTGCTCGACGACGCGACGACCGACAACCGCGCTCCACGGAATCGGTTGCTGAACGACGTCTATGTTGGTGAGTCGCGAAATGCCGCCGGTCGGATGCGGCAGCACTTCGACTCCCCAGACAAGGCGCATCTGAAGACCATCCGGGTCATTGTCGACGAACGATTCAACAAATCGGCCTGCCTCGATCTCGAGTCCTTCCTCATCCGGCTGCTCGCCGGCGACGGGGCCTATCGCGTGCTCAACCGGAATGACGGAATCACCGAGGGCGATTACTACGACCGTGATCTCTATCGCGAGTCGTTTCGCGACGTCTTTGAACAGCTACGACGCGACGGGGTCTTCACCCGGAGCATCCCGGAGATCGAGAACAGCGACCTGTTCAAGCTGTCCCCATTCAAAGCGCTCACGCAGGACCAGGCTGCCGCAGTGGAAGACATTCTCAACGGTCTGCTCACGGATCTGGGCGCTGGTTCCAGCAGCACCCTCGTGATTCAGGGTGACCCCGGCACCGGCAAAACCGTGGTCGCCCTCTATATGTTGAAGCTGCTCGTCGATATCGCGAATACTGTTGAGGCTGAGGATTTCGACAGCGACACGATGTTCTCGGAGTTGTTCGTCCCCGAGCACCGCGCACTTCTCACCGACCTTCGCATCGGTCTCGTTATCCCGCAACAGTCGCTGCGGGAGTCGATCAAGAAAGTGTTCCGCAAGACGCCCGGTTTGGATCCGGCGATGGTCATGACTGCCTTCGACGTGGGCAATGCCGACGAGGAGTTCGACCTTCTCATCGTCGACGAAGCCCACCGGCTCAATCAGCGAGCGAACCAACCGTCGGGTGTGCAGAACAAGAACTTCGCCGACATCACGAAAAAGCTCTTCGATGTTGATGACACGAGCAAGACTCAGCTGGACTGGATCCGTGCGAGAAGCAAGCATCAGATCTATTTGCTTGATGCGGAGCAGAGCGTGCGACCCGCGGATCTCCCGTTCCAACTACTCCTCGACCTTGTGACCAACGCCAAAGCTCGCCACCGCCACTATCCCCTGATTACTCAGATGCGGGTGCAGGCGGGTGAAGCGGACTACGTCGCGTACATCCGACGCATTCTTGGCTCGGCGAGCCACTTCGACGACACCACCCAGCCCGAGCCGGAACTGTTCGCGGAGTACGACTTTCGGATGTTTGAAAGCGTCGCCGACATGCGGGACGAGATCTTGCTCAAGGAGAAGGAAGCAGGTCTCTCGCGTCTCGTGGCTGGATTCGCGTGGCCCTGGGCTTCCAAGAACGACAAGGCGGCTTTCGACATCAACGTCGACGGTGAGAAGTTTCGCTGGAACAGCACACAGACCGATTGGATCGCATCCCCGAAATCGTTGAATGAGGTCGGGTCGATCCACACGGTCCAGGGCTACGACCTCAACTACGCGGGCGTGATCATCGGGCCGGACCTTCGCTACGACCCCATTACTCGACGGCTGTTCGTTGATCGTGCGTCGTACTTCGACAAGAAGGGCAAGGAGAACAATGCGGTTCTCGGCAAGGTCTACAGCGACGACGACCTGCTGCGTTTTGTCCGCAACATTTACGCAGTTCTCCTGACCCGTGGCATCCGCGGTACGTATGTCTACGTGTGCGACCCCGCCCTTCGCGAGTACCTAAGAACTTTCATCACGACGGTGGACCGGCACTGAGCGGGAGCAAGTCGCCGGTCGTCGAGCCGGCACTATCGTGCACTTCACAGGAACTACCCTGAACACGAGGTCCACGCCTGACTCGCACTCAACGGTTAAAAATCCGTGATCAACGCCTGTATACAAGCCTCCGAATTAATGCTTAGCTTTCGCCAATCGACTTGCTCAAGGATCGGAGACGTAGCGGTGGCACCTACTCCAACAGACGGTTTTGTGGACCTTGCACACGCGTCAAATGAAATCGCCGCCGACTTCCCAGAGTCACGTGACTGGCGGGGAAGCCCGTTCGAGTGGATATTGTCTGTTCCGTCCGCCACGAAAGGGAGCATCGGACGGCGTCTGGTAGCCGAGTGGGCGGCAAATTCGGGTTTCGACGTGCGGTCGATCAGAGTAGACGGACAGCATTACCTAGATATCGACGAGCTACGAGTTCAAGTGAAGATGTCAACCTTATGGAGCAGCGGCATCTACAGATTCCAACAGATCCGCGATCGAGATTACGACTACTGTCTCTGCCTTGGGCTGTCGCCTGTGGACGCACACATGTGGTTGTTGCCGAAGGAGGCCCTGGATATTCACGTGATAGGTCAACTTGGTCAACACACGGGGATCGACTCCCAAGAAACCTACTGGTTCGACGCTGGTCCTGGGGTCGTTCAGTCGTGGCTCGAACCATTCGGGAACGACCCCGCTCAAGTTCGAGATTGGCTCGCTGACGCGGCAGGGCTGTGACTTCGAAAGTTTCTGCACACGAGCGCGTGTCTTTTCGGGTCAGGTGCATTCGTAAAGTGTGAGGTACGGCTCTGCCAGAAATTCGGACGGACAGTTTGCGGGTGAGCGCTTCAGCCCCGATGAGGGGCACGACCGAGAGCCCAGGTGACAGTAGGAATACGGGGCTAACCTCGACCGTTGTCGACAATGATGCGTACGCATCGACTTTAGACTGAACGGATACGGCAATGGCACAGCACCTCGAACTCGGACTCGACACCTTCGGTGACGTCACCGTCGACAACAACGGCGAACGCCAGAGCGACGCCCAGGTGATCCGCAACGTCATCGCCCAGGGGGTGCTCGCCGACTCGGTCGGCGTCGACTTCATCGGCGTCGGCGAACACCACCGCGACGACTACGCGATCTCCGCCCCCGACATGGTGCTCGCTGCGATTGCCGGCCAGACCGAGCGCATCCGCCTCGGTTCCGCCGTCACCGTGCTCTCGAGCGACGACCCGATCCGCGTCTTCGAACGCTTCTCCACACTGGATGCCGCCAGCAGCGGCCGCGCGGAGGTCATCCTCGGTCGCGGCTCGTTCACCGAGTCGTTCCCGCTGTTCGGCTTCGACCTCGCCGACTACGAGACCCTGTTCAACGAGAAGCTCGACCTGTTCGTGCAGTTGCTCAAGGAGAAGCCGATCACCTGGTCCGGCAGCCACCGTGCCCCGCTGACGAACCAGGACGTCTTCCCGAAGACCGAGTCCGGCCGACTCACCTCGTGGATCGGTGTCGGCGGATCACCGGAGTCCGTCGTGCGGTCGGTGCGCACCGGCATCCCGATGATGCTGGCGATCATCGGTGGCGACCCGGGCCGGTTCCTGCCGTACGTCGAGCTGTATGGGCGGGCGTCGGAGCAGCTCGGACTTCCGCGGATGCCGCTCGGCGCGCACTCCCCCGGACACATCGCTGCCACCGACGCGGAGGCGCGCGAGCAGCTGTGGCCGCACTTCCGGGCGAACCGGAACCGGATCGGCGCCGAGCGCGGCTGGCCGCCGGTGACCGAGACGGAGTACGTGAACGAGATCGAGCACGGCTCGCTCTATGCGGGATCGCCGGAGACGGTCGCGCGGAAGATCGCGGCGACGGCGCAGACGCTCGGGCTGGACCGGTTCGACCTCAAGTACTCGAACGGGCCGATGCCGCACGACCAGCTGATGACGAGCATCGAGCTGTATGGCACGCAGGTGATTCCGATGGTGCAGGAAATGCTCGCGTAGGGCCCTCTCATCGAGCTTTAGCTCTGCTCACAGCGGGCTGGCGTGCGGCCCCACGCCGAGAGCTCGCAACAGCTCGGGGAGATCTGAGCGAACGCAGAGTCCGAGAGGGTCCGGATCACCCGGGCTTTCTGATCGCATAAGAATGGCCGCAGGTGGCACACCCAGCGCACCTCCGAATATGCGAAGAGCATCTATAACTCGTAAGCGTTCGGAGGCAATATGAAGGCGGTCCCCTTCTTCAGAGAACCGGGCGACCTCGGCGATGCTTGCCAGGGGAAGAACCCCGCCAGCATGAGGGGAATACGCGGATGCGACCCACCGAGCAACAGCATTAGTCGTAACCAGAAAGATTTGACCGTTGGCGTCTCTCACCGGGGCCTGGGAAAAATCAAATGGATAGGCGACTTCCGCCAGGAACCGACTGACATCGTCCGAGTGCTGCAGCACTCGCGGAGGATCGAGCTTGAGAACTCCAATAACGAGCGGGGGATTCTCGATCACGTCCGCCTGCTTTTCTATCCACTCGACCACCGAGTTCCGGGGGTCCGCATATGGTTCATCCCGCGGACTATACGGAGTGTGCACGATCGCATTCCGCAGCAGGGCAAGTTCCTTGAGGCGGCTCTTCTGTTCGCCCACAAGTTCATCTGACTCATCAATCAGGCGATTGAAAGGAGGCCGTTTCCCATCTCGGCGATCGAAACGACTCTGGAGCATTATTTCGGTCTTGTGAAATGCGTCCAAAAAACGTCGCGCATTGGACCCCACATCGTCCATCGTTTCCTCTTTCTCAGTCCTGTATCAATCTATGTGCTCGGCTCGTGGGAACGCGTTCCCGGGCCTCGTGTTTTAGGATCACAGCGTCGTGGTCAGTAATGCTGGGCACTACGCACGTCCAATCCTCCGCAAGACAGTCGTCGCTTACTCAACCGCCGCTGCTGGCGTTCGCAGCACTATCGGCTGTGGTGCGTAGATCAATCAGATATCGGCGGAAGTACTCGTCCGTACTCGAATGAGCCGTGAAGCCGCTAAATTTCTCAAGCAGCTGAATCGCTAATCGCGGGCGGGCGCACCGTCGACAGTGCGGAGCTGTCCTCCGGCGTTGGTGACCGCGCGAGCGCTCGTGTATTCACTGCGGGCCCGATTTATGTTCAGGTCTTTGACCAGCGCGGAGATCAGCGAGTCATACGCGGACCTTAGTTCCTCGAGAGCTTGCCGCTCGATCGGCTCCTCTTCCTGCAACTCGAATAATCTGCCCCAGGAAGGGTCCCATGCGGCCGACGCCTTCCAACTGACGCGGCGCCGATACGGACTACTTCTGATCAGGGCGTCGGAACCCCAATCGCCGAAAGGCACGAAGCACAACTTCATGTAGCTTTCGTATGCCGCCGTGACGGGTCGGCTGTATAGCGGCGCGGCCACATAGAAAGATGCGTCCAAGCGCCGTTTGAGGGCGACTACCTCGGGTGGCGCGATATCGCGCCACGTTCCGATGAACATCATGTAGCTCATCAACTTATTCAGCTCTGGGCCGAGTTGCCTGTAGTAATCGATCCGAGCGTTGAGTAATAACTCACTACGCGACTGCCGTCGCGTCAGGATCCAGCCGAAGATCGCAACAACGACTGGCGTCGCGGCCGAGCTGATTGCTGTGGCGATATCGGTCCACGTGGGTTCTGGCACGGCTAATGATGTGTCGCGGTCGAGACAAAACGCAAGCTGACTCGGAGAAGGCGTAGAACCCGGCCGTCGCAGCACTAGCGAGCTTGCCAACGGCACTGGGCCAACGCAATCATCTATGTCACACGAATACTGTGGTGCTGATAGGGGAATGCGGATGGGAAACGACAGAACCAATAACGACCGACTGCGGGCACGGCGCACAAGCTGCGGCTGGATCGATCCTTTCGTCAGGTACTCGAAGGCGCCGATCTCGCACGATCAGCTGATGACCGGCGCTGATCAATGGCACGCAGGGTGTTTTCGATGGTGCGAGGTGACGCTGGGATAGCAAGTTCCGAACAATTGCCCCCGATTGGTCACCCTCGTCGTCCTAGGCTGACGCCTACAAGCTGAAGGAGCAACATGTCCCGATGGGCCTCGACGCTGCCGCTAGCGGCGGCGCTTTCCGTGTTCAGTCTTTCGGCGTGCTCAGCATCGGAGCCGGTAACGGCAACGGAAACTCCTGGCACTGAACCGACGACTGGAACCGTTTACACGTTTCCAATGGACTGCCAGAACGCCCAGCTGGGTGCGTCATGGTCGTTCGACGACTACGCCTCGGTGTGGGAAGCAAGTGAACCAGTCATCAACTGCAACGCGGGTGAGCCAGCTGGCAAGAAATTCTCCCCTGAGCAAATCGCCGCCCTTGACGCGGCCGGCTATGACCGAACGACGGTGGCACTTGGTTTTCTGTATGCCCGTTGCGCTGACCTCGGGACAGATGACCCGCCAACGGGATACTGGCCCAGTGCGTACGCCGCCCTTACACTCTGTCCGGAGCACCCAGATGCGGCCGCAGTGATCGCTCGTGCCGATGAGGCAATCGCAGCAGAAACGGAAGCCGCTGCCGCCGAAGCCGCAGAACGAGCCGCTGCCGAGAAGTCAGTAGCACAGCGCGTCCAGGAGATCGAGGATGGAACGCGAATTCTTGGCGGCATCCACAGGGTAGGCGAGGGCATCGAGTCAGGAACCTACGTATCAGAAGGCGACATTGAGAATTGCTACTGGGAGCGCCTGGATAACACGGGGGCCATCATCGAGAACGGCTTCCACGTCTCCGCCCTGCGGATCGAGGTAGCCATCGGGGTTGGTGACTACAGTTTCTCTTCTCAGCGGTGCGGTGAATGGATTCGAGTCGGCTAAACATGGTCGGCCCGGCCCTAGTATGCACTTCACTCGCATTGCGGTCTTCGATGCCTCGCACTTCGGCACATCGGAGACGGGGCCGGCTCATGGGCAGCGAACCACCCTTCATAGGAGAGGTCCTTTTGAGCGACCCGGAGAAATGCCACCCCAAGAGCCCCAGTGCCACCCCAACTGGTACTGCCGCCCAATCACCATCGCTGACAGGCTGATCCAGTGATTAACCAGAGCCATTACCCGTACGGCCAACAGCAGGTCATCTACCAGTCCGTCGTCAAGCAACCGTCGAACGGCATGGCCGTCACCGCCCTAGTGCTCGGCATCGTCGCGATCGTCTTCGGGATCTGGATTCCCATCCCGATCTTCGGGCTGTTCATGATGTTCGTCGCCTTCCTGCCCGCGGTGCTCGCCATCGTGTTCGGACACGTCGGCCTCAACAACTCCGCCCGCGCCGGCATCGGACGCGGCGGCGCCATCACCGGTCTCGTTCTCGGCTACCTCGTCGTCGCCCTCTCGATCGTCACGACCTCGCTCTGGGTGATCTCTTTTCCGGTTTCGACCAGCTCTACAGCCATCGTCGGCGCCTGACCGCGTGGCCAAAAAACGCGACCGTGTCGCCGTCTACATCGATTTCGACAACATCGTCATCTCCCGCTACAACCAACTACACGGCGACGGACAGTTCACCAAGGACCGCGTTCGCAACTTCATCCCAAACCGCAACAACTCCGACCCGGTCATCGCCGCCCGCATCCGCGAAGCCACCGTCGACGTCGCCGCCATCCTCGACTACGCCTCCTCCTTCGGAACCATCGTCGTCAGCCGCGCCTACGCCGACTGGTCCGCACCCTTCAACGCCAGCTACCAGAAGCAGCTCATCGGACGCGCCGTCGACCTGACCCAGCTCTTTCCCACCGCCTACTCGCTGAAGAATGGCGCCGACATCCGTCTCGCCGTGGACGTCATCGAAGACAGCTTCCGCCTCAAAGGTCTCACCCACGTGATCATCGTCGCCGGCGACTCGGACTACATCCCCCTCGCCCAACGCTGCAAACGCCTCGACCGCTACGTCGTCGGCATCGGCGTCTCCGGCGCGACGAGCACCGCCCTCGCTGCGGCCTGCGACGAGTACGCCGACTACGACGCCCTGCCCGGGGTCGAGATTCTCCCGGTTACCCTCCCGGTCGACTACGGAACCGCGGCCACCGCTGGAATGACGGATGCCGCCACGACGACAACGGATGCTCCCGCTCCTTTCCCACAGGAACGCTCGGTGGATCCCGACGCGGCGCCTGCGGCATCCGCTGACCCGCCTCGCAACCTGCAGAAGACGGCCACTGCGACTCTGAGGCGCGCCCTCGACCTGTTGGCGAAGAACGACCTCGAGTGGCAGCACGCCTCGGCCGTGAAGGTACAGATGAAGCGGATCGACCCGTCGTTTCAGGAGCGGGCGCTAGGGCACGGTCAGTTCTCGGACTTTCTCAAGTCCCGGCAGTCGTTCATTGAGATGGATAAGACCAGCCCGCCGTTGCGGCTGAAACTCAAGAGCTGACCCCCGGCGCACAATGAACGGCAATGGCAGGGACGCCCGACTCAGTAGTGTTCGCAGTATGAAGAAGGTCTTGATCGCGATTTCCGTCGTCCTACTACTTGGCGGATGCGCGTCGCCCAGTGAGCCCGCAAAGAGCCCGGGGCCGGCAGCAAGCCGTCACGCGACCTCGGTGCCAACTGAAGAACCAAGCGAGCCCGCTGAAACACCCGAAGCTACAACGCCCGAGTCCGTGGCTTCGGCGCTTGGCGTCGGCGATTACGTACAGTCTTCTTCGGTCGCTCCATTCGCCGCGCAGTGGGGTGAAGGGACATATGAGGGTTCCAGGGTTCAGATTTATGCCTTCGCCAACGAAGACGACTACGTCAGCTTCCTCGAGCAAATCAAACAATTCGGAATCGTAGAATCGCAACTCGTGCGCACAGGTTTGGTCGTTGTTTCCGTGGATGACCAGACAAAGCTCGCGGGTGTAAGAACAGTGCTCGGCGTCGAATAGCGGTCTCGACGGTCCCACGGCTTCCGCCCGCTCACCGATACGCTCCACTGGGGGCAGCGACGATCGCGATTCCTCTCTATTCCTGGGCCGCACCGCGCGCCCCAACGAAAGGCACCGATGAACGGCACCACCCTCCAGTACCTTCCCCGCTTCTTCGTGAAGCAGCGATTGACCATGATGGTGAACCGCTACGAGATCGTCGAGGCGAACCCCGACGGCACCGAAGGGCGGATCTTCGCCATCGCCCAGCAGAAACGCATGGCGATGAAGGAACAGGTCACGTTCTTCGCCGACGAAGCTCGAACGCAGCCGCTCTTCGGCTTCAAGGCCCGCAACGTCATGGACCTGGCAGGCACCTACGACGTCACCGCCGCTGACGGGACTCCGCTCGGCGCATTCCAGAAGGACTTCAAGGCGAGCATGCTGCGCTCGAGCTTTCACCTTTACGGACCCAACCTCGAAGCCTTCGGCCAGGAACGCAACCAGATGACCGCGATCGCCCGCCGGATAATCGACTTCCCGTTCTCGTTCCACTTCGACTTCACCGACAAGGCGACCGGCGCCGTCGTGATGTCGAGCGAACGCCAGTTCAGCCTGCGCGACCGCTACACCGTCGACGTGCCCGACCAGCGAGTGGACTTCCGCCTCGCGGCATCCGTCGCCGTTGGTCTCGACGCGATCATGCAGCGCTGAC
Organism: Mycetocola manganoxydans; assembly: GCF_003667545.1. Taxonomy (GTDB): domain Bacteria; phylum Actinomycetota; class Actinomycetes; order Actinomycetales; family Microbacteriaceae; genus Mycetocola_A; species Mycetocola_A manganoxydans. The sequence continues at coordinate 40,490 of NZ_RCUV01000021.1, read as the reverse complement.
GCTTCCCGCACTTAGCTTCCGTCGACGAGACAGAACGGGTGACCGGCCGGATCGAGAAAGACCCGGAAGTCGTCCTCGCGGTAGCCGGCATCCGTCGCGCCGAGGGCGAGCACCTGTTTCTCGGCAACGTCCATGTCTGCGACGGTCACGTCGATGTGCAGCTGCTGGGGCACGACCTGCCCCGGCCACTGCGGCGGGTTGTAGTCGTCGATCTGCTGGAACGACACCCGCGGTCCGCCCTCGGGTTTCTGCAGGGCGACCCAGTCCTCGCGGTCGATGACGCGTTCCATTCCGAGGAGTTCCTCGTAGAACGAGGCGAGGGCTTTGGCGTCCGGGCAGTCGAGCACGACGCTGCGAAATTCTCCGATCATGACGGCGAGACTACGGCGCGAAGGGCCGGCGAGGGAAGGGTGGGATCACTCCCACCCAATGAGCTCGAGCAGTTGGGCCGCGATTTGTTCCGGGGTGCGACCGCTCGTGTTGACCCGGTGAACATCCTCGGGCGATTCCTGCTCGAGGCGTTTCGCCGCAGCCTTGCTTCGCTCAACGTGCTCGCGCAGTGACCCGCCGCGCTCGCGCTGCCCCAATCGCCGGCGCGCCTGCCGGTCGCTTGCTTCGAGGAGGATGCCGACGGCATCCACCTCTCCGCCGAGCGCCATGCTCAACCGTGACATCTGCAGCACCGACACCGTGTTCGTGTAGATCAGCCGGGAGTAGCCCAGCGCCCGGTAGTTGCCCCACATCGCGGCAAGATTGTTCTCGGCCAGTCGCGCGTCGGGATGCTCCACCCACGGCGCCGGGTGCGCCAGGTCGAGATTGTCGCCATCGATCAGCGCATGGTGGATGTCGCGCTCCCGCAGCAGGTCCTGCAGCGCGAGGGCAACGGTCGACTTGCCGACGCCCGAACGCCCGCCGAGAAAGAGCACCTGGGTGGGTGGCCTTCCGTGCGGATGTTCCGACGAGCGGAAGACCGTTTGCGAATTGGGCGCGTACGCGAACCAGCCGAAGTTCTCGCCGTCTTCGGCCATCAGCTTCTCGATGCGTTCGTGTTCTTCTCGGGATGCCGCGACGAGCGCCGCGAAGGCGGCCGCGGCATCCGGGTTCGCCGCTGGGGCGTTCGAGACGCCGACGTTGCGCACGTCTTCGCTGTCGACCATCGAGCGGTACTCCACCGAGAACTCTTGGCCGAGCTCGGAGGCGACACGCTCGGCGAGTTTGTGCCCTCGCTTGTCGAGCCGACGAGCGGCCGCCTTCGCTCGCCACCGCGCCCGATGGGTGAGCGCGTCGTAGAAGGACCGCTCCCAATCCTGCAAATCCCGCACGAGGGCCGGGCTCAGCTTCGCCACGTCATAGGGAACGGGCTCGGGGAACCACAGCACCGTGTCGGCGTAGTCCGGGAACATCCGCACGGTCGTGGTGGCGTACTCATCCAGTTGCTCCATACCGCGACGATAGCGTGCGGGCCTCACCGATACGCTCGGGGGCATGACAAACACCGAGCAGTGGATCGAGCATCGGCGCGGCAGCGACCGTGAACTCCTGGGATGGATGACGCCCACCGGTGACGGCTTCGTCGTTGTCGACCTCCTCGGTCGGACTCGCACCGGCGAACTGGACTGGCACACCGCCGAAGAAACCCTCGACGCCATCGGCCTGGGCTTTCTCGCCGACCCCTACGAGCTCCGCCTCCCCGACGGACGCTGCATCGGGGTGCGCATCGCGGAACTGTCCCCTGACGGCATCCGCGTCACGCGCGACGATTGGGGAGCGCACGACGTGGCCGAGCGGGAGTTTCTGCTGCCGTTCCCGATGCCCGAAGAACTGCGTCCGAGAGCCACGCATCCGGAGCAATAGGACCGTCGGCCTGGTCACAGAATCACTTCGTGCGCCCAGACCGGCCAGGTGCCACGTTCGACATCGAGATCGATCCCGCGCAGCCGGATGAGACAGACCCCTTCGGTCGAACGCGTCACGGCCCAGAGGCTGTGCGGTCGGCCGAGCGCGTGCGCGGGAATCCACTCGAGAACCTCATCGAGGTCGGCGTCGAAGAGTTCCCACTCTTCCTTCGCTCCCCCACCCTCCGCCCAGAAGTAGACCCGGTAGGTCGGGTCGTCGACCTGGGTGGTCTGGTCGCGGGGGTCGATCAGTTCGGCTCGCATACGCTCACCGTAGCTGTCGAGAGCAAAAAGGCGTCGCTATCCCCGCGGTTGCGCCGGGTTCGCCGGGTTGCCGTGCGCCGGCGGGTTGACCGGCGGGGCATCCGTCTTGGGCCCCTCTGGCGACACGTCGCTGCCCGAGCGCACCTCGGGCATCGAGTCCGGGATGCTTCCGCTCGGCTCAGCCCCATTCTTCAGCGCCTCGAGACGGTGCGTCAGCACCTGCACCACCGGAAGCCGGTTCGCGTGCGCCTGCTCGTAGTCGAGCAACGTGGTGACGCCGGCTTCGTCGAGGGGCGCGATCCGCTGCGGAAGTGTCCCGAGCGGAATGTGGTCGAACTCCGGAAGCGGCAAGTTACTGTGTTCGATCGAGTCGTTCATGTGTTTCCTCCCTCGTCGTGTTCCTTGTTCTCCATCCAAGGCGGGGAGTGGGTGGGTCGCAAGGCGTTGACAGGGTGACGCGCGTGGTTCGACGCGAGCCGCGGCATCCGCATGGGGAGTGCTCCCCCGTACGTCCGGCGGCGATTTCGGGCAGACTCGAACCATGACGAACCCACCGCAGAGCCCCTATGGACCGTCGGACCCCTCGCAGCAGCCCGCCTATGGGCAGCCGCCGATGTTCCACCCGCCGCAGGTGCCGTACGGGTACACGGTGGTCGGGCCGAAGCCGCCGCAGCGCGGCAACGGGCCGGGACTTGCCGCCCTCATCCTCGGTATCGTCTCGGTGGTTCTCGCGTTCATCCCGATCGTCAACATCTTCGCGTTCTTCACGGGAACCGCCGGCATCATCGTCGGCATCATCGGACTCGTGCTCGCCGACCGGCCCCGCAAGCAGGCGGCGTGGGGAACGGGACTGTCCGCGGCATCCATGGTGATCGCGTTCCTCATGTTCTTCGTCTACACCTTCGGGTTCATCTTCGCCGTGGGCGGCGCGATCGAAGAGTCGACGCGCAACCTGCCCACGTACGAGGCGACGCCGGTTCCGTCGCCTACTCCCTCCGCGATCGCACCGGCCGTCGAACCGCTCGCCCTCGGCACCGGCGTGCAGCTGAACGACGCCGATGGCGCCCCGCTATTCGACGCGACGGTGACGGCATCCGTTCTCGATGCCAACGACGTGGTGCTCGCGATCGACGGCAATACGCCAGCACCCGCGACCATGCAGTGGGCCATGGCCACGGTCGAACTGACCGTACTGGCCGCGTCGAACCTGCCGCCCGACCAGATCGAGGTCGAGTTCGTCACCGCTGACGGTTCGGTGTACTCGGTGGCCGACGCGCTGGCGACCCCACCGCCCGCAGACCTTGCCGACATCCAGGACACACTGGCGCTCGGCGAGAGCGGCTCCGGCAACGTCGTGATCGCGATTCCCACGGCGGATGCCACGGGTGGCGTCTGGTCCATCCGGTACGGAAGCGAGTCCAGCGGCGCGATCACGTACTACTTCGAAAGCGCGTAGTCCGACGTTACGTTGCTCCGTCCCGGCGTATCTCGTCGCGACCTCACATCGTGAGCAGAATCTTGCCCGTGTGCTCACCCGAGTCGAAGTGCTCGTGAGCGGCCGCGGCCTGGTCGAGCGGGTAGCGGACTTCGACGGCGGTGCGGACGGTTCCCGCCGCGACGAGCGGCCAGACGTGCGTCGCGACATCCGCAACGATGCGCGCCTTCTCCTCGATGGGGCGGGCGCGGAGGGTCGTGCCGTGCACGCTCGCGCGGCGTGACATGAGCAGGCCGAGGTCGAGTTCAGCCTTCGCGCCGCCCTGCAGGCCGATGACGACGAGCCGTCCGCCGGGCGCCAGCGCGTGGAGGTTGCGGTCCAGGTACGTGGCGCCGACGACGTCGAGGATCACGTCCGCGCCGTGCCCATCGGAGAGGTCGAGCATCTCCTCGACGAAGTCCTCATCGCGATAGTTGATGCCCGCTTCGGCGCCGAAGCGATAGCAGTATGCGAGCTTCTCCTCGCTGCCGGCCGTCACGACCGGGTGGGCGCCGTGGGCCGCGACGAGCTGGGTCGCCATGGTGCCGATGCCGCCGGCACCTCCGTGGATGAGGACCCAGTTTCCCTTCTCGACCCGCACATTCATGAACAGGTTGGACCAGACCGTGCAGACGACCTCGGGCAGAGCGGCGGCGTCGATGAGGGTGGTACCGGTCGGGACCGGCAGTACCTGTCCGGCCGGTACGGCGACGTATTCGGCGTAGCCGCCGCCGGCCAGCAGCGCGCACACTTCTTCTCCGAGCCCGAAGCTGTCGACGCCATCGCCGAGCTCGGCGATCGTTCCGCTGACCTCAAGGCCCGGGATATCGGATGCCCCCTTCGGCGGCGGGTACACACCCTTCCGTTGCTGCACGTCGGCGCGATTCAGCCCGGCGGCGGCGACTCGCACGAGCACTTCACCCGGTTTCGGTTGCGGGCGGGGGCGTTCGACGATGCGCATCACTTCGGGGCCGCCCGCGCCCTGGTACTCGACTGCCCGCATGGTGCTCATCGTGTGCTCCCCCGTGGTTGATGGCGTGCGTCCCATCGTTTCACGGTCGGTTGGGTGAGTTGAAGGCCCCGCGTGACCCCATGGCGGAGTCGCGCACGGAGTTTCCGTGCCGAAGTGCGGCGTTTCTTGCCAAAAAGGCGCCTTGCGGCACTCAAACCCGCTGATCCGGCCCTTTTTCTCCAGGGGTTGCACCCGGTATGGGCGCCTGAGTCGGGCGGATGCAGTGCGCTCGGGCGGTAAATCGTGGGCTTCGACCCCTCTACGTGGACGAACCCACGAATTCTCCTCCCGAATGTGAACGGCACCGGCCGACTTCCGCATCAGGAGCCGTGCCGGACGCACGACCCCTCCCGAAACGTTCAGCAAGCTCCTCATAGACTCGGAAAGTGACCCTCCGTATCGCCCTCGTCAGCCTGCACACGTCGCCCGCCGACGATCCGGGCACCGGCGACGTCGGCGGAATGAACGTCGCCGTGCGAGCCACCGCCGTGGCGCTTGCAGCCCAGGGTCACGAGGTCGAGATCCTGACCCGCCGAACCGACCCCGCGGCATCCGCTGTGCTGAGCCTTGCTCCGAACCTCACACTTCGTCACCTCGACGCCGGGCCCGCCGAGCGCCGCATCAAGGGCGACCACGAGTCGTACATTGCGGATTTCCGCCGCGCGCTCTCCCCGCTCGGGCCGTACGACCTGCTGCACTCGCACCACTGGTTCTCCGGCATGGCTGCGCTCGATGTGGCGGCGACGCGTGGCATCCCGCATGTGCAGAGCTTCCACAGCATCGCGGCGGATGCCTCCACCATGCTATCCGCCGGTGAACGCCCGGAGTCGCCCGGCCGGCTGCGCGGCGAAGCGCACCTCGCACAGTGTTCCGCCGCGGTGCTCACCGTGAGCGAGGCCGAACGCACCACCGTGATCGACCGGCTCGGCGGCTCGCCTGAGCGGGTGACCGTCATTCCTCCGGGGGTCGACGCGTCGCTGTTCACCCCCGCGAACACTCCCGCCGCCCAGCCCGGTTACATCGTCGCCGCTGCCCGGCTCGAGCCACTCAAGGGTCTCGACCTCGCCATCGAAGCGCTCGCGGGGCTGCCCGCGGCGATCCGCCCCGAACTCATCCTCGCCGGAGGCCCGACCACCGGACACGATGCCTACCCCGCCGAACTCGCAGCACACGCCCGCGCGCATGGGCTGGCCGACAGCATCCGTTTCGTGGGTCCGCAGTCCCGTGAGGATCTCGCCGCGTTGCTCCGCGGCGCCCGGATGCTGCTGGTCCCGTCGCACTCGGAGACCTACGGACTCGTCGCGCTCGAGGCAGCGGCGAGCGGCATTCCCGTCGTTGCCTCGGCATCGGGCGGACTGGTCGAAGCCGTCGCCGATCGCGTGACCGGGCTGCTCGTCGACTCGCGCGATCCCGCCGCGTGGACGGATGCCGTCCGCCGGCTCCTCGAGGACCCCGCCTTCGCTGCCCGGCTCGGAGCCGCCGGCCGCAAACACGCCGAGCAACTGACCTGGGACCGCGCCGCCACCGCAACCGCCGAGGTCTATGCGCAACTCCTCGCTGCCCGGGCGGCGTCATGACCGACATCTTCGACGGGGTCGACTCCGTGCTCTTCGCCCACGCGCACCCCGACGACGAAACACTCGCATCCGGTGCGCTCATCGCCGACCTCGTGTCGCGCGGTATGCGGGTGACGTTGCTGACGGCATCCCGGGGCGAACGCGGCGAGATCGTCGCCGGCGCTCTGCCCGCAAACACCGACGCGGATGCCCTCACGCGCGCCCGCGAGGCCGAGCTCGCCGGTGCGGTGGCCACGTTGGGCATCTCCGCGCAGTACTGGCTCGGACTCGGCCCCGCCCGTGCACCCGGCCTGACGCCGCGGAGGTATCGCGACTCCGGGATGGAGTGGATCCGCCCCGGACTCGCCGGTCCCGCCGGCGATGCCGACGCCGACGCGCTCTCGGTTGCGCCGCTCGCCGAGGTCGTCGACGACGTCGCCGCGCTGATCGCTGCCGAACGCCCGTCGCTCGTGATCAGCTACGACTCCGGGGGTGGGTACGGCCATCCCGATCACGTCCGCATTCGGGATGCCGCGCTGGCGGCATCCGTTGCGGCTGGCGTTGCGTTCGCGGAACTTCTCGAGGCCCCCGCAGCCGATGCGTCATGGTTCTCGCTGACGGAGCACCAACCCGTGGTGGTTGCGGCATTGAAGTGCCACGCGAGCCAGCTGACCGTCGTCGGTGACGACGTGGTGCACTCCGGCGGCCAGCGCGAGCCGATCGGCACGGACGTGGGACTGCGGCTCGTCACCACCGCCACCGCCGCCGTCGCCGCCGCCGATCGCGCCACTGAATCGCAGGACTTGCTCGCCCCGCTCCGCTGATCCGCGCCACAGGGATATACTGTCCTTACGACACTAAATCGGAGGATGCGATGGAGAAACGAGACGCAGAGCATCCGTATTCCTCCGAGTTCCTGGCTGCTCTCACGAGCGTCATCGCGCAGTGGACCGCCCCGGGATTTCTCGTCTCGGTCGCCGCTCGCGAGGGGATCGACCTCGACTCGACGGCGATTACCGCGATCAGCATCCTCGACCGGCGTGGGCCGCTGCGCCCATCCGCACTCGCCGACCACCTTGCAACGGGAGCGTCGAACGTGAGCAAGGTGCTTGGGCGGCTGGACGCTTCCGGCCTCATCGAGCGCCGCAAGGATGAGGCCGATGCTCGTGCGACCGTCATCCACCTCACCGATGCCGGACGCGAGGTTGCCGCCGCCTTCATCCGAGCCGGAGACGGCATGCTCGAAGAACTCCTCGACGGCTGGAGCGAGAAGGAACGGCACCTGCTCACCCACCTCACCCAGCGCCTCGACACTTCCACCCGCGTGTTCGCGGCCACCCTCCCCACCACACCATCACGCCCACAAGGCTCGAACGAAAGCACAGTCACATCATGACCCGTACCTACGTCGTCACCGGTTCCGCTTCAGGCATCGGCCAGGCCACCGCCGAACTCCTCCGCGAGCGCGGACACAACGTCATCGGAGTCGACCTCCGCAATGCCGACGTTGAAGCCGACCTGTCGACCACGCTGGGTCGGGATGCCGCCATCCGCGGCGTCCTCGCGGCATCCGATTCGAAAATCGACGCGGTCATCGCAGCGGCGGGCATCTCTGCGCCGAAGGCCCTGACCGTTGCCGTGAACTTCTTCGGCGTCACGGCGCTGATCGACGGGCTCGCCGCCGCTCTCGCCACAAGCGAGGCACCGCGCGTCGCGGTCGTGAGCTCGATGGCGTCGCTTCAGGACAACTCGCCGGAACTCGTCGACGCTCTCCTCGCCGGAGACGAAGCTCGCGCCCTCGACATCGGAAGCGCCCTCGAAGCCGAGGGCCCCCGCGTCGGTTACCTCAACTACCCGTCCAGCAAGCGGGCCCTGTCGCGGTGGGTGCGCCGCGAGAGCATCGCACCCCGATTCGCGGGCGCCGGTATCCCCGTCAATGCGGTTGCCCCCGGCACCGTCGTGACGTCGATGACCCGTGAGCTGCTGGCATCCGATCAGGGACGCGCGATGGCTGACGCCGCCGTGCCGATGCCCCTCAACGGACACTCGGATGCCATCGTCATCGCGCGCCTTCTCGTCTGGCTGACGGGCGAGGAGAACACGCACGTGACCGGGCAGACGATCTACATTGACGGTGGAGCGGATGCCACGCTCCGCGGAGATGACATCTGGTCCTGACCCAGCTGGCTCCGGCCGCCTCGTCCGTCCTGTGTGCGTGATTTCTGTCGCGAATAGTGGGACAAGGGACAGACGAACGGATGCCACGACCCGCGAGCCAGCTTCATCCGTCCCTTATGCGCGGTTTCTGGCTGAAGACCCGACACGGGGGCCGGACGAACGGATCCCCGTGGCACAGCCTCTTCTATCCGCTACACGGCACAGAGGGCATGGCTGATTCGCCATCCGACACCAGCCTCAGCTCAGGAATGCGAAAGCCCGACCCGGCGCCCCGGTTCCACGAGCGACTTTCAGCGGCGCGAAAACAAACGTCGATCCGCGTACGGGAAGCGCCGAGAGATTGGCGAGTGCCTCAATGAAGATTGTGCCAACGCTCAGCCCGGCAATATGGACCTCTCGTCCCGCGTGAGACGATCCCATGCTCGGACTGTCGGTCCCAACACAGCGGACACCCCTCGACGCGAGGTAACGCATAGTTTCTGCGACGGGAGCAGGCCATGACGCTCCAGTCTTGTGAATCAGAGCGTTCGTGGCGTAATGCGCGCCCTCGGTTCCGGAGCGGTAGTGCTTAGCGTCCCATGCCGAGCGGAAGAGTACGATATCGCCTTCCTGTAGGTCCCCATTCGCGAGCTCGAATGCCTCTACGTCAGAGCGCCCGATAACCGGGCTCTCGCCGTCCACCGTGGCCCCCTCCAGTAAATGCGCAACATCGATGACGACAGCTGGCCCGATCAGCTGCGAGAGTGCGACGTTCTCGACGGTGACGTTGCCCGCTTCGCCTTCATCGGGAAGTCCAGTGCCCGGCCGCGGAACGAAGTGCGCGGGAGCGTCCATATGCGTTCCCGTGTGTTCATCGATCAGCAGCCACCGCGTTTGATAGTCGCCGCACGGCGACACCATGTGCGCTTCGTCTACGCCGCCCGCGGCGAAGTAGTTGAATGTCTTCTGCTGATACGGCATATGGCCAGGCCAAGTGCAAGGCAGTTCCTCTGCAAGCAGCAATGTGAGGTCGACCACGCGATCGCCATTCCACAACGAATTTTCTGACATGTGTTCTCGACCATTTCTCTTGAAGTATCGTCGCCGTGGCCTGGCCATCAAGTGCCAGTGGCGGCAATTTCAGTTTGAGCCAAGACGGCTTCCTCCGTCGCTTCGTCGCGCGGGAGTTCAGCCACAATCGTGCCGCGGCTCATGACGAGGACCCGATCGGAGAGAGCGAGCACCTCCTGGAGTTCACTCGAAATTACCAGCACCGCCATTCCGTCACTCACGAGCGCATCGATGAGGCGATAGAACTCCGCGCGTGCTCCGACGTCAATTCCTCGGGTGGGTTCGTCAAGGATGAGCAGGTCTGGTTTAGACAGGAGCCATTTAGCGAGAACCACCTTCTGCTGGTTGCCACCGCTGAGCACACCGGCATCCAACCACGAGCCACCGATTTTGATGCGAAGGTCCTCAACTTGACCCCGAACCATCGCGTCCAGTTTCCGGAGGTTGAGCCAGAATTTGCCTCGCTTCGCGAGGTGCGTCAGCACAATATTGTCGTGGATCGACAAGCCGGTGTGCAGACCCTGAGCCTTCCGGTCTTCTGACACCATCGCCGCGCCGGCACGTACCGCTCCCAGCGGTGAACGCATCAGTCCGTGCTTCCCGTTGATCGTTACAGATCCAGAGCTGACGCGATCTGCCCCGAAGATAGCCCGGGCTAGCTCCGTTCGCCCTGAGCCCACCAGTCCAGCCAATCCGACTATTTCTCCCCGACGAATTTCGAAAGAGCACTCGGCGCTTCCGTCGACCGACACGGAATCCACCGACAGGACGACCTCACCCGGTTCGCGTATCGTCCGTGAATCGTGCATCTTCTGATCAAGGTCACGCCCAACCATCGCGTTGATCAATGTGTCCACTGATGTCGATGCTGGATCGAACTCGCCGCGCGGCACGCCGTCGCGAAGCACATAGATGCGATCGGCGACCGCGAAGACTTCGTCAAGACGATGCGTGACGATGACCACAGATCGACCGTCATCGCGGAGTGAGCGAATCAGGTCGAGGAGCGCCTCTGTCTCCCTGCGGCCGAGCGCGGCTGTTGGCTCATCAAGAATGAAGAGCTTGGCGTCCGCCGAAAGGGAGCGCACTATCTCAACGATTTGCTGCTGTGCGACGCTGAGTTCGGAGACCAATGCCTCCGGATCAATGCCAAAATCCATGGACGCCGCGACGATCGCCGCGCGCGCGCGCGTCAGCTGGTGTCGTGAGTTGCGCCACCAGCCCCAGCGATACCCTGCGGGACTCGTCAACGAAAGATTCTCGGCCACAGTCATTTCGGGGATGAGGTTAAACTCCTGAAGCACGATCGCCACTCCACGGGCGAGTGCCTCCGCTGTGGACCGGAACGTGACCTCTTCTCCTTCGAACAGGAGTGTGCCCGAATCAGGGGTGACCGCGCCGGCTAGAACTTTCCCTAATGTCGATTTACCAGCACCATTTTCTCCTACCAGAGCGACGACCTCACCCCGGCCGATGTTGATGTCAACACCGGCCAAGGCGCGGGTGGCGCCATAGCTTTTCTCAATCCCTGAGGCCTTGAGCAAAGACACCATCTCAGACATTTGGTTTCTAACCCTCGAAGCTATTCTTTGAAGACCGTGTCCTGGACGTCGGATTCGATCTCCAGAACGTTCTCACGGGTAACCAGGATGGTTTCGACCGTCACCTCTTTCTCGACCTTTTCACCGTCGAGGAAGCTGCACGCAGTCGAGAATGCCTTCTGTCCCATGAGCACGGGCTGCTGCATCGCCGCGCCCGCAAGTGTCCCGTCCTTCAACGACTGAAGAGTGTCAGGACTCCCGTCGAATCCAACCGCGATTGGTTCGTCCGCCCCATCCAGAGCGGTCTGGGCGCCCTGAGTTGCCTCGTCATGCTGAGTGAACAGGCCGATGAGATCGGGGTTCCCGGCGAGAAGGTCCTGCGTGAAACCGAGGCTTTCCGACCGGGTGTAGTCGGCTGACTCGAGCAGGGGAACGATTGTGTACCCAGCCTCTTCAACAGGCTTGGAGAATCCGGCCGTGCGGTCCTTCCCGTTCTGACGAGTCTGCGAGATTCCGATGATGGCGATATCACCGCTCGAGTGTCCGGCTGCCTGAAGCTGCTCAACAAGGTATTCTCCCGCTTCCTGTGCGGCCGCGGTGTTGTCGGTCTTGATCAGGCTGACGTATTCCCCTTCCTCGGTTCCGATGTCAGCGATGACGACAGGAACTCCCGCTTCTTCCGCAACGTCAAGAACGGCCGGGGCCGAAGCGCTGTCGGTCGGAGAGAAGATTATTAGATCTACGCCTGATGTGATCGCATCCTGCGCGTTCTGCAGCTGCTTACCTTGGCTGTTGTCGGAGTCGTAGTCGGTGACAGTCGCATCCTTCTCCTCTGCTGCATCTTTAATTCCCAGGGACAACGACCGCCAGAACGAGACACTGGTCGCTGAGGTGATGTAGGCGATCTTGGCGCCCTTGCAGCTCGAATCCGCTGAGCCAGCGGCAGGGCTATTAGCAGGGCTATCCATCGAACAGCCGGCCAGTGCCGCCACAGCCACCATGCTGGTTGCTGCGAATGCCATTATGCGTTTCATGATTCTCCTTTGATTCGTGATTGCTGGTGCAGGGTATAAAAGGCGCTAGTCAAGCTTTCTTGCCGCGGACGACGCGATCGAGTACCACGGCCATGATGATGACGGTTCCGAGCGCCGTGCCTTGCCAAAAGGCGCTTACACCGACGATGTTTAGGCCGTTCTGCAGCACACCGATCAGGAAGATCCCGATCAATGTGCCTATCGCGCTCCCCTTGCCTCCCATCAAGGACGCACCCCCGATGACTACTGCCGCGATAGTGGTCAACTCGAAACCCGAACCCGTGTTCGGGTCAATCGTTCCTAGCCTCGAGGCCTCAATGGCCATCGCGACAGCGCACAGCAGTCCGGTCAGCGCGTACGGAAGTACTTGGTATGCAGAGACCCGGATGCCAGAAAGGCGCGCGGCCTCCGAGTTCGAGCCGATGGCATAAAGGAATCGTCCGGGCTTGCTCCGCGTGAGCATAAGGTGAGCGACAACGTAGAGGACGACGAAGATGACGACGTAGATTTTGATACCGCCGATGTTGCCCTTACCAAGCCAACCAAACTCGGCCGGAAGACCGAAGAGAGACCGTCCGTCAGAAATGACATAGGCAAGCGACGCCGTGATAGACATCATGCCGAGAGTGACGATAAACGGGGCGAGCCGCACATACGCGACCAGAACACCGTTGATTGTTCCGGCCAGAAGCCCGGTGGCGAGCATGACCGCGACGCCCGCCACGACGCCATTCTGAGTCATCACCAGACCGCCGGTCATGATCGAGATTGCCGCGATTCCGCCAACCGAGAGATCGATACCGCCTGTGAGGATGACCAGCGTCTGCCCGATGGCAATAATACCGAGCACCATCACTTGGGACAGGATGTTCTGGAGATTCCCCGACGACAGGAACCTTGGCTCGAGAAGCGTCAGTACGGTCGACAACACGAGTAGTGCCGCAAACATGGCCATCTCGATGCGATACGTCGTTGTTAGTTTGCGCCAACCACTGCGATTCTTACGCTCCGCGTTTACACCGGGCCGGTCTGGTTCCGTGAGGACTGCGCTCATCGCTGACGCCTCGTGACATCGTCCGCGTATTGCAGCATGGCGTCGTGGGATGGTCGAGTCATCATTGCCTCCGGAGCGTGTCGTAGATCCTGTAGGATATGGCCATCTTAGACATGAAGCAGTCGAGAATTGCAAGGTGTGCATAAAGTTTGTGTACTTTGCTCAATCAAATTGGTCGCGATCTCGCCAAAACTGTCGCATAGTTCACCACCTGCGTACCCCAGACTGGGGTACTACTCGAAGCGCTTATGCACCCACACAGTGCGAGAAGAAGCCCCGCGGAGCGGGGTCTGTCGCACAGAAGGCGTTTGGCGGAGGAGCACAAACGAGTCGCGTGGGGAGAGGGCGTGCTCCATCAACGACTCGCCAGCCGTTGCCGGTACACCGCGACGGCATCCCGGGTGTCTTCCTGCATCAGGTCGGCGTTGAGCGCTGCCCCGACGCGGAGACCCTCGGCAGCGGATGTCACGACCTGCGCCATGAGATCCGTCACGTTCCCGGCGGCATAGACACCGGGAACGGATGTCGCGCCCATCGGGTCGGTCTCGACGAACGAGCCGACGCCCATGGGGTGCGGCTGCACGTCGACGCCGAGCTGCTCGAGCAGGTCGGTGTTGGCGATGAAGTTCGGCGCAATCACGAGGGCATCGACGGCGTGCATGGTCCCGTCTTCGAGTCGTATCCCGTTGAGTCGGCCGCCTGAGCCCTCCACCGATACGGCCGCGCCGTCCACGGCAGCGATCCCGCGGGCGGCGAGCTGCTCCAGTTCGTCGTCGCTCGGCTGCGGAGCGGTGTGCAGAAACAGGGTGATCCGCTCACTCCATTGCCGGAACAGCAACGCCTGGTGCACCGACTTCGGCCCGGTCCCGAGGATGCCGATCGCCCGGTCACGCACCTCCCACCCGTGGCAATACGGGCAGTGGAGCACCGATGTGCCCCAGTGCTCGCGGAGGCCAGGCACATTCGGAAGCTCGTCCGTCAGCCCGGTCGCCACCAGCAGACGTCGGCCTTCGAAAACCTCGCCGCCCGCGGTGGTGACTGCGAAACCGTTGCCCGTTTGTGTGGCGGTGGCGGTGGCGGCGGCATCCGACACGATGACCCCGCCGTAGGATTCGACTTCGGCCCGACCGAGGCGGGTCAGTTCGGCGGGAGGCGTGCCATCCCGTGTGAGGAAATTATGCACACCGGATGCCGGTGCGTTGCGTGGTTTGCCCGCATCAAGCACGAGGACGGACCGACGCGCGCGGCCGAGCGCGAGCGCGGCGCTGAGGCCGGCGGCACCTCCGCCGATGATGATGGCGTCGTAGTGAAAAGTAGTGGTGTTTGTCATGGTTTCATGCTGCGCGCGGGCGTACGGATTCGCAACTATCGTTGCCGTATCGGCAAACCGCGGGGGCGGTGCGGGCCGGACCGCTCCAGTTGCCGCAAACGCAGGCAATCCGGCCCAATTGCCCGCACTAGCGACCACCGAACGGATGCCGCGGGGACGCACGCGGTTCATCCGTCCGTTATGCACGTTTTTCGACCCAGAAACCGCCATACGGGACCGACGAGCGGATGCTGCGCACCCGCGCGCCGTTCAGTTGTCGCAAACGCAGGTAATCCGGCGCAAATGCCCGCACTAGCGACCACCGAACGGATGCGGCGGGACGCTCGCGGTTCATCGGTCCGTTATGCACGTTTCCCGACGCAGAAACCGCCATACGGGACCGACGAGCGGATGCTGCGCACTCACGCGCGGTTGAGTTGTCGCAAACGCAGGTAATCCGGCGCAATTGCCCGCATTAGCGACCACCGAGCGGATGCCGCGGGGACGCGCGCGGTTCATCGGTCCCGCATGCACGGATATCGTCGCAGAAACCGGCATACGGGACCGATGAGCGGATGCTGCGGCGCGGCATCCGCGTTCATCGGTCCGTTATGCACGTTTTCCGACACGAAAACCGGCATACGGGACCGATGAAGTCACGCGGGGACGAACGACACCCGCATCTGCCATGATTTCCCCATGCGCCACACGCCTGCCTACATCGTCACCGATCCCGAAGAGGTGAAGCGGCTGGTCCGCGAGAACCCGTGGGCGACCATCGTGTCGAATACGGCGAAGGGCCTGGTGGCGTCGCACTATCCGGTGATGCTCGAGGAGGATGCCGACGGCATCAGCATCGTCAGCCACGTCGGCCGCCCCGACGATCGCGCGCTCGAGCTCGGCGCGCACGAGGTGATGGTCATCATCCAGGGTCCGCACGGGTATGTGTCGCCGGGTTGGTACGACGGCAAGCCCGCGGTTCCCACATGGAACCACGTCACCGCCCACCTCTACGGCACCCCGCAGATCCTCTCGGATGAGGAGAACTGGCAGGTGCTCAGCAACCTCGTCGGCCACTTCGAGCACGAACTTCCGGAGCCGAACCTGCTCGAGCACAACGAAGAATACGGCCGCAGGATCATGTCGGGCACCGTCGGGTTCCGCCTCATCGTCGAGCGGTTCGAAGCCCGCGCAAAGCTCAGCCAGGGCAAATCCGCCGAGGTCGTCGGCAACGTGATGAGCGAGCTCGAGCACGGCGAAAACTACGCCCAGCCCGACCTCGCCGCCGAGATGCACCGGGTCCACGACAAGTAGATCCAGTCGGCAAAGCACGACCCGAGCGCGCCTGAACCCGTTGCAATGGGAGTTCACCGAAAGCGCGAGGATTCCTCAATCGCCTCTTCCCTCCCCCGCAATCGGGGGGTAGTGTCTGGGACACTGTGCCGGGGGCACCACAGTCGCCGGCCTGACTGTCACTCTCCAATGAAGGAGCAATACATGATTCAGAGACGCAAATTCGGCATCACGGTGGGAGCGACCCTCGCCACCGGTGCCCTGATCGCGGTCGGTTTCGCCGGCCCCGCCTACGCAGGCGGAGGCAAGGGCCACGGCCACGGCGGCGACAAATCCGCATCGGCGCAGCTGCGGAAAGCCGTCACGGCAAAGGGCATCACCAAACACCTGCAGGCCCTGCAGAACATCGCGGACGCGAACGACGGAAACCGGGCGGCAGGAACGTCGGGCCACGCGGCATCCGTCGACTACTTCGAGAAGCAACTCAAGAAGGCCGGGTACGTCACATCACGTCAGGCGTTCAGCTACGACAAGTCGGTTGTGGACACCGCCGTCCTCGACCTGGTCGCTCCCACCACGGAAACCTTCACGTACGGGGTCGATTTCGTCGAGGCATCGAACGCGTCCGAGGGCGACGTCACCGGACTTATCGAGGCGGTCGACATCAACCTCACCGGCGACCGCGCATCGACGAGCGGTTGCGAGGCGGAGGACTTCGCGAACTTCACCGAGAACAACATCGCCCTCGTGCAACGCGGCACGTGTGACTTCAGGGTCAAGGCAGACAACGCTCTCGCAGCAGGCGCCGTCGGTGTGATCATCTTCAACCAGGGCAACGCCTCCGAAACCGAAGACCGCTCCGCGCTCTTCGCCGGAGCCCTGGGTGAGACGATCTTCTCACTCCCCGTCGCGACAACGACGTTCGCGCTCGGTGAGACCCTCGCCACCACCGAAGGGGCTGAGGTTCGCCTCGCGTTCGACGCCCACATCGAGACGGTGAACACCTTCAACCTGCTCGCTGACACCAAGAAGGGCGACCCGAACAAGTTGCTCGTCGTCGGCGGACACCTCGACAGTGTTCCCGAGGGCCCCGGTATCAACGACAACGGTTCGGGAACCGCCTCGATCCTCGAGACGGCGATCCAGATGTCGAAGAAGCACATCGTTCCGAAGAACAAGATCCGTTTCGCGTTCTGGAGCGGTGAAGAGGACGGCCTGCTTGGCTCGAACCACTACGTCGCCCAGCTCACCCCCGAGCAGATCGCGCAGCACGCCGCGAACCTCAACTTCGACATGACCGGCTCGCCCAACGCGGTGCGCTTCGTCTATGACGGAGACGGGGATGCCTTCGGCACGGAAGGACCGGAAGGATCGGATGCGATCGAGGCAGTCTTCAACGACTACTTCGCCTCGCAGAACCTCGCGACCGAACCGACCGCGTTCGACGGACGCAGCGACTACTTCGCGTTCATCGAGAACGGCATCCCGGCCGGTGGATTGTTCTCGGGAGCTGAGGGCATCAAGTCCGAGGCGCAGGCGGAGATCTTCGGCGGCACCGCCGGCGAAGCGTACGACCCCTGCTACCACGCCGAGTGCGACGACATCAACAACATCAACCAGGAGGTCCTGGGCCAGATGGCTGATGCCATCGCCCACGCCACCGCTGTCTACGCCGACGCCAAGGTCATCAAAGGCCACGGCAAAGGCTGGGGCAAAGGGCACCACGGCAAGGGCCACTACGGAAAGGGCTACGGCAAAGGTCACGGCCACGACAAGTTCGGTTACAAGGGATACGACAAGGGTCGCTAACGCTTCCTCGTCCCTCTGCTGAGAAACGCCTCGGGGCCTCTGCGCATCGCGCGGAGGCCCCGAGTGCTGTGCTGCGGCGCTACAGGCTCTACAGCTCGATCAACTCCAGTTGCACGTCCACCTCATCGCCCTCACTGATGCCCTCCGCCATCCGCACCGCCTTCTTCACCGGGAGGATGTACTGGCCCACCGTGCTGTCAGGGAACACCGAGGTCTCCCAACTCGAGTCGCCGACCGTGACGCGGACTTTCACGGATCCGAAGCCACGCGGCATCCGCGGACGGTCACGGATGTCGTCACTCTCCTCTCTGGGGACGGTGACGAAGAACCAGGGGGCGTCACCCTGCCAGGCCCAGAGCGGAGTGGTGAACCGGAAGGTCATGCCGAACAGAGTAGCCGCGACCGACGACTGGGCGACAGAGTCAGCCGGCGTTGTGGCGGCGGAGGTGTTCGCCGAGCGGACCCGCGGGATCCGTGCCGCTGCGCACCGACAGCAATCGCTCGTTGAGCGCCTGGATCACGGCGTCGCGGTGCCCGTGCGTCTCTTCGTAGGCGAGCAGCGCCTGAATGCCTTCGGCGTCGAGGTGTTCGTGGGGGTGCGGCGCTTCCGGGGTGCCTGCAGAATCCGGCTCGCACAGCATCGCGTCGTTCATGGTCCCCTCCCCCAGGAATGCACCTTGGCGTTCCTCTGATCTCAATTCAAGATCGTGGTAGCGGAAGCCTCAAGGGTATTGACATAACGGTTCGGTCGTGCGCCTGCCGCCTCCGGGCGCGGCACCATCCTGCCCCGCGGTGGGTCGCTACGACAGCCGGCCGGGTTCCTCCGGGTTATAGAGCCAGCCCAGCCAGCCGTTCTCGGTCGGCATGATCTCGTAGCCGTCGCAGACCAGCACCGAGTCGGGCCGCTCGGCCGCGCTCCACGTCGCCGTGAGCACCGGAACACCTTCGCGCGGCTGCTCCTCGCAGTCTCCGCGTGGGGCGCTCGTCGTCTCGATGCGGATCGTCGAGATCCGCTCATCGCGGGTCGCAATGCGACGGATGCCGGTGGCATCCGTCGGGATCCACTCCGGCATGTCGCCGCCGACCCAGTCCTCCGCAGCCGCCGTGTAGGTTCCGAACGACTCCTCGTGAGAGTTCACGACGTACTCTTCGATCGAGCAGCCGCTGAGCACAAGAGCGAGTGCTGCCACTGGGAGTACCGACGTGATTCTGCGGGAAGTTGCCATGCTTCCAGTTCAGCGCGTCACGGCATCCGGCGAATCGGCTTCGAGGATGATCCGGCCCCACCGGGAGGATGAGATCAGTCAGGACGGGATGTCGTCGAGCGTCTTCTCGAGGCGGGCGAGGCGGGCGTCGATGCCCTCGAGCCGGGCGACGAGCGCTTCGTTCACCGTGGTGTTCTGCTCGAGGGCTTTCGCCGTCGAGTCATTGCGCTCGGAGCGCATTTTGACGACGGTCACGATGCCGCCCATGACGATTCCGACGATGACGATCCAGGCGAACCAGGGGAAATAGGCGAGTTCAGGCATCAGTTTTTTCGCTTTCGTTGGTGGTCTGGGCGACGGCGTCGACGAGAGTCTGTGCGTCGAGGGTGAGGGTGAACGGCACCAGTTCGAAGTACTTGAGTGCTTTGCCGTCCGGTGACATTTCAAGGTGCCCGGCCACGAAGCCGGCCTCCTCGAGTTTGGTCAGGTGCATGTACAGAAGCGCCCGTGACATTCCGACCCTGCGGGCGAGTTCGCTCACGTGCAGTCGCTCACCAGAGAGGAGGGCGAGCACGCGCATGCGCTGCGGGCTTGCGATCGCGGACAGCTTGGCGCTGAGCTGGTCCGCGTTCATCGTTTTGCCTTGCACATGTAAGCAATGTATTACATGTGCAGACTGGGTGCAACCCTCAACGCTCAGCCAGGAATTTTCGGCGCAGGCTGGTGGTGGAGTGCGCTGCTCTCTTCAGGCGTGTCTCCCCGTATTTCGCGCCCCCGAGCATCCGTGCACCGAGGGCGACCCACACAGTGATGGCGCGCTCGAGCAGCCACGCCGGAGCCCAGAGCGCACTCGACGCGGGGAACGCGCGGGGGCCGCCCGCTCGACGGCGGCCGATCTCGGCGAGCGCGATCGCTGCCGTTGCGATGCCGGCGATGCGTTCCGGGCGTCGGAGTCCCCACCCCAGGAATGGGAGGAGTGCGAGCTCGACGGCGAGCCGTGGTGGCTGGGCAAAATCGTCGTACGCCTGGCGCACGCGTTGCCGGGCGAAGTGCCTGGCGCTCGGCGGGATCCGGCCCACGAAGAAGTCGTCGAGCCTGCGCTCACGACCGTGCGCCGCCTCGATCGTGCGAATGAGCTCCAGGTTCTCGAACAGCACATCGCCGTCGTAGCCGCCGAGTTCGAGCACAAGGTCGCGGTTCACCCCGAGTGTTCCCGGATAATCGGATGCCACGGCGCGATTCAGCAGGCTCCGCGCCGTGTCCCAGCGGGCATGCCAGGGCAGAGCGGTGAAGTAGTTCTGCGGCCGCACGAGATCCGCGTCGTCCAGTTCCTTCACCATGCGTTGCAGGCCCGGCAGGTTGTAACGAACGTCGTCGTCGGCGAGGATCACAGCGCGGTGCCGGGCCCGGCGGATTCCGGTCATCACCCCAGCGACCTTGCCGTTGCCCGTGGCCGGGCCGGCGGGCGGCAGGTGGCGCACGAGGTCTCCCCACTGAACACCGGCTCGGGGGATCCGTCGACGACCGTCACGTCGATGTGTTCGGCGAGGAAGATGAGGTAGTCGGTGAGCTCGAACACGTCCCCGGTGCGGAACTCGGACCATCGCAACGGCAGCACGTATTCGGCGGCGAGGCGCTCGGTGGTACTGAAGTCGTCGTGCGAATACGCGGCCGTCGGCTTCGGCTCGGCAATGGACCCGGCGGTCTGCTCAGTTCGAGTGCTCATGCAGCCACTGTCCGTTCGGAGGCGGAAGGCGGTCAACATCTTGACAATGGCGATTGCGGCGCGATCCAAGGGACGCAAAGTGCTGTCATTCACGCATGTCGCGACAGTTTGCGTCCCTTGAGGGTCGCGCGCACGCCGGAAGCCCGGCCGGCGTTCACCGACCGGGCACCGGCATCCGACTCAGTTCCGCTGGAGACGGCCGACGCGGATCGCTACCGCACCGAAGAGCAGCAGCAGGGCGCCGAGTGCGACCAGGGCGATCACGTTTGCCCCGGTTGCTGGCAGCGCCGGGGCGGATGCCGTCACACGCGCCGCCGAGGACCGCGTTTCGGTCTCGACAACCGAGGTGTCGCTGTCTTCCGCAGGAACAGATGCCGGGGCGTCCGGCGTCGCAGGCGTTGCCGGATCGATCGGTGTCACGGGCGTTGCCGGGTCAATCGGGGTCACGGGCGTTGCCGGGTCGGACGGGGAACCGGGAGTGGACGGGGTTCCCGGCGTCGATGGGACTCCCGGCGTCGTCGGAACGGCCGGCGCAGTCTCCGCATCACCGATCACGCTGACCGTGTTTCCGCCGATGGTGATCGGCAGGGAGACGATGGGCGCCACCTGGGCGCCGCCGAGCACACTGTCGTTCCCCGACGTGACCGAGCCAGCCGGTGTGGCCGGTGCCTGGGCACCACCGGTCGACGACCCCGTCGTCACGGCGTCACCGATCACGCTCACGGCGTTGCCGCCGAGGTTGATCGGGATACTGATCGCGGGCACGATCTGAGTGCCGCCGAGGACGCTCTCGTCACCCGACGTGGAGGCATCGGCGCCGGAAGCAGCGGGAGCACCGGAAACAGCTGTGGTGGCATCCGTCGTGCCCGCATCACCGAGCACTGAGACGGCATTGCCGCCCAGGTTGATCGGCACTGAGATCACCGGTGCCACCTGAGTGCCACCGAGGACACTGTCGTCGCCGGTCGTGGCGACGCCTGACGCTGGAGTCGCCGATTCTGCTGCCGGGGTCTCGGCACCAGACGACGAGGAGTTCCCCACGACAGCGACGGAGTTTCCGGCAATGGTCACCGGTGCGGTCACGGTCGGAGACACCTGGGTGCCTCCGCCAACACTCTGGTCGCCGGACGTCGCTGCCCCAGGGGTTGCAGCAGGTGCAGCAGGTGCAGCAGGTGCAGGAGCCGCAGCAGGTGCAGGAGTCTCAGCGCCGGACGTCGCGGCATCCCCGATACCCGCAACCGAATTGCCGACGACGGTTACGGGGATGGAGACGACCGGGGTTGTCTGCGTGCCACCGGCGACGCTGCCGTTTCCGGACGTCGTCGACGACGAGGGGGCGGATGCCGCGGCTGGGGCACTTGTCGTAGCCGCGGCATCCGAGTCGGAGTCCCCGATGAGACTGACGGTGTTGCCGCCGATCGTCACCGGGATGGACACCACAGCGTCGACGAGTGTGCCCGAAAGCACACCGTCGTCACCGGTCGTGTCCGCGTGAGCAGCTGTTGCACCGAAGAGGGTGATCCCTCCGGCGAAGAGGACGCCGTAGAGGCACCTCGAGATTGTTCGTTTCATGGTTCTACTCCTTGAAAGTGGTTCGACGGATACTCCTCCCCAGGCGGGAGAAGCGGTTCGGTTATCTGCAGATCGGGCAGGCCGGACCGTCGTCAGTCAGGAGTAGACGAGAGTTCCAGTACGAGGGTCGACGGGAGGACGTCGTTCTCAGCACGGGAAAGGAGGGCACCAGAGATCAGTGCCGGAATGGCGGATGACATCAGCTCTGCCACAGCAGACGGACCGGTCGGACCGCCGGCCGCAGCACCGCTACTGCTGCTGGCCGCCGGGGTGCTCGGCAACGCCGGGTCCCCGTTCTCGGCCGGACCCCGGGGCACCGGGTCCGGATGAGGCCGGGTGGACGCTGCGGGGCTGGCGCCCATCCCGGAGTTGATGTGATCAGCCCACGACTGAGCGTCGTGCGCCGGGAGAGCCGGAGAAGAAGGGTGGTTGGAGCGCAACTCGACCGTGGCAGGCGTGGTCGCGGGCGGGTCAGAGGGATCGACTGTGGGCGATGCATCCGTCGGTGCAGACGACACCGGGGCAGCTGGGTCGTTCGGCAGGCCCGGCAGGCCCGGGTAAGCAGGAAGAGAGGGAGTTGAGGGCAATGCAGCAACAACATCCGTGACCGGGGTGGTCGCGTCAGAAACGACATCGTCGATCGCGCCGGTGAGCGGCGCTGTCACGTCGGTGAGGGGAGCGTCGCCGACGAGGCTCGACACCTTCGGCAGGTGATTGACGACGGGGACGTCATCGAGCAGTCGATCCACACCGCTGGCGATCGGGGACACAACCGGCGCCACGACCGCGTCCACGGTCGAGGTGATCGGCGAGACGATCGTGGTTACCGGCTTGCTGTCCACGACCTCGGCAACGGGAGAGGTGACAGCCGGAACGACGGCGACGACCTTTTTGACCGGAGGAACGACATCCGCGAGAGGCTCGACAACCTTTTCCACGACCGGAGTTGCAATATCGGAGATGACCGAATCGGTGACCGTCGTGACCGAAGAGAGCTGCTTTCCGACCGCCTTCGCGGCGCCCGAAACCACGCTCCCGAGGCGGGAGCGGGAATCGTCGTCGTCGGCATGGGCCGAATTGGTGCCGACGAAGAGACTGATCACTATCCAGACGGCAGCGAGGCCGAACGAGTAGAGCAACAGCCGGACAGGCGCGTGAGTCGTCGACCGTGTGTGGTCCATGACTTCACCCCCCGTGCGTCAGTGCCTTCACTCTTTCAGACGGAAAAAGAACGGCAACACCCTTGCGACGACAGCGGCTTTACCTCTACCTTGCGCCATTCGCCGCGCCCACAAGCGCCGATCACCGTCCAAAAGCAGCGTGACAGCTCCCACCCGATGCTGCACCCCTCGACCGGGTGACATACCGTTGAGACATGTCTTTGCTCTCCCGGCGCTCGCGCACCGCCTTCGCCCTCGCCGGCCTCCTCGCGCTCACAGCCTGCACCGCTAGCACCCCCCAGGCCGCGCGCACAACCGCTCTCAAGACCTCCGATCCGGATGCCGCGCTCACCGTCATCGACGCCGCGACCGATCGCGAAGCATCCGTCGCCACCAGCGCTGAGTTGTTCGATTCCTCCCCCGTGGTCGTGGTCGCTCCGAGCGGCGACCCGAAGGCGCAGGAGCTCGCGGCGCGAGCAGCGATCGGGCTCGGCGTGCCGCTCCTGGTTGGGAAGTCGGATGTCACGGAAAGCACGTCCGCCACGACCGAAACCCCGGCACCCACGGCGAGCGCCGAGCCGACCCCGGACGGCTTGCCCGCCGAGCTCAAGCGGTTGAAGGCGACCACGGCTCTCGTCATCGGCGCAGTCGAGTCGCTCGACGCCGAAGCGGAGGATTCCGAGTCGGACCTCACCGTTGAGCGGGTCAAGGCCAGCGCCTCCGCGGTCACCGAAGCGACAGGCCTCAAGCTCGGCGCCGCCACCGCCGAGGATGCCGCCGGCTTCCCCGCCGGCATCGCGGCATGGGAAGCTCCGAAAGCACAGCGCGGCAGCTCCAACGCCGAAACCCCGATCACCCGGCCGAAACGCGCCGAACCCCTCGCCGACACCGTGGCGCTCGCGGTGAACGGCGCCGCACAACTCGCGTCGATCGCGACGGCGCGGGCTGCGGGTATTCCGGTGCACCTCGTCCCGGAGGGGTCCGCGAACCCGCAGGCGCACGCATCCATCATCGAGGCGCTCTCGACCTCGGAGACGACGAAGACCCTCGCGATCGGTGCCGAATTCGCCACCCAGGCGGCGCTCGACTGGAAGATTCGCACCGCGCGAACCGGCACACAACTGCCCGGCGGCGGACAGCTGCTGTTCCCGGCACACCAGTTCATCGCCCTCTACGGCACTCCGATCACGAGTGTCCTCGGTGTGCTCGGTGAGCAGGATGCCGCCGGTTCGGTCCAGCGCGCCCGTGACCTCGCTGCGCCATACGCGGCCCTCACCGACAAGACGGTCGTGCCGATGTTCGAGATCATCGCGACCGTGGCCGCGGGTGGGCCCGGCGGTGACGGCAACTACTCCAATGAACTGTCGCCGGAAAGCCTGCGTTTGCTCGTGGATGAGGCCGCAAAGGCAGGGATCTACGTCGTGATCGACCTGCAGCCGGGGCGCACCGACTTCCTCACCCAGGCGAAGCAGTACCAGTCGCTGCTCGAACTGCCGCACGTCGGCCTCGCGCTCGACCCCGAGTGGAGGCTGGGGCCCGACCAGGTCCCGCTCAGGCAGATCGGATCCGTGACCGCCGCCGAAGTGAACAGCGTCACCACCTGGCTCGCCGACCTCACCAACGAGAAGGGACTGCCGCAGAAGATGCTCGTGCTGCACCAGTTCCGGCCGTCGATGATCACCGATCGCGCCTCGCTCGACCTCACTCGCCCCGAGGTTGCCCTGTTGATCCACGCCGACGGGCAGGGCGGGCAGGGCGACAAGCAGGCGACCTGGGCGAACCTGCACCGTGACGCGCCCGCCGGCATCCACTGGGGCTGGAAGAACTTCTACGACGAGGACCTGCCGATGCTCACCCCGGAGCAGACGATGAGCGGAGTGTCACCCGCGCCGGACCTCGTCACCTACCAGTAGCCCCTCGTTTTCGGCGCGTTGTGCCATACGCTCGAACCATGACGCCTCGAGACGCCAGCCAGCCCCGCATCGGAGTCCGGTTCGAGCCCGATTGGGCACCCGAACGCCTCCCCGAGTTCGCCCGCTGGGCGGAAGCAGCCGGCTTCGATGAACTCTGGTTCAGCGAGGACCTGCCCTGGGCGGGCGGCATCGCGATGGCAGCCACCGCCCTCGCCGTCACCGATCGCATCCACGTCGGACTCGGACTCCTCCCCGCGACCACCCGCAACGTCGCGACCGCGGCCATGGAGATCGCGACCCTCGCCCGCCTCGCTCCCGGGCGGCTGTCGATCGGGCTGGGCACCGGCATCCCGAGCTGGATGCAGGAGATCGGCGCCGACGTGCCCAGACGCTTCGCCGCGCTCGAGGAGACCGCCGTCGCCCTGCGCAGGCTGCTCGCCGGCGAGGAGGTCACGGTCGACGGCCACCACGTGCACCTCGATGCTGTGCGGCTCGGCTTTGCGCCCGAGCAGATGCCGCAGATCGTTCTCGGCACGACCGGACCGCTCGGCCTCCGCATCACCGGCCGCAGCTCCGACGGCGTTCTGCTTCCCGAGATCGCGACACCGGATGCCGTCCGCTGGGTTCGCGACGAAATGGCCGCCCCGGAGGGGTCCGGTCGCGCCCTGCTTCTCGCGATGACGAGCCTCGGCGACGACCGCGAGCAGGCCCTGGCTGAGGTTCGTACGCGGGTGCAGCGACTGGTCGACTTCCGCGTCTTCGACCGGCTCACCGAGATCGCCGGGATGGGTGCTGACGGCAGCGGCGAGCTGACCGACGAGATTCTGCAATCCCTGGCCGTCGCCGGAACTCCGGAAGACGGCGCTCGGGCGATCGCCGGCTGGGCCGAGGCCGGCGCAGACACCATCATCCTCGTCGCGGGCGCTGACGACCCGATCGCCAGCTACCAGCGCTTCGCCGACGACGTCTTTCCCCGAATCGGGCGCTGAACGACCCACCCACGCCGACGCAAGGAGCCGCCATGAGACCCACCGATGCCCTCGACGAGATCGCGTTCCTGCTCGAGCGTGACCTCGCGTCGCCGTACAAGACCAAGGCGTTCCGCGGTGCTCTCGCGGCGCTCGGTTCCCTGAGCGATGAGGAGATCGCCGCTCGCGTCGAGGATGGCAGGCTCAAGCGCACCAAGGGCATCGGCTCGACCACCTACACGGTGATCGAGCAGGCGGTGGAGGGCGGCATCCCCGACTACCTCGCCGACCTGCGTGAGCGGATCGGCGGCCCGGTGACGGATGCCGGCGGCAAGCTTCGCGCGCAACTCAAGGGTGACCTGCACAGCCATACCCTGTGGTCCGACGGCACCACCGACCTCGCGTCGATGGCGCGCACCGCCCGGCGGCTCGGCCACGAGTACCTCGTCGCCTCCGACCACTCCCCTTCGCTGCGGGTCGCGAACGGGCTGAGTACCGAGCGTCTCGAAGAGCAACTCGTCGAGATCGACGGGCTCAATGCCGAGTTCGACGACTTCCGGGTGCTGACCGGCATCGAGGTCGACATCCTTCTCGACGGCGAGCTCGACCAGTCCGACGATGTGCTCGAACGTCTCGACATCGTGGTCGCGAGCGTGCACTCGAAACTGCGTATGGACTCGCGCGAGATGACCGAACGGATGCTGGCCGGCATCCGTTCCCCGCACACGAACGTGCTCGGGCACTGCACCGGACGGCTCGTCCAGGGCAGCCGAGGGACCCGGCCGGAGTCCACGTTTGACGCCGCCGCCGTGTTCGCCGCGTGTGCCGAGAACGACGTTGCCGTCGAGATCAACTCGCGTCCGGAGCGGCAGGACCCGCCCGACAACCTCATCCAGATCGCGCTCGACGCCGGCTGCCTGTTCAGCATCGACAGCGACGCGCACGCACCCGGCCAACTCGGGCTGCTCGACCTGGGCGCCGCGCGTGCCGAGGCGAACGGAGTGCCTGCAGACCGGATCGTGACGACGTGGCCAGCCGACCGCCTGCTGGAGTGGGCACGCTGAGCCGGCCCACGGCATCCGCTCGTGAGATCGCAGTGCCCCCACACGCGAGCGCATGCGCACGTATGGGTGCGTGACTGCGATCTCGGCGCCGCTCAAAACGACATGAACCGAAGCACAGCACCTGTCGGGTCGACGACGGTTGCGATGCGGCCGTACGGGGTGTCCTCGGCCTCGTCCTTGACGGTAGCGCCGAGTTCGAGTGCCTTGGCGACGGTCGCGTCGACGTCGTCAGAACCGAAATACACCGCCCAGCTCGCGGCTTCGCCATCCGCCAGATCGCCTTTCGCGTCATAGATGCCGGCAAACGGCTGGCCGTCGCGCTCGAAGGTCATGTAGCGAAAATCCGCGCCGTCGCCCTCGTCCTTGAGGGTGAAGCCGAACGCCTTCTCATAGAACTCGACGGCTTTCTCGAAGTCGGACGCGAGCAGTTCGCACCAGACCGGTGCCCCGTGCTCGCGTTCGGCCTGGAACCCGGTGTGGTTGCCGGACTGCCAGTACCCGACCGTCGCACCGGTGGTGTCGGTCGCGAACCCCATCACGCCCATGTCGGGAACGTTCATCGGCTCGAACATGTTCATGCCGCCCGCTTCAGCGATCGCGGACGCCGTCTCCGCAGCATCCGTTGTCAGCAGGTACACCGTCCAGCTGTCTGCGTATGGGGCGTCATCCTGCTTCTTCATTGCGCCGGCGATGCGCCGGCCGGTGGAGCTGAAGCTGACGTAGCCGCCATAGAGCACTTCGTCGCCCGTCTCTGCGTCCCAGCCGAAGAGTGCGCTGTAGAACTCCTGCGAGCGGGCCGGATCCGAGGTGGTGAGCTCGAGCCAGCAGGGTGCGCCGGGGGTCGTGACCGTGATGTCAGGCATGGGTGGTCCCTTCGTCGATCGCCGTGTTGAAAGTCAGGGTAGTCGCGGCCCACGGCGGCGGCTAGGGGTGCGTGATTGCCCCGGTACCGCTCTTGCGGGCGCTGCCCGGCCGTACAGGGACTCGACGGCTGGCGTTCGGGCGGTAAATCAGGGGGTCCGTCCACGTATAGAACATCGACCCCACGATTCACCGCCCGAATGTCACGCGCCAGCTCACATCCGCCCATGGCAGGCTGGTGGAATGCTGCCCACACCCCGAAATCCCGCATGTTAGGCGCCGAGGCTGTCGCGTTTCTCCGTGCAACGACCGAGGGCACCCGCGTCGTGGTGCGCCATCAACTCGATGACGGCCAGGCGACGGATGCCCTCGGCTGGTTCGTCCGCTCAGACGAGACCCACTGCGCGATCGCGACCAGGCGCGGACTCGAGATCGTCGCGTACACCGCGGTGATCGCGGCCAAGGCAGTGCCGCCGCCCCCGCCTCCGCGGGCGCGGCGCGGCACTACCTCGCAGTAGCGACCTACGCCGCGACCTTCACCAACAACTCATCGAGTCGCTCGTAGCCGTCGTTGATCCCGCGCTCCATGCCCGACTGCGCCATGCCGTCGCGGCTCTCCTGCGTGGGATAGACGCTGTGCCCGACGACGCGGCAGCGACCGTTACCAAGGTCTTCGATCCGAAGGAACTCGAGGCTCACAACCCCGGGAAAGCCCTCGAACTCGAAGGTCTGCACAATTACGTTCTCGAGCGAGGCCGAGTGCACGATGCCGTTGAAGGCATAGCCCTCGTCGCCGTCGTAGTGCACGTAGCGGTAGCGGCCGCCGGGAACGATCTCCCAGCGCTCGAGTTCCATGCGATACCCGCGCGGTCCGAGCCACTCGACGATCAGCTCGGGATCGGTGTGCGCCCGATACACGGCCTCGGCCGGTGCATCGAACTCGCGCACGATGTCGATGTATGGTTGCCCGTCGGGCACGGTGATGGTGCTTGGATTCGTCATCTCTCTTCCTCTCTCTGTGTTGTGGTGGTGACGTTCATGCCGGCGAGGACGGCGTCCAGCCGGCGAAAGCGTGATTCGGCCTCCAGCCGATAGGTGTCGATCCAGGCGGTGAGTTGCTCCAGCGCTTCGGGAACGAGGTGCGCAGGGCGTCGTTGCGCATCCCGCGTCCGACTCACGAGGCCGGCCTGCTCGAGCACCTGGATGTGCTTCGACACCGCCTGCTTCGAGATCTCGAACGGCTCGGCGAGTTCGTTCACTGTCGCGGGCCCGCGGCTGAGCTTCGCCACGATCGCACGGCGCACCGGGTCCGCAAGCGCGAGGAAGGCGCGGTCCAGCCGCTCGTCGGCATCCGTTCCTCGCGTCATGGTCAACTAACTCCTTGATCAATCTAGTCGTTGAATACGATACGCCCGGATGCTCCGCTCGGCAACGCTCTTCACCCACTTTTTCCCGAACCCGGGTTGGGCAGTTCCGGCGGGAGTGATAGGCAGGAGGTATGACTTCCGACCATCTCTCCGCCGCGGTCGCACTCGCGGTGGCGAACGTGCAGTCCGGTGGCGGACCGTTCGGCGCGATCGTCGTGACGGCGAACGGACGGGTCTTCGAGGGCACCAACCTCGTCACCGCCGAGAACGACCCGACAGCGCATGCCGAAGTCGTGGCCATCCGGCGTGCCTGCACCGCGCTCGGCACCTTCGACCTCACCGGCGCGACGATCTACGCCAGCTGCGAGCCGTGCCCGATGTGCGTCGCCGCTAGTCTGTGGGCGCGGGTCGACTCCGTGATCTACGCCGCAGACCGGCACGACGCCGAACGGGCAGGATTCGATGACGCCCGATTTTTCGATCACTTCGACGGCGTCCGGCCCGCCATCTCGATCACCGCGGCCGCGGTGCCGGACAAACTCGCCCCGTTCACCGCGTGGGGCGCGAAGTCCGACCGGATCGACTACTGACCATGCCCCACAAAGGATCACCATGACCCTCCCTCCGCAACAGCCGTACCAGCCCTCCCAGCCCCAGCAGCCGCTCCCCCCGCAGCAGCAGAACTGGCCGCCGACCCCGCCGGAGCGCCGTCGTCGCCCCGGCCTGATGGTGTTTCTGTTCGTTGGGCTCCCGCTGATCGCCCTCGCCCTGGTCATCGCCGTGACGCTCTTCGCCGTGAACGCATTGAACGGCGAGCCGGTGAGCGAGAACGTCGACACGGATGCCGGTTCCAGCCTGTTCATCGACGTCCCGAACGCGTCAATGGACCTCGGCGTGAGCGATGACGATGAGATCCACGTGTCGATGCGGGGTATGTACTCGGGCACGCGCCCGACGCTCGATGTGACGACCGCAGGCGGCGAGACGGAGATCCGCGGCGGATGCCCGTCGGGCTGGTTCGTTTTCAACCGCTGCGACGTGCGGATCGAGGTGCTTCTCCCCGCCGAGCTCGACGTCGTCGCGGGCGGCGAGAACGGCGCGATCACCGCCGAGGCCCTGACTGGAGACCTGGACCTGTCGACAACGAACGGCCGGATCGAGGTGGACGGGTCTCGTGGCGACCTTCAGTTGCACTCGACCAACGGGCGAATCGAACTCGAGGACTCCCGGTCCGCCCGGGTCGAAGCGGACACTACCAACGGAAGTGTGAGCCTGAGCTTCGAGAGCGCTCCGGACGAGGTGATCGCGTTCAGCACCAACGGGGAGATCCGCATCGAAGTGCCCGATGATGACACCGAGTACGCGATCGAGGCGGACACGACCAACGGCAACGTCGACGACCAGGACGTCCCGAGCGACCGCGACGCCACCCGCTCCATCACAGCCGAGACGACCAACGGCGACGTGACGATCACAACCGTCCGCTGAGCATCACGGTTGGCGCAAAGACACCCGCGCCGTCAACGCGCGGCAAGGGGTTGTGCGCCGCCGCCCGGCAGGGCTTGGCTGGAGCCGGTCGCTTACCGCTTACCGGAAGGAGCACTCTCGTGACCGTGAAACTCAACCAGCCCGCGCTCCGCCAGGCGAAGAAGCTCGTCAGTGACGGCAAGGTCGTCAGCGACGAGCGAGACGACTGGAGCGAGCACGCCCCGAGCGCCGACGACGAGAACAGATACCTCGATAACCACTCGTGGACCGAATACTCGCACTGGCACCTCGGCGTCGACGACGAGCATCCGAAGGACACGAAGGGGCACTACAAGTTCCCGATCGGCGACTTCACCAAGGTGCACCGGTGTGCCGTCATCTCAGCCGAGAGCCGCGCTGGCCAGTTCGATCACGACGAGATCCGGGATGCCCTCAAGAAACTCCTCGACAAAATCGACGCGTGAGCGCGGCTCGCTTCTAACCCACTCCCGGCGGTTTGGCCACCTCTTGACCCGGATCCTCCGGGCGAGAAACGTGGAACCGCGTGCCACCGGGGCGCCGTGGAGAAGGAGCGAAGCATGTCGAAGAACACCGTCGTTGTGATCACCGGGGCGTCGAGCGGAATCGGCCGCGCAACCGCCCTCCGCTACGCGAGTGCGGGAGCGAACGTCGTCCTCGCGAGCCGCAGGGGCCAGGCCCTGACGAAGCTCGCGAAGGAGTGCGAAGCGCGGGGTGGAGACGCCATCGCCGTGCCGACCGACGTGACCAACGCCAGCCAGGTCGACGCGCTCGCGAGGGCCGCGGTCATGAAGTTCGGCCGCATCGACGTGTGGGTCAACAACGCGGCCGTCTCGGCATTCGCACCGTTCCTCGAGATGCCGCTCGATGACATCCGTCGGGTGCTTGACGTGAACATCCTCGGTTACATCTACGGTGTCCGCGCCGCCCTCGCGGTGATGACCGAGCAGGGGCGCGGAAGCCTTATCAACGTCGCGTCGATCGTCGGAGAGGTGCCGCAGCCATACACGGCACCGTACGGGATGTCGAAGGCGGCGGTGCGTGCGCTCGGCGTGAGCCTCCGGTCGGAGCTCGCGCTGCAGAAGCAGAAGCACATCTCGGTGTCGACGATTCTGCCGGCGACGATCGATACCCCGTTCTTCCGCCACTCGGCGAACTACACCGGCCGCCAGGTCGTCGCGATGCCTCCGGTGTACAGCCCGGACCTCGTCGCGAAGCTCATCGTGCGCACCGCGAAGAAGCCCAGGAACGAGGCGATCGCGGCGGGGCCGATCGGCAAGTCCCTCGTCACCCAGCACCGTAAGACGCCAGCTCCGGTCGAAGCCCAGATGGCGCTGCAGACCGACAAGACGCACCTGTCACGCAAGAACAAGGCGCCGTCCACAGACGGCACTCTCTACTCACCGGCTCCGACAGCGGATGCCACGGCCACCGGCGGCTGGAAAGGCAGCGAACGCACCGGCAAGCGCTCCTTCCTGGGCTCACTCACCGCAGCGGCGCTCGGCGTCGCGGTCGCGCGGTGGATCCTCACGACGAACGCGGATGCGTCGGGGAAGAAGCGCGGGAAGGCTCACGCCGCGAGGGCGCTGCGGCGGTAACCGCGCTGGCCGTGCACGAAGTGGTACAGCACCGCGGCGAGCACGACCACGATGGCAAGGAACCCGTACATTCCGTGGAACCCGGTCACCGGGAGCAATGAGCCGAGCACCAGCGGGCCGAAGCCGATGCCGGCGTCGAGCATGAGGAAGAACGTCGACGTGGCAACACCGATGCGGTGCGGAGGAGCCATCGTGACGGCGATGGCTTGCGCACATGGCATGAGCGCGCCGAAACCAAAGCCGATGAACACCGCTGAACTCGCGAGTACGAACCCGTTGGGTGAGAAGCCCAGGAGGGCGAGGCCGATCGCGAACGAGATGAGTGTCGGGTAGACGACGGCGTTGTCACCGAAACGATCCTGAATCCGCCCGACGAAGAATCGAGACAACAGCACGACCGCGGCGTAGATGAGAAAGAACGCGCTCGCGGCGGCGACCATGTTCTCGGCCTGCGCGAAGGAGTTGAGGAACGCGAGCACACCCGAGTAGCCGATCGCGGCGACGAACATGACGGCGCCGATCGTGAGAGCGGCCGGTTCGAACAGGTCGCGTGCGCGGAACTTCCACTTGTCGGCGACCTCGAGCGCGGACGGAGTGCGCTCGGGCAGCTTGAGGAACAGCGAGAAGATGAGGCCGACGGCTGCACAGGCCGTGCACAGGGCGAAGAGCACGTCGTAGCTCGACACATCGACGAGCACGACGGCGAGGAACGGGCCGATCGCGGTGGCAAGCGTGGTGGAGATTCCGAAATAGCCGGTCCCCTCACCGCGACGGTGGGCAGGGATGAGACCCATGACGGACGCGGAGATCGACGTGCTCGCCGCACCGAAGGCGATGCCGTGGATGGTGCGAACGACGAGCAGCAGAACCAGGTTGTCTGCCGGGATGTAGAGGAACCCGGCGATCACATACGCGGCGAGCGCGAGGATTAGCATCCGTCGCCTGCCGACGAAGTCGAGGAACTTGCCCGCGAAGATCCGGGCGATCAGTGCACCGATGATGAAGGTGCTCGATGACAAACCCGCTGCGGTGTCCGACGCGCCGAACCGATCGACGGCGTAGAGCGCCATCGTGGTCATCAGCGTGTAGAACACGATCGCCAGGAAGAAGTTCACCAGGATGGCGAGGAGGAAGGCCGGAGTCCAGAGTTCTACAGGATTGTGTGACACGAATCGGATCGCTTTCGGTAGACGGGGACTACGCACCACGTCGTGACGAGCCGAAACCTCAATAATACGCCTCGTTTCTGCGCGAATCCGCCAGACGCGGGATGCCGCCCTCACGGCCAGCGTCCAACTGGGCACTGCCTGCTCACTCGCTGACAGCTTGCTGGGTAGGAGGAATCCTCTGGCGGTTCGCGATGTTCACTGGAGGGAGCGCACAAACGCCGCGTACCCGAGCGGCGTGCGTCGAAGGAGATCATGAGCAGAGTATTTGAAGAGATCGAGTCCCAGGCGGGCGAGATCGCGAAGTACCGTCGTCACAGCAACGGTCGCGGACTCGTCGCCTCCACAGCAGTCGTCGACCCGACGACCTTCCTCGACCCCACCGCCTACGTCGAACCCGGCGCGCATGTCGCCGGCCGCTGTTGGGTCGGCGCCGGCAGCTGGATCGACCGTGACGCCACCCTCGCACCCGGAGTGTTCGTCGGCGCGAACGTCCACATCGGAGCCGGAACCACCGTCGGCGTCGGAGCCGAGATCGGCAGCCACTGCCGCATCGGCGCAAACGTGAAGATCGGCGCAGGAGCCCGCGTCAGCCGCGACAGCACCATCCCGACCGGAGCTGTCGTCGCCGGGTCCCGCACCGGGGCTGCCAACAGCCTGACCCGCGCCGCGTAGGGCGCACTCACCACACCACGAAGACGGATGCCGCTTGCCGGCATCCGTCTTCGTCGTCCGTAGCGGCACAATCAGCCGGGCGCAAGGACGGGGGAACCGCGTGTCCCCCTTGCTAGGGTCAGAACACGCGAGCGGCCGCCCGGCCTCGCAAGAGAGGGGACTGCTGTGAACACCAACGACCGGCTCCGCCAGATCGTCGTTCTGGTCAGCGCCATTGTCGCGATCATCGGCG
This sequence comes from Mycetocola manganoxydans, assembly GCF_003667545.1. Taxonomy (GTDB): domain Bacteria; phylum Actinomycetota; class Actinomycetes; order Actinomycetales; family Microbacteriaceae; genus Mycetocola_A; species Mycetocola_A manganoxydans. Next base: position 6,008 of record NZ_RCUV01000021.1, on the reverse strand, counting down.
CCGTCATCGGCAACGGAGCTGTGGGCGGGGTTCCCATCGCGGAGGCATCCGGTGGAGCGCTGTCGACGGATGCCACACCGGTCGCGCCGGACGGACCCGCGTTCGCGATCTGGTCCGTCATCTACACGGGACTCATCGCGTACACGATCTGGCAGCTGCTGCCCGCGCAGAAGTCGGCCGAACGACACCGCCGCCTCGGGTACCCGATCGCGCTGTCGCTGATTCTCAATGCCGCCTGGATCCTCAGCGTGCAGCTCGATCTGCTCTGGCTGAGTGTTCCGATCATCATCGCCCTGCTCGTCGTACTCATCTGGGCGTTCCGCGTCATCCTCGCGCACCGCCCGCGCAACCTCGTGGACACCATCGTCACCGACGGCACCATGGGCCTCTACCTCGGCTGGGTCACCATCGCGACCCTCGTCAACATCGCCGCCGTTCTTGCCGCCATCGGCTTTGACGGGCTCGGCCTGTCGATCGACCTCTGGGGTGTGCTGCTCATCGCTGTCGCCGGTGTGATCGGCGTCGGACTCGCCCTGTGGAACCGCGGGCGTCTCGCTCCCTCTGCCGCCCTGTCCTGGGGAATCGCCTGGGTCGCCTACGGGCGGCTCACCGGAGACCTCATCTCGGTGCCGACCGCGATCACGGCCATTGTCGTCGTTGCGGTGATCCTTCTCGTGACCATCGCTGCCCGCATCAAGGCGCCGAAGCCGCTGCCTGCGCAGGCGTAGGCGCTGGGCTAGGCGTAGGCGCTGGGCTAGGCGTAGGCGCTGGGCCCGGCGCAGCGCCGACGTAGGACTCCCGGCGCTGACCCGAGTTCGAGTTGCCCCAAAGGTTGTTCGCAGAATCGAGTTGCCCCAAAAGGTCGTTCGCTGAATCGAGTTGCCCCAAAAGGTCGTTCCCGAGCATCCGGAGTGACCATTCGGGGCAACTCGATTGCTGTGTGCAGCCAACGTGACTCGCAGCATCCGTGCGATCCGTGGCATCCGTCGCCGGACGGGAACTCAGGCGGGCCAGATCCCGATGATGAGCGCCATGATCACGATCGTCACGAGCTCGTGGGCGACGTTGAGCACCGTGAGGCCGGCGGGGCGGCCGTCGAAGGCGTCGTGGGTGATGAAGCGTGCCGCCGTGAATCCGGCCCAGAGGATGACGCCGGTGAGCAGGGCGTTGAGCAAAAAGCTGCCGCCGTAGAAATCCCAGGACAGGTACGTCGCACCCGCAAGCACCCACGCCGTGATGAAGCTCACGATAAGGGTGAGGAGGATGGGACGGATAGCATCCTTCGTGTTGCCCGATGGTGTGATGTTGGCCTGCTTCATCCAGTAGTTGCCGAAGACCTTCGGCGTGTACCAGATCGAGCCGACCACCATGCTCGACAGGGTCGCAAGCAGTACGGCCCAGTAGTTGATTTCGGGGATCATGCGGTGTCCTTCCGTGGGGCGGATGCTGGGATCATACGCCTCACGAAGGGCCTAGGGCTCGATCCAGTCGGAGTCGCCGCCCATGCCGGAGTGAGGATCCGTCGGCGGAATCTGCGGCTGGGTCTGGCGACGGTTCGCGTTCGGCGGCTGCCAGTCGGCACGGAGAGTGTCGGCCCACTCGGTGAACTCCGCATCACCGGAGAGGCGGGCAAGAGTATCGAGCTGCCAGGAGTGGATCGCGTGGTACTTCTGGTTCTGCCACAGCGGGCTCTGGCAGTACTCCGTCTGCACGCAGTAGTACGAGACTCCCTTCTCGACGCGAATCAGCGGCATCATCCGGTCGAGGACCGTGGTCGCGCCGCCGTCGAAGTAGCGAGCGACCTCCGCATTGCCGGTGTGGCGCCAGTAGTCGTAAAGCCCGAACAGGGCGAACACGTGACCGTTGAGCACGAGAAGTGGCGGCTGGTTGCTCGCGAACTCCTCGAAGTACAGGTGCTTGTCGACGGAAAGGCTCGACCAGGGAAGCTTGGGGGAATACGGCTGGCTGAAGCTCGCCCAGGTCTTGTCCGCCGCCACATCCCATGACGCTTCTCCGGTTTGTTCAGCCAACCGGGTGAAGAGCGAGAGCGCCTGGCCTTGAGCCATTCCGGAATACCAGGGGGTGGCGAGGGTCCGCTTGTAATAGGTCCACGGATGCTTGTAGGGATACCACCACGCGCCATCCCGCACGACCGCGATGTCGATGAGCCTCTGAGCGTTCCTCTTGGCCCGGTCGAGCCATACCTTGCTGCCGGTCCGGTTGTACTCGATCAGTGCGGAGATTCCGTACTGGGCGTACACGACCGGGTGATCTGACGACTTCCTGGTGTCGGCACGCAGGTAGATGCGGAGCCCCGTGCTGTCGAGCTTGACCGCAGGATCATGGACGTCCACTGGCGGGCGGTCGAGATACGGCACTTCGGCATCCGCGTCGAGGGTGATGGCCGACGTGGCCCAGCCCGAGAGCGGCTCGGTCTTCGTCGCGTAGACGCAGCGCACATTGTCTGCTGCGGCTGCGGACACTATCGCGGTTCCACCGAGAACGAATCGGGTGGGGGCGCCGAGTTCTGTGATCGCGTCGTTCACCGACGGGTGCACACACGTGCGGGGGGTCACGTTGATCGGAGCGGCAAGGTGCCCGGCGAGGGCAGCACCGGCGAGAGCGTCCGGGAAGTTGACGCCGGTCGCCAGGAACGACGTCGACGAGGCTTCCGGCGCGAAGTACGCGGTGTTGATGGCCGCCGCAGTCTCATACCGTGTCGCTCCGCCGTAGCGAGTCACCGCGTAACCGGCGTTGAAGAGCTGCGACTGGATGCCCGCACTCACCGCACCATCCGACCCCGCGATCGAGATGGTCGATACCTTGAGCTTCGCCAGTACCGAGAGGGTGGCGGCGGAGACGGATGCTTTCGCTCCGTCGACAAGGATCACTGGTGCCTTGCGCGCACCGGCAGCGCCGGACGCGGCGAGAGCATCCGGGAATTTTCGCCCCGTCGCGAGGATGGCGTGATCGGCGGCCGGGAAGATCTTCGCAACGACGTTGAGGCCGGTCGCATAACGATCGACGCCGGAGATCCGTTCCGCCGGGGCGATACGTGAGAGGGCGATCCGGATCCGCTCACTGACGACAGCGGCTCCCCCGATGACGTAGATGCGCTTGGGCTTCAGGCGCTTCAGTTCCGTGCTGACTGCAGCGGGAAGGGCTGCGGCCGGCGTGAGGAGGAGGGGTCCGCCGAGTCGAGCAGCCGCCGCAGCGGACGACAGCGCGTCCGGGAAGTCCACACCCGTCGTGACGAACGCCGCCGGGACACCCGCGGGGTACTGCTTCGACACGGCCACGGCCGTCTCGTAGCGGGTTGCTCCGCTCAAGCGGGTAACTGTGGCGGTCGACGCGGGCGTTACCGCCTGCGCGACGGACTCATCGGCCGCTGCGGGAGTGGGGGCAGAGCCGGTGACGGCGAGCGGAACAGCCAGGGCCGTCGCGAGGGCGATGGTGATGAGCGCGCGAAGTCGCATGGGAGTGGAATCCTCTGTCCGTGTGAGATCACCATGCCCAGATGCGCTCGGTGGCTCGTAATCTAACACGCCCGATATCCCGGGAGCGTTCCCCTGATCCGGGGGCGCCAGCGTTCGGGCGGTGAATCGTGGGGTCCATCGCCCATACATGGACGGACACCACGATTTACCTCCCGAAAGCGATCAGACCGCAGCGCGAGCGACCCGAATCGCCTCAACGACCCGCGCCCGAAGCGCATTCGAGCGCCCGGCGAAGGCGCGCTGCTGCCGCACATACTCCGCTTTGCCGTCCGGCGTCTCGATCGCAACGGGCTCGGCACCCCACGGCGCCATGTCGTACGGGGATGCCCGCATGTCGAGCCAGCGGATGTCACGAGCCAGCACGAAGGCATCGAGCAACACCTCCCCCGGCACCAGCGGCCCGAGCTTGACGGCCCACTTGTACACATCCATCCCCGCGTGCAGGCACCCGGGCTGCTCGAGCTCCGGCGAACTCTCGCGCGTCGGCTGGAGGCGATTGCGAGGTGCGGCATCCGGGGTGAAGAAGCGGAACGCGTCGAAGTGCGAGCAGCCGATGTGGTGGGACTCGACGACCTCGTCGGTTCCGGTCTGGCCGAGACGCAGCGGGACCGCGTGCCGGATGTCGTCCTGTTTGTAGACCATGGCCCACTCGTGCAATCCGAAGCAGCCGAACTGGCTCACACGGGCAGCGGTGCGGCTGAGCAGTTTCTCGATGAAGCCGACGCTCGCACCCTTCGCCTCGAGGAACGCCGCTGCGTCAACCTCGATGCCGTCGCGGGTGCCTCGATACCATCGCCAGTCCGCGCGGTCGTCGCCGGCGGCATCCGTCAGCACGACACCCGCCCCTGGGTGCCAGCGCCGCAGCAACCGCGGCTTGAACGGGTAGTAGGTGAAGAGGAAGTCCTCGATCGGATGCTTCTCGCCGCGTTGCGCCCGCACCCGATGATCGGCGGTCAGCGCGTCTGCACGCTCGGAGTGGGTGAGCTCCCGCGCCTGCCACTCGGCGCGGGTCAGCACCATCGGAGTCAGGGTCAATGCGGGCATGCTCTTACGGTAACCCGGCTCGGGTTCGTTGTGACGCCCAACATATGACGAACGTCGGCGACTTTTGCACCTCTCGTGTGGTTGAATTGCCTGATGGTCGACATAAGTCCCTCAGCCCTCGGATCGTCGGCGACGAGCGACATCTTTCAGATCCTCCGGGACGGGCGACCACGCACGCGCACCGAACTCGCGAGCCTGACAGGACTTGCCCGCTCCACCGTCGGGCTGCGCATCGATTCACTGCTCCAGCTCGGGCTCATCGGGCCCGCCGAGACGGCGCCGTCGACGGGCGGCCGACCCTCCTCCCAGTTCGCTCTGACCGGGGGGAACAAAGCCGTCCTCGCTGTCGACATCGGGGCGACGCACGTGCGTATCGCGGTGAGTGACCTCACCGGCCGGCCGCTCAGCGAAGACGGTACGGACATCGCCGTCTCCGAGGGACCCGAGAAGATCCTCGACTGGGTCATTCGCGCCGGCGACGACCTCATCACAAACGCGGGTCGCACCCTCGACGACCTGCTCGCGATCGGCGTCGGCCTGCCCGGGCCGGTCGAACACTCGAGCGGCCGCCCGATCAACCCGCCGATCATGCCGGGCTGGGACAACTTCGACGTGCCCAGCTGGCTACAGGCCCACTTTCACGTTCCCGTCCTCGTCGACAACGACGTCAACATCATGGCGCTCGGCGAACGCGAGATGGCTTGGCCAGACGTCGACCACCTCATCTTCGTCAAGGTCGCGACGGGCATCGGCGCCGGCGTCATCTCGCGCGGGATGCTCCAGCGCGGCGCCCAGGGAGTGGCCGGCGACATCGGCCACGTGCGTGTTCCCCGTGACAATGACACGATCTGCCATTGTGGCAACGTCGGCTGCCTCGAAGCGATCGCCTCAGGGCCGGCCCTCGCGAAGGCGCTCTCGGAGCAGGACCTCGGCGCCGAGTCGAGCCAGGACGTGGTCGAACTCGTGCGCTCAGGCAACACGACCGCCATTCAAGCCGTGCGGCAAGCCGGACGCGACCTCGGCGAAATCCTCAACGCCTGCATCAGCCTGATCAACCCGTCGGTCATCGTCGTCGGAGGCGCCATGGCGCAAGCAGGCGAACACCTCATCGCCGGCGTCCGCGAAATCGTCTACGCCCGTTCCATGCCGCTCGCGACGCAGCACCTGCAGATCACCCAGTCCAGCGTCGGCGCCAACGCGGCCGTACTGGGCGCAAGCATCCTCGCCATCCACCACGTGCTCTCCCCCGAGAGCGTCGAAGCCATGGTGGTCGACCTCGCGGATGCCGCCTCCCGCTGACCTGCGCCCGTCCCGTTCGCGCCGCCCCGCGGCATCCGCCCCGCAGCATGCCCCCGAACGCACGAACGGTCCGAAAGGGTCATTCCCGACAAGGCGGGTTCAAGGAAGTGACGCAACACCCTGATCTCAGGGAGTTGCTATGGCTGGTCGTCCGGCGGTGCCGATCGA
>NZ_RCUV01000020.1 GCF_003667545.1 Mycetocola manganoxydans | reverse complement strand
AACGTTGCGAACAACGTGAACCAGCTCGCCCGGTTCGCCAACACTGAGAGCACGTTTCCCGCCGAGGCGGAAGCGATCGTGCAGGAGTACCGCGCCCTCGTTCCACGACTCAGTGCGGCACTGGACAGGCTCGATCAGTCATGATGCCGAACGTTACGCGCGGGAACGAGATGACCGGTCTGATGGTGTACCTCGGTGGCGAGGGGCGACACAACGAGCATCAGGAGCAGCACTTGGTGGCGGGGGATGCGGCCATCGTGACGATGTACGGATTCGACCAGCTGGACAAGGCAACGGCGCTCAAGATCGCCCATGACCTCGATGAGCCGCGGATACGGCTCGGGGTCAACGTGACCCGGACGGCACGGATCACCGACCCAGGTACCGGTGTGGTGTCCACGACGCAGGTAGACGCCAATGTGTGGCATTGCTCGCTGTCATTGCGGGCCGAGGAAGGCCAGCTGAGTGACGAGAAGTGGGGCGCGATCGCTCAGGACTTCGCGGACCGGATGGGCTTCACCGAAGCCAGCGGGAAAGCGCCGTGCCGGTGGGTTGCGGTTCGTCACGGACTGTCCACGAACGGCAACGACCACGTGCACATCGCGGTGTCCCTGGTGCGCGAGGACGGCACCAAAGCGACAACCCACAACGACTTCGCCAAGGCGCAGAAGGTCTGCCGCGATCTTGAGCGTGACTACGGGCTGGAGCAGCTGGAGAGCCGGGAAACAGGTTTGGGGGAGCGGGGCGTCAAGCCCGCTGAGCGCGCACGCCAGGAACGCACCGGTGCCGTCGAGGTCGACGCGCACCGGCTCGAACGCACCGTCCGTGCCGCTGCTACAGCGTCGGTCGACGAGGGCGAGTTCGTCCGCCGGCTGCGCCGCGGCGGGGTACTCATCCGACCCCGTTTCGCCGCCGGACGCGATGACGTTGTGGCCGGCTACTCGGTTGCTCTCCGACCGGCCGAGGGCGCCACACCGATCTGGTACGGCGGCGGGCGGCTGGCTCGTGACCTCACGTTGCCGCGACTGCGCGAAGGATGGCCGGACGCACCCGCCACCGCACAGGCCGCGGCTGAGGAGTGGCGCGCTACCAGCAAGAACCCCTGGCAGTACCGACCGGTTGCGCCGGGCCGCGAGGAAACCACGCCGGACCCGCAACTGTGGAAGCAGTACACCGACGAATTGGCGCAGCTCCGTAAGCAGCTGAGGGACGTTCCAGTTACTGACCGGGCGACGTGGGCTCACGTTGCTCGGGAGACTTCTGGAGTGTTCGCGGCATGGTCACAGCGGGTTGAGGCGACGCCTGGACCGCTTGCTGAGACTTCCCGCGAGTTGGCCCGGAGCGCGCACCTCAGGGCTCATCAGTCGAAGCCGAAACCAGCGCGGCTCGGCTCCGCAGCGAACGCCGCAATGATTCTCATGCAGGCCGCCAGTGGCGGCCGCGGAACCATGGCGGAAGCCATCATGCTGCGCCAGCTCGGCCGGGTGAGCGTCGCGATCCTCGACGCTCACACCGCGGCCGGCGACGCGCGACGAGCCGAACAGATGACGGCAATGATGCGCAGCAAGTTCGCTCAGGTGCAGCAGAGTCTGCCGGAGATCTCGGCGACAACGACCGGGGCCGGCAGCCGGGTGATGACGTCCGAGAACGAGGCGATGCGCCGCGCGACGGACGGACTTGCAGCGCCCGGCACCGGCTCGCCGCTGCCGAACAAGCTGCACCCGAGTAAGCACAAAACGCCAGTCACGCCACGCGAGCGTGACGGTCACGGAAGGGACTAGGGGACCAAACATGGCCGACGAAACAGACGGAGTAGGCGAAACGTTCGACGATTCGCTGCGGATCGCTCTCACAGTGGCATCGCAGTTCGGCGAGCGAATCTCCCGACTGCGTGAGCAGATGAGCCACACGCGAGAGGCTGCCGCACAGCAGGAGTACCGCGAGCTTGAGAATCGGTTTGAGGCAGAACGCGGCGCCGCTCGCGCCAGCCTTGAACTGGTGCGGCGCGCCGAGTGGTGGGTCAGTGCGAAGGTCGAGGACATTGCCCTGGCCCACGAGGCAGCGACCGTGTGGCGGGACCACGACGACGTTGCACGTAACGCCGGCGACACGATCCGTCGGGAGGTGCAGGACCGTTACGGCATCGACGTCGACGCGCCGGGAGGAGATCCCGCCCAGGTCGCCGCGGCGTTGCGCGAAGCCGAGCAGGCCCGCGCTGACGCCCGCGACGAACGAGAGCGGTCAGCGGAAGAACTCACTGCCAGCCAGATCCTCTTCGCTAACGCTGAGAGGAGAGAGCGGGAGACTCAGGTGCAGTCAGAGAAGGACTGGAACTCCGGCGACGGCGACGTCGCGGATATCGCAAATTCCAACGATTTCGCGAATCGGGAGGCCGGCTGGAATCAAGCCGGTGATGCAGCCACCGAGCGCAGTGCCAGCGCCCAGGAGTACGACAGCTCCGAACGCCGCCAAGAGTTCGCCAGCAGTCTCGAAGAAAGGGGCATCGCGAAAGAGACGATCGCTGCCCGTATCCTCGCCGACGGCGAGAATGCGAAACACCCACGAGAAGCAGTAAAGACGACAGCGAGAAAAGCATCGAAAAACCGTGGCAGTGCTCCGTCAGCTGCTCAGCACCGTGAGCGCGGCGGCCTCACCCGCTGATGGCCAGTCCAAAGCAGCGGAGAACCGCTCGCCGCGAGAAGAAGAGAGAGGTCGCGTTTGGCCGCCTTGTCCCCTGGATGCCCGCCGAGCTGCCGGTCGACGCGCAACCATACTGGCCAGCCCAGTCGGAGTGGCCCACAGTAGAAGAGGTAGACAGGTTAGTGCGGACGACTCGGAAGAAGCCGGACGTGCGCCTCGCTATCCTGACCGGATTGCGGCGCTACGCCGAACCCGGGACCGCCCAGATGCTCGTCGCGATCGGCTCTGTCATCGTATCCATCACCGCCGTTGTCCTCGCGGTCGCCGCCCTCAACCCGCTATTTCACATGGGGGCAGCCGGCGCAGGTCTCGTGTACGTCGTCCTAGTGATTTGGGGGATCGGTCTCGCGCTTCGGATCGATGAACGGCGTAAGGCTGCTTCTGTCTGGCTCAAGGCGCTCGAGAGCAGTATTCGTTAGGTCCGAGTATGAGCTCAGTCGGGCAGACTAGAAACTCTACTCAGTATTGCGAAAATCAAATATTAGGTTAGATAGAGATAGATATGGGCGCCCGGAGGCTTTTCCGAGGTCGTTGCCTCGGGCGCAAAAGGGTTACTGGAAACATGCGGTGGAACCGAAAAGTACATGATCCTTTCGACGGCAAGGACCTCATTCTCGAGCTTCTCGATCACGAGGTCGATCGACAGCGCGCTGACGTTGCCTCTCGAGGAGCTATGGTCGCAACCCGCGCCGCTGTCTTGATCGCGTCGGCCAGCATCATCACCTCTCTGCAGTCCGATCCAGGGGGACCAGCCTTTATTGCGACTGTCATACTCACCGCTGCGGCAGCCATGACGGGTGTGGTCGTCCTAGTTATGCGTAGTGGAGACGAACTATCAATCGTGGAACTCGAAAAGGCACTATGGCCGATGGCCACCAACGAGGCGCGCAGGGATCTGGTCTACCAAAAGCTGTATGCCCTCCGCGGAGACGAGAAACGGCTTCGGCGCCGAGCCCGCACGCTCAACGTCGGGTTCGCCCTTCTTACGGCATCATTGATCTCGACAGCTTTCCATCTCACGACCACTATCTAGCGAAGGAGCAAAGTGGCCAAGGACTCAGGGAATCAACAGTCCACACCGCCGCCTCCTCCGGCCAGACGCCCTACCGTGCGGATTGTTAAAGAATCCGGCAACCACCAAGTGCGCAATCAACCGAAGCCACCGCGTCCGCCGGAACCGCGCAGGTAGTACAGCACCATACGAAGACTCATTGTCGGTGGGCTTGATCAATCGATTGCGGTCAGGGCATCAACGCTAGTGTCGCTAGCGCCTTCAGGGCACGTACGTGTATGCCTTGAGTCGAGATCAGTCAGTGTTCGCTCGGTAGCGGCGCAATTGGTCAATGAGTCGTTGGCCAATGTCATCTGAAGAATATTCGCGCCTCTATCGCGTTTTGATCTTGCAGTGCTCTTGTGCCTTCTTCAATGCGGTATCCGTTTCCAGAATTGGCTCCGTATCGGTTACGGCCACTGGTTCGGCCTCGCCCAGGTCGGTTGCGCGCATCCAGTAACCCCAACACATGCCGGTTCCGCCGGGCGGTCTGCCGTGCTTAGAAAGGAATCTCACCCCGAGAGGTACTGTGCCGTCGTCGAGAACAACGTCTTCCCGAAGCCAAGTTGCGATGGCTGTGGTTAGAGTTCGATCGTCGCCGGTGACTTGCGCAAGGGTTAGTGGCTCGGCCCGAGAGTCCTTCGACGTCGGCAATCCAGCGTCGAAATGGCGATTGATTGCCGCGAGAGTGTCGGTGGCCGTCATATCAACCCACCAACCGGGCGGAAACTTCAGAGTGAAGAGGGAGCGGCCATCACGAAAGTTGCGAGGGAGCCAGCTGGCTTTCATGTTGCCCGCCTCATCCCACTCGGCCACCACCTTTTGCCAGAGCTCCTCGAGCGGCACTCCGATGAAGTCGGCCTCTTTCTGGAGCGCCCTTCTCGCCTCGTTAATCTTGGTTCTGTACGGGGCGAGAAGTTCCATGTATGCCGTGAGCCTGTCATCGGAGGCATAGACGGTCGAGGCGATCGTGTCATAGCGGCCCCAAAAAACCACATCGTCCGTTATGGAACGTGGGGGAGGGGCGAGTGGCCCCCGCGATTCTCGAGCGATGCGAATCGCGGAAACTGGGCTCGCGACGAGTGCGAGCCCAGTTTCAGTGCAGACTCTCTCGATCAACCGCTGAACGTGTCGTCGATAAGGGCCTGTGCAGCGACGCTGACGTCCTTGAAGCGATCTTCACGGATAGCCGTTACAGGGGTGTCATAACCTAACCAAGGGTTCGCTCCGATGAACCAAACCCGTGCGACATGCTCACCCTCTGCTTCAGCGACCTTCTGCCACTGTTCGTAGGCAAAGATGAGTCGTCGCTGAGCCTCGGGGCGCGGCTGTGGGCCGTTCTCCTTTGCCCACTTGTGGGAAGCTTTGGTGTCCTTCGAGCCGGACAGGGCGGCGACGAGTGTGCCGCCTAAGGCACCATTGAGGCGTCGTGTCATTTCCCGGTAGTCCAGGCGAATCGCGCGCTGGTGGGCAGCGTTACTCGTTCGCTGGTTGACGGCGCTATTGCTAATGGTCTTGGCCATTTCGGGCCTCTTCTCTCCTTGACGGCAATTACAACCCTACTGCGCTATCGTGATGAAATCTACCATTTAACCACTGATAAGCCACTCCAAACTCCGGAGAAACGTGTTGCATACCCGGCGGTCGCGACCTCGTCGATGGAGCAGATGGGTCTTTCGGCCGGCTAGTTCAGGACATATATTTAGGCATGCCGAAAACTGCCGTGTCGTCAGCGTCAAATCCCGCTGTTCGTCATTCTTTCGTGAGATCCGCCCGGCTGTTCGGGTTGCTCGGCCCCGCCTTGGTCGCCGGTGTCGCCTACGTAGATCCTGGGAACGTAGCCACCAACATGACGGCCGGCGCCCGCTACGGGTACCTGCTGGTATGGGTCATCGTCGCCGGCAATGTGATGGCTTGGCTGATCCAATACCTCTCCGCGAAGCTCGGTATCGTCACGGGAACCAGCCTCCCGGAAATCCTGGGCAAGCGCATCCGCCGGCCGTGGACACGACGCCTGTACTGGTTCCAAGCGGAATTGGTCGCCATGGCCACCGACCTAGCGGAAATCATCGGCGGCGCCGTCGCCCTTTACCTGCTGTTTGGTCTCCCACTCTTGGCTGGCGGCATCATCACCGGCGTCATTTCCATGATCGTGCTGACAGTACAGAGCCGCCAGGGCCCGCGTGTCTTTGAGCGGGTTATCATCGCGCTGCTGCTGATCCTCACCGCGGGATTCACCGCCGGCATCTTCTTCGCGCCACCGGACGCCGGCTCCGTGATCGCCGGGCTGGTGCCCCGGTTCGAGGGCACCGACTCGGTGCTCCTGGCAGTTTCTATGCTGGGCGCAACCATCATGCCGCACGTCATCTACGCCCACTCCGCCCTCGCCCGCGACCGGTTCCCGCAACTTCAAGGTGCACCCATAATCCGTCGATTGTTGTGGGCAACCAAATGGGACGTAACGATCGCCATGGCTATCGCCGGAACCGTGAACCTCGCCATCCTCCTCCTCGCAGCATCCGCTCTCCAAGGCGTCGACGGAACCGACACCCTGCAGGGCGCCTACCTCGCATTGCACGTCACAATCGGGCCGATGATCGCCACCACCTTCGCTGTAGGTTTGCTCGCGTCCGGCCTTGCCTCAACCTCGGTCGGCGCCTACGCCGGCGCGGAGATCATGCACGGCCTGCTGCGCCGCCGGATACCGCTGCTCATGCGCCGAGTGATCACGCTTATACCCGCGCTGCTGATCCTTGGCCTCGGCTACGATCCAACTCGGGCGCTTGTACTTAGCCAAGTTGTGCTGTCGTTCGGGATACCGTTCGCGCTCATCCCGCTGGTGTGGATCACCACGCGCCGGACCATACTAGGCGCACACACCAACCGGTGGTTCACCACAACGGCCGGGATAATCTGCGCCATCGTGTTGGTCTCGCTGAACGTGTTACTGCTCGCTCTGCTGTTCACCACGTCGTAACCCGAAACCCTCCCACGCATTCGGAGCACCTAATGAAACACCCCTCACCCGCCGCAGAGGATTACCTGAAGGTCATCTATGGGCATACCGAATGGCAGCCTAAGCCGATCGGGCCATCAGCGTTGGCGGCGCGACTGGGCGTCGCTCCCTCCTCGGTAACCGAGATGGTTAAGAAGCTGGCAACCGCTGGTCTGGTGGCCCACGCACCGTATGGTCCTCTAACGCTGACTGACGCAGGCTATCGTCGGGCATCCGCCATTGTGCGCCGGCATCGCCTGATCGAAACTTGGCTGGTACACGAGATGGGATACCGCTGGGATGAGGTACACGACGAAGCCGAAGTGCTCGAGCACTCGATTTCCGACCGGCTGGTAGAGGCGATCGATGCGCGGCTGAGCTATCCCACGCGGGACCCCCATGGCGACCTGATTCCCTCGGCCGATGGTGTGGTGGCCCCGGTGTCCGCTCTTCTGCTGGCGGACGCGACACGCGGTGATACCGGCACAGTGCTGCGTATCAGCGATCGAGATCCAGCGATGCTGCGCGACCTCGCCGCCGCCTCGATCGTCCCCGAAACCGGGCTCACAGTGATCGGCCCTCGCATAGTCCGTCTGCCCAGTGGTGAGGTCCGGACGCTAACTCCCGCAATGGCTGAGTCGATCTGGATCGCGCCGGGCCGGGCCTGTGACGTATGAGAAAAGAGCGGGCCTGATAGCTGGCTCAGCGCAACGGCAGGCCAAAATTTGATTCCGCCTGCCGCCCGTCGACGATGGAGCTAGCCAGTGCGCGCCCCCAGCAGCTCGCGGCCTATCGGCGGACCCCTTCGGCCATCTTCACCGCCCGCCTAGCGTGCGCGACCCCATTGCTGGGGCCCGTTTGCACGGACGCGAGCCGGCGGTTGGTCGGCTGATATGGTGCTGTTCAGCCCGCGGGGGTGTCATTCCGTCGTACGGGGACCTTGAGCCTTACGCCAATGATGATGAGGACGAGTGCGGCGATAAATTGTGCGGACACCCATCCCTGGCCATGCAGCTCAATGACGATGACCGGATTCCAGATGACCGCAATCGGTACAAGCCCGAGCAGCCACCACCAGGCTTTCGCCTGGATCACGAAGACACATACGATCAGCGCCAGAATGCTGACGACATAGCGAATGATTATGAAGCTCTCGACGTCCAGCAGCGCGAGGCCCGCTATCAGAACAATTGCACCAAGTAGACCGGGTGCGAGGGCGGAACGCAGGAACGGAGAATCCACGGGGGTCCCTGTTGGTCGGTCAGCTGAGCGCATTTGCTCACTCTACCGAAGGGCAGTTACGGCTTCACACCACAGTGCCGCCGCGAGGTAACGGGAAAAGGCCGTCGGTGATTCTGAAGCGCGGAGGCCCCCGGACTCGATCTTGTGAACGGGTCTTCGGTAAAAGCGTATTGTGATGAACACAAGGCTTTGGATATCACCCCGTGAACAAGCCCCGTGATCAACCTCATATGTTCTTGTGCTATCCCAGACAAAGCAGAATCCCAGGTTCAATAACGTCATGCATTACTACTACCGAGAACGGCTGTGGCCAACACCTTGGATATTCATCTCCACCGCGCTCGTAATTCCGGCGAGCCTCATTGTCTTCTTGCCGATCAACACGATCGTGGGCATTATGACAGCCGTCTTCCTGTACCTTGGCGTAGTCACAATGCTCCTCCTTGCTTCCCCGGTAGTCGCCGTAAGTGACTCCGGCCTTATCGCAGGTCCAGCGCGACTGCCGCTCGAACACATCGGGCAGCCCCAAGTCTTTCTGGACGAGGAAGCCACGCTTGAGCGGGGCCCCCGACTCGATGCACGAGCCTGGCTGCTAATCCGAGGGTGGGTATCACCTGTCATCAAGATCCCTCTAAATGACCCAGCAGACCCAGCCCCCTACTGGCTTATCTCCTCTCGACACCCGCAGCGGGTCGCAGATGCTCTATCGGAAGCAACCTCAGCGATTCCGACTCCTGACGGGACGCAAGAGGCCGCGCTAGACCAGGAACGTCCGCCCCAATGACCGCGCGGCGAGATTGTTCTGTATCGCAGCCCGCCGGCGAGCACGTGTCTTAGGAAGAATAATGACTTTTCGGCAAGCGGCCTCCGCGGCCTCTCATTTGATCGCTATCGCAGGAGACTCAGCATGAACATGGACAATTATTGGTTCAATGCCATCTTCTCGGTGGTCCCCACCCTCGTGGTGGGGTTGTTCTTCTGGTTCGTCATGCGGTCAATCATCCGGATGGACCGAACCGAGCGGAAGGCTTATGCCCGCATCGAGGCCGAAGAGCGCGCCAAGCTGGAGGCAAGATTGGGCGAAGAAGCCTGAGGCTTTTCTTTTCCGCCGATGCATAACCCACGCAACGGTCAGGTTGGGGGAGCCGAGGGTTGCAGTTGAGCGACTACGGCCCTACGTGGAAGTATGTCGTCGTGAAGGCGACGCCGCCGGCCGTGCCGCCCAGCAGCGAGCTGGCCGCTTAGCGCGCCGAGCGGTGCGACTCGCCACTCCCGAACAAGCTGTGCGCAATCCACGCGACCATGCCGCAGACGACCAGTACGTCACCGAAATTGAAGATGGCGAACCAATCCACAGCGATCATGTCGACCACGTGTCCGGTGAGTAGACCATCGTTCCCCCGAGTGATTCGGTCATACATGTTGCCCCATCCGCCGCCAGCCACCAGCCCGAGGATCGCGAGTTCGGTAAGGCGGTGCCGTCTGACTATTTTCCACGCGATCCAAACAGATAGTGCGGTGAGGAGGATCAAGACAAAGAAACCCGTGACGGCACCATACTCTGCGCCCAGACTGAACGCGACTCCAGGATTGAAAGCCAAACGGAAGGAAACGGATGGGAGCAAAACGAACTCGGTGCCGTCGGCCAGAGCGGAGAGGGCCCAAAGCTTGGTTAGCTGGTCGACCGCGAACGAAGCGGCAAACACGCCCAGCGTGCTGGCCAGAAGCGCGCGTCGAGATAGCCGGGTCTCCGTATTCGGAGCGCTCATGCGCTCGCAGACCCGTTGCCAGCTGCTGCGCGGTCCCAAGCTAAGGCAGCCGAGCGGTTGGCCCAGGGAAATACTCCCGCCGCCAGGGCACAGTAGTCGCGCTTCTCGATCGTCATTCACCGATGATATCGGTTGAGTAGCCTGCAACCTGCGTGAGACTCAGCATGTCGTCTCCCACGTCGACGCCGGCACTCCTTGATGAGCGCTCTAGGTGTTGCCTTCGAGCATGCTATCGGCTCTGTGAGGGGCGCCCTCGCCTCCTTTTTCGTTTTTACAGCGTTCGCTGTATTATCACTGGATGCTGACTATTGCCTCTCGTGTTGATGTGATGAACCGGTTGGGCCGGGCGATGGCGGATCCGACGCGATCTCGAATATTGATGATGCTCCTGGATGCACCCAGCTATCCGGCGGTGCTGTCCCGTGAGCTGGAGTTGACGCGGTCGAATGTGTCGAATCAT
Source organism: Mycetocola manganoxydans (assembly GCF_003667545.1). Lineage (GTDB taxonomy): Bacteria > Actinomycetota > Actinomycetes > Actinomycetales > Microbacteriaceae > Mycetocola_A > Mycetocola_A manganoxydans. Next base: position 64,499 of record NZ_RCUV01000020.1, on the reverse strand, counting down.
CTGTCCTGTCTGCGGGATTGTGGGATCGTGGTGGCTGAGCCGGAGGGCCGGCAGACACGGTACGAGATCGCTGACCCACACCTGACTGCGGCCCTCAACATGCTGGTCGAGATCACGCTAGCGGTCGATGAGAACGCTGCCTGCATCGATCCTGCCTGCGCGGTTCCGGGGTGCTGCGAGCCGGGAGCGGACGCGTGAGCGCGGTGACAGGGTCGCAGGTCAACGAGGTCGACATCGACGACGACGATGATGACGCGCCCTGGTGGCGCGATCGTGAGATCCTTGTGCCAGTGTTTTCCGGCATTGCGTTCCTCGCGGGACTGATTTGCGAGTGGTCCGGGGCCGAGGTTCCCGCGCTGGTGCTGTTCTGGGTGGGCCTGCTGCTGGGTGCGTCCACATTCACACCCGGAGCGATACGGAAGCTGTTCAAGGGCAAACTCGGGATCGGCCTGCTGATGACAATCAGCGCGCTCGGCGCAGTGATTCTCGGCTACGTCGAGGAAGCCGCCGCGCTAGCCTTCCTGTACTCAATCGCCGAAGCGCTGGAAGACAAGGCGATGGACCGCGCCCGCGGTGGTCTCCGGGCGCTGCTCAAGCTCGTGCCGGAAACGGCAACCGTCCTGACCGATGGGACTGCCACGCAGATTCCCGCGAGGGAGCTCAAAGCGGGGCAGCTGATGCTGGTGCGCCCCGGTGAACGGATCGCGACCGACGGGGTCGTGCATTCCGGGCAAAGCAGCCTGGATACGTCTGCGATCACCGGTGAATCAATCCCGGTCGAGGTCGAGCCCGGCCACCCGGTCTCAGCTGGTGCGATCAACATCGCCGGCGCACTGGAGGTCGAGGCGACCGCGGCCGGGACCGACAACTCGCTGACAACGATCGTGGAGCTCGTCGAGCGCGCCCAGGCCGAGAAGGGCGACCGAGCCAGGCTCGCAGATCGGATCGCGAAGCCGCTCGTGCCGGGAGTGCTGATCCTCGCCGCCCTCGTCGCAGTGATCGGGTCGCTATTCGGCGACCCGGAGCTATGGATCACCCGAGCATTGGTGGTGCTGGTGGCCGCGTCCCCATGCGCGCTGGCGATCTCGGTCCCGATCACCGTCGTCGCGGCGATCGGAGCAGCCAGCAAGTTCGGTGTGATCATCAAGTCCGGCGCAATCTTCGAACGCTTCGGCGGCGTGCGCCACGTCGCAGTCGATAAGACCGGTACCCTCACCCGCAACAAGCCGACCGTCACTGCTGTGCTCACCGTCGACGGGGCCGACGTAGACCAGGTGCTGGGCTGGGCGGCCGCGCTGGAGCAACACAGCACCCATCCTCTCGCCACCGCGATCGCTGCCGCCGCCCCCGATACTCCCGCGGCCGCTGATGTCACCGAACTCGCCGGGCACGGCATCCAGGGCGTCGTCGATGGCATCACGATCACGGTCGGCAGTCCCCGCTGGCTTGACCCGGGCGCCCTGGCCGATCGTGTCGCAAGCCTGGAAGAGCAGGGCATGACGGTGGTGATTGTGCACCGCGACGGCGAGCATGTCGGTGCGATCGGTGTGCGCGACGAGCTGCGCCCGGAAGTGCCGGAGGTCGTTCGCACTCTGACCGGTCAGGGCATCGGGGTGACCATGCTGACCGGCGATAATGTCCGCACCGCCCACGCTCTCGCAGCGCAGGCCGGGATCACCGACGTGCGGGCCGAGATGCGCCCGGAGGATAAGGCCGCGGCGATCTCGGAACTCACGGCCGTCGCGCCTGCGGCGATGATCGGCGATGGCATCAACGATGCCCCGGCCCTGGCGGCGGCGGACATCGGCATCGCGATGGGCGCGACCGGTTCCGATGCGGCGATCGAGTCCGCCGACGTGGCCTTCACGGGCCACGACCTGCGACTCATTCCTCGCGCGTTTGACCACGCTCGCCGGGGCCGGCGCATCATCAACCAGAACATCGTCCTGTCGCTGCTGATCATCGTCGTACTTCTGCCGCTCGCGCTCTTTGGTGTCCTCGGGCTTGCCGCGGTCGTGCTCGTCCACGAGATCGCCGAAGTGATCGTCATCCTCAACGGCCTCCGAGCCGCACGTACCCCCGACATCAGCCACACCAACCCCGCGGCTGTTTTCGCGGCGAGTCCCGCCGACGTGCGGGCGGTATGACGCGACGGATGCGAGCGGCGGCGATCGGAATCGCCGCCGCGCTGCTTCTTACCGGCTGCGCCAGCGACCCCCTCGCCGAGCAATACAAAGAGGGCAGTAACAAGGGATACATCGCGGGCGACGGATCTGTGACCGAAATTCCCGAGGCCGAGCGGGGCGAGTCGATCAGCTTCTCCGGCACCACAGAGGGTGGCGACCAGATCTCCTCCGTCGACTTCGCCGGTGAGGTGCTCGTCGTCAACTTCTGGTACGCCGCATGCGCCCCCTGCCGGGCCGAAGCACCGGACCTGCAGGAGCTCAGTGCCGCGTACGACGGCAAAGGTGCGCAGTTCATCGGCGTCAACGTCTACGACCAGGCGGACACGGCGCTCTCGTTCAACGAAACGTACGGCATCACCTACCCGTCGATCCTTGACGTCCAGGACGGTGCCGTGAAGCTCGCCTTCACAGGAACGGTGCCGCCGAAAGCAGTCCCGACCACGATTGTCCTCGACAAGGAGGGCCGGGTCTCAGCCCGCATCCTTGGCCAGCTGAAGGAAGCATCCATCCTCAGTACGCTTGTCAGCGACGCGATCGACGAGTAGGACGCATTATGAATTCAGGTGGAATCGCCCCTCAACGGCCGGATGTTCGCGGCCATTCCGATCGCTCGAGTGGCGGGGCGGGTCCCGGGGGAACGCTCATGCCACGGGTTGGAGAGCTGATCAACGGCTATGTCACGACCATCTGATTACGTTGACGCCGGGGCCCGTCCCCAGGCGGAGGGCCCCGGCGACGGTATCGTCCAGCCGAAGCTCGGTTTCGTCGGCACGCTGAGGTTCATCTGGCGGCAACTGACGAGCATGCGCACGGCGCTGTTGCTGTTGCTGCTGCTGGCGGTCGCGGCGGTGCCCGGGTCGCTGGTGCCGCAGCGCAGTTCGGACCCGAACGGTGTCATCCAGTACTTCGACAACAATCCCGATCTCGCGCCGATGCTCGAGAGTATCCAGATGTTCGACGTCTACGGTTCGGTCTGGTTCTCGAGCATCTACCTGCTGCTGTTCGTGTCGCTGATTGGCTGCGTGATCCCTCGCACGAAGCACCACTTCCAGGCGATGCGGTCGCGTCCGCCGCGCACCCCTGCCCGGCTTCAGCGCCTCGCCGCGCACACCGAGGTCACCCTCGAGGGTGGTAACGCCGGTACCGCGATCGAGTCGGCGCACGCGCTACTCAAGAAGTCCGGCTACCGGACCGAGCTCTACCAGGGCCGGAACGGTGACGTGTCGGTCTCAGCCGAGCGCGGGTACCTCCGAGAGACCGGCAACCTGGTCTTCCACTCGGCGCTCGTCGGTATGCTCCTCACCGTCGGGATCGGCGGCGGATTCGGATATGCCGCTCAGCGGGTCATCGTCGAGGGACAGACTTTCGTCAATACTCTGCTGGACTACAACTCGTTCAACCCCGGGCGGTTCTACAACCCGGACGACCTCGCACCGTTCGCCATGACGCTCGACAAATTCGACGTGACCTACGAGCAGAAAAACCTTAACGCGTATGGCCAGCCGATCGACTTCACCACTCGGGTCACCATGCGGTTGCCGACTGGCGAGACCGAGAAGCGGGTCGTCAGGGTGAACGACCCGCTCCGGTTTGAGGGCGCCGACATCTACCTGCTCGGCAACGGGTACGCGCCTAAGATCACGGTCCGCGACCCGGAGGGCAGCGTGGTCTGGACTGATTCCGTTCCTTTCCTTCCGCAGGACGGCAACCTGACCTCCCTCGGCGTGATCAAGATCCCCGACGGGCTGGACGAGCAGATCGGCATGATCGGCTTCCTCTATCCCACGGCTTACAAGATGGAGACCGGCGCGTACACCTCCACGTACCCTGACCTCGTCTTCCCGGTGCTGACGCTCAATGTGTTCGCGGGGGACCTCGGCATCAACGACGGCGCCCCGAAGTCGGTGTACGAGCTCAACGTGGATGACATGACGCAATTGAGCGGCGGCGAGTCGGGCGTGGATTCGATCGAGTTGATGCCTGGGCAGAGCCAGGAACTGCCGGACGGGCGCGGCACGATCACCTTTGAGAACGTGAATCCGGATGCCGGGGCACCCGCTGATCAGGACGCTACGACCACTGACTACGCCGGTTCCGTTGCCCGCTTCGCGTCCTTCGATGTCCACACCGACCCGACCGTGGGCTGGGTGCTCACCTTCGCGATCCTCATCCTCGGCGGGTTACTGACCTCGCTGTTCGTCCCGCGCCGGCGGGTATGGATCAAGGCGACAGACAACGCGGACGGCACGGTACGGGTGGAGTACGCCGGTCTGGCCCGCGGTGAGGACCCCGGATTGGGTGAGGCCGTTGACGCCCTCGCCTTCCGACACGGCACTGCTCTCGGCCTACAGCGATGAACCCGCGCACTTCGGTAATCCTCACCCACGGGATCAGCCTGGTGGGCGACTCTGCTATGTCGTCCCGATCGGACGGCCCCAGCCGTGCTGCCTTTGTGTGGCGTGCGGCCACGTCGTGATCTTCCGCCGTTCGCACAACCGAGCGGCATCCGCCGAACCTTCCCGCAAAATCGAGAGGCACCCCTAAATCGTGGATCTGAATGAACTGTCCGTGCTATCGCTCTGGTCGGCCATGGCGATGTACATGCTCGCCTTTATCGCGTTCGCGCTGGACCTCGCCCGACGCTCAGCCGACGTGACGGCCGCCGCCACCAAGGCAGCAGCCACGGCATCGACGCTCGAAGCCACGGAGGCGAGGGGTGAAATAGTTTCGGGCCGCCCGGTGACCACTCTGGCCCGCACGGACAGCGACGCCCCGCAGGTCCAGGCGCGGCACTCGCCGGTACTCCGAGTCGCACTCGCGCTCACGGTTCTCGGTTTCCTGTTGCACCTGGTCGCCACAATCACACGCGGTGTCGCAGCCGGCCGAGTGCCGTGGGCAAACATGTACGAGTTCGCGCTCACCGGCACACTGCTGATCATCGCGGTCTACCTCGTCGTTCTGCTCCGGATCGACCTGCGGTTCCTCGGCACCTTCATCACCGGTCTCGTCCTCGCGCTGCTCGGCATCGCGGCAGTCGACTACTACGTCGAAATCATGCCACTGCCACCCGCACTCCAGTCCGCCTGGCTCGTGGTCCACGTCTTCGTCGCCTCCGCAGGCACCGCGTTCTTCGCCCTCGGGTTCGCTCTCTCCGTGCTGCAGCTCGTGCAGCACCGTCGTGAGGTCGGCGGGGAGGACCTCACTAAGCTCCGGCTGAAGTTCCTCGCGACATTGCCGACGGCTGCACATCTGGAAAATCTCGCCTACCGCACGAACATCGTCGGATTCATCCTCTGGACCTTCACCCTCATCGCGGGCGCTATCTGGGCGGAGCGGTCCTGGGGTCGCTACTGGGGCTGGGACACCAAAGAGGTCTGGACCTTCATCATCTGGGTAATTTACGCGGGCTACATCCACGCGCGGGCCACTCGCGGCTGGCGCGGATCGCGCTCGGCGTGGCTGGCGATCATCGGATTCCTGGCCGTGATGTTCAACTTCTCCGTGGTCAACCTGTTCTTCAAGGGTCTGCACGCCTACTCGGGCCTGTAGCCCTGCGCTCCCACCCCTGCCTGCGGGCCCCGGGTCTGCTCGAAGCACGCTGGCGCGTTATGCACCGGCGGGTGACGTGGACCTGGGCGTCCGAGGGGGCGGGAGTTACTTCGGGGCTCGGTTCCCCGCCGTTTCAGGATTGCAGTTGGCGTAGTGGTCCGGGCCGAGTTCGGTGTAAGCGTCTCCGTTTCTGAGCATGTTCCAGATGGTCACCTCAACAGACCATTCTGTGTCAGACCGTCCCCGAGTTCGGTCTGACGCAGCGATGAGACGTCCGGTCGCCGAGACCTCAAGGTCGGCTCGACGGTGGGGCAGAGTCACTGCCCTGCCCGGTAGCCGTTCGGCGTGGACGCGGCGGAGGGCTCAGCCTCCGACGAGGAGAGAATCAATAGAGGAACAAACCCAGCCAATCGCGGTTGTGCGCGTGCAGCAGCACGAGGAACAGGACGAAGTCGAACAGGAGATGGACACTGACGATGTAGGAAAGCGATTTCGTCTGCTTGAAGATCCAGCCCTGGACGAGCGCAAAAGGGAAGATGAGGAATGGACCCCAGGATTGGAAGCCAAGTTCCCACAGGAACGACGTGAAGAGCACAGCCTGCAGAACGTTCGCCTGCCAGTCTGGAAAGTGCCGACGCAGCAGGGTGAAGCACGTACAGATGAAGAACAACTCGTCCCAGATGCCCAGGGCATTGGTGCCGAGGAACAACCGGCCGATGGACGAGGGGTCGGTTGCCGCCGGCCAATTCTCGAAGACGCCGGTGGAAATCATGTACACCGGCAGGAGGAACCAGCCGAGCACGAGCACGGCGACGAGGTACCAGAACTCAACCCGCGTCCAGCGCTTCCCGGTCAGGACCGGGAACCGGATGGCGTGGTCACGGTACAGGAATCGGGAAACCAGATAAGGCAGGATCACCGCTGCAGCGAGGGCGACCCCCATCACCAGCATGTGGTCCCACGAGATATCGGTGTTGATCTCGACGAGGCTGATGATGACGAGACCGGCCCCGATAAGAAACAGGTCCTTGGCGAGGGCGCGGTTCACCAGAACGGCGGCAAGGAGGGCAGCGGCGAGGATGAAGTATCCGCCCGGTCGCCAATGCAGCCCGAAGAGCAACAAGCCGGATGCCGCCAGGAGCACGCCGGGCAGCAGGTTCCAGCTGGCCGCCCGGCGAGTGTCCGGCCGGGTCATCGGCAGGTTGATAGTCATGGGTCCTTCCGGGTGTGCGGGGGATCCTTCGAGGGTACCGGCCTTGCTCCCGTTCAACAGCGAGGGAACGGCTGTGGGCGGACAGCGGGCGTAAATGAAACGAGCCCCGCCGGCGCGCGACGGGGACCCGGGTCGGGTGGCACATGCCTCGTCCCCGCGGGCGTCACCCCTTCAGCCACAAGATGCGCGCTCGCGCCGACAGCGCGCCGCCACTGACCAACGCCGTAATCGCGACGGGCAGCAAAACCTGAAGGAGCTCATTCCCTGTCACGGCGTTGATGACCAAGACGAACAAGGCCAGGGCGGTGGCGACGAATGCGCCGATGGCGCAGGTGGTGAAGGTCCAGCGTTTCACGGGCGCACATCCAATCGTGGTCAGGCCAGTAGCCAACATATCCAATTTATCATCGCCGCCCAGCCGGGGACCCTTGCCGTGCGATCACGAGAACGATTTCTCGAAAAGAGCAGCGGCGGCAGCAAGTCGGCGCTAGATCGACCAGAGGGGCTGAAGCCGCGCGGGATGCGATGGCGGCCGGGTCACAAGTGGCGCGAAAGGCAGGGAAGTGTGGGGACGACCGCCCATTTCTCAGCAGACGTGAATAACGCCGTGACTCAAGCGTCTTGACATAAGAACCATTATCGGCATGGGAAAATACCTGATCAAATAGGTATTTAACGTTTTGAAGGTGATTCCTCTTCGCTTTCAAAGGGTCACGCCGCGGGCCGACTAATCTGGCCCAGGCGTCTACGTTGCCCGTATTTGGTCATCCCGCGAGGTTTATAGATGGCGAGGATCGGGAGTCGATGCACCGTAAAGACGCACACGCGCCGGCGCCAGTATCACAGCCGACGCAAACGCATGGCGACCACTCGACCATGCATCACGCTCACTCGGCGGCCGCTGACCGCTCGCCGAACGATTCCTCCCGGCCCGATCAGGCTGGTCACTCGTCGCATCAGGGCCACGGCGGGCAGGAGGGCCACTCTGGTCATGGCGACCACGTGGCTCAGTTCCGTCGCCTGTTCTGGGTGATGCTGCTTCTCGCGGTCCCCGTTGTTGGTTTCAGCTCGATGTTCGCCATGGTTCTCGGGTACCAACTCCCGGACGTCGGATGGATCCGGTGGATTTCCCCGCTCCTCGGAACGGTTATGTACGTCTGGGGCGGACGACCATTCCTCACCGGGGCGGTGGCTGAAATCAAGCAACGCAAGCCCGGCATGATGTTGCTCATCGGACTCGCGATCACCGTTGCGTTCGTCGCTTCCTGGGGTGCGAGTCTCGGCATCCTGGACCACGCGCTGGATTTCTGGTGGGAGCTTGCTCTTCTTATCGTGATCATGCTCCTTGGGCATTGGATCGAGATGCGATCCTTGGCTCAAACGTCGACCGCGTTGGAGTCTTTGGCCGCGCTGTTGCCTGATCAGGCGGAACGGCTTGACGGCGAAGAGATCGAGGTCGTTTCGCCGGCGGATCTCGCTGTGGGTGACCTGGTGATTGTTCGGCCTGGTAGCCGTGTGCCAGCCGACGGAAGAGTCGAGCAGGGGACTGCAGACGTCGATGAGTCGATGGTCACCGGTGAGTCACGACCGGTGAGCCGTGGCCCGGGAGACGCGGTGGTTGCAGGAACGGTGGCAACGGACACTGCGATCCGAGTTCGGATCACTGCGGTTGGTGACGACACCGCACTGGCTGGGATCCAGCGCATGGTCGCCGATGCACAGGCATCGTCGTCTCGTGCGCAGCGTCTGGCTGACACGGCGGCGGGCTGGCTCTTCTGGTTCGCGCTCGGCGCCGGAGCCGTCACAGCTCTCGTGTGGAGTCTCCTCGGATTCCCTGATGCAGCGGTCGTCCGGACAATCACCGTTCTTGTTATCGCCTGCCCCCACGCGTTAGGGCTAGCCATTCCTCTTGTGGTGTCGATCGCCACAGAGCGGGCAGCGAAGGGCGGCGTGCTGGTCAAAGATCGACTGGCGCTGGAGAGCATGCGCACCGTCACTTCTGTCCTGTTTGACAAGACCGGCACTCTCACAAAGGGTGAGCCCGTCGTTTCTTCCACGAAGACGGCCGACGGACAATCGGAAGACGAGGTGCTCGCCTTGGCTGCAGCGGCCGAGAGCGACAGCGAGCACCCTCTGGCTAGAGCGATCGTCGCTGCTGCGCGGTCCCGCAAGCTGGATATCCCCACTGCGACCGATTTCCAGTCGTCCCCCGCCATGGGCGTGGTCGGCCATGTCGGCGGACGCACGATCAGCGTTGGCGGCCCATACATGCTTGAGCACCACGAGGTCAGCGAACTCCCCGTCGCCGAGCAGTGGCGCAACGACGGCGCCATCATCCTGCACGTCCTCGCAGACGGCCAGGTGATTGGCGCCTTGAAGTTGGCGGACGAGATTCGTGAGGAATCCCGTCAGGCCGTGGACGCACTGCATGCCCTGGGCATCCAGGTCGTGATGATCACCGGCGACGCCGAAGCGGTTGCGCGGTCGGTGGCTGATGAGTTGGGTATCGACCGTGTCTTCGCCGGCGTGCGACCTGAGGACAAGGCTGCGAAGGTCGCCGAGCTTCAAGCTGAAGGACGCAAGGTCGCCATGGTTGGTGACGGAGTCAACGACGCGCCAGCGTTGGCGCAGGCAGATGTCGGTATTGCGATCGGCGCCGGCACCGACGTTGCGATTGCGTCCGCAGGGGTGATCCTGGCCAGCGATGACCCGCGATCCGTGCTGTCGATCATGGAGCTCTCACGCGCGAGCTACCGCAAGATGAAACAGAACCTATGGTGGGCTGCCGGGTACAACCTGATCTCCGTCCCGCTCGCCGCCGGCGTGCTGGCCCCCGTCGGTTTCGTCCTTCCGATGTCGGTCGGCGCTATCCTGATGTCACTGTCCACGATCGTTGTTGCGCTCAACGCGCAGTTGCTTCGGCGGCTGGACCTTCGTCCACAAACAAGTGTCGAGTCCATCCTTGGGCGGACCCCTGCCAAGAACGTGCCGGAGGCTGTCGGCATAAGATGAACGCATCGGCGTGTGAACCAACCTTCGCTGCGCGGGGTCATTCAGAACTCCGATGATCCCTAGGAGAACGCGATGAATGACCGACTTCAACGGAAGCGTCGAGGCACGGTCGCACTGGCACTTCTGGGAGCGGCCGTCGTGCTCGTCGGCTGTGCCACTGTGCCCGAAGATGACGGCACTGAGGCACCCGCGTCTGCACCCGGGGCGTTCCAGCACATCCACTCGCTCATGGTCGACCCGGAACGTGGTGACCTTCTCGTGGGTACGCACGAGGGGCTATATGAGCTCACCTTCGACGGCTCGGGAACCGCGACGGCGAAAGGACCGATCGGCGGCCTCGATTTTGACCCGATGGGTTTCACCATGCGAGACGACATCGCGTACGCGTCGGGACATCCTGGACCCACTACCCCGGCCAGCTTCGGTACCCCCAATCTTGGCCTGATCAAAAGCACCGACCGAGGCGAAACCTGGAGCAACATCTCGCTCACCGGGCAAACGGACTTCCACGACCTGGCCTTAGGAGCGCAGGCCACTGACGGCGGTGAGGGGACCATCTTCGGCCTGGATACGAGCAAGCAGGCTCTGCAGCGCAGCTTCGACGGGGGCGCAACCTGGAGTGACGGCGCTGAACTCGTCGCCCGCGACCTCACCGCCGACCCGGCTACGCCAGGAACCGTCTATGCAACCACGGAGAATGGCTTCGCGGTGAGCATCGACGATGGTGCCAGTTTCACCGCCGACACGGAAGCCCCACCGCTATTCCTCGCCAGCATTGACTCAGGCACTGGTGCGTTCGCAGGAGTCGACACCTCGGGCACGGCATGGGTTCGAGATGCGTCGGGAACCTGGGTGAGTGGTGGCACGGTGAGCGGCACTCCTCAGGCCCTCACAATCTCCGGTGACCGGCTCTTTGTGGCTGACGACCGTGGCATCGCATTCACTGATGACATCGGAGTCTCCTGGACTATCCTGAAGGTGACCTAACACGGGTCCTGCGCTTCTTATGCGCGATCACGGAACTGCAGTGTGGGTGCGGCGCTGAGCCTTCAGCGTGAAGCATCCCCAAACCCCCGAAGGAGGGCCGACCAGTGATGGACGGCATGATGATGGGCATGGGCTGGATGACGGGCTTCTGGCTGCTGTTCGGCCTCGCGCTGCTGACCTTGGTCGTTCTGGCAATCATCTGGTTCATCCGTAACCTGACGAGCGGCGGAAGCCGGGGAATCGATTCCGCCGAGGAGAGACTCCGGATCCGCTACGCCGCTGGGGAACTCAGCCAGGACGAGTTCCGGCAGCGCAGCGCCGACCTCCGCGGCGAATAATACGCTTCCACTGGGGGCGCCCGGGCTTATGTTGGTGCACCGCGGGGCGGTATCACGACCCGACAGCAACTATTGCGCGGCGGGAAGCGTTCACCAGCTTGCCGAACTCAGTGAAAGGTCATGCTGCTGCCTCTGATTCTTGTCACCGCGGGAAATTGCTAGAGCGGTAGCAAAAATCCATTGATCGTTGCTCCCAGCCGGGACATGATGACCCCCCATATGCCGCTGATCATCACAAGGCCGAGAAGGATAAGCATCAACCCTCCAACAACGTTCACACTGCGGATGTGGCGACGGAGGAGGGCGACGGATCGGGTCGCCCAGCCGAAACCGAGTGCGAGGGCGAGAAATGGGATGCCCAGACCGAGGCAGTAGACAAGGCCAAGCAGGGCACCGCGTCCCGAAGACCCGGTTTGAAGACTCAATGCGCTGATGGCGATCAAGGTCGGGCCGAAGCAGGGTGTCCAACCGATTGCGAAGATCATCCCCAGGAGAGGAGCTCCTGCCAGTCCGGTCCGGGGCTGGAATAGGATCTTCAGGGTTCGCTGGAAGAAGGAGACCTGTCCGATAAAAACCAGTCCCATGACGAGGACAACGATTCCGGAGAGCCGGGTGAGCGGGTCTTGCCATTGGATGAGAGTCGCACCGATCGTGCCCGCGAATGCCGAGATCAGGACGAAGACGACAGAAAATCCGAGCACAAACAGCAGCGCGCCGAACGCAGGTCGGAACCGGGAGATAGCGGCAGCGGACGATTCCGTGCGACTGATGGGCCCTCCGGATATCCCAGTGACGTACCCCAAATATCCGGGCACCAACGGGAGAATGCAGGGTGACGCGAACGATATGAGCCCAGCAAGCAGGGCGAGCGGGATAGCGAGAAGCAGCTGTCCGTCCATGATGATCGATCCAGGGTTCATATCAGTTGGTCGGCTCCTTGCGTGTTTCTCGGATGAGTGTTGATAGGACGGATTCGGCGGGTAGGTGGCCGAGGGTTCGAGAGGCCATCCCCCTCCCCGTGTGGCAGAAGTGGGAGGGGTGGGACCGTAGGGGAACGACCCCACCCCCTGAGAGCAGCTACTCGAAGCATGCTCCCGGTGGACACGCGAACGGGTCCAAGTCCCGCTGTTAGAGAGAGCCGAGGAGGTTCTGCATGACGTTGATCTCTTCAGTCTGCGTCTCGACGATCGTTTCAGCCATCTGAATCGCGTCAGCGTTCACGCCGTCGTTGATCTCGGCCTGAGCCATTTCGACGGCGCCTTCGTGGTGTTTGATCATCTGTTCGAGGAACAGTTTGCTGGCCTCGTCACCGGACGCATCTTCGAGGGTTTGCATGTCCTCGTCGGACATCATGCCGTCCATGTCGTGTTCCATGCCGCCCATGCTGTCGTCGGCGCCCCAGGCGTCAAGCCACTCGTTCAGTTGCTCAATCTCTGGCTGTTGGGCGTCCTTGATCTGGGTGGCGAGGCTCACCACTTGTGCGTCGATGCCGTCCTTAGCCAGGAGCATGTCGCTCATCTCAACGGCCTGTTCGTGGTGGGGGATCATCATCTGGGCGAACGTGACGTCGGCGTCGTTGAACGTCGCTTCGGCACTGGCGCTCGGCGCGGGCGCTGGGGTGTCACCGGTTCCTCCGGTGGAGCAGGCGCTGAGCGTGATGGCTACGGCTAATGCGGCGGCGGCCATTGCATATTTACGAGGGTTGATCATTGTTTCATTCCATTTCAAATCAAGAACACTGTGAGCCACGCCACCAGGAAAGGCGGCGGTGGCAAAGAGAAAACGGTGTTCGGCTTAGGTTCGACTGATGGAAAGAACGGTCAGCGACGGCCGATAGATGTGCTGTCTGGCAGCAGCGATGGCATCGATTGATCGCCGCGACGATTGAACCAGCCGGCGACGAATGTCCGGGTGCCTGGCCAGGATTGTGATGACGGTGAGGATCAGAAGCAGAACGCACATCATGGCCATGAGGGCGCAGTCCAGTGCGCACTGTTCGTCGCACGTCACATTCTGCGTGATCGCACCGGACTGGACGTTTGCGCCTCCAGCGGTTGCGGCCGCCTGATGTGCGCTCTCGTCATCCGCATGCGACTGCGTCGTCGACGACGAGAAAGCTTCCATTCCCCGTGCACCGGTCACGGAATGCAGGGCGAGCGAGCCGATGAGCACCGCCCCGAGAACCAGGGCGACAATGAGGATCCGGTTGAACGGCGACAAACGGACAAGCGGAAGGGGGCTCATCGCAAAAAGGCGCACCTCGTTCTCGCTTCCTCGTTGTTGTGGACCGACCTACTGGTTACCCCCCCCTAGGGTATCCGGGTGGCCGAGATGACGGCTGAGAGACTCGTGAACCTCGGTGGACATCCGGAGTTCAAAGTTCAGCGCTGTTGTTGGGCTGGCTCTCGCACCGGGTCGTCCAGCGCGTGGTTACTGAGCGGTGCGGACCGGGAAGCCCGGAATGATCGCAGTCGGAGACTGTTTGACACCACGAAAACGGATGACAACGCCATAGCCGCGCCCGCCAGGAGCGGATTGAGTAAGCCGAACATCGCGATCGGGATCGCCGCAACGTTGTAGGCGAAGGCCCAGAACAGGTTGCCCTTGATGATTCCAAGTGTCCGCCTGGACAGCCGGATGGCGTCGCCGACGGTGGTCAGGTCACCGCTCATGACGGTGATGTCCGCGGCAGCGATCGCCGCATCCGTGCCGGCACCCATAGCAATGCCGAGGTCCGCCGCGGCAAGCGCAGCAGCATCATTGACCCCGTCCCCGACCATCGCCACGACATGTCCATCAGCTTGCAGTTCGCGGATCACCGCCAGCTTGCCCTGCGGTGTGATGCCGGAACGCACATCGTCCAGGCCGATCTGGGCTGCGACCGCGCGTGCCGCCCCGTCGTTGTCGCCGGTGAGCAGGACGGGAGTCAGACCGAGCCGTCTGAAAAGTTCCACCGCCTCCCGGCTGGTGGGCTTCACCGTGTCACCGACGGAGAGCACTCCCTGAGCCTCACCATCCCAGGCCACAACGACTGCCGTCTTGCCCTGACTTTCGCTCTGCGTAATCGCTTGTGCGAGAGACTCAGGAATCTCAATCCCCCAGTCGCTTTGCAGCCAGGAGCCACGGCCGGCGACAACGAGATGGTTGCCGACCATCGCTTGCACCCCCTGTCCGGTGTGCGAGAGGAAGGACTCGGGCGAACCGACGTCGATCCCGCGGGATCGGGCGTCCTCGAGAATTGCGCGAGCAATCGGATGCTCCGAACCTGACTCCGCGGACGCCGCCAGGCGAAGCAGTTCGCGCTCTACTTGGCCGTCGACCAGCGCGATCGATGAGAGCGCCATACGCCCGGTCGTAACAGTTCCAGTCTTGTCCAGGACGACCGTGTCGATTTTGCGTGTCTGTTCAAGCACCTGCGGCCCTCGAATCAGAATTCCGAGCTGCGAACCTCGACCGGTTCCAACGAGAAGGGCGGTCGGTGTCGCCAGCCCGAGCGCGCAGGGGCAGGCGATGATCAACGTGGCCACGGCCGCTGTGAACGCAAACTCGAGAGACCCGCCGAGAACGAGCCACGTGACGAAGGTCAGTATCGAAAGCCCGATGACGATGGGAACGAAGACGCCGGAGACCCGGTCAGCCAGCCGCTGAACCTCGGCTTTACCGGTCTGGGCTTCTTCGACCAGTCGTCCCAGGCGGGCGAGCTCGGTGTCAGCGCCGACCTTCGTGACCTCGACTACGAGGCGACCGCCGACGTTGACGGTCGCTCCTACGACCCGGTCGTCAAGCCCGACTTCGACGGGCACGGATTCTCCCGTGAGCATGCTCATATCCACGGCCGATACACCGTCGACAACGAGTCCGTCGGTTGCGATCTTCTCGCCGGGGCGAACAACGAACCGGTCACCGACGGCGAGGGAGGCTACTGCAACCAGGGTCTCCTGCCCATCTCGAAGTAGGACTGCCTCCTTCGCGCCGAGTTCGAGGAGGGCACGAAGCGCAGCGCCGGACTCCCGTTTCGCGCGTGCTTCGAAGTAACGTCCCGCGAGGATGAAAACGGTGAGCGCGGCGGCGACTTCCAGATAGATCTCGTGTTGACCAGCGCCGGGGGAAGCGAACAGCGTGAAGCTCATCTTCATCCCCGGCGTCCCGGCCATTCCGAAGAACAGGGCATACAGTGACCAGCCGTACGCGGCGATCACACCGACGCTGATCAGGGTGTCCATCGTGGCTGCGCCGTGCCGTGCATTGATCCACGCGGCACGGTGAAACGGCCACGCACCCCAGACCGCAACCGGTGAGGCGAGCGTTAACGCCAGCCACTGCCAGTTCGTGAATTGCAACGCCGGCACCATCGAAAGAACGGCCACCGGTAATGCCAGGGCCCCGGAGATCAGCAAACGCCGGAAAAGGCTCGAGGCTTCCGTCTGAGCGGGCTCAACACTCGGTTGCTCGCCCGTCTGTCGGGGCGCAGGAACGGACGCGGTGTAGCCGGTGGCCTCGACGACGGCTATCAGGTCCGCTGCGTCAATCTCAGCGCTCGCGTGAATGCGTGCCTTCTCCGTCGCATAGTTGACTGACGCCTCGACTCCCGGGACCCGATTCAGCTTCCGTTCGATCCGGTTCGCACAGGACGCGCAGGTCATCCCACCGATATCGAGTTCGAGGTCCACCGCACTCACTTCGTTGTGCTCGCCAGTTCGTAACCTGCCTCGTCGAGAGCGGTGCGGACCGCGTCGACGTCCAGCGCGGTGCTGCTTTCAACCATGACCTGGGAGGTGCCGCCTGCATTGAGTTTCACTTTAACCGATTCGACGCCCGGCAACGCCGAAAGTTCTTCAGTCACACTGGAAACGCAGTGTGAACAGGTCATCCCGTCCACAAGGTAGTGCTCAACGTGGGCAGCCGCGGAGTGACCCGTTGGGTGCCCCTCAACAGTGTCGCCGTGGGTTCCGTGGCTTCCGCACGTGCAGCTGCTATTCGCGTCCGTGAGGCCCAGGTCATTCGTGGCGTTCGGTGTGCACATGGTCAGTTCTCCTCGGTGATGATGGGGCTGAATTGGCTCGGGGGTAGGTTCGCATCGTGGGGGCGGTCCGTTAGGAACGGACGAGTCGGCCGATGGCAGCCGATGCCTCGCGCAGTTTTTGTTCGGCTACCGCCCCGCCCTGCTCGGCTGCCTCTGCAACGCAGTGCGCGAGGTGATCTTCGAGGAGGCACAGGGCAACGGTCTCCAGGGCCTTCGTTGCAGCCGAGACCTGGGTCAGAATATCGATGCAGTAGGTGTCATCCGCCACCATCTTCTGGATGCCCCGAACCTGGCCTTCCGCGCGGCGGAGCCGTTTGATGAGATCTTCCTTATTGTCGACGTAGCCATTCATTCCGTCTCCTTGAACCTCAGAACGCGGGTACCCCCTCGGGGTATGAGCATACCCCGAGGGGGTATACGTGCGCAATACCTGCGCAGCTTGGGTGAGGGACGGTCGTCGCCATCCGGTGCAGTTGCGCGAGCATCGGTGTACACCGAAAAAGCCGACAACAGATCCCCGGCGGTGGTCTTCCAACATTTGGCGAAGCTGCGTCTGGGACGAATCGTCGCGACCCGGCAGGGCGGGCGGAGAGGGCTCTACCGGCTCGTGAGAACTCGCCTGTGAGCGAAGGATTACCAAGAAGGACG
Source organism: Mycetocola manganoxydans (assembly GCF_003667545.1). Classification (GTDB taxonomy): domain Bacteria; phylum Actinomycetota; class Actinomycetes; order Actinomycetales; family Microbacteriaceae; genus Mycetocola_A; species Mycetocola_A manganoxydans. Next base: position 47,543 of record NZ_RCUV01000020.1, on the reverse strand, counting down.
CGACACGTCTGCGACGAGCAGCGCCTTATGCGGGGATGCTCCAGAACCAGGCGTTCCCACCCGGATGGTCGATCGTGAGAACGTCGTCGAGGTCGCGGTAATCGCCGTCGCGGTTGTGGCTTGCGAAGGTAATCTTCGTGACGCCGTCGACAACTTTCACACTCGACACGAGCATCACGTGGTCAGGGATGTCGTTGAGGTTCCAGTCGAAGATGGCGATGTCTCCCAGCTTCACCTGGTCGCGCTGGTCGAGTGTGAGCTTCGTCAGGCCGAGGCTGTCGTCGCTCGCCAACCAGTTGTCCATCGCCGGAACATATCCCCAGGCGGGGCTCCAGTCGGAAAGGGTGGCCGCAGCGTTCTTGTTGAACCAGGTCTCGTTCTGCGTCCAGCCGCGCTGGATCAGGGTTTGGCTGACGAAATTGGCGCAGTCCCCGCCGACCGGGTTGAGGTTGCCCCACGTGTTCGAGTTGTAGTCGTTCCAGTGCTTCAGCGCGTACTGCATCTGCGCGTCCACACCAGTGATCACCGAATACGCGTAATTCAGCGGCTCTGACTGCTCGACGACCTTGTCGCCGCTGGAGACGACGACGGCAGCGTCCGCCGGCTGGTAGTGCAGGGCCGCGGGCGCGACTGCGGTGACGGTGCCGTCCTCGGTGACCGTCACGTCGGTGGCCGGGATGCCGCCGATGGTGACGTCGGTGACATCCGCCAACCCGGTGCCTGTGAGGGTGAGTGTGGTGCCGCCGGTCACCGATCCGGATGTCGGTGACATCGCTGTCACTTCGGCGACAGGGACCGGCGTGGCTGTGCTGCTCGCCTGTGGTTGGGAGTCGCTTGGCGCGACGGTGACGGAGCACCCAGTCCACAGGAGGGTTGAAGTTGCCACGATGACCGCTGCCGCCATGCGGCGGCTCCAGATCCGGGGGCTGGCTGATTTGCGGGCGCTACTCGGCACGACACGTCCTTCGAAAAAACTGTGATGAACCTCCATGGTAAGGCGAGACATCACGCCGAGCGGCCAGAAGCGGATGCGCATGAGGGCGGGCTAGGGCCCCGGACTCGTGCCTACTTCTACGACGCGTAGAATGGAACACGTGGTAGCCATTGATAGTCACTTGGTCCAATACGGCGGAATGCTTGCAGGAAGCATCCATCCCGCGAACTCTCATTTGTGACGCGATCGACGAGTAGAGCGTTCACGGAAGATAAATGTCAATGCCCACACTGACTGACCTCGACACCCCACCCCTGCCGACAACGCCGATACGACGCCGCGTCGTCCCAACGGGAGTGTGGGGGCCTCTCGCCGCGGCCGCGGTCGGCGGAGTGCTGAATGCGCTCGCGTTCCCCAGCGCCGGTTGGTGGCCGCTCATTTTCGTGGGCACGCCGCTGCTGCTGGCAAGCCTCACCGCCCGCCGAACCTGGGTTGCGGTCGGGGCCGGCGCGCTCGGCGGGGCCACGTTCCTCGGCACCCATATTTTTTGGCTGACCGTGTACCTCGGGCCGGCCCCATGGGCGGCGCTGACCGGCCTGGAAACGGTGCTCCTCACCGCCGGAGCGGTCGTCATCGCTCTTGCCTGGCGCACCACCGATGCGGTATTCGTGCGGCCCTGGCTTCGGTCAGGGGTGACGCCTGTCGTGATAGCCGCGTTGTGGACGGCCCGCGAGTATGTCACAAGCAACTGGCCGTACGGTGGCTTCTCCTGGGGCCGGCTCGCATTCTCCCAATCGGAAAGCCCTTACGGTGATCTGGCTGCGTGGGTGGGCGTTGCCGGACTATCCTTCCTCATCGCCTGGGTCAGCGCACTTGTGGTCCAAACCGCCCGGACCGCCCGCGCCGGACGCCCACGCGCAGTGTTCGCGGTCGCCGCGGTTGCGCTCGTGGGGCTTGCAGCCGTTCCGCCGTTCCCTGTCCAGGAAACCGGGAAACTTCGGGTCGCGGCCGTCCAAGGCAACTCGGACGCAGGTCTGCTCGCGGCGAACCAGCCGGGACGGATCCTTAACGACCACGTCGCCGCAACCATTCCGGTCCTCGACGAACCGGTAGACCTGGTGGTGTGGCCGGAGAACGCCTCCGACCTCAACCCGCTGGAGTATCCTGCCGCAGCTGCCGCACTCGACCTGGTGTCCGCACGGATGGATGCACCCGTTGTCGTCGGTACCGTGACGCAGACCGACGAAGAGATGTTCAACAGCCTGCTGCTGTGGGAGGTGGGCATCGGGGCGAAGGCGCAGTACGACAAGAAGCATCCCGTTCCGTTCGCTGAGTACCTACCCGACCGTGATTTCTGGTACCCGTTAGCGCCGGAGCTGTTTTCTCTCATCCCGAGGGACTTCTCCATCGGGGAACGACCGAATGTTTTCGACATCGACGGGGTGCAGGCCGGGCTTGCCATCTGCTTTGACATCGTGGACGACACCCTGATCCGGGAGATGGTCGGTCGCGGTGCAGAGGTCATCCTCGCGCCCACGAACAACGCCGACTTTGGACGCACCGACCAAAGCGCCCAGCAACTAGCTATAGCGCGCTTGCGCGCCATCGAGGCCGGACGCAGCGTGGTGAACATCTCCACGGTCGGGACGTCCGCCATGATAGGCCCGGACGGGAGCACCATCGACCGGCTGCCCACCTTCACACCCGGAGCGATGGTACAGAGCGTGCCACTGAGCACCACAATCACGCCGGCGATGGCGGCCGGGCAGGTAATCGAACTGGGCACCGTGCTTGGCGGTCTGTCCGGGTTCGCCGCGGCCGGTTTCCTCGCGATGCGAGTTAAGAACCGCCTCCGTGGTTGAGAGTCGGCGTTTGGCGTCGGAGCGCAGCAGTAGCGGTCCAAACCGCCCATGATGCCCTGCACCACATCGGCACGGAATGCGGGGCAGCTGATGCGGTGCGCCGAATATCCACGCCTTGCGGTGTCTGGATGCGGGCTGATCGGACTGTTCATATGCGAGGCTATTTGTCTCTCGCAGGCCTCGAACGTAGGCGCATCCTGCCCCGAAGCTGACTACAGAAAGGATGGAGAAAGATTGGAAGGCCACGGTCACGCAACATAAGTAACCATGGCGGTGACTAAAGCCGGCAAGCCTCGTCGCCGCCCTCAGAAAACCCGTGTGCAGGAGACAAATCTTCGGCGCTCATATGATCTTCCCGGATTCGAGGCTGCACTCGCCGGGGCCGGTTGATCAAGAGAGGGAAGAAATCGAACAATCGCACCGCACCCCCCTATAGATTGACCCCGCGCCCGCGCAGGAACGTTGATGGGTTCACGCCACCGCCGTTGACCGTCATTTTGATGTCGAGATGGCAACCCGTCACAACACCGGTCGCGCCAACTCCGCCGATGAAGGTCCCGGCCGCGATCTGCTGCCCCTCTGACACACGGAAGGATCCTGTCTGCATGTGACCGTACACCGATCGGACCCCGCCGCCGTGGTCGACAATGACGCGGTTTCCGAACGCTCCCGCGTTCCTGGCTGATACGACCCTGCCCGCAGCTACCGAGCGAATCTTCGTGCCGCAACTGCCTGCGAGGTCGACGCCGGCGTGAAAGTTGTTGCTGCATCCGGCCGAGTTGCAAATGACCCTGCGCGGCCCATACGGAGAGGTGACAGGGCCGGGCACCGGGCGCCACCAACCCTGGGAAGACGGCACGAAGTAGCTTCCTGCCGTCCCGCTACTGGTGCCGCCCCCGCTGCTTCCGCCCCCGCTACTGCTCCCGCCTCCGCTACTGCCACTACTACCGTTACCTCTCGCTGCTTCAGCGGCGGCTTTCCTCGCTGCTTCAGCGGCGGCGGCCTCTTCGGCGGCTTTCCTCGCTGCGACTCCCGCCAGGTAGTCACGCTCCACCGATGCACGCGTGTCCTTCAAAAACGCCAACTGTTCGACGAGAGTGGATTCGCGCACCTGCTGCTCCTGCAAAGCTGCAAGGGCGACGTCTGCAGCTTCCTGGGCGACAGCGAGTTGGGTTTCCGCCTCCGCTCTCGCTTCCTCGAGCGTCTCGGCTGCCACCTTGGCTTGCGCGGTAACCGAGGAGACATGGTTGGCGTCCTGCCGCGCCGACTGAAGAACCTCGGTGGAACGCTCGGTGAACTTGGCCATCGCGGAGAGCTTATAAAGCGTGTCGTCCGTTGCTTCTGACTCGAGAAAGAGCTCGAGCGAAACGTTGGTGCTGTTCATCCGCCCCATACGAGCAAAAAGCGCACCGGCTTGCTGCTTCGAATCGGCCGCAGTCGCCTCAGCGTCAGTGAGTTGGGCTGCCAGGTCATCGGATTTCAGTTCGGCTTCGAGCGCAATTTGGAGTGCCGTTTCATACTTTGCAGCCGCCTCATTCGCCGTCTGGCGTAATGAGTCGGAGCTCACCTGTAGTTCGGAGATCAGGGCGTTGAGCTTCTCAATTTCAGCGTTCTTGCTGGCTTCATTCTGCTTCGCGGCCTCAACATCGGCCCAGTCAGGATAGTCCGGCGCGGCGTTCGCCGGAGCTGGCCCGAACACCGTCGCGACGAAGATGAGACTGACGAGCATCGTCAGCGCCCGTCGGCGACGAGTGAGCCGCTTCCCGGGCGGGGCTTGTGCGGTATCGTCCTGGTTCTTCACGTGGATTCCTTCAAATTCATCGATACTGGGGCCGGTGAACGGCGAATGTTGCTCGGTGCCGCGTGGGAACCGTTGGTCGCGGGCGAAGACCCCGCAGGGCATTCAAGCCACGAGCGTCAGCCCTGGATCCACGACGCCTGACGGCGACTGCGCAACTACGTAAAAAGATGGAGTGCGACGGCGCCGAAAGCGGATTCTAGGTTCGGCTGATGGAAAGTTGCGCTGGCGAAGGTGCCACCGGGATACGTGAAACGGCGTATACCGCCACGGCGACAACTCTCGCTGTGCGGCCGCCCAGGAGGCGTCCATGGCGCCCGATCAGCGCTGCGCTTTTCAGGAGCGCGCCGAGGAGAGCGCACAGCGCGAGCGCTGCGCAACCGAATCCCACAAATTGCAGGACGTCAAGGTCAGTGACCGACATAGAGACAACTGTCTTAGCTGGCGATGCGGCGTCCGGGAGGGGGTCCGCGTCCGCAGCGATCGCGGCGTGCTGAGTGACGGCATTCGTGTGCTGCGGGGTAAGTAAGGACTCCGCATGATGCGCTGCGAACGCAGCAAAAACGGTAACGATGAGCGAGAGGATCACTACGCGGAAGGCGCGAGCGACGGCACCGCCGTGCGGCGCACGTCCTCCAACCAGTTCTTTCATCCCGACCATCCTAAGCTGTGCCGGTGTTTGTGAAGCAAGGCCACGCCTGCTGGAACCAAAAGCGAGCAACCGCCCGTCGGTCACGCGTGGGTTGAGGCCTCAGACTCGGTATGGCCAACGCCTTCAATCTGGAACGTGGAGTGCTCAACGCTGACGTCGAAGTGCTCCGCAACGCACGCCTGAAGATCAGTCAGCATCTTGGGGGCGTGTCCATCGTAAAAGCAGGAGTCATCGACGACGACGTGCGCGCTCAGCGTTGGTAGACCAGTAGCGATCTGGGACGCATGGAGATCATGCACGGAGAGCACGTGGGGCAATCCGAGGATGTGGTTGCGTACCGCGTCCAGGTCCAAGCCTTTCGGTGTCGACTCGAGGAGAATGTTGGCGGTTTCGCGGAGCAGAATGACGGCGCGCGGGATGATGAGCGCGCTGATGATCATGGCAGCGATGGCGTCGACTTGAGTCCATCCTGTGGTTGCAATGACGATTGCGCTGATGATCACTGCGACAGAGCCAAGGGCGTCGTTGAGCACTTCCAGGAACGCGGCTCTGAGATTCAGGTTCGCGGAGCGCCGAGAGTTGAGAATGGCGATGGCAACGATGTTGCCGACCAGCCCGATGATGCCGAAAACGAGAAGGCCACCGGCCGACACCTCGGGCGGAGAGAAGAGCCGCTGAACCCCTTCAATGAAGGCGTACAGTCCGACGGCAAGAAGGATGGCAGCTTGCGCCGTCGCTGAGAGAACTTCGGCTCGTCGGAACCCCCACGTGCGGCGGGATGTCGGAGCGCTGAGAGCGAGGCGAGCTGCGATGAGCGCCATCAGTAGGCCGCCGGCGTCTGTGAGCATGTGAGCCGCATCCACCAGGAGGGCAAGGCTTCCGGTGAGGAGCGCGCCGACGACTTCTGCGATCAGGATCGTGGCGGTGATGCCGAACGCGATCGCAAGTCGTGTCGTGTTGCCGTTGCTTGCGTGGTCGTGATCGTGACTCATGCCGTCACCCTTCTACCAACCTGTGCGCTGTCGTTGTTGGGGCACAGAGTGACGGCGTAGCCAGTGGCCGCTAGGAGTTCTTCCGCTGCGGAGAGCAGCGTGAGTAACTCAGCGCTTGTCGCGAGGGAAAACATGGAAGCCCGGCCGTGTGGCCTGGACGTGACCAATCCGCAATCGCGCAGACATGCCAGGTGAGCGCTGACCGTGCTTTGGGCGAATCCGAGATGGTCGGTTAGGTCGCGGACGCGATGTTCCCCGGCCGCCAGGTGCTGGAGAATACCGAGCCGTGTCGGGTCAGCGAGGCTGTGGAAGAGTGCCGCGGCAGGACCGAGGTCGCGTTCAGCATCTTCCCTGTGGGAATCAATCTCTATCATCGGCATATAGCGATAGTAGCGTTGTGCAGCGATCTGCTCAAGGCCTGAGTTGGTATTTCGCTCCGATCAAATCGGGGTCGTGAATCCGCCGATGACTCCGGTAAGTGAGGACATGAGGCGTCCCCACAGACCACTGACCATGAAAAGCCCGAGAAGAAGCAGGAGGGCGCCTCCGGCGAGGTTCACTGCCCTGATGTGCCGACGGAAGAACCCGGTCGCTGCCGTGGCCCAGTTGAAGCCCAGAGCGATGAGGATGAACGGGATGCCCAGACCGACGCAGTAGACGAACCCCAGCAGGGCGCCGCGCCAGACGGACCCGGTTTCAAGGCTCAGGGCGCTGATTGCCACGAGCGCCGGTCCGAAGCACGGCGTCCAACCGATGGCGAATGTCATGCCGAGAAGCGGGGCACCGGCAAGCCCGGTAACAGGCCGGAAGGACGTCTTGAGTGATTGCTGAAGGAACGACACCTGTCCAATGAAGACGAGGCCCATCAGCATCACGACGACGCCGAGGATGCGGGTGATCAGATCCTGCCATTGGATGACGAAGGAGCCGATTGTTCCGGCGAATGCGGCGAGCGTGACGAAGACGACGGAGAACCCGAGGACGAATAGCGCCGCTCCGAGCGCAACTCGTTTTCGGGCGCGAAGGCCCGCATCCGTCGGGCTTGCGGTGGACATGCCGCCGACATAGCCCAGGTAGCCGGGCACCAGTGGAAGGACGCACGGGGACGCGAATGACACGAGCCCCGCCAGCAGTGCCACCAGAACGGCAAGCAGGAGTTGCCCGTCCATCACTATTGTTCCGGGATTCATTCGTGTTGCGCCTTACTGTGGGGGCGCGCCTCGGGCGGCGCGGAAGCGGACGAAGCGCCGTCGCTGTGCGTCGGCGTCGGCTGCGTCGTGTCCGGACTCAGCCGGCGGAGGTACTCGTTGTATTCATCCAGTTCGGCGTCGTTAAGGGCTTGCATCGTGGTCGCCTGTCTGGTGTCGCGTCGTTCCCACCGGGAGAGCGTGACGATCAGAATGATCAGCAGAGGAAGCTCTCCGTAGGTCCAGGCGAGGATGCCGGCCGCGGACTGGTCGATCGCCGGATCGATGTTCCACGACTCCGGGATGGTGGCGAAGAACGGAATGATGGGAGTGTGGGTCAGCATCAGCACCAATCCCAAGATCGCGTGGATCTGCATCTCCGCGAACGTGTCGACCACACGAAACACGAAGGACGTTCGTCGCGGAAGCGGGTCGGCTGAAATCAGCGGCGTCGCCACCAGAATGCCAATGCACAAGAACGCGATCTCCAGACCGACGTGACCGATCCAGGTGCGAAGAAGAACATCGGCTGCGCCGGTCAAGTACAGTCCCAGGTAGCTCAGCGCCGCAAGCGGGATTACCGTCGCCGGGTGCACTGCAAGTCGTGCGGCAGGCGAGCGCAAAGCGCCGAGGGCGACTCGCAGGGTTGTCCGCCCAAGCCCGCCGTGCGGTGTTGCTCGCAGCAGCAGTGTTCCGGGTGAGCCGAGGATAAGAAGCGGCGGGACAACCATCATCAGGGTTAGCTGTTGGAACATGAAGACTGAAAACAGTTCATAGCCATATCCCTCAATACCCGCACCGGTTACGACCGCGAGAAGGGTGCAGCCGATCAGGAAGCAGATGGTGCGGATAACTGACCAGCGCCGTCCTTGCATCCACAACCGGATGGCACCAATTGTGTATGCCGTCGCGAGCAGTAGGGCGATCGCCGGGAGAAGTGGGATGGGTTGCAGGTTGGGCGCGAGGAGCTGCTCAAAGCTTGGCGGCAGGGTGGGGACCCAGACCGGGCCGTCAATATCGGCGTTCATTTTCGTCCGAAGTGGGGAGGTGGGTTGTGTCGTTGACCGACTGCCGCACTGTGCTGCGGATCGTGGGCTGAATACTCATTCTGCGACGGTGTCTTTGATCAGGGTGGATAGGACTGATTCGTCGGGCAATTGTCCAAGGATCCGAGCGGCGACACGACCGTCCCTGTCGAGCACGAGAGTGGTCGGAACGGCCTGTGGCGGGACCGTCCCCGTGAACGCCAGTTTCGCTGCACCGGTGCCGACGTCGATGATCGACGGGTAGGTGATCCCGTAGGTCTCGTTGAATGAGATCGCCGTGTCAGGTTGGTCGTAAACATTGACGCCGACGAACTGCACACCCTGGCGCGAATACTCTTCCCACAGGCTTTGAAGCTGTGGAGCCTCGGCCCGGCAGGGAGCGCAGCCGGCATACCAGAAGTTCACCACGAGGACTTCGCCTGCGAACTCGGCCGAGTTGAACGGTTTCCCGTGTTCGTCGACCCCGTCGAATGTGATCGCTTCGGTGCGCTCGTCGACAGGGATCTCGGTTACGGAACCGTCGCCGGCGATGTACCCCTTGTTACTTCCCTCCAGATACTGTTCGGAGAGCGGATCGTTCGGTGAGCACGCCGAGACGGTGAGCGCCAGAGCGAGGGCGATCCCCGCCGACGCAAGCCCACGTATGCCGGTGACCTTCCTCATGGTGCTCTGCCCGAATCTTGGGCTCTCCGCCTCTGCGCCCGGAATACGAGGTAGGCGGTGGCGCCCAATCCCAGGAACAAGACGAGTGCCGCTGCCCAGAAGAGGACTCCGACCGCAGATGAACTATCTCCAGCCTCGGCTGGCGCAGCCGGCGTCGACGGCGTTTCGGTGGCTGACGGGATTGGCGAACTCGTTGCCGTCGGAGCGCTAGATTCTCCTTCCCCGTTGCTGAGCCATGTGAAGGAGTAGCTGCCGGAGATTGGGTGCCCGTCGGATGACACGGTTTGCCAGGTCACTGTGTAGATACCCGGGTTCCCGAACGTTACCGGCACCGACAACGTTGAACCCTCGAGGATGACCTCCTCCGCCGAAGCCGTCCGTCCGTCGGCCGCCACAACTGAGATGTACGAGCTCGTATCCAGACCTTCCAGGGGCGCTTCGCTCAGCGTCAGCGACACACTGGTGAGCGGGCTTTCAATCGTGGCGTCGGCTGCAGGGGACGCGGAGACCAGATAGTCGTGTCCTCGGGCGGGCTGTGTGCCGCTCGCCATGAAGACGGCCGCGAGCATCGCGGCGATCGCTGTCAGCGAAGCGAGCCGGAACGCTCGCGGCATCCGGGGTCTGGTTTCATTGATGGTCGTCATCAACTCGTCCTTTCAGGAGTCAATTTCGCCAGGGGCACATCAGTCGGTGTTTGCGCACTGTGGGCGGGTCGCTGCAACGTCGCAGCCAGCACTGCCGACCACACGACGGCGACCCCGGCGACCAGATAGCTGCTGGCCTGCTGACTACTCAGTGGGCCTCCACGCCAGTCCAGCTCCAAGCTGAGGAACCAACCCGCCCCCAGCACTGCCCCATGTGTGTATAGGGCAAGTGCCAGGACAAGCATCCCGATCAGGAAAACCCCGACAGCCACCAGCGCGATCCGCGTCGTGCGGGCCTGGAGGACCGTCCGAGTCAACAACACGCCCAGAGTCAGGAAGCAGACGATTGTGAGGTGATAGCCGAACGGCTCCCGCAGTGACCACTCGACCAATGGAGTGAAAAGGAACACCGCAAACGAAAACGGCAGAAGGATCGCCCACAGGACGGGACTACTGATCGCTCGCAGAGCGCTGAACCGTCCCGCTGAAACGAAGGCTTCGGCGAACCCGATCGTTCGATCTGTCCTCGACGCCACGACTGAGCGGACTAACGTTCCCGGTCGTGCAGCAAGCAGCGCGACGGGTGCCATGACGCAGATCAGGAGCAGCGAAACCACGTTGAACCCGACGAGGTAGTCCTGATACACAACGACGCTTCCGTTGGTCGCGTAGAACAGGAGGCCCAGTCCCAGAACCCAGGCCACGGAGCGGCCCACAGGCCACCGTCGTCCCTGGGCACGCAACTGCCGAACTCCCAGGAAATAGAGGATCAGAGCGGCCACGGACACGAGCGCCCACAGCGGGTCGAGCCGCCACTCGGTGAACAGGGTCACCACGCTGGGCTCGGGCGGAGTGGGGTTGCCTGTCACTGCCTCAGCTGGTGGCGGGAAGTTAGCCGGAATGGGTTGCTCCGGTGGCGGAGTGCGGCCCAGGCCCGCCGCCAGACCCGACGCGATCCCGAGGAGGACAAGTTCGGAGCCGACAACGAGCCAGAATGTTCTCGCGGCTCTGCTTCCCGGTTGGCCGAACCGCCGGATCAGACGAAGCCGGTTCCACGCGCCAGCACCGCCGAGCAGCACGAGGACGACCGCCTTGGCTAGCACGATCAGTCCGTAAGGGGTGGTGAGGTTGATGACATCGTTCAGCTGAACGACTGCGATGACGACACCCGAAGCTGCGACCAGAATGAACCCGGACAGAGCAACCACGGAGTACCGCTGGATGACCACCTTCAATCGGTCCGGATTCAGTTGCGGACGGATCGCGACCAGCACAATGAGTCCACCGAGCCACACCGCCGCCCCAAGCATATGCAGCGCCAGCGCCGTCACAGCCGTGCTGTGGCCTTGGTCCCCGGCGGCGTGACCAGTCAGAGCCATCGGTAGCAGGGCCACAACGGCAAGAGCACCGCCCGCGGCAGCATGTCCCGGCCGCTGCGCGAGTAGCGCGATGAGGCTGATGCTGGCTGTCAGCAGAATGGTGACCAGCCAGGTCTGCCCGAGGGGGATCGCCTGCGCGAAGTAGACGAACTGAGTGAAAAAGCCCGGATCGAACAAGCTCATTGGCACGAGCGAGAGGAAGGCGAATACGAGCCCGAAAACCGAGACCATTGTCCAAGCGCCTGCGGCAAACAACGCGATCCTCAGGGAACGGGCATGGCTTGTTGTCGACGGCGGCAGAACGAACGCCGCGAAAAAGAGGGCGCCGATCGTAACTGCCGCGCAGACGTTAAAGGCCAGCTTCGACACAGGCAGACCCCATCTCACCACGGGGCCCGGGTCCTCAAACGGCTGCGGAACTACTCCCCCACCGAAGCCAAGCGTCGCCGCAAGCACCAGCAGGGTGATCCAAGCGAGAAGGCTAGCGGCAGCGAGAACTACCCGTTTTGTCCGATGTCGTTGTACCGGGGTACTCACTTGTCAAGAGCGGCGTCGAGGGCTGCACGGATGTCACCGGATGAGGTCACGGAGACCATCTCATCGTTGACGAAAAACGTGGGCGTCCCCTCGACCCCGAGCGCGACACCAGCATCGAAGTCGAACTTCACGCGTGCCTGAGTCTCAGGGTCAGCCACCGCTTCGTCGTAGGCCGCCATGTCGAGGCCAAGCTCTTGGGCGTATTGGCGGAATAGCCCTGCCTTCGAGTCCTGTTGTTCGCCCCACGCCGTCTGGGTCTCGAACAGCTTCCGGTACATCGATTCCAGTTCACCCTGCTGCGCTGCGGCCTCCGCAGCGATCGCGGCGTTCATCGAGTTCTGATGAGAAGGGATGGGGAAGTACCGCAGCACGTAAGTGATCTCGCCGGCATATTCTTCCCGGATCTGTTCAACGGAGGGATACGCCGCTCCACACGCTTCACACTCGAAGTCGAGGAACTCGACCAGCGTCGCCTTCCCGTCTTCCGCAACATCAAGACGGTGGCTGTTTTCCGCGACGATCGGCGTCGCGGCGGCCGTCTCTTCCTGGGGCGGCGAGAACGGTTTCGCGACGGCAATGAACACGATGATGGCCAGGACGGCGACGACTGCGGCAGTGACCGCAATATTGATCTTGGTGCTCTTCTTCACAAGGCATACTTTCTGTGGCGATGGTGCGCTGGGCTAAAGGTTGACGCCTCGGGAAGCGAGGAACGGCACCGGGCCGGTGAAGGCTCCGTTGATGCGGATCTTCAGATCGAGGACGCAGTCGGTGACGACTCCGGTGCGACCCACACTTGCGACGACTGTTCCCGCTTGCACGAGCTCCCCGGCCGAGACCCGGTACGAACCTCCGCCGACGTGACCGTAGATCGATTCAACGCCGCCGCCGTGGTCGACGATCACGCGGTTCCCATACGATCCTGCAGATCCGACGAAGACCACTCGTCCCGCAGACACCGCCCTGATCGGTGTCCCGCAAGACGCGCCGAAGTCGACACCGTCATGGAAACCGTTCGAACACCCAGCTCCATTACAGATGATCCGACGAGGGCCGTATGCCGACGTCATAGAAGCGCCAATGGGGCGCTGCCAGGTCTGCCCATCAGAACCGAGGAAGCCGATAAGGTCCGTGTCGTTGTAGTTGTAGCTGGACGCTGATCCGGTCCGGGCGCGGTCTGCTGCCGCCGCCGCGGCCGCAGCGGCAGCAGCCGCCGCCGCTTGCAGCTCTTGCTTCGTTGTTGCTGAGTAGCCGTCTCGCTGGACGGTGGCCGCTGTGACATCCGAGCCAACGATGAGACTCTGCGCATCGGTAGTACCGATGACGTCGTCGGCACCTGTCGTCGGAGCTGGTGCACCGAAGGCCGGGAGCGCCATCGTTCCGAAGAGGGCAGGCACAACGAGAAACGCCGCAAGTCGGGCGGTCAGGCGACTTCCCCTACCTTTGCGCGGACCCGTCGGTGTCGGACGAGCCTTCGGTGGGCTGGCTCTTTTCGGACGAGGGGGAGCAATTTTTTGACTACTCGACTCGCGCAGGCTCCGGCGAGTCGGGTAAATCGGTGCTTCTGCTGGGCGGGGGTTATGTACTTCAGGCATTGACTACTTCTGGTCAGCGCGACGGGGCGACGGCCGGGTTGGTAACCATCGCCCGATCGTCTAAGGATCGGGGCCATCTTGTCGGCGGTCTGCTAGGGCGAGCTAATCAGCTGGGATTAGTTCGCCGTAGCAGGCTCGACGACTTCCGGATGGGCTCTAAACCTGAATGACGCAGAGCGCCGTCAGCGACGGCTGAGAAAATGAGAAGCCGGGGCCGCGAATCGTGAATGTCGCGGTGGGGCCGCGATCGCGTGGTTGTGCTCGGGATGTCGGCACGCGGAAAAAATAAGCGAGCGCCATCAAAACAAGCAACGAGAGGCAGGCGAGCAACGCGATTGCATATCCCACGAGGCATTCGACGTCACACGCCATCGAGGATGGTGTGGTGGGCGAGGAGTCGACGCTTGTAGTCGCCGCCACTGGAGTTGCGTGCGTTTGATGCGCCAGTGGCACGCCAGCGAAGGCGTGCGATCCAGTTGACGAGTGGAAGGCAAGGAGGCCGACCAGAATTGCGCAGAACGACAGCGCTAGGAATATCGTTCGGGCGAATCCGCCCGAAGCTGAGGTCGAGGCCAACGAAGGATGGCTGCTTGCAAACACAGTCACTCCGATCGATACGCTCGCATTCACATAGGTCTCGACAAGGATACGCGATGCCGCGGTCGTCAGACTGAGAGAACTGTGAACGCGAGGCGAAGACCCGACCGGCACGGGTTAGTTCGGACAGTTCAACCTTCGTGATGTTGTCTTCGCATGTCGGGAAACAAACCAGCCGGAGGCGCTTCATAGGGCAACGGCTCGCCAGGAGTGTTCTTGTCCTCGGACTTGGCGAATGGCCCTTCCGGGCTCATCAAAATTGGCATGTGGTGATCGGCATGCTCGATCCACCACGTACTCGAACCGGTGGCTGCGTCGAGACGAAGGTGCTCCCATGAGCGCCACAGAGCGTCGATCCGCGCGAGTGCTTCGGGATGCTCCCACCAGCGAGCGGACCACCGAAAAGAAGCGTTGCCTGGCCCAACGCGCCGCGAGTACATGAACCGCAGCCGCTCGCGCACGAAATCGTCCGCGGAGCCGTAGAACAGCTCAAGAAGAAGACGACGCGCGAGATTCCTGTCTTCGTGCTGACCCGCAGGGACTGACCCGGCGTCAGCCGACCGGGTAGGTGGGGTCGATCGCGAGCAGGAGAATGCCGACCCAGTGGCATCCGAAAGCAAGCACCGTGCAGGAGTGGAAGATTTCGTGGAATCCGAAGTGCCCCGGCAGAGGATTCGGTCGTTTCATCGCGTACACGACGGCACCTCCGGTGTAGAGGAGCCCGCCGGCGATGATCAGGATCATCGTCGCCGGGTTCACCCGGAGGATGTCGAAGAGGTACATGACCGCGGCCCAGCCGAGCACGATGTAGAGCAGCACGTAGAGCCAGCGAGGCGCGTGCAGCCAGAACATCCGGAACGTGATGCCGATGATCGTGCCTCCCCACACCAGTACGAGGAGCAACGTCCCCTTCTCCGGCGGCAGTGCGAGCACCGCGACGGGCGTGTAGCTCCCCGCGATCAGCAGGAAGATGTTGGCGTGGTCCATCCGCTTGAGCAGAACCTTCGAACGCGGTGACCAGTTGATCCGGTGGTAGAGCGCTGAGATCCCGAACAGCAGCATCGAGCTCAGTGCGAAGACCGCTGTACTCCACTTCGCCGCTGCCCCATCCGCGAGCGAGACGAGCAGAATGCCGCCGACGATGGTGAGCGGGAACGTGCCCGCGTGGATCCAGCCTCGCCAGGTCGGCTTCGACTCCTCGGGACGCGCAATCGTGTCGTCGAGCAGCGGGATATTCGGCAGGTCGGGGCCCTGAGCATCGTCACGCGCGACAGCGGCGTCCACATCGGGATCCGGCCCTGCTGTTGCCTTGTAGCTGGAGGGATCCGGGCGTGAGGAAGGGAACGACGGCTGGGGCATAGATCACAGGATACGCGGCACCACCGGGCTCAATCTGCACTAACGTAACGGTGTGATGAACAGCCAGTCAGAGCCGGGACCCGGGTTTCTCTACAACCTGTACCAGAAGCGGCTTCGTCGCGCCCTCAGCTCGGAGACGCTGCCTCACCACGTGGCCATGATCATCGACGGCAACCGCAGATGGGCGAAGCAACTCGGTTACGAGACGGCTGCACACGGGCACAGGGCCGGGGCCGCCAAGATGCGTGAGTTCCTGGAGTGGTGTGACGATCTCGGGGTCAAAGTGGTGACTCTGTACCTGCTCTCGAGCGACAACCTCACGTCCCGGTCGCCGGAAGAACTTCACGACCTCATCGAGATCATCGCCGACCTCGCCGAAGAGCTCTCGCACTATCGGAACTGGCGTGTTCAACAGGTCGGCGCAACGGCCGGCCTGCCCGAGCCTCTCGTCGCCGCACTGAATGCAGCCGACTCACGCACCGCCCAGAAAAAAGGCATGCACATCAATCTCGCTGTCGGTTATGGCGGGCGGACCGAGATCGTCCACGCCATGCGAAGCATCGTCGAGAAGCACCACCTCACCGGCGGGAATCTCGAATCGCTCGCGGAGCTTCTCACCCCCGATCTCATCGGCGAACATCTGTATACAAGCGGCCAGCCGGACCCCGACCTCGTCATCAGGACGTCGGGTGAACAGCGCCTCAGCGACTTCATGCTCTGGCAAAGTGCCCACAGCGAGTTCTATTTCGTCGAAGCGCTCGGACCCGATCTCCGCGAGGTCGATTTTCTGCGCGCCCTCCGCGACTACTCGAGAAGACAACGCCGCTTCGGAGGATAGAGATGACCGGGATCGACGACTATCTGCGCGGATTCGGAGAGGAATCCGGGTATCTCGACTACGGACGGGTCGGCCCCCTCGCCGGAGTCGTGCAGGCTGAGATCCGCTCCCAGCTTGATCTGCTCGGCCGTGCACGATACGGCGCGATCGACCAGCTTCGCGGCCAGGACGAGCGGATGCGCAACGCTGTTGCCGCTCTTCTCGGCTTTCCCGCCGACAACATCGTCAGCCAGCCCAACACGAGCATGGGTCTCATGCACACGATGTTCGGGATCACCGGCTCGGTACTGCTGTCAGCCGGCGATTTCCCCAGCCTCACCGTCGCGGCGGCGCGCGCGTCGGAATCGATGCAGGTCCTCACCCCCACGTGGCTCGAAACCGATCACGGCCGGGTGACACCGCACACGATCCGCGAACAGCTGACACCGTCGATCACGGCTGTAGCGGTGAGCCTCGTCGACACCCGCACCGGGTACCTCGCCGACCTCGACGGCATCCGGCAGGTCATCGGGGACCGACTGCTGATCGTCGACGCGATCCAGGGGCTTGGCGTCGTGGACGCTCCGTTCGAGGTGGCGGATGTCGTGGCATCCGGTGGGCAGAAATGGCTGCGGTCGGGCTGGGGAACGGGCTTTCTGGCCCTCAGTGACCGGGCGCTCGAGCACCTCGAACCCGTCGTCAGTGGTTACACAGGCACGGACGAGCCCGAGCCGTGGGATTCCGTGCCCCCGCCATCGAAAACGGCCCGGGCCTACAGCGTGGCGAACCCCGATTTCTCGGCCGCAGGCCGGCTGGCGGCGGCGCTCGAGGAAATCGCGGCCGCCGGAATAGGGAACATCAGCGCCGCCGTCGCCGACCGGGTCGGGGAGGCGCTCAGCCTTGCCGACGAATTCGCCATCGGTGTCGTCTCACCGCGGGCCGAACACGAGCGTGCGGGTATCGTCATCCTCGACCCGGCTGAGGATCAGGTGGCGTTGCTCAGCGCATCCCTGCACAACCACGGTGTCACAACCACCATCAGGCAGAACCGGATCCGGCTGAGCGTCCACGCCGGAACGACGAGCGAGACGCTCGGAATGCTTCGCGATTCGTTCGTGTCGTTCTCCACCGCCGTCGCCTACTGAACCGCATTCATCCGGCACGCAGCGAATGTTTACTTCCCCGCAATGTCAACCCTGCGTGTCGTCATGGAAAGTCCCGGCACCGAGTCGTAACGTCTGAGTTACCAGGCACGGCGCCTGGTCGAGACGGCCACATAAGTTCGACTCGGGACGCTCGTGGTCGCACTCGCTGGAGATCCGAACCGACAGGTTCGGCTGGGAGTGGCAATGACCGCGATACGTACCCACGCACTGCAGCACGACACGGAAGGGCAGCACCAGACCACAACTTCACAACCAGCACCTCAGAAGCAGACCGAGCGTACCTATGTATTGGATACCTCGGTTTTGTTGTCTGACCCGAAGGCGTTGTTCCGGTTCGCCGAGCACAGTGTCGTCATTCCCGTCATCGTCATCTCCGAGCTCGAGAAGAAGCGGAACGACCCGGAGATCGGGTATTTCGCCCGCCAGGCTCTGCGCCTTCTCGATGAACTGCGGATCGAACACGAGAGACTCGACTTCCCGGTGCCTGTCGGTGACGGCGGCTCCCTTCGCGTTGAACTCAACCACTCGAACATGTCGGTACTCCCGAGCGGCCTTCAGCTCGGCGACAACGACTCGAGAATCCTCGCCGTTGCGCAGAACCTCGCGACCGACGGGCTCGCCGTGACCGTGGTGTCGAAGGACCTGCCGTTGCGGGTGAAAGCTGCCTCCATCGGGTTGATGGCCGAGGAATACCTGGCCGAGCAAGCCATCGACTCCGGTTGGACCGGTATGGCTGACATCACGATCTCCGCGAACGCCATGAGCGATCTGTACGAATCTGAGACCGGGCTCTCGAAAGAGGTCGAAGATCTGCCGGTGAACACGGGTCTCGTCATCCACTCCGACCGCGGATCCGCGCTCGGTCGTGTCACAGGCAAGCGTGAGTTCAAGCTCGTTCGCGGCGACCGGGATGTGTTCGGCCTGCACGGAAGGAGCGCGGAGCAGCGACTCGCGATCGAGATGCTGCTCGACCCCGAGGTCGGAATCGTCTCCCTGGGAGGTCGAGCCGGGACGGGGAAGTCTGCGCTCGCCCTCTGTGCGGGACTCGAAGCGGTACTCGAACGCCAGCAGCACCGCAAGATCATGGTGTTCCGTCCGCTCTACGCTGTCGGCGGCCAGGAACTGGGCTACCTGCCGGGGGACCAGGGCGACAAGATGAGCCCGTGGGGCCAGGCGGTGTTCGACACCCTCGGATCGGTCGTGTCACAGAACGTCCTCGACGAGGTGATCGACCGCGGCATCCTCGAGGTGCTGCCGCTGACCCACATCCGTGGCCGGTCACTGCATGACGCGTTCGTGATCGTCGACGAGGCGCAGTCCCTCGAACGCAATGTGCTGCTGACCGTGCTCTCCCGGATCGGGCAGAACTCCCGTGTCATCCTCACCCACGACGTCGCCCAGCGGGACAACCTCCGGGTGGGTCGCCACGACGGTGTCGCATCCGTCATCGAAACGCTCAAGGGTCACAACCTCTTCGGGCACGTCACCCTGACGCGGTCCGAGCGCAGCTCGATCGCCGCGCTCGTCACCGAACTCCTGGAGGGCAACGAACTCGCCTGAACGCACGAACCGGGCTGTGGATAACCGCCTCCTGGTGCCACAGCCCGGTTAGCGTGTCGGCATGACGACCGGCATCGAACCGCGCATCACAACGGATGGCGGTGAGCGGCGCACGCGGCCGGTCGGGCGAGTTGCGGTCGCTGCGTTGCTCGGGATCCTTACGATCGTCGCGATCGGTCCCAGCGCGCTGCTCCTCGGACCGGGCTACCTGGCCTGGGTGAGCGCCGATCTTGCGAGGATCGACATCGAGTCGCATCGGCTTCCCAACAGGCTCGTGCTGCCCGGGTATCCCGTCGCCCTTGCCGGCATCGCCGCGCACGGTCTGGTCACGGACTCAGCGCCCACCGCTGCGCTCGCGTGTTGCGCCGGGTGGTTCCTGTTCTTCCTGCTGCTGAACCTCGGCGGCGGAATGGGCATGGGAGACGTGAAGCTCGCCGGTCTGCTCGGACTGTGCCTCGGGTCGATCGGTATCGTGCCTGCGATCGTCGGGATCGCGCTCGCGTTCCTGTTCGGCGGGATCGGTGGCATCGTGGTGCTGGCGAGGCGCGTCGGCGGCAGCGGAACGCACGTCCCATTCGGCCCATTTCTGCTGGCCGGGTTCTGGGTCACCGTTGCACTTCTGCCTGCGCTCGCAACCCCTGCGCTCTGACCGGTCAAGTTCACGACTGCACCCCTAGGCTGGAGCAATGGAACAGCGCATTCTCGGCCGCACCGGCCGCCCCGTCTCAATCATCGGCCTCGGAACCTGGCAGCTCGGTTCGGACTGGGGGACGGTTTCTGAGACCGACGCCCTCGCCGTCCTCGATGCAGCCGTCGCATCCGGTGTCACGCTCTTCGACACAGCCGACGTCTACGGCGACGGCCGGAGCGAGCAGGTCATCGGCAAATTCCTCGCCGCCAACCCGGGCGTCGACGTGTTCACCGCGACGAAGATGGGCCGCCGTGAAGCGCAGGACCCCGCGAACTTCACTCTCGCCAAGTTCCGGGAGTGGACCGACCGGTCACGCAAGAACCTCGGCGTCGACCAGCTCGACCTCGTTCAGCTGCACTGCCCGCCCACCCCGGTGTTCTCGACCGACGCGGTGTACGACGCCCTCGACACCCTTGTCTCCGATGGTGTGATCTCCAACTACGGTGTCAGCGTCGAGACCTGCGACGAAGCACTCGCTGCGATCGCCCGCCCGGGCACCGCGAGCGTTCAAATCATCCTCAATGCGTTCCGGCTGAAGCCGCTGGAACAGGTTCTTCCCGCTGCCAAAGAAGCCGGGGTCGGCATCATCGCGCGCGTGCCGCTCGCGTCTGGGCTGCTCAGCAACCGCTACACGCCGACGACGGAGTTCGCAGCAGACGACCACCGCACCTACAATCGCGACGGCAGCGCCTTCGACGTCGGTGAGACGTTTGCCGGCGTCGACTTCTCGACCGGTGTGCGCGCGGCCGCCGAACTCGCGGGCTTCGTGCCAGAAGGTCTCACTGCCGCCCAGGCAGCGATCGCGTGGGTCAGCCAGCAGGACGGTGTCACCTCCGTCATCCCCGGCGCCCGCTCCATCGAGCAGGCCAGGGCCAACGCCGCCGCCGGCGAAACCGGTCCGCTCCCCACGGCTTACCTCGACGCGGTCCGCTCGATCTACGACGCAGACATCAAGTCCCAGGTGCACAGCCGGTGGTGACCCTGTAACGCGAATTGCCCGGTTTCGCGGGTTCTGTGCGAACAGGACCCCCGAAACCGGGCAACTCGGGTTGGGACTAGCCCGGGTGCGTCATCGACAGCAGGTCGAGCGCACTGTCGAGCTGCTCCTCGGTGATGTCGCCGCGTTCGACGAATCCGAGCGCTACGACGGCCTCCCGCACGGTAACGCCCTCGGCGACAGCGTGCTTCGCGATCTTGGCCGCCTTCTCATAACCGATGATCTTGTTGAGCGGCGTCACGATCGACGGTGACATGCCCGCAAGCGCCTCGGCACGCTCGAGGTTCGCCTCGAGCCCGTCGATCGTCTTGTCCGCGAGCACGCGTGACGCGTTCGACAGCAGGCGGATCGACTCGAGCAGCGCGGTGCCCATCACGGGGATCTGAACGTTGAGTTCGAATGACCCGGATGCTCCGCCCCAGGCGATCGTCGCGTCGTTTCCGATCACGCGCGAGCAGACCATGAGAACGGCCTCCGGGATGACCGGGTTGACCTTGCCTGGCATGATCGACGATCCGGGCTGCAGGTCGGGGATGTGCAGTTCCCCCAGGCCGGTGTTCGGGCCGGACGCCATCCAGCGCAGGTCGTTGCAGATCTTGGTGAGGCTCACGGCGATCGTGCGAAGAGCACCGGATGCCTCGACGAGGCCGTCGCGGTTGGCCTGCGCCTCGAAGTGGTCGGCCGCCTCGGTGATCGGAAGCTCGGTGTCGTCCACCAGCAGCTGGATGACGAGTTGCGGGAAGCCGGCAGGAGTGTTGATGCCTGTTCCGACGGCGGTGCCACCGAGCGGTACCTCTGCGACGCGGGGGAGTGCCGAGCGGACCCGCTCGATGCCGAGACGGATCTGGCGGGCATAACCGCCGAATTCCTGGCCGAGGGTGACGGGCGTGGCATCCATCAGGTGGGTGCGACCGCTCTTGACCGCGCTCTTCCACAGCTCGGCCTTCGCCTCGAAGGCGACGGCGAGGTGGTCGAGGGAAGGAATGAGGTCATCGATGAGCGCGCTCGTCACGGCGATGTGTACCGAGGTGGGGAACACGTCGTTCGAGGACTGCGAGCAGTTCACGTGGTCGTTGGGGTGCACCGGCGAGCCGAGACGGTTCGTCGCGAGGTTCGCGAGGACCTCGTTCATGTTCATGTTCGACGACGTGCCCGAACCGGTCTGGTAGACGTCGATCGGGAACTGACCGTCGTGGCGGCCGGAGATGACATCGTCGGCAGCGCCGCCGATCGCCTCGGCGATGGCGGCATCGAGGACGCCCAGCTGGGCGTTTGCCGCTGCTGCAGCCTTCTTGATGCGCGCCAGTGCGGCGATCTGGGCTGACTCGAGCCCGGCACCGGAGATCGGGAAGTTCTCGACGGCGCGCTGCGTCTGGGCGCTGTACAACGCTGAGGCCGGAACCCGGACCTCGCCCATCGTGTCGTGCTCGATGCGGTACTCGGTTGTGTCTGACACTGTCTGTCTTCTCCTCGTGTGGTGGCGCTACGCTGCGCCGGCGGCCTGTTTGTCGATGTTTCCGATGATGATGTCCGGTACCGCTGTGCCCTCCAGCAGTTTGTAGTTCGCTCCGACGATACCGAGGATCCCGGCGGCAACCGCATCGCTGATCATCTCCGACCGCTCGAGCAGTTCGGCGACGGTGTCGCGCAGGTGTTCCCGGCCTACTTCGAGCGGGTCGGCTGTCCACGGTTCCACGGACCTGGCTTTGCCCACGCGCTTCACGGCGGGCACGATCTGCTGGATCAGCGAGTCGATGTGCGGGGGCAGCGGTGTGGCATCCGGGGCGACGGAATCGATCGCGGCGCGGACAGCGCCGCACTCGTCGTGGCCGAGCACGACGATGAGCGGGACGTGCAGGATTCCGACGGCGTACTCGAGCGAACCGACGACCGAGTCCGAGATCACCTGCCCGGCGTTGCGGACGACGAACAGGTCGCCGAGCCCCTTGTCGAAGATGATCTCGGCCGCGAGGCGCGAGTCGGAGCATCCGAACAGAACCACGTCGGGGTTCTGGATGTGCGCGAGTGATTCACGACGTTCGACGTCCTGACGCGGATGCCGCGGTTCTCCCGCGACGAATCGCGCGTTCCCGCGCATCATGACTGACCACGCTTTGTTGGGCCGCAGGGTGGGCATCAGTCGGTTCCTTCCGTCTGGTTTGCAAGGATCTGGTCGGTGAGGGCGGATGCCACGGTGAGGAATTCGCCGTCGGCCGCCGTTCCGAAGAGGATGAACGTGGAATCCCCGGATTCCGTCGCCATCGCATACTCGACGTTACCGACGTTCTCCCGGCCACGGTTGTCGTACACGGTCCACTCAATGGAGTCGACGGTCACGGTCCTCGACGCAGCAGACTGCCGGAGCTGCCCCGCCAGCCATGTTTCGTTGGCGTCGAACCCCTGTGTGACCCCGATGTACTCGCTCGAGGGAGTGAGGAGACCGATGTTCCAGGACGAGACGCCGCCGGACGAGTCGGTCTCCGCCCGGTTGGCGCTCCAGCGCTCGGGCAGTTCGGGGTTCGCCAGCGTGTACTCGGATGACGCCTGGGCATCGGCGGCAACTGACCGGTAATCGACTTCGGTCAGGAGAGAGCTATCAGCCCTGGGCACGGCCAGCGCGATGATCAGCACGAGACCGACGCAGACCAGCAGCGAGTAGACGAGGTTGTTGATCGTCTTCCGCTTGCGGTAGTTGCGGGAATTCTCGGCCTTGCGGTCGGCTGTCTCCTGGGGAGTTTCGGGGCGGCCGAGCTCGGCGACGACCCGCGGCTGGCGACGGGGGGAACTCATTCGGACTGTTGCGCCTCGCTCGATTGGGTGGCTGCGCGTGCTGCGTCGAGCCGGGCTTTCGCGCCGATCAACCAGTCTTCGCACCGACGTGCCAGCGCCTCGCCGCGCTCCCAGAGCGCAAGTGACTGTTCGAGCGTGGGTGCTCCCTGCTCGAGCTCGGAGACGACGCGGACGAGTTCATCGCGTGCGTCCTCGTAGCTGAGGCTGGCGACCTCACGGGTTTCTGGCATGGTCCAATCCTATCTGGGGTCGGTGGACGACGAATTTGTCTGGCCATCGGAGTGGGCAGCGATCCGGCCGGAGGCGAGGGTGAGGGTGAAGGGGGTCCCGGCCGGGGCGTCCGGCGCCTCGCGAAGGATGTGCCCATCTGCGCTCTGCGCGATCGCGTAGCCACGGTCGAGCGTGCGCTGGGGCGACAGAGCGCGCAGATGCGAACGCAGGTCACCGATCTCACGGCCCGACCGCTCGAGGATCCGGTCGACCAGTTCGGTGCCCCGAGCGACATATCGCGTGAGTTCCTCAGCGCGTGAGTCGATGATCCAGGTCGCGGACGCGAGAGCAGGGCGGGAGCGCAATTGCCCGATCCGAGCGGTCTCGGTGTGGAGGTAGGTCGAGAGCCGCGTGCCGAGGCGCGCGCGGGCCTGGTGCACGCGGGACAGCTCTTCGGTGACGTCAGGGACGACGCGCTTCGCGGCATCCGTCGGGGTCGACGCCCGCAGGTCGGCGACATCATCGAGCAGGGGTCGGTC
Source organism: Mycetocola manganoxydans (assembly GCF_003667545.1). Taxonomy (GTDB): domain Bacteria; phylum Actinomycetota; class Actinomycetes; order Actinomycetales; family Microbacteriaceae; genus Mycetocola_A; species Mycetocola_A manganoxydans. The sequence goes on along the minus strand of NZ_RCUV01000020.1, from coordinate 23,528 downwards.
GGCTTCGTGCCCGATCGCGCTCACGAGAGGGGTGGTACACGCGGCAGCCGCCCGCACGAGGCGTTCGTCGCTGAACCCGAGGAGATTCTGGAAGTCGCCTCCGCCACGCGCGACGATGATGACGTCGACCTCGGGGTCGGCGTCGAGCCGTTTGAGCGCCGAGATGACCTCCGGCACGGTCCGGTCACCCTGAACTGCGGCGTGGACGACCCGGAAGTCAACGGCGGGCCAACGCAATTGAGCGTTGCGGAGGACGTCCTTCTCGGCGTCGGAGTCCTTGGCGGTGATGAGGCCGATGCAGTGGGGAAGGAACGGGAGCCGTTTCTTGCGGGAGAGCTCGAACAGTCCTTCCCCGGCGAGCTGGGTACGCAACCGTTCGAGTCTCTCGAGCAGGTCGCCGATTCCGACGTGCTTCATCTGCAGAACCTGCATCGTGAGCGAACCGCCCTTGACCCAATAGTTCGGCTTGATCAGGGCGACGACGTGGTCGCCGTGCTTGAGATCAGCGGGGATGCGGGCCTTCACCGATGACCAGATGGTGAAACTCACGGTGGCGTCGCCGCCCAGGTCCTTGAGCTTGCCGTAGACGTTGCCGGCGGATGTTCCCCACTGGGCGAGCTCACCCTCGACCCAGACCGTTCCGAGCCGATCGATGTAGTCGCGGAGCTTTGCCCCGAGGAGCCCGACCGGCCATGGATTCTCGACTGTGGCGGGGGAATCCGGCATCCGTTTTCTCGCTCCTTGGTCGTCCAGCATGTGCACAGAGGCAACAGCCTAGAATTGAGATGTGAGTGACACGACAATCAGCCTGCCCATGCCGAGGATTCCCGGCGTGCGTTCGAGGCTCAAGGATACCCCGGTGGTCGGACATAAGCGGGTGCTGCTGGCTGCGCCCCGTGGCTACTGCGCCGGTGTTGACCGTGCCGTCATAGCCGTCGAGAAGGCGATTGAGCACTACGGCGCTCCGGTGTACGTGCGCAAGCAGATCGTGCACAACATCCACGTCGTCTCGGAGCTCGAGAGCAAGGGCGCGATCTTCGTGGAGGAAGTGGACGAGGTCCCGGAAGGGTCACACATCGTCTTCAGCGCCCACGGTGTCTCGCCCGCCGTGGTCAACGCCGCGTCCGACCGTGGGCTCCAGGCCATCGACGCGACCTGCCCTCTCGTGACGAAGGTTCACCGTGAGGCCGTTCGGTTTGCCCGCGACGACTTCGAGATTCTTCTCATCGGCCACGAAGGCCACGAAGAAGTCGAGGGAACCGCCGGAGAGGCACCCGAGCACACGACGCTCGTGGGAAGTCCGGACGAAGCCGACACCGTCGAGGTGAAGGACCCCAACAAGGTCGTCTGGCTGTCGCAGACGACCCTCAGCGTCGATGAGACGATGGAGACGGTGCGCCGGTTGCGTACCCGGTTCCCGAATCTGCAGGACCCGCCCAGCGATGACATTTGCTACGCCACCCAGAACCGCCAGGTCGCGATCAAGAAGGTGGCGCAGGATGCCGACCTCGTGATCGTCGTCGGTTCCGCCAACTCGTCCAACTCCGTCCGCCTCGTCGAGGTCGCCCTCGAGTACGGTGCGAAGGCCGCCTACCGCGTGGACTACGCGAGCGAGATCCGTCAGGAATGGATCGACGGTGTCGAGACCGTTGGCGTCACCAGTGGCGCGTCCGTACCCGAGGTCCTCGTCGATGAGGTGCTCGAAAGCCTCGCTTCCGCGGGTTACCTGGACGTGCAGGAAGTGAAGACGGCCGAGGAGGACCTCATGTTCTCGCTGCCCAAGGAGCTCCGCACCAACCTCAAGGGTGCCAAAAACAAGCAGGCGCCCGGTCCGCGGAACCAGTCGTGAGTGATCCCCAGCGCCCTCGCCCGCAGTTCGGCGAGTACGCCACTCCCGAGGAGCAGCGGAACGCGATCAAGGTTCCACTCGACGACGCCGAGTCGATTCCCGTTGAGTCGCAGGAGTCGACGTCGAGCCATATCAGCGTGCAGGGTGGCCGCGACGCCGTTGCGACGGCGCCGGCCGCCGGCCCGAGCGGTGACCGCATCGCGACGATGATCCTTCTGGGTGTCGGTTTGATGACCGTCGTTCTGTCGGCTTCCGCCCTCATCGATCTGCCCACCGCGATCCGCACGACCTTCGTCCAGCTCGATGTGGGCACCTACTCGACCGAGTCCCTCGGTGCCGCCATGGGGTGGACCGCGCTTCTCGTCCAGGCAGCGCTCTGGATCACCGCGCTCTGGTTGTCGTTGCGGACCCTTCGTGCTGGCCGCAAGGCGTGGTGGATTCCACTCGTTTTCGGAGTCGTCGCCAACGTCGTGATGTTCGGCTGTATCGCGGTCGCCATGACCGGTGATCCTGCGTTCGGCGAGTACGTCAGCCGGATGCGCTGACCAGCCGCTCGAGACAATGACGGATGCCCCGACCATTTGGTCGGGGCATCCGTCATTTCGCGATCGGTCGGCTAGCTCTTCGAGTGCCCGGCTGAACCGAGCTGGCGGGTCGACTCGACGACGCGAGCGGCCATGGCGGACTCGGCGACCTTGCCCCAGGCGCGGGGGTCGTAGATCTTCTTGTTTCCGACTTCACCGTCGACCTTGAGCACGCTGTCGTAGTTCTTCAGCATGTAGTCGGCGATCGCACGCGTGTAGGCGTACTGGGTGTCGGTGTCGATGTTCATCTTGATGACACCGTTGGCGACCGCTTCGGCGATCTCGGCGTCGGTCGAGCCTGATCCGCCGTGGAAGACGAGGTCCAGCGGCTTGGCGCTCGTGCCGTACTTGGCGGCGATGCCTTCCTGGATCTCCTTGAGCAGCTCCGGCTTGAGCTTGACGTTGCCTGGCTTGTACACGCCGTGCACGTTGCCGAAGGTCAGCGCGGCCATGTAGCGGCCCTGGTCGCCGAGGCCGAGAGCCTCAACGGTGGCGATCGCGTCGTCGAGCGTCGTGTACAGGTGCTCGTTGATGTCGTGGCTGACACCGTCTTCTTCGCCGCCGACGACGCCGATCTCGACCTCGAGGATCGCGTTGATCGCGCGGGTGCGCTTGATCATGTCCTTGGCGATGTCGAGGTTCTCGTCGAGGGGAACGGCTGAGCCATCCCACATGTGCGACTGGAAGAGCGGGTTCCGGCCGGCCTTGACCTCTTCTTCGGAGGCGGCGATGAGCGGCATGACGAAGCCGTCGAGTGCGTCCTTCGGGCAGTGGTCCGTGTGCAGGGCAACGGTGATGGGGTAGTTCTTCGCAACCTCGGTGGCGAACTTCGCGAAAGCGATGGCGCCCGCTGCACGGTTTTTCACCGTGTGGCCGGCGAAGTAGTCGGCGCCGCCGGTAGTGACCTGGATGATGCCGTCGGAGCCGGCTTCGGTCAGTCCCTGCAGCACAGCGTTGATGGTCTGCGAGCTCGACACGTTGAACGCGGGGTAGGCGAAGCCCTTCGCCTTTGCGGTGTTCAGCATTTCGGCGTACTGCTCTGGGGTTGCGACGGGCATAGCTTCTCCTTGACGAGATGGATGTCTTCGCCAATCAGTGTAGCGATGCCCCTTCTCGCCGGTTTCGATGTGTCGGACAGGGCAGGATGGACGAATGAGTACACCCAGCCTGCCCGCGGACGTCCTTGAGGGCTTCGCCCGCGCCACCCGCGATGCGGCCGTCGCGACGCTGGGCCTCCTGGGTTCGGGCGACAAGCACGAGGTTGACCGGGTCGCCGTCACAGCGCTGCGCGATGCGCTCGCCGGGATCGACGTCGACGGGCTCGTGCTCGTCGGGGAGGGCGAGAAGGACGAAGCGCCGATGCTCCACCTGGGCGAGCGATTCGGGAGCGGCACAGGCCCGGCGGTCGACATCGCCGTCGACCCGGTCGACGGAACACGACTCGCTGCAGAGAACCTTCCCGGCTCCCTCGCGGTCCTCGCGGTCGCCGCCCGCGGCACTATCTTCGATATCGGCCCCGCGCACTATATGGAGAAGCTCGTGACGGATGCCTCGGGGGCGTCCCTCGACCTCGCCGCGCCGCTCGCAGAAAACCTGTCGAGACTCGCGTCGGCTCGGGGTGCAACGGTGCCCGACCTCGTCGTCGCGGTGCAGGACCGGCCACGGAACGATGAGTACGTTGCCGCTGCACGAGCGGCGGGTGCGCGTGTGGACCTGTTCGCCGACGGAGACGTGGAGCGGTGTCTGCTCGCCGCGCAGCCCCGCACCGCCATCGACCTCGTTGTCGGCATCGGGGGAGCACCCGAGGGAGTGCTCACCGCCGCCGCGATCCGGGCCCTCGGCGGGCACATGCAGGGCAGGCTTGCGCCGCAGCGCCGCCGTGAGGCCGCGCGGGTGAGGGACGCCGGACTCGACGTGTCACGCGTGCTCGCTCTCGACGACCTCTGCTCGGGTGACGCCTGGCTGTTCCTCACCGCTATCACCGACTGCCGACTGGACTCCGGTCGGATGCTCCCCGGCGTTCGGCTCGACCGATCGCACGTTGTCACGGCCTCCTGGAGCGCGGGCCCGGGGATTCTGCAGCGGAGGACGTCCGCTCGCACATCCGTGCAGTGACGTGACCCGACCGGCATCCCGCCGATAGGGTGGAAGCGTCCACGCGAACCCGCCATCGCAACCAACGACGTTTCGATAGGACCATTGTGAGCCCAGACACCTCTTCTCTGCTGACCCATCCCGACCGTAACCTCGCGCTCGAACTTGTGCGGGCGACCGAGGCAGCCGCAATTCGCGCTGTTCCGTACATCGGTCGGGGTGACAAGCTCGCTGCTGATGGAGCCGCAGTCGACGCGATGCGGGCCTTTCTTGGCACGGTGAACTTCGATGGCGTCGTCGTCATCGGTGAGGGCGAGAAGGACGAAGCGCCCATGCTGTACAACGGGGAGCGGGTCGGCAACGGGCGTGGCCCGTCGTGCGATATCGCCGTCGACCCGATCGACGGAACGAGCCTCACCGCCGCCGGACGCCAGAACGCGCTGTCGATGATCGCGGTGGCGGATCGAGGCACCATGCTCGACGCCTCGAGCGTTTTCTACATGGACAAGATCGTCACGGGACCCGAGGGGATCGGGATCGTCGACATTCGGAACCCGATCGGTGACAACATCCGTGCGCTCGCGAAGGCGAAGGGCAAGGACGTCGGCGACATGACGATCGCGATCCTCGACCGTCCCCGTCACGCACAACTGATCGACGACGTGCGCGCTGCCGGTGCAGGAACACGCCTGATGCTCGACGGGGATGTCGCGGGAGGGATCAACGCCGTTCGGTACGGAACCCGCATCGACATGTGTGTCGGCGTCGGCGGAAGCCCCGAGGGAATCGTCACGGCGTGTGCGGTGAAAGCGCTCGGTGGGTTCATCCAGGGGGTACTCGCGCCGAAGGATGACGTCGAACGCCAGCGCGGGATCGACGCTGGACTCAAGATGGACCATGTCTACGAAGCCGACGAGCTCGTCGAGAGCGACAACACATTCTTCGTTGCAACGGGTGTCACCGACGGTGGGCTCGTCGCGGGTGTGCGGCGGCTGGGACCCATCATCCGGACCGAGAGTGTCGTGCTGCGGTCGAAGTCGGGCACGATCCGCCGGATCAGCGCCGACCACCTCGCCGCGAAGTGGTTGTAGGCGCGGCGCTCGGTCACTTTTGGCTGCGGCCTTCGCTGCTCGGCCATTTTTGGCTAGACCAGGTCGGAGGTTTCGACCGTTTGTGACCGAGCAGGCGGCCCGGACGACCACTACTGACCGAGCAGCGGGATAACGACCGTCACCGGTCGACGAGCGCGGCGCGTAGCAGCGCGGCGTGTGACCGCTGCTACTTCTCGTCGGGCACAGGCGCCGGCCGCGACTGAGCCGTTGCGGCGGCCCGATCGCGCACGTGCGGCGGGATGACGCTGTCATGCACGGACGACGCATCGAGCATGGCGGCGGGGTCGACGTGGAGCCGCCCGGCGGCATCCAGCTCGGAGACGAGTTCGATGGCCGCGAGGTCTCGCGACGTGTCGTCGAGGGGAGCGAGAGCCGGGATCGTCTTCGACTCATCGAGCACGTTCAGTTTGCGTGCCGACGGCAGCACCTGGCGTTCGAGTGAGCCGACGAATCGGTTGTAGTCGGTCACCGTCGCCTTTACCGAGCGGCCGAGCTTGTCGATGTGCCCGGCCATCGTCGAGAGCCGGCCGTACAACTCGCGGCTGAGGTCGAAGAGGGTCTTCGCCTCCTGGGAGACGACGTCCTGCTGCCAGCTGAATGCCACGGTCTTGAGCACCGACCACAGCGTGACGGGGGAGGAGAGGGCAACCCGTTTGCTGAACGCGAACTCCATGATCGTCGGGTCGGCTTCGAGTGCGCTCGACACGAGCGACTCGCTCGGGATGAACGCGATGACCATCTCGGGGCTGGCGTCGAGGCCATCCCAATAGGTTTTGCTGCCGAGGGCGACGATGTGATCGCGCACGGCCTTCACGTGCGCCTTCATCAGTTGGGCGCGTCGGGCGAGTTCAGCGTCGGATGCCGTCAGCGGGATGGCGCTCGCCTCGATGTACGAGCTGAACGGTACTTTGGCGTCCACGGCGATGCTCTTGCCGCCTGGCAGGTACACAACCATGTCCGGGCGACCGGCGCCGCTGTCGCTCGTGATGCTCGACTGCACGTCGAAGTTGACGCGCTCGAGCAGCCCGGCTGCTTCGACAACACTTCGAAGCTGGGTCTCGCCCCACACGCCGCGCGTCGAATTGTTGTTGAGGGCGGCGGCGAGTGATTCAGCGGTGGACCGGAGCCGTTCCTCGGACTCCGTCGCGCTGCGCAGCTGCTGAGCAAGCTCACCGTGCTGGCGGCTGCGCTGGGTTTCGAGCTCGGTGACCTTCTGGTGCATCTCCTGCAAACTCTCGCGCACCGGCGCGAGCGCCTGGAGAACGAGGCTCTCGGAGCGAGCACGTTCTGCCTCCTGTTCACGTTCACGGCGGTGTCGCTCGACGAGATCCTGGTATTGCTCGCGCTGTGCGTCGATCCGTTCCTGCAGGGCATCGGCCCGCGTCTCCGCGCGGGCGAGGAGTTCGGAGAGCTGTGCGTGACGCTCGGCTTCGACGGCACGGAGCCTGGCCAGCTCGGATTCGTGCCGAGCCTCGGCAACGGGGCTCGAGGCATCCGCACCGGACCGGCGGGAACGCACGACGACGAGTGTCGCGAGCACGCCGAGAACGCCGCCGAGCAGAAGTCCGAGCACGAGGGTGAGGAGAGGGTCCATGACCCCAGTGTGTACCCGACCGCCGACACCGCCCCGGCACCGCCACCCGCGCGTTGCGATCCGCGTTCGCAGGCGACGCCCACTGCGGCCAGCCGCGCGTCTCGCGGCGTTCTGCGCCTCTCGAACGGCACCGCAACATCCGCACGGCGTCATGGAGGACTCGATACGATCGAGCAATGGCTTCGTGGCGCGTGTACCTCTTCCTCGTGCTGGCCACCCTGTTCTGGTCGGGCAACTACGTCGTCGGCAATCTCCTCGCCGGCGACATCACGCCGCTGCAGCTCACGGCGATCCGGTGGGCAGTCGCCGCGCCCCTGCTCATCGCGTTCGCGACCCTCCTCGAGAAGCCGAACTGGCGCGAAGCGCTGCGGGAGTGGCCGATGCACCTGCTGCAGGCGTCGCTCGGCCTTGTCGCGTTCTGCCTGTTCAGCTACGAAGCGCTCGCACGCACGACGGCGCTCGACACCGCACTCGTCGGTGCGACGAACCCGGTGGTCATCGCCGTCGTCGCGGCGCTGATCATCCGGCAGCGGATGCGATCGAGCAGCATCGCGGGACTCCTCATCTCCCTGCTCGGCGTCCTCCTCATCCTCACCCACGGCCGGCTGCTCGAGGTGTTCACGACGGAGTACAACGTCGGCGGGCTGTTCATGCTCGGCGCCGTCGCGGTGTGGAGCGCATACACGATCATCGGCCGGACGCTGAGAACCAGCCCCGTGACATCCGCTGCGGTCCAGGCCGTCATGGCGGCCGTCGCGCTCGCCCCGATCGCACTCGCCGTCGGAGGACCGATCACCCTCGACACCGCCGGCTGGTGGGGCGTGCTCTACATCTGTATCTTCCCGTCGGTGCTGAGCCTCATGCTGTGGAATATCTCGGTCAAGAAGATCGGCGCAGCGCGGGCCGGGATCTACCTCAACCTCATGCCGGTGTTCACCGCCCTGATCGCTCTCGCCATGGGCGCCCCGATCACCCTCGTGCAGCTGATCGGCGGTGCGCTCGTCATCACCGGTGTCTGGCTGACGAGCCGTCCCGCGCGAGCGGAGCGAGGCATCCCCACACCAGCGACCACCGCAGACGCAGGGATCTCGGAGCGCGGCCCGGTACGATAGACCCTCGTGGCTCTAACTATCGGAATCGTCGGTCTCCCCAACGTCGGCAAGTCAACCCTTTTCAACGCGCTCACCAAGAACTCGGTGCTCGCGGCAAACTACCCGTTTGCCACGATCGAACCGAACGTGGGTGTCGTGAACCTGCCCGACTCCCGCCTGCCGGTTCTCGCTGAGATCTTCGGCAGCGAGCGCATCCTGCCTGCCGCCGTGTCCTTCGTGGACATCGCCGGGATCGTGCGTGGCGCAAGCGAGGGAGAGGGGCTCGGCAACAAGTTCCTCGCCAACATCCGAGAAGCGGATGCCATTGCACAAGTCGTTCGCGGATTCTCCGACGAAGACGTCATCCACGTCGACGGCGCGGTCAACCCGGCCGGCGACATGGAAACCATCAACACCGAACTGATCCTCGCTGACCTCGAGACGCTCGAGAAGGCGCTGCCGCGGTTCGAGAAGGACGTCAAGGGCAAGCGTCTCGACCCGGCCGTGCTGTCGACGGCTCTCGCGGCGAAAGAGTACCTCGACACCGGCAAGCCGCTGTCGAGCTCTGGTCTCGACCTCGAGCCGATCAGGGAACTCGGACTTCTCACCTCGAAGCCGTTCATCTACGTCTTCAACATCGACGAGGGCGTGCTGCAGAATGACGCGAAGCTCGCGGAACTCGCCGCTCTCGTCGCGCCAGCGCAGGCGATCTTCCTCGACGCCAAGCTCGAGTCCGAGCTCATCGACCTCGACGCTGCTGAAGCCGCGGAACTGCTCGAGTCAACCGGCCAGGCGGAGTCCGGGCTCGACCAGCTCGCGCGCATCGGGTTCGACACTCTCGGACTTCAGACCTACCTCACAGCGGGTCCGAAAGAGACCCGAGCCTGGACGATCCCCAAGGGTGCCAAGGCGCCCCAGGCAGCCGGTGTCATCCACACGGACTTCGAACGCGGTTTCATCAAGGCGGAGATCATCTCGTTCGATGACCTCGTCGCCACCGGTTCCGTTGCCGAGGCACGTGCCAAGGGCAAAGCCCGCATGGAGGGCAAGGACTACGTCATGGCCGACGGCGACGTGGTGGAGTTCCGCTTCAACGTCTGACTCGGGACGCAGCGCTGAGGGACTTCACGTGAGACTAGGCAGTAGCGAACACTATGGCTGGGAGCGTCCGCTCTCGGTCGTCATCGTCGAGGTCCGCGACGGCCAGGACCTCGACGGCGAGTTCGCGAGGCTGCGGGTGCCCGAGGGCGCGAAAGGCGGGCCGCTCGACGTGATGGTGCGGCTCCGTGCGGGCAGAATCGTTGCCTGGCGGAAACCGGCGCCGGGCGAGCGGATCCAGGTGCAGTCATGGCACCTGACTGCGAGCCAGGCCGACCTGATGGATCTCGAACTCGAACTCGGCGAGGCAAGCCCTTGGACGCCGCCGAAGCCGCAGCCCGATCAGTGGCTCTGGGTCGAGGGCTGAGAAAGCGGCGCACCGGTATATGGTGTGCGCATGGCAGCACTGCAGATCTACGTCATGTTCCCTGGAACGGCGCGCGACGCGCTCAGCTTCTACGCCGATGTTTTCGGCGGTGAGTTGTCGCTGCACACCTATGAGGAGTTCGGGCGCAGTGACGGTCCGCCCGACGCGATCGCTCACGGAACGCTCGAGGGTGTCGTTTCGCTCGCGGGATCCGACGCCGCATCCGGAGAGGAGAGCGTCAAGGTCCAGGGCGTCATGCTTTCCCTTCTTGGCACGGCGGAAGGAGAGACGCTGCACACGTGGTTCAACAAGCTTGCCGTCGGGGGAAGAATCGTCGACCCGCTGTCCAGCAAGCCCTGGGGTGCCGTGGACGGGCAGGTCATCGACAGACATGGACTGCACTGGCTGATCGGATACGAGTCCGGGAGCTGAGAACCACATGGAGTGACTCACACTCCGCATCATTGCGCGGAGTGTTTTCCCGCCCACGGGTCGTAGTCGACCTCGAGCTCCGCCTGCTCCGGTCGCTTCTTCTCCGGCACGTGCTGCAGGTTCACCCGGATTCGATACCACAGCGAGCTCGAGCCGCGCATGCCGTCGACGAGAATATCGGCGGGTTCGAGCAGGCTCACCACATCGGGGTGCCGCGACTTCCAGCGCTCGAGCCCCTCGAGCGCCTCCGGCTTCGTCTTCGCCCTGGCGATCTCGATCAAGGGCATCGTCGATGCCCTGCGGCCCGAGCCGTCCGACGACTTCGGTGCCTTCTCAGCCGGCCCCATCTCCTCCGCGAGGGCGAGCAGAGAATCAAGGCTGCCGTCAGCGTCATCGATTCCTGATGCCGCGTCGCCCTTCTGTGCGAACCGCTCGATGACGGTGCGCACCGTGAATTGCTCGGGGCGGCAGGTGGGTACCTCGTCCCAGTCGAGCGGCGTGGACACTCGCGCGTCTGGCAGGGGTCGCACCGAGTACGCGGATGCGACGGTGCGGTCTTTCGCATTCTGGTTGAAGTCGACGAACACGCTTTCCCCGCGCTCCTCCTTCCACCATTTCGCGGTGGCGAGACCCGGCGCCCGCCGTTCGACCTCGCGGGCCAGCGTCTCCGCCGCCAGCCGTACCTGACGGAAATCCCAGCGCGGTTCGATTCGCGCATAGATGTGGATGCCTCGGGAGCCGGATGTCTTGGGCCAGCCGACAAGGCCGTGATCGGTGAGAACCTCTCGCGCGATCATGGCGACGTCGACGATCTGACGCCAGTCCACTCCCGGCATCGGGTCGAGGTCCACGCGAAGCTCGTCGGGGTGATCGAGGTCTTCTGCCCTCACCGGATGGGGATTGAGATCGATGCAACCGAGGTTCACGACCCACGCGAGGGCCGCGGCATCCCGGACCACCACCTCTTCCGCCGAACTCCCCGACGCATAGTGCAGCGTGGCGGTGTCGATCCAGTCCGGACGCTTTTCGGGCGCCCGCTTCTGGAAGAAGGCCTCCTGGCCGATGCCCTTGACGAAGCGCTTGAGAACCATGGGTCTCCCGGCGACGCCGCGGAGCGCGCCGTCCGACACGGTGAGGTAGTACCGAACCAGGTCGAGCTTCGTGATCCCCGGTTCGGGGAAGACGACTTTATCCGGGTTGGAGATCTGCACGTCGCGACCGGCCGCTTCCAGCGTCACGGTCGGACTTTTCGAACTCATATCGACCCATTCCGCAACGTCCGCCGCATCAGTATGCGGGGGATTCCGCTGGAGACGGATGACGTGTCCGCTGCCTTGGTGAACCCCGCCTTCTCGAACATGCCCCGGGTCCCGACGAATGCCGAGGTCTGATCGACTCTCTCGCCCTTGTTGTCGACCGGGTAGCTTTCGACAACGGGAGCTCCCGCGGCATCCGCGTACTCGACGGCACCGGCGATGAGCGCCTGGGTCACACCTTGCTTTCGAAAGCCCGGACGCACGCGAATACACCACAGCGACCACGCCGGAAGATCGTCGAGATGCGGAATCTTTCGCGAGTTCTGGATGGGATGCAACTCGGAGCGCGGGGCGATTCCGGCCCAGCCGACGACCTCGTCGTCGAGATACGCGAGTACTCCTGGCGCCCGATCGCGGGCACACAGCTCCCGCACCTTGTCTGCGCGTGCCGGTCCCTCCAGTGAGCGGTTCTCTTTGGAACTCAGCCGCCAGGACAGGCACCAGCACACCGACGATTCGGGATTCTTCGGGCCAAGTATGACGGCCACGTCGTCGAAATTGTGGGCCGGCCTCACCACGAGAGTCATCGCATCCGCCTTCGCATCCAGTTGCGCGTCAATCGTGCCACCTGGAGGCGCGCGCCGGAAGTGGCTGGCGTCAGGCACCTGCGGGCGGCGCCGAGCTCTCCCGCACGACGAGCCGAGTGGCGAGGTCCATCCGAGGGATCGACCCGAGCGGGCTGTCGCTCATCCGGATGACGAGTCTCGCTGCCTCCTCCGCCATCGCTGTCAGGGGCTGGTGCACCGTGGTGAGGGCGGGGCTGGACCATTTCGCCAACTGGAGGTCGTCGTAACCGACGATGGAGAGATCATCGGGAACTCGAAGCCCGAGGGTCCTCGCCGCCTCGATCACGCCGAGGGCCTGAAGGTCACTTCCCGCGAATATCGCCGTCGGGCGGTCCGGAGCGTCAAGAAGTTCGAGTGCGATGTTCCTGCCGCCGTCAACCTGGAAGTTGCCGAACCGCACGAATCGTTCGTCGACCTCGATGCCGGCCGAGTTCATCGCCGAGCGGTAACCGTCGACCCGGGCGAACGAACACATCATGTCGTCGCGTCCGGTGATCGCCGCGATGCGTGTGTGCCCCAATTCGATGAGGTGACGGGTCGCGGCGAGGCCGCCTGCCCAGTTCGCGGATCCCACCGATGGGACGTCGGATGCCGGGTCCCCGGCCGGATCGATGATGACGAACGGAATCGCCCGCGAGCGCAATTTGGCTTTCGCCTCGTCAGCAAGATCCGAGAAGACGAGCACGACACCGACGGGGCGACGGCGGAGAACACCGTCAATCCAGCTTGCCGAGGGGGAGTGGCGGTCACCGGACTCCGTGAGGACGATGCTGAGGCCGTGGGCCCTGGCGACGTTCTCGACGCCGCGGATGATCTCCATCGCCCACGCGGTCTCAAGCTCCGGGAAGACGAGTTCGATCAGGGTGCCTCGGCCGGGTAGGCCAGCCCGACGCTGGTAGCCCTGCGCATCGAGGATGGCCTCGACCTTGGCTCGCGTGCGGGCGGAAACGTCCGGGCGGCCGTTCAGAACTTTCGACACCGTCGAGAGCGAAACCCCCGCGTCCTCGGCGAGTTGGGCCAGTTTTACCTTCGGATCGACGTCGACCATGGGAACCGTTTCCTATTTGTTGTACAAGACAACTTGCGCGAAGCCTCGCTGATGCATAGGCTCGCCTCATCCTAATCATTTTCGACGTGGAAGTCGAAACTTTCGAGAGGCGTTCAAGGATGAACAATCGCACCATGAGGAAGCTGCTTGCGGCAGGAGCTGTCACGGCAGTCTCCCTCGCCGGCCTTGCAGCTTGCAGCCCGAGCGACGCCGGAAGTGAGGGTGGCGACGTCACCATGACTTTCTGGCACAACTCAACAACCGGCGCCGGCAAGGCATTCTGGGACTCGACGGTCGCAGATTTCGAAGAGGCGAACCCCGGTGTCACCATCAAGACCCAGTCCATCCAGAACGAAGAAATGGATGGGAAGCTCCAGACCGCGCTGAACTCCGGCGACGCCCCTGACATCTTCATGGCACGCGGCGGCGGCAAGCTCGCCGACGTGGTTGCAGCCGGTCAGGCGATGGACATCACCGATCTCATCGACGACGAAACCAGGGCGGCTGTGCCCGAGGGCGTCCTCAGTGCCTTCGCGATCGACGGCAAGATCTACGGAATGCCGACCGCAGTGCTGCCCGGTGGTATCTACTACAGCGGAGACCTTTTCGCTGAAGCGGGTATCGAAGAGACACCGGCAACGCTGGACGAACTCGGCGACGCCGTTGACAAGCTCAAGGGCGCCGGAGTCGACCCGATCGCCGTCGGTGCGAAGGACGCATGGCCGGCAGCACACTGGTACTACTTCTTCGCGGTCAGGGCCTGCTCGCAGGACACGCTCAACACGGCAGCCGAGACCATGAAGTTCGACGACCCGTGCTGGCTCGAGGCCGGACAGAACCTGTCGGACTTCGTCGACACGGAGCCGTTCAACAACGGATTCCTCACCACGTCGGCTCAGCAGGGCGCTGGTAGCTCGGCTGGACTTCTCGCCAACAAGCAGGCTGCCATGGAGCTCATGGGCGCCTGGAACCCCGGCGTCATCGCTTCGCTGACTCCGGACGAGAAGCCGCTCCCCGACCTGGGCTGGTTCCCGTTCCCCGAGGTTGACGGCGGCGAAGGCGAGCCTGGCGCAATGATGGGCGGCGTTGACGGATTCACCTGCTCCGCTGAAGCACCGCAGGAGGAGTGCTCCGCATTCCTCAACTTCTTCATGCAGAAGGAGTACCAGGAAGGCTACGCGGAGGCGTTCCAGACGATCCCCGCGAACCAGGATGCCCAGGAAGTCGTTGAAGACGAGGCACTTCTCGCCATCATCGAGTCCTACAACGAGGCACCGTACGTCACCGTCTGGCTCGACACGCTGTTCGGACAGAACGTCGGAAACGCGCTCAACACGGGCGTCGTCGACCTGTTCGCCGGTCAGGGCTCAGCAGAAGACATCGTCTCTGCTGTCGCCGACGCAGCAGCAAAGGGATAGCACCAGATAATGACTAAACCTGCAGGGGGTGCTACGTCGATGTCTGACCAGCAACCGCCGCAGGGCACGGTAACGGCAGGGGATGGCGCTCGCGCGGCATCCCCTGCTGCACCGCGGCCCCGACGGCGCAAAACGGACTGGCGCAAGCGCCTCGAAATCACGCTTCTGGCCGGGCCCGCGATCGTCGTCTTCATCGGCTTCGTGATCTACCCGGTCATCCTCGCCGGCTACTACGGTTTCTTCCGCTGGAAGGGCTACGGGCCGGCCACCGACTTCGTCGGTTTCGACAACTACATGATCATCCTCGGCGACAGCGCGTTTCACGACGTGCTGCGCCACAACGGCTTCATCCTCGTGATGTCGCTCGTCATCCAGGGACCGATCGCCATCGTCCTCGCACTTCTTCTCAACCAGAAGATCCGCGGCCGGTCTCTCATCCGCGTGCTCATCTTCGTGCCGTACATCATCTCCGAAGTGATCGTCGGCATCGGCTGGGGCCTCATGCTCCAGACCTCCGGATCGGTCAACGGGCTGCTGGAGAATATCGGACTGGGTCAGTTCCAGGCCGACTGGCTGTCGGATCCGAAGATAGCCATCTGGTCGCTCATGGTGATCATCTCCTGGAAGTACATCGGCTTCGCCGTGATCCTCTTTCTCGCGGGTCTCCAGAGCATCCCCGACGAACTTTTCGAGGCCGCCGCGATCGACGGAGCCAGCTATTGGCAGATCCAGCGCAGCATCACACTGCCGCTTCTCGGACCCACGGTTCGGATCTGGGCGTTCCTCTCCATCATCGGCTCACTGCAATTGTTCGACCTTGTGTTCATCATCTGGGGCCAGTACGTCGCCTCGACCGCGGGAACGTCGACCATGGCGACCTACATGGTCGCGAACGGCCGGACGTCGGGCAACTTCGGCTACGGCAGCGCTGTCGCCGTCGTCATGTTCCTCATCTCGCTGGCGATCGCGCTCGTCTACCAGCGCTTCATTCTCCGACGTGACACCGAAGGCGCCCTCACAGAAGGAAAGAAGTGATGACCGCAACTATCACGAAGGCACCGCTCAAGCGGGGCAATCGGTCCGCCACGGATCGGCAGCAGTGGGGAAGCCCGGCGACCTATTTCATCGCGTTCGTTTTCATCGCGCTCTGCCTGGGACCCGTCATCTACATCATCCTCGGCGGTTTCCGCGACAACTCACAGATCACCATGGATCCCGCTGGTCTTCCGGGCCCGTGGCGACTCGACAATTATCAGGAGGTGCTCGCAAGTTCGACGTTCTGGCGTCAGGTCGGCAACTCGGCCATCGCCGGAATCGCCACCACTCTCGGTGTCGTGATTCTCGGCCTCATGGCGAGCTACATCCTTGCCCGCTACCGGTTCAACGGCCGGGGTGCCATGTACTCGCTGTTCGCAGCGGGACTCATGTTCCCCATGACAGTCGCGATCACGCCGCTCTACATCGTCATCAAGGATCTGGGGCTCATGAACAGCCTCACCGGAGTGATTCTTCCTCAGATCGCGTTCGGCCTGCCAGTGACGGTCATCATCCTGGTGCCGTTCCTCAAAGCCATCCCGGATGAGATCGAAGAGGCCGCGGCGATCGACGGCACCAGCAGGCTCGGATTCTTCTTCCGGATGGTCGTTCCACTGTCTCTGCCCGGTGTCGTGACAACCGGCATCCTCGCTTTCGTCGCGAGCTGGAACAGCTACCTGCTGCCGTTGTTCATCCTGGGCGACCAGGACATGTACACCCTCCCTCTCGGTGTACAGGCGTTCGCGTCGCAATACTCGGTCGACACCGCGAAGGTTCTCGCCTTCACCTCTCTCTCGATGATTCCGGCTCTTATTTTCTTCACCCTGTTCGAGCGCCGCATCGTCGGTGGTCTGACCGGCGCTGTCAAAGGTTAGGTACACCCCGTGAGCACCACATTCACCACGACAACCCTGCCCGTTTGGCGGGACACCACTGCCTCGCTTCATGACCGTGTCGACACGCTCGTCGCGGAACTGACGCTCGAGGAGAAAATCGCCCAGCTCTTCGGAGTCTGGGTCGGAGCATCTAGCGAGGGTGGTGACGTCGCACCACACCAGCACGACATGGACGACCTCATCGACCTCGACGCACTCCTCCCGAACGGCCTGG
This sequence comes from Mycetocola manganoxydans, assembly GCF_003667545.1. Classification (GTDB taxonomy): domain Bacteria; phylum Actinomycetota; class Actinomycetes; order Actinomycetales; family Microbacteriaceae; genus Mycetocola_A; species Mycetocola_A manganoxydans. The sequence goes on along the minus strand of NZ_RCUV01000020.1, from coordinate 6,814 downwards.
GCCAGCTGACCCGGCCGTTCGGGTCCGCGCCCGTCGATCCGGCTCTGGGAGCGTTGTCGCTGCTTCGCAGCCAGCGCCGGATCGTCGCCGCGAGCCGACTCGGCATCCCGGCTGTCGCACACGAAGAGTGCCTCGCAGGCTTCGCCACGTGGGGCGCCACCGCATACCCGGTTCCGCTGGCCTGGGGAGCGTCGTTCAACCCGGACCTCATCGAACGGATGTCACACCGCATCGGAACCGACATGCGTTCCGTCGGGATCCACCAGGGGCTCGCCCCGGTGCTCGATGTCGTGCGTGACGCACGGTGGGGCCGCGTCGAGGAGACCATCGGGGAGGACCCGTACCTTGTCGGTACCGTCGGCGCAGCGTACGTCCGCGGTCTGGAAGCGGCGGGAATCGTTTCGACGCTCAAGCACTTCGTGGGTTATTCGGCGTCGAAGGCTGGGCGAAACCTCGCCCCGGTCTCGATCGGACGGCGCGAGCTCGCCGACGTTCTCCTCACCCCGTTCGAAATGGTGATCCGTGAGGGCAAGCCGCGTTCGGTGATGCACGCGTACACCGACATCGACGGAATCCCGTCCGTCGCTGACGAAGAGCTGCTCACCGGACTGCTGCGCGACACCTGGGGATTCGACGGCACCGTCGTCGCCGACTATTTCGGCATCGCGTTCCTCAAGATGCTGCACGGACTCGCCGGGTCGTGGGGCGAAGCCGCGGCGCTCGCGCTCACGGCGGGCGTCGACGTCGAGCTTCCCACCGTGAAGACGTTCGGTGCTCCGCTCGTCGACGCCGTGCGTTCGGGTGAGCTCGACGAGGCCATCGTCGACCGGGCTCTCCGTCGCGTGCTCTCCCAGAAGATCGAACTCGGTCTGCTCGATCCCGAGTGGGATGCCGTGCCCGAGGCGCTCCGCGGAGCGAACCTCGAGAACGCTGAGAGCCTTCGCGGTTCCGTCGACCTCGACGGGTCAGGCAACCGATCCCTCGCCCGCGAGATCGCCGAGCAATCGATTGTGTTGCTCACCAATGATGGGGTGCTCCCATTGGCTGCGCCCCGTCGGATCGCCGTCGTCGGTCCGACCGCTGGGGATCCGTTCGCAGTTCTCGGGTGCTATTCCTTCCCCGCGCACGTGGGCGTGAGGCATCCCGAGACCCCCATGGGTATCGAGCTGCCGACGCTCCTGGAGAGCCTGCGGCTCGAGTTCCCGGATGCGGAGATCGAGTACATCGCCGGGACAACCATTGATGGTGGGGAGACCGACGGATTCGACGCCGCTGTTGCTGCTGCACAGGGAGCGGATGTCGTTCTCGTCGCGCTCGGTGACCGAGCGGGACTATTCGGCCGGGGCACGAGCGGTGAAGGCTGCGACGCCGAATCCCTTCGCCTCCCCGGTGCCCAGCAGGATCTGCTCGAAGCGGTCCTCGCCTCGGGAACGCCAACCGTGGTCACGCTCCTCGCCGGGCGGCCATACGCGCTCGGCTCGGCGACGACCGCGGCAGGAGCGATCGTGCAGACGTTCTTCGCCGGCGAAGAGGGCACTGCAGCGCTCGCCGGCGTTCTCACCGGTCGGGTCAACCCCAGCGGGCGGCTGCCGGTCAGTATTCCCGCGACGGAAGGCACCCAGCCCTCGACCTACCTCGCCGCGCCCCTTGCGCGGTCGAGCGGGGTCTCGAACATCGACCCCACAGCCGCGTTCGCATTCGGGCACGGCATCGGTTACTCGACGTTCGAATGGACCGCCCTCGAACATGGGCCAGCGTCGGTGCCCACCGACGGGACCGCCAGCGTCGGCGTGCGCGTTCGCAACACAGGAACGCGCGCAGGAACCGACGTCGTGCAGGTCTACCTGGCCGACCCCGTCGCATCCGTTGTCCGTCCCGTGCAGAGACTTGTGGGCTATGCGCGCGTCGACCTCGAACCGGGAGAAAGCGTCGACCTGTCGATCTCCGTCCCTGCCGATGTCACCAGTTTCACCGGGCGCTCCGGCGACCGAATCGTGGAGACGGGCGACATCGTTCTCGGACTCGGTGCCTCGAGCTCCGACATCCGGGTGACGCACACCGTGCGCCTCACCGGCTCGACCCGGACGGTCGGATTCGACCGCGAACTCCACCCGCGAATCGACGAGATCAGCCGGGAAACCGCATGAGTGTCGACCACCGGAGGACGACCGCAAACGTCAGGGTTCTCGACGCTCGAGGCGAACCGCTCCGTGACACGGACGTCACTGTTGAACAGCGTCGGCACGCGTTCGCCTTCGGCAACATCGGTTTCGACCTCATCCCCCTCGCAAACGCCGAGACGACGGAGGATGCCGCGTCGCGGGCTGCATTCGGCGGCGCATCGCTCGAGGGACTGACCTCGCTTTCCGAGCACTGGCTGGAGCTGTTCAACACCGCGACCCTTCCGTTCTACTGGCGCGGTTTCGAGCCGACCGAAGGGGTGCCGGATACTGAGCGACTTCTCACGACGGCGCACTGGTTTGCCGATCGCGGCGTGACGGTGAAGGGACATCCGCTCACCTGGCACACCCTGGCTCCCGAGTGGCTGCTCGGCCGGCCGGACGCGGAGGTGGAGAAGCTGCAGCGCGGGCGGATTCGCCGGGAGGTGTCGAACTTCTCCGGCGTCATCGACACGTGGGACGCCATCAACGAGGTCGTCATCATGCCCGTATTCACCGCAGAGGAGAACGCGATCACGCGGCTCGCCCGTCGGATCGGCCGGATCCCGATGATCCGCCTCGCCTTCACGGAGGCACGGGAAGCAAACCCCGCTGCGACGCTCATCCTCAACGATTTCGACCTGTCGAGTGCGTACGAGTGCCTCATCGAGGGAGTTCTCGAAGCGGGGATCCAGGTGGATGCCATCGGACTGCAGACACACATGCACCAGGGTTACTGGGGCGAGGAGAAAATGCTCGCGATGGTGGACCGGTTCGCCCGTTACGGCCTTCCGCTTCACCTGACTGAGACGACCCTGCTGTCCGGCGATCTGATGCCACCGGAGATCGTCGACCTCAACGATTACCAGATCCCCTCGTGGCCTTCGACGCCCGATGGTGAAGCACGGCAGGCAGACGAGATCGAGCGGCACTACCGCTCCCTCGTCGGCCACCCTGCGGTGCAGGCCATCAACTACTGGGGAATCACCGACGACGGCGCCTGGCTCGGTGCCCCGGGTGGCCTGATTCGCTCCGATGGGACACCGAAGCCGTCGTTCGACGCCCTCAAGTCGCTCATCAAGGGGGAGTGGTGGTTGCCGCGCTCCCGGCTGCGCACGGACGCCGAGGGCCGGGTTGCGGTGAGCGGCTTCTTCGGAGACTACGCGATCGACGCACACGGATCGACGGCATCCGTCACGCTGGCTGCCGGGACGACAGACCTTGAGGTTCGGGTCAGCTGATTCGTCCGGACCGAGTCAGCAGACTTTTCAGGCGGCGGCCGTCGAGCCGCCGCCTGTCTTGTCGGTCGAGCCCTCAGCGAGAGCGGCGTGAAGAGCGGCTTCTGCAGCGTCGAAAGCGATGTCGAGAGACAGGGCGATCTCGGTGACGAGCGGCCCCTGGGCGTGACGCAGCAGGTCGCGCTCGGCGAGCGAGAGACCCTTGTCGTCGTTGCGGCGGCTGAGGTCGCGGACAACACCGGCGATGGTGAAGATGTCGCCGACCTTGATCTTCTCCTGGTTGTCCTTCATCCGTCGCGACCACTTCTCTTCTTCGTCGACGGTGGGTGCCCGAAGAACGTCGAACAGCGCATCCATTTTGGCTGAGTCGAGAACAGCGCGGATCCCGACCTGATCTGCCTTCGAGACGGGGACGCTGACGGAGAGCTTCGATTCGTGAACCTCGAGCTTCAGGTACTCGATGACGTTGCCCTTCACCGTCCGGCTGAAGATCTCGGTGACGGTGGCGGGTCCGTGGTGGGGGTAAACGACGGTCTGGCCTTGTGTGAACTGCATGGAATGTTCCTCCGGGTGCGCGGGAAGCGCACGCGGACGGGGCGTTTCACAGAGGCGAGAATGCCCCGGAGCCGCGAGCTTGGCTTCACTCCATTGTCTCACAGGGGTCTGACACGTTGCCTGAACGGCCGACGGAGGGAGCGGCAGGACGCGCTGGACGAGCATCCGTGCCCAGAGGAGAGACAGCTGGTTTTGCTATTCTGTTCGTAGGTTGTGCCGAGCAGCCCCGGACGACGGATCAGTACCCGGAACGCGACAAGACTGGCCAGAAAGTTCACTCATGTCCTGGGTCATCCTCATTGTCTCCGGTGCTCTCGAAGCCGTGTGGGCCACAGCCCTCGGCAAGTCCGAAGGCTTCACGAAACTCTGGCCGAGCCTCCTCTTCGTCGGTGCCCTCGCTCTCAGCATGGGCGGCCTCGCCTGGGCGATGCGTGACATCCCGATCGGTACCGCGTACGCGGTGTGGGTCGGCATCGGGGCGTCGCTCACCGTGGTGTGGTCGATGATCACCGGCGATACGGATGTGTCGTGGGTCAAGATCGCGCTCCTGCTGGGCCTCATCGGCTGCATCGCCGGTCTCAAGCTCGTCGACGACGTCCACTAGAGGCGCATTCGGTTAAAGTGGACTCGCTCCACCGTTCAGGTTCCGCCGGCCCTCAACGACATCTTTTCCCTGAGGAGGCACCGGGCATGAGCCTGATCCGACTGAACGACGTCCACATCCGCTTCGAGAACACACCCGTTCTTCGTGAGGCGTTCTTCCGCCTCGAGACCGGTGATCGCGTGGGTCTCATCGGCCGCAACGGATCCGGCAAGACAACGCTCATCAAACTCATCCTGGGACAGATCGAAGCGGATGCCGGAACGCTCACGCTCGACGACGGCATCCGGATCGGGTACTTCTCGCAGTTCTCCGAACTCGACGGCACCGCCTCGATCACCGAGGTCCTCGACGACGTGTTTGGTGAGATCAAGGCGGTTGAGGCGGAACTGGCGTCCATCGACGCATCCATCGCCGCCGACCCGACTGCGAACCTCGATGCTCTCATCCGGCGCCAGGCGGAGTTGTTCGAGGAAATGGACCGGCTGGATGGGTGGGACTATCCGCGCAGGATCGATGAGGCGCTCACTCGGCTCGGTTTCGAAGAGGCCCATCGCGTGTGCCCGATCGACGACCTGTCCGGGGGTTGGCGGAACCGCGCCGCCCTCGCAAAGATCGTTCTCGAACGCCCCGACGTTCTGCTGCTCGATGAGCCGACGAACTTCCTCGACGTTGCCGGCGTCGAATGGCTCGAATCCTGGTTCCGTGACTTCCGCGGCGCCGCGATCATCGTCTCGCACGACCGGACCTTCCTCGACGCCGTTGTCACCCGAATTGTCGAGCTCGAGAACTTCCACCTGCACGAGTACCCGGGCAATTTCGCTGAATACGTGGTGCAGAAGCAGTTCCGGCTCAAGACGCTCGAACAGCAGTACGTGCACGAGTCGGAACTGCTCGCGTTCGAGGCGGAGGGAATTGCCGACCGACGCGCTGCGGCGAAGGCGGCGAGCAGGGGACTCGACAAGAAACTTTCCGGGATCAAGAAGTCGCGCGCGCCCCGCCCGGTGGACCAGATCATCACGGAGATCTACGGCGGCCTGCACGTCAAGGACGTTCTGTGCCGGGTGACCGGACTGTCGAAATCGTATGGCGACAAGACGCTGTTCTCGGATCTGACGTTCGAGATCCGGCGCGGCAATCGCATCGTCGTTCTCGGCGCGAACGGAAGCGGAAAGTCCACTCTGCTCCGAGTGCTGACCGGAGAAGAGAAGGCCGACTCCGGTGAAGCGGTCTGGGCCAAAGGCTCGGGCGTCGTCTCCTATAACCAGATGCTCGCCGACCTCGACAACGACGACACGATCACACATGCCGTGAATGCTGCGCCTGGCAGTCTCGCGTTCGCGGCCACCCGGAAGTCTGTCGGCCGGTTCCTCGCGATGTTCCAGTTCTCCGAGGCCGAACTGAAGCAGCGCATCGGCACGCTCTCGGGAGGTCAGCGTGCCCGGGTCGCGATGGCTCAGTGCCTGCTCTCCGGCGCATCCGTGTTGATTCTCGATGAACCGACGAACCACCTCGACATGCCCAGTACCCAGGTGATGGAACGCGCCCTCGTGCACTTTCCCGGCGCTGTCGTCGTGGTCAGCCACGACCGGTTCTTCAGCGACAAGGTCGCCAACCGCAAGATCATCTTCGGCAGTGACGGTGCTGCGCCTGGCGAACTCGAGGTTCGCGCGGCCTGACCTCCGGCGATTCCTAAGGCGGCGCGGCCATGATGGCTGCGGCTGCGGCTGCGGCTGCGGCTGCGGCTGCGGCGCTTGTGCGTCCGTGGTGTCAGTGGAAGTAGGGGCGGTGGGTGAGCCAGTCGGGGGCGGTGATGGTGGGTGTGCCGTTACTCATGGTGATGGTGAAGATGTTGGTGTCGACCATGTGGTGGTGGAACCAGCAGAGCAGGATGCCGTTGTCGACGTGGGTGGGTCCTCCGTTGTGGTACTCCTCGATGTGGTGGGCTTCGCAGGCGGTGGCGGGGATGTGGCAGTTGGGGAGGGCGCAGGTGGGTCCATCGCGGGCGATCATTCCGGCGCGTTGGGTGCGGTTGAAGGTGCGTTTCTCGGTGCCGATCGCGGCGATACCACCGTCGGGTTTGAGGTAGACGGGGATGGTGCTGCTGTCGCAGAGGAGTTGTTTGATCGCGGAGGAGGGGATCGGGTCGGGGATTCCGACGATTTCTCCGGTTCCGGTGTGGGTTTCGAGGACGTCGGCGTCGACGCGGACGATGACGGTGGGGGAGGCGCCGGAGACGGTGGGGGTGTCGGTGGAGCGGG
>NZ_RCUV01000019.1 GCF_003667545.1 Mycetocola manganoxydans | reverse complement strand
AACGAGCGTCCGTCGTACAACCGCGGCGAGCGGACCGAGCGTCCCGCGTACAACCGCGGAGAGAACCGTCCGGACCGTAACGAGCGTCCTGCCTACAACCGTGGCGAGCGCACTGAGCGTCCCGCGTACAACCGTGGCGAGAACCGCCCCGAGCGTACCGAGCGTCCCGCCTACAACAGCGGCCGCCCCACGTTCACTCGCGGGGAGCGCATCGAGCGCCCGTCGACCGGCCGCACCTCCACCGGTCGCGATGACCGCCAGCAGCGTTCCTTCAGCGATCGCCCCGAGCGCGGCTCGTACAACCGCGACGACCGTGGGCCCCGCAGGGACTTCGGCTCCGACCGTCCCCGTCGCGATGCCGGCGAGAAGAACTTCTACCCGAACCGCGATGCCAACGGCAACTTCACGCCCGAGGACGACGTCGTGCTCGAGCGTCTCGAAGCGCAGGCGACCCTCGCGACCGACGTCGTCGGCGTGAGCTTCTCCGACCTCGGCCTCGGTGGCAACATCGTCGCCGCGCTGGCCGCCCTCGGCGCTCCGAGCCCGTTCCCGATCCAGGCAGCGACCATTCCCGATGTGATCGCCGGCCGGGACGTCCTTGGCCGTGGCCGCACCGGATCAGGCAAGACCATCGCCTTCGGTGCGCCGCTCGTCGAGAAGCTGATGGAGAACGGCGGAGGCAAGAAGCGCGCCATGGGCCGCAAGCCCCGCGCCCTCATCCTCGCTCCGACCCGTGAGCTCGCTCTTCAGATCGACCGCACCGTTCAGCCGATCGCCCGCAGCGTCGGCCTGTTCACCACGCAGATCTACGGCGGTGTTCCGCAGGCTCGCCAGGTCGGCGCCCTCCAGCGCGGCGTCGACATCATCGTCGGTACCCCCGGCCGCATCGAAGACCTCATCGAGCAGGGTCGTCTCGACCTCTCAGAGGTGACGGTCACCGTCCTCGACGAAGCCGACCACATGTGCGACCTCGGCTTCCTCGAGCCGGTCCAGCGCATCCTCCGCCTCACGGCTCCCCGTGGGCAGAAGCTGCTCTTCTCGGCAACCCTCGACAAGGGCGTTGCATCGCTCGTCAAGGAGTTCCTGCCGAACCCGTCGGTGCACGAGGTCGCCGGTGAAGACCAGGCCTCGGCAACGATCGACCACCGCGTCCTCGTCGTCGAGCACCGCGACAAGGACCGCCTCATCGAGGAACTCGCGAACCGCGACGAGAAGACCCTGATCTTCTCGCGTACCCGTGCGTACGCCGAGCGTCTCGCTGACCAGCTGGAGGATGCAGGCATCCGTGCTGTCTCTCTCCACGGTGACCTCAACCAGGCCCGTCGTACCCGCAACCTCGCGCAGCTCACCTCCGGGCGAGTGAATGTGCTGGTCGCGACCGACGTCGCCGCGCGTGGCATCCACGTCGATGACATCACCCTGGTCATCCAGGCCGACGCGCCAGACGAGTACAAGACCTACCTGCACCGTTCAGGCCGTACCGGCCGCGCCGGCAAGGAAGGGATGGTCGTCACGCTCATTCCGAAGGCACGCCAGCGCCGGATGACCGACCTCCTCGGCCGCGCCGAGATCGAGGCGGACTATGTCAACGCTCGCCCGGGCGACGAGATCGTCGAAGAGATCGCCGGTCGCATGACCAACGCGAAGCTCACGCGATAACACCTGCTGTACCGGAACACCCGTTCCGGACGAACTCACCCGCTGTGCCGGGTGGTCTCGTCCGGAGCGGGTGTTTTCGTTAACCGGACGGTCCGGGTCGCGGCCTCAGAACAGCATCGGCTGCTCGGTTGCCGGCAGGATGCGGGCGCCCGTCGAGCCGTCGTCGCTGGCAAAGGCGACCCGCTCGCCATCGTCGTTGCGGAGCATCCCGAGCGCTTTCGATCGGATGCCGCCCGTCGATGGGTCCTCGCGTCCCCGCTCCAGCCCGTGGGCGCGGATGAGCGGCGAGATGCGGTCGGCGAGCCACTTCCGGTACTCCTTCGGGGCGTACTGGCCGCGGGAGTACAGCTCGGTGTACTTCGGGACAAGTTCCGGATGCTGTCGCTCCAGCCAGTGCATGAACCACGGCTTCACTCCCGGCTTGAGGTACAGCGAGGTGAAGAGCACGCTCGTGCCGCCCGCCTCTCTCACCCGCCGCAGTGCCTCATCGAGGTGCGCTTTGGTGTCGGTGAGGTACGGCAGGATCGGCATGAGGAAGACGCTGCAGTCGAGCCCGGCGTTGCGCACGGCGGTCACGGTCGCGAGCCGGGCCTTCGCCGATGGGGTACCCGGCTCGATCGACTTCTGCAGTTCGTCGTCGTAGATGGCGATCGACATCGCCAGGTCGACCGGGACCGTCCGGGCGACCTCGGCGAGCAGCGGCAGGTCACGCCGGAGCAGCGTGCCCTTCGTCAGGATCGACAGGGGAGTGCCCGACCGGGCGAGCGCCTCGATGATGCCGGGCATGAGACTGTACTTGCCCTCGGCGCGCTGGTACGGGTCGGTGTTGGTTCCGAGCGCGACCGGATACCGGCCCCAGCTCGGCCTGACGACCTCTTTGGCAAGTACATCGGCCACGTTGATCTTCACGACCACCTGGTTGTCGAAGTCGTCGCCGGCGTTGAAATCGAGGTATGTGTGAGTCGGGCGGGCGAAGCAATTGTGGCTGATCACACCATTGGCGATGAAGTCACCCGTGCCCGTAGTGATGTCGATCATGTCGATTTCGGTGCCAAGGTCCTCGATCGAGACGACCTGAAGTTCCGCGTCCGACGTCACCTCGCTGCCGGTCATGGACGTCGGTTCGAGTTCGGTGAGACCCGCGCGGCCGAGCCCGGCGAGTCCCGTCGACGTCGTCAGGTACGGACGCTGTGTCCCGTTTGTCGCCCGGTGCACATACTTCCAGCCACGCTCCGTGAGGAAACGATGATCCCCACTCGCGACAATTTCGGTGCCGTCAGCGAGCGTCAGGCGGTATGCCCGCTTGAATGTAGACCATGAGGCGAGGACGGTCGTCGCGACGTAGTGGCGGTACTTCCCGTCGGACTCCGTGCCCATGATCGCGTCGCCGACTTCTACTGACTTCAGCGGTTTTTGCCGCCCATCCGCCATGAGGATCAGGGTGTCAGGATCGAGGCAGTAGGCGCAGGCATGGCTGCAGCCACGGTACGGATTGATCGTCCATCCGAACGGCATTTGCGACTGCCGGGGCACCCGGTTGAGCGCAGACTTGGCCAGCACCTCGTGAAAGGTGACCCCGGCGAACTCGGGCGTCGAAACGCTCCGCACGAGGTTGTTGAGCTTCGCAAGACCCGGCAGCGCCGACGGCTCTTCGGTGCCCAGCTGTTGTGCATCCCATCGCATCTCTTCATTAGAACATAGATTCGAACAGGCGGCACCGATCTGTGGACAAACTCCCCCTTGAATTCTGTGGAGAGCGGCGTACCATTTTCCATACGAAGCGCACCTTTGAAGCGAAGGCCCCGCAGGGTTTCACACGAAGCCCCGCGGGGCCTTCGCCGTGCGCGCGGCAATTCTTCCGAGCGGGATCACCCGAGTTGGGCCGCCAGCACGAGAAGCCCTGCGCCGCACAACCAGAACAGCCCGACGAAGACTCCATCCCGCACCTGCAGCGGCAGCAGATGGCGTTCCGTGCGGGACTCGTGGGCGCCGAAGGCTCGCGAATCCATCGCGAACGAGACGCGCTCGGCGTGCCGGATCGCCCCGGCGAGCAGCGGAACGACGTACCCAAGAGCACGACGGATGCCGGCGACCGGCCCGCGTCCTCCCGATACTCCCCGCACACGATGAGCCTGCCGGATCAGGTCGAGGTCGTGGCGAAACCGCGGCACGAAACGGTATGCGGCCAGAGCCGTGTAGCCCACCCGGTACGGGACCCGGAGGTGCTCGACTGATGCGCGGACGAGATCGGGACCGGTCGTGGTCAACCCGGGAATGAGCGCGAGCGCGAGCACGGCACCGAGCCGCAGCGCCGTCGCGAGGCCGATCAGCCACGCGCCCCGGAAGAACCGGAACTCGCCGAGCTGGAAGACGAGCGGCGTCGTGTCGACGCGCGAGGCATCCGTCCACAGCCCGAAGCTCAGTGACAACACGAACACGACGGCGGGCAGGCCCGCAACGAGAAGGAGAAGTGTGCGCCAGGAAAGCCGGGCTCCGATGAGGATCGTGACCATCGCAAGGATGAGGAACAGGAAAGGAGTCCACACGTCGCGCACGAGCAGCAACCACAGCATGAACGGCAGCACGGCGGCGAGCTTCGCCAGCGGATTCAGCCTGGAGAGAAAGTATCTGGGCGCGCCCGTTGTCAGTGCAAACGGGTCGCTCATGCCAGTCCTCCCGGGAGGTCGGCGATGCGCGTGATCGATTGCCATTCGGGATGACGGGTGACGCCGCGGAGCGCCCTGGCAAGTGGCGGCGGGCGGAGTCCAGCGCGGGCGATGAGCTCGGAATCGCCGAGGATCTCGGCCGTCGGCCCGTACGCCAGCAGCCTGCCCGCCGCAAGAACGGCGACCGACGTTGCATGCTCGGCGACGAGCTGCAGGTCGTGGGTAGCGGTGACGATGGTCCGTCCCGCTCGGTTGAGCTCTGACAGCAGGCCGAGCAGTTCGTCGGCCCGTTCCCGATCCTGGCCGAACGTCGGCTCGTCAAGCACAAGGACAGGAGCCCCGGTGACGAGAACGGTGCCGACCGAGAGCCGGCGCTTTTGCCCACCAGAGAGGAGGAAAGGGTGAACGTCCCGCAGGTCGGCGAGCCCGAATCGTTCGAGCATGGCACTCACCGTCGCTTCGATCTCGGCTGTCGGCGGTGACGGGTGTCGTCCGGCTCCACGGAGGCCCCGGGAAAGCTCGCTCTCCACCGTGTTCTCGACGAACTGGTGCTCGGGGTTCTGGAATACGAACCCGACGTGCGCGGCAAGAGCCCGAACGTCCGTCGTCGCCGGGTCCAGCCCGCCGACACGAACTCGTCCCCGCGGCGGCGGGACGACCCCGGCGATCGCCTGCACGAGCGTCGTCTTGCCTGCCCCGTTCGTCCCGATCACCGCGGTGAAGTCGCCGTCCGGGATGTCGAGCGAGACGTCATCCAGCACCCGCTTCTTACCGCGCGTCACCGAGAGCTGCCGCACCGCGACCGCCGGTACCTGACTCCGCACGCGGGGGACAGGCGAGGGGAGAGCGGGAAGAGAGCGGATGCCGTCGAGCGCCTCCGAAAGTTCGCCACCGGTGAGGGGGAGGCGAGCAAATTCCACCCCGACCCGGCGCAGCCGCAACGCCGCGAGCGTTGCGACGGGCAGCCAGACTCCGTGCGCCGCAACCTCCTCGGCGCGATCGGCGAGCACCTCCCGCGTCGATCCGTCGATGGCGATGCGGCCCTGCCGGTCGAGCACGATCACCCGGTCGACGAGGTCGATTGCGGCGTCGAGGTTGTGCTCGATCAAAAGAATCGACAGGTGTGACGAGCGAGTGAGCTCGCGGAGGACGGCGTAGACCTCGTCGATTCCCGCCGGATCGAGGTTGGCGGTCGGCTCATCCAGAACGAGAAGCGGTGATCTCATCGCGAGGGCGCATGCAATGCTGAGCCGTTGACGCCCACCGCCGGAGAGGACATCGGGGTTGTCTGCCCGCCGCTCCCACAGGCCTACAGCGCGCAGGGCCTCTTCCGCCCGTGCGAGCACCACCTCGACGGGAAGCAGCAGGTTCTCTGGACCGAAGCACACCTCGTCGAGCAGCGATCCGGTCACGATCTGGGCATCCGGGTCCTGAAACACCATCGCGACCTTCTCGGAGAGCCGCGCCACCGTGGCATCCGCCGTATCGATCCCGCCGGTGAGAACCGAGCCGGTCAGTCGCGCCGGAACCGCGTGCGGAATGAGCCCGTTGAGAGCGAGCGCGAGGGTCGACTTGCCACATCCCGATGGCCCAAGCAGAAGAGTGACGTCGCCGGGTGCGATGTCGAAAGAAACGCCGTCAGGGGTATGGCGTTGGCGTCGATCGTGACGGATGCGCACATCGCGCACGCTCACGGGGACCTCGATTCGGGAGTCCATCCCGGTCAGCAGCTCACGCCGCGACCATCAGCGCATTCGTCATTTCCCTGCGGCCCGCGCGGCGGTCGATCTCGAGCTGGAGGCCACGCGCAACGCCTGTTCTGTCGAGCCGGTCCGCGATGATCCGGCCCAGCCAGGTCACGACAACGGGGCTGATCGCGAACAGGGCGAAGTAGAGCAGGTTGGCCCAGCCGGTGAAGTGTTCGAGCCCGATGAAGACGAAGACCCCGAGGCCAAAGAGAAGGCCGGCCACTGCCGCAGCGAGGTAGAAGATCCACGCCCGCCAGTAGCGGTAGCGGGTGACGAGGAACGGCAGCTCCTGGAGCAGGCCGATGGCGAGTCCCGCTCCGAGGTAACGGAAGAACCACTGCGGGCTGAACGCAGCGGCGACGAGCCCGGCGAACAGGCCGGTGAGGAGGGCGACGCCGCCGCGACGGAGCAGCGATTGGGCGATGACCCCGGGGAAGAAGTAGATGCCGACGAGTGAACCGTACAGAATCGGCAGCGTGGCAGCCAGAAGTCCCTGGATGTAGCCACTTGCTACGAACACCAGTCCGCCCCCGACACCGATCGCCGCGCAGGTGAGAAGGAGCCGGGTGCTGCTGTTTCGCATGGTCGCCCTCTACTGGAATGACGGGGATCGGGGAGCCGGATCCTCTTCTCAATTTAGCTGAGGCTAGCCTTAACTGCTAATGCCAGTCGGCCACCGATCCGGGACGGCGTCGGCTCCGAAGTACAGTGGAATACGACGGGAGAATTTTCATGCGAGAACGACGGACGCGGGTGGTGCGCGGCTTGACCGCCGCCGCCGTTTCGACGTTCGCCGCCGCGTTCTCGCACGGTGCGGCTGCCGGGACGGCACCGAGCGTTGTGGCGCTCGCCGTGGCATCCGTTCTCGCTGTCACCGTGTGCATCGCCCTCGCCGGGCGGGTCACGGTGTTGCGTCTCGCCCTCGCCGTCGTGCTCAGCCAGGGCGGCTTCCACGCGCTCTTCGCCGCGTTGCCGTCGAGCTCAGGCGCGGCGACGATGGCGGGACACCACGGCATGGTGTCGCTCGCCACGGATGCCTCGGCACATCTTCACGCGGGCGAGGACGCCGCGATGTGGCTGGCCCACGCCGCGGCAGCGCTCGTCACCGTTCTCGTGCTCCATCACGGTGAGCGGGTGCTCCTCCAGTTTGCGATCACTCTTCTCCTTCCGCTTCGCTCGGTTCTCGCATCGATCAGCCCATTGCTCGTGGCGAGCGCGCCCCCGGCCGGACCAGGCTGGCCGCCCGTCCGCGGCGTGCCGACGGCGCTGCTGCCATCGACGGCAAGCCGCAGGGGCCCGCCGCTCGGCGCACCCGCCTTTTCCTGACGGCCGCTCCCGGCCCCGAATCTCCCGGCTCCCGGTGCCCCAGTGCCCAAAATCGCCGCATTCTCTTTCCCTTCTTTCGCAAGGATTTTTTTCGCATGACTCATTCCCGTACCCGACTGGCAGTGACCGGCATCCTCGCCGGCTCCGCCCTCGCTCTCACCGTTCCTCTCGCCGCGTCCGCGCACGTCAACGTCACGCCGACGTCGTCGACCTCGCCGAGCCGATCACGGACGCTCACGGCAACTCGCTCGTGCAGCGGGTGGGAGAGGTCGTTTACACGGCCACGACGCCCCTCGAGGACGGGTTCCGCGACACCGTGACCCTGCAGCTCACCCTTCCCGCCGAGGCGGAAGGCACCGCCATCGCCTTCCCCGTTCTCCAGACCTGTGAAGCCGGGGAAACGAACTGGAGCGAGATCGCTGCGGACGGTCAGGACTCCCATGATCTCGCCGCGCCTGCTCCGACCATCGACGTGACCGCGGCCGAGGACGACCATTCAGCGGATGCGGTCGGCGTCGATCTCGCCGCCGGACCGACGGCATCCGGTACCGCAGTACAGTCGGAACCAGATCTGGTCGCCAGAAGCCTCGGTCTCGGCGGCCTTGCCGTCGGGCTCGCGGGCATCGTCGTCGCGATCCTCTCCCGCCGCCGTCCCGCCGCGGACGCACACTCGAAAGGTTCGAACGTATGAAGCTCCGCACACTGAGCGGCATCGGCGCCATCGCCGGAATCGCCCTGGCGACCCTCGTCGGCCTCGCACCGGCGAACGCCCACAACGCGTTCGTGTCGTCGTCGCCGGCGAGCGGAGATGTGGTGACCGAGCAGCCGGGAACCGTCGTGATCACGACGAGTGACGCGCTGCTCGACTCGGGCCTCGACAGCCCCACCACGTTCCTGCAGGTGCGCGGCCCCGGGGCCGAGGAGCTTTACTACGGTGACGGCTGCGCCACCGTCGACGGCGCGAGCATCACCATGCCGGTGTCCCTCGGCGAACCGGGCGACTACACGATCGCCTGGGGGGTCGTGTCGGCCGACGGTCACCCGATCACGAGCGCAGACAGCGGTGGCGACATTGTCTTCACCTGGCAGCCTGCGGAGGGCCAGGAACTGGGCGACGGATTCCCGGTTCCACCGACCTGTGGTGAGGCGCCGGCGGCATCCGAATCTCCGGTGCCGGACGAAGCCGCGCCTGCACCCGCTCCGGATGCAACGGATGAGGCGTCGACCACACCGGCCGCCGACACTGAGAACGCGTCGACCACGGCAGCGTCGGACATCGTATGGATCGGTGTCGCACTCGGCGCTCTCGTTCTCGCCGCCATCGTCGTGTTCGTCATTCTCCGCCTTCGCCGTCCTGCAACAGAGGCAGACGCGACCGACGACGAACCGGCGAACCCGACCGCGTAGTCCGGCACCGCAGAAACCGGCCGCTCCCGTTGCTCGGGGCGGCCGGTTTTTTCGTGCGTCGCCACTTGTGGAATTCGCCCGTTGTCAGCGGTGCAAGCTATCGTTCGTCAGGTGACAACCGCCCTGCCGCCCACCCCGACCGCTCTGCGCCCCACCGCGAGTGAGGTGCTGTCGCGCGTGTTCGGTTTCGACTCGTTCCGCGGAGAGCAGGAGGCGATCGTCGACCAGGTCGTCGCGGGCGGTGACGCCGTCGTGCTCATGCCGACCGGAGGCGGTAAGAGCCTCTGCTACCAGGTTCCGTCCATCGTCCGTGAAGGCACTGGCGTCGTCATCTCTCCGCTCATCGCCCTCATGCAGGATCAGGTCGACGCGCTGCTTGCCGTCGGAGTGAGTGCAGCCTTCCTCAACTCGACGCAGTCAGCCGAGGAGCGCGACCGGGTGGAGCGCGCCTACCTCGCAGGCGAGCTCGACCTTCTCTACGTCGCGCCGGAGCGGCTCGGCTCTGAGTCGACCAAACGTTTCCTCGCCAATGGAAGGATCGCCCTGTTCGCGATCGACGAGGCGCACTGTGTCTCGCAGTGGGGGCACGACTTCCGTCCCGACTACCTCAGCCTCGGTGACCTCGCGGAGCGCTGGCCGGACGTTCCCCGGATCGCCCTCACCGCAACGGCGACGGATGCCACGCACCGCGAGATCACGGATCGGCTGCACCTGTCGAAGGCCAGGCATTTCGTCGCGAGCTTCGACCGTCCGAACATCCAGTACCGGATCGTCCCGAAGAACGAACCCCGCAAGCAGCTCGTCGACTTCATCCGTAAAGAAGGAGCGGGGCAGGCAGGTATCGTCTACGCCCTCAGCCGGAACACCGTGGAGAAGACCGCTGCGCACCTCCAGGCGAACGGGATAACGGCGCTGCCGTACCACGCCGGACTCGACGCTTCGCTGCGCCAGCGCACCCAGTCCAGGTTCCTGCGCGAAGACGGGATCGTCATCGTCGCGACCATCGCCTTCGGGATGGGCATCGACAAACCCGACGTCCGGTTCGTCGCGCACATCGACCTGCCCAAGAGCGTCGAAGGCTACTACCAGGAGACCGGTCGAGCGGGACGCGACGGAGAAGCATCCGTCGCCTGGCTTGCCTACGGGCTGCAGGATGTCGTTCAGCTGCGCCGGATGATCGATGAATCGCCCGGCGACCTCGCGCACCGGCGCCGGATGGCCGCGCACCTCGACGCGATGCTCGCCCTGTGTGAAACGGTGGAGTGCCGCAGACGCAACCTGCTCAGTTACTTCGGCCAGCCCTCCGAACCGTGCGGCAACTGCGACACCTGCCTCGACCCTCCGGCGGTGTGGGACGGGACGATTCCGGCGCAGAAGCTGCTGTCGACGATCGTGCGACTCAAGCGGGAGCGCAACCAGGAGTTCGGCGCCGGGCACCTTATCGACATCCTCAGGGGCAAGACGACGGCGCGCACCTCCCAGCACTCACACGAGACGATCGCGACGTGGGGGATCGGCGCGGACCTGAGCGAACAGCAGTGGCGCGGGGTCGTGCGCCAGCTGCTCGCCAAACGGCTGCTCGCCACCCGCGGCGAATACGGAACGCTCGGGCTCACCGAGTCGAGCGCAGAGGTACTCTCCGGGTCGATGCCCGTTCCGATGCGGACCGAACCGGAACGTCGAGCGTCGTCCGGGTCGGCGCGAAGGGCCGCCGTCGCGGACCTGGCACCCGCAGACCTGGAGCTGTTCGAGGCGCTGCGTGCCTGGCGTGCTTCCGAAGCGAAAGAGCAGGGCGTTCCCGCGTACATCGTCTTCGGGGATGCCACGCTGCGCGAGATCGCCACCGCGCGCCCCGCAACCGTGGAGGACCTCGCCGGCATCAGCGGGATCGGCGAGAAGAAGCGCTCGAGCTACGGCGCTGCCCTTCTCGAGGTCGTCGCCGCCGCGTAGCGGGCACGAGAAAGGCGCTGTGCCGACCAGGGGTCAGCACAGCGCCTGCGTGTGTGTGAGGTTTAGCCCTTCCGGGCCTTGTCCTCGCCCTTCGCCCTTTTGTCGGCGCGCTTCTCCTTGAGGGACTTCGCGGGTTCCTTCTTCGCAGAGTTCTTCTGGGGTGACTTACTAGGCATCCGTTACTCCTTTGACCTGCCGGGCTGTACCGACGTTGTTCCTCGACCATACGCTGTTATTCACGACGGTGGTGGGGCGCGGCGCAATCGCTCGTTCCGGGTGGCCCGGGTCTGGCCGCCTTTGTGGACAGTAGCTGTAAATACGGGTCCGCCCCTGTAGGTTTCCGCAACCGGGTCCGGCCCGTCGCCGGGGGCGTTTGTAGCCCGGGGACGGGGTATTTCTTCGGTGCGGGGAACACTCGTACCGTGGAGGAACACGTGCTTGAAGACATCAAAGACGAAGGAATTCCCATGGTTGACACCACCATCAGGACCGCTGACGCGGTCGACGACGGCATCCTCGACGACCACGCCGCTGAGGGGATCCGGATCGACACGGAGGAGCTGAGCGAGAAGCTTCTCGGGAGCTGGCCCGAGCAGAGGCGCGCGGCGCGGCGGCTCTCCGCCCGCCCCGAATTCCACCGTATCGAGGGACAGAATCTCGCCGAGCACCGTGAGCGGGTATTCGGCCAGCTCAAGCTTCTCGTCGAGAATGGCCAGGTTCACCGGGCGTTCCCCAAGCACCTCGGCGGCATGGACGATCACGGTGGCAACATCGCGGGTTTCGAAGAGCTCGTCACGGCCGACCCGTCGCTCCAGATCAAGGCCGGCGTGCAGTGGGGCCTGTTCGGGTCCGCCGTCGTGCACCTCGGAACGAAGGAGCACCACGACAAGTGGCTCCCCGGCATCATGAGCCTCGACATCCCCGGCGCATTTGCGATGACCGAGATCGGGCACGGCTCAGACGTCGCGTCGATCGCAACGACCGCGACCTACGATGCCGACACCGAAGAGTTCGTCATTCACACGCCGTTCCGCGCCGCCTGGAAGGACTACCTCGGCAACGCCGCCGTCCACGGCAAGGCCGCGACCCTGTTCGCGCAGCTCATCACCAACGGTGTCAACCACGGTGTGCATTGCTTCTACGTGCCGATCCGCGACGAGGACGGCAACTTCCTGCCAGGGGTCGGCGGCGAAGACGACGGCATCAAGGGCGGTCTCAACGGCATCGACAACGGCCGCCTTCACTTCACCGACGTGCGGATCCCGCGCACCAATCTGCTCAACCGGTACGGCGACGTCGCTGCTGACGGCACATACTCGTCACCGATCGCGAGCCCGGGCCGCCGCTTCTTCACCATGCTCGGCACCCTCGTCCAGGGACGTGTGTCGCTCGACGGAGCAGCCGTCGCGGCATCCGCTCTCGCCCTTCAGATCGCGATCACCTACGGGAGCCAGCGTCGGCAGTTCAACGCGGCGAGCGATGTGCAGGAAGAAGTGATCCTCGACTACCAGCGCCACCAGCGCCGGCTGCTGCCGAAGCTCGCAACGACCTACGCGCAGAACTTCGCGCACGACCAGTTGCTCGTCAAGTTCGACGGTGTGTTCAGCGGCAAGCGCGACACCGACGACGACCGGCAGGACCTCGAGACGCTCGCCGCTGCACTGAAGTCGCTGTCGACGTGGCACGCTCTCGACACCCTGCAGGAAGCACGTGAAGCCTGCGGCGGCGCCGGTTTCATGGTGGGCAACCGCTTCACGAGCCTCCGCGCCGATCTCGACGTGTACGTCACGTTCGAGGGTGACAACAACGTCCTGCTGCAACTCGTGGGAAAGCGACTCCTCGGCGACTACGGCAAGCGGTTCAAGGGTGCGGATGCCACGACGCTCGCCAAATTCGCGGCCGAGCAGGCCCGTGGAAAGGTTGTCCACGGCACCGGGCTGCGGTCCCTCGCCCAGACGGTGGCGGACTTCGGTTCGACCGCCCGCTCCGTCGGCCGCCTTCAGGACGAAGACGCTCAGCGCGAGCTGCTGACCGACCGGGTCGAGAGCATGGTCGGCGCGATCGCCGGCCGCCTCCGTGCCGCGAGCAAGCTGTCGAAGGCCGAGGCTGCTGCGCTGTTCAACGCGAACCAGAACGAGCTCATCGAAGCTGCCCGTGCGCACGCCGAACTGCTCCAGTGGGAAGCGTTCACCGAGGCGCTCGCGTCGATCACCGACCCGGGAACGAAGAAGGTGCTGACCTGGCTTCGCGACCTGTTCGGGTTCGAACTGATCGAAAAGCACGCGGCCTGGTACCTCATCAACGGTCGGATGTCCGGGCAGCGTGTCCAGTCGGTCACGGCATACATCGACCGGCTGCTGACCCGCCTGCGCCCCCACGCTGTCGACCTCGTCGAAGCATTCGGCTACACGCCGGACCACCTGCGGGCGCCGATCGCAACGGGCATCGAAGCCGAGCGGCAGGACGAAGCGGCGGCATACTTCGCTTCCCTCCGCGCATCCGGTGACATGCCGATCGACGAGAAGACGGCGAAGTCGTCGTTCGACGCGCTGAACCACAAGAAGTAACGCAGCGCACGCGACACGGCGGCGGTTCCTCACGGGAGCCGCCGCCGTTTTCTGTGCTCCGGGACCGATCGGTCCGAAAGGGCCGCTCAGCGTGCGTCGGAGTCGCCCTTTCGGACTGATCGAACGGTGCTACGACCTTATGGGCCCGATCGACCCGTTGATCCGCCACAAAACGCTGCAGAAACGCACGAATCGTCACACTCGGTCGCTCGAACGGTGCGCGAACGACAGAGTGCGGCGATTCGATCGCGCGGGGAACTCAGCCCGCTGACACCGCCGCAGCGATGGCCGCCGGGATCGGAGTTTCGCCCGAGATGAGATCCCAGGAGTGACCAGCGGTCTCCGGGAACGTGAGTACAGCAGCGATGACTGCGGCGACATCCGCGCGCGGGATGGAGCTGCGCTCGGTGTGCTCGCCAAGCGTGATCATCTCGGTCGGCTCGTCGTCGGTCAGCCCGCCCGGCCTGAGGATGGTCCAGTCAAGGTCTGTGCGCCGCAACGCGTCGTCCGCATCGCGCTTCGCTTCGACGTACGCGGTCCACACCTCGTCCGCGTCCGGTGCCGGTCCGTCATCGACTCCGATCGCAGACACCTGCACGAATCGCTTCACGCCGGCCTGCTCTGCGGCAGCAGCCGCCTTCACTGACCCTTCGAAGTCGACGGTTCGCTTGCGGGCAGCCCCGGAGTTGGGCCCGGCGCCCGCGGCGAAGACGACCCCGTCCGCCCCGGTCATCGCCGGCGCGAGGTCGGCAGCGGATGCCGTCTCGACGTCGCAGACGAACGCCTCGGCTCCCAGGGATTCGATCTCTTCCCGGTGGTCGGGGTTGCGGAAAACACTCACGACGCTGTCGCCGCGGGCGACGAGCTGCTGGGTGAGGAGGCGGGCGATGGAACCATGCCCGCCGATGATGACGATACGACTCATGATCGGCCTTTCGTTCGGAGTGGGACGGGAAATCAGGACGGGCGTGTCTCGGGCGACTCCGTCTTGCGCGGGTCCGTCTCCGGGATCGAGCCAAGAGTTTCATCGATGCGCGCCAGCGTGTCGGCGTCGAGCTTCACGCCGGCGGCCTTCACGTTGTCACGCACCTGCTCCGGTCGGGACGCGCCGATGATGGCGGATGCGACGTCGTCGTTCGCAAGGACCCAGGCGATCGCGAGCTGCGCGAGAGTGAGGCCCTGTTCATCGGCGATCGGCTTGAGGTCCTGCACCGCGGTGAGGACGTCGTCGCGGAGGAAGCGCTTGACGGCATCCGCCCCGCCCTTCTCATCCGAGGCCCTGCTGCCCTCGGGCAGAGGCTGCCCCGGCAGGTACTTGCCGGTGAGGATGCCCTGGGCGACGGGCGACCAGACGATCTGAGAGATGCCGAGTTCGCGTGAGGCGGGAACGACTTCGTCCTCGATCACCCGCCACAGCATCGAGTACTGCGGCTGGTTCGAGATGAGCGAGATGCCGAGGTCCTTGGCGAGGGCGCTGCCGCGGCGGAGCTGCTCGGCATCCCACTCGGAGACCCCGATGTAGAGCGCCTTGCCCTGCCGGACGACGTCTGCGAACGCCTGCATTGTCTCCTCGAGCGGCGTTTCGTGGTCGTAGCGGTGAGCCTGGTAGAGGTCGACGTAGTCGGTGCCGAGCCGGCTCAGGGAACCGTTGATCGACTCAAGAATGTGTTTGCGGCTGAGACCCGAGTCGTTCGCACCCTTCGGGCCGGTCGGCCAGTACACCTTCGTGAAGATCTCGAGCGACTCGCGCCGCTCCGAGGCGAGCGCTTCACCGAGCACGGTTTCCGCTGCGGTGTTGGCGTAGGCATCCGCCGTGTCGAAGGTGGTGATGCCGCTCTCGAGAGCGGCTGCGACGCACTGGCGCGCCGTGTCGTTTTCGACCTGCGATCCGTGGGTGAGCCAGTTGCCGTAGGTGATTTCGGAGATCTTGAGGCCTGAGTTGCCGAGATAGCGATAGTCCATGACGCCACGCTATGCCCGATCAGCGACGGAGGCTAAAGAAGGCCGAGCGCTTGCACCTGTTCGCGTTCTGTGGCAAGTTCCGCGACCGATCGGTCGATCCGGTCGCGGGAGAACTCGTCGACGTCGAGGCCATCGACGATTCGCCAGGCCCCGTCGACGCTCTCGGCGGGGAAGGAAGACACGAGGCCGTCTGGTACGCCGTAGCTGCCGTCGCTGGGCAGCGCAACGCTCGTCCACCGTCCGCGGTGCCCGTTCACCCAATCGTGGACGTGGTCGATCGTCGCGCTGGCCGCTGAGGCCACCGAGCTCGACCCGCGCACCTCGATGATCTCCGCACCGCGGTTTGCGACCCGCGGGATGTATTCCTCGTGAACCCAGCTTTCGTCGACGAGATCCAGCACCGGCTTGCCGGACGCCGTGGCGTGCGAGAGATCCGGGTACTGCGTCGCCGAATGGTTGCCCCAGATCGTGACTCCGTCGATCTCACCGGCCGGAACGGCGAGTTTTCCGGCGAGGAGGCCAACGGCGCGGTTGTGGTCGAGCCGGGTCAGCGCGGTGAACCGCTCCCTGGGGATGTCCGGGGCGTTGGCTGCCGCGATGAGCGCGTTCGTGTTCGCCGGGTTGCCCACGACGACAACCCGGATATCGGATGCCGCTCCGGCGTTGAGTGCCGCGCCCTGCGGCCCGAAGATGGCCCCGTTGGCCGCCAGCAGGTCGGCGCGTTCCATCCCGGGGCCGCGCGGCCGGGACCCGACGAGCAGTGCGACGTTGGCGCCGTCGAATGCGGTGCCGGCGTCGTCGGTGACGGACACAGCGTCGAGGAGCGGGAACGCGGCATCCGACAATTCGAGGGCCGCGCCTTCAGCCGACCCCAGCCCGGCCGGGATCTCGAGGAGGTTGAGCCGGATTCTGGTGTCTGGTCCGAGCAGCTGGCCGGAGGCGATCCGGAAGAGCAGGGCGTAGCCGATCTGGCCTCCCGCGCCGGTCAGCGTGACGGTTGCCGTTGTTGTCGCGGTCATGGGACCTCCTCGGTAGCGGTCTGGCTCGATGGGGCACAGCATACGCGCGGCTCTGCATCGACGGGAGTACGGTCGGATGATGCGCACCTTCTATCCCGAGATCGAACCGTACGACGCCGGCCACCTCGACGTGGGAGACGGCCAGGCCGTGTACTGGGAGACCAGCGGAAATCCGGACGGCAAACCGGTCGTGTTCCTGCACGGCGGGCCCGGCGGTGGAACGAGCGCCGCGCATCGCCGGCTGTTCGACCCCGCCAGGTACCGGATCGTCCTGTTCGACCAGCGCGGGTGCGGACGCAGCACGCCACACGCGAGCACGCCGGACGCCGACCTGTCCGCGAACACGAGCTGGCACCTCGTCGCCGACATGGAGAAGCTTCGAGGGCACCTCGGCGTCGAGAGCTGGCAGGTGTTCGGTGGGTCGTGGGGGAGCGCCCTCGCCCTCGCGTACGCCGAAAGCCATCCGGACCGGGTGAGCGAACTCGTCATCAGGGGAATCTTCACCCTGCGCCAGGTCGAGCTGGACTGGTTCTACGAGGGCGGAGCTTCGGCGGTCTTCCCCGACCTGTGGGAGGGCTTCGTCGCACCTGTCCCCGAGAACAAGCGGGGACGGCTCGTCGAGGCGTATTCCGAACTGCTGAACGATCCGGACCCGGCTGTCCATGGTCCCGCGGCTGTCGCGTGGTCACGCTGGGAGTCTTCAACGATCACCTTGATGCCCAACGAGGCCAACGTCGCCCGGTTCACCGAGCCGTCCTACGCGGTCGCCTTCGCCCGGATCGAGAATCACTACTTCATGCACGGCGGCTGGTGGGACGACGGGCAGCTGATCCGGGATGCCGGCCGGCTTCGCGGCATCCCGACCGTCATCGTGCAGGGGCGATACGACATGTGCACGCCGCCGATGACGGCATGGGCGCTCGCCGCAGTGATGCGTCATGCCGAGCTTCGGATGATTCCGGACGCCGGGCACGCCTTCGACGAGCCGGGAATCCTCGACGCACTGATCGAGGCGACCGACAGGTTCGCGTCCTAGCCCGGATCGCGGGCCGGACGCAATCAGTGGCCCGGCGTCGCGCCCGGGGATAAGTTGAGCGTGTGACTTTCAATCCGAACTCTGACATCTCAGGCAGCAACGTTCGCAAACGCGGCCGCGGTCGTGGAACCGCCATCGGCGTCGGCGGTGGCGGTCTCGCCGTCGTCGCGGTGTTCCTCATCGCCCAGTTCACCGGTATCGACCTGAGCGGACTTGTCGGCGGGGGAGGCAGCCAGGGAGGGCCAGCACCTGAGTCGACATCGCTGGCCGAATGCCAGACCGGCGAGGACGCGAACGAAAGCGTCGAGTGCCTGATGGTCGGTGCGGGAGCATCCATCGACGATTTCTGGGTGGAGAACTACTCCGCGGTGGCGGGCAACGAGTACCGCACCCCGAGCTTCGATCTCTTCGAAGCATCGACGACGACCGGGTGCGGATCGGCATCGAGCGCGACCGGGCCCTTCTATTGCCCCGGCGATGAGACGATCTACATCGACACGTCGTTCTTCCAGCAATTGCGCCAGCCGCCATTCGACACGACCGGCGGACCGCTCGCCCAGCTCTACATCGCCGCTCACGAATGGGGTCACCACATCCAGGCCATCTCGGGGATCATGGAATCCGCCGACCGCTCGGGTACCGGCCCGGATTCGGACTCGGTCCGGATCGAGTTGCAGGCCGACTGCTTCGCGGGCGCCTGGGTCGCGGCCGCGAGTGAGACCGATGACGCGAAGGGAACCAACTACCTGGAGACGCCCACCCAGGCGCAAGTGACGGATGCCCTCGACGCGGCGGCCGCTGTCGGCGACGACCGCATCCAGGAAGGCTCGGGGCAGGGTGTGAACTCCGAGGCATGGACCCACGGTTCGAGCGAGCAGCGCCAGCGCTGGTTCACGACCGGATACGAGCAGGGGCCAGGCGCCTGCGACACGTTCTCCGTCAACGGATCGCAGTTGTAGCGTCTCGGTCCGGGTGCCCGCCGGTGCCATGGGGGACGGTACCGGGGTATGAGAAGGCTCCAGCGGTTCTGCCCCGCAGGAGGACGCCAGGGCAGGTGCTTCGCTCGTAATCTCGCAGCATGATCGAAGCACAGAACCTCACCAAGACCTACGGCGCCAAGACCGCGGTGAACGACATCACCTTCACGGTGCGGCCGGGGATCGTCACCGGATTCCTCGGACCCAACGGCGCGGGCAAATCCACGACGATGCGCATGATCGTCGGGCTCGACCGCCCCACCCACGGTTCAGTCACCGTCAACGGCAGGCACTACGCCGACCACAGCTCACCGCTCCACGAGGTCGGGGCCTTGCTCGACGCAAAGGCGGTGCACACGGGGCGCAGCGCCGAAAATCATCTTCTGGCTCTCGCCGCGACCCACAGCATCCCGAAGCGCCGCGTGCACGAGGTCATCGAACTCACCGGGCTCCAGTCCGTCGCCCGCAAGCGGGTCGGTGGCTTCTCGCTCGGAATGGGGCAGAGGCTCGGAATCGCGGCGGCGCTGCTCGGTGACCCGCAGACCCTCATCCTCGATGAGCCGATCAACGGACTCGACCCCGAGGGCGTTCGCTGGGTGCGGTCGCTTGTCCGCAGCCTGGCCGCTGAAGGGCGCACCGTTCTGCTGTCGAGCCATCTGATGAGCGAGATGGCGGTGACCGCCGACCATCTCATCGTCCTCGGCAAGGGACGTGTGATCGCCGACGCCGCGGTGGCGGACGTGATCGGAGGGGCCGCCCGCGCGAGCGTCCGGGTTCGCTCGCCGCAGGCATCCGTTCTTGCCTCCACCCTCGCCTCGCCCGACGTCACGGTCACGCACGTCGAACACGACCTGCTGACCGTCACCGGCCTCGACGCGGGCGCCGTCGGCGACCTGGCCGCGCGCAGCGGAATCGCCCTGCACGAGCTCACCCCGATGAACGCTTCTCTCGAAGAGGCCTACCTGCAACTGACGAATGACGACGTGGAGTACCGAACGGGATCCTCCGCACGAGACCTGGAGGTCACACGATGACTACCGAAACACTGAAGCCGGCGTCCCAAGCGCCACGTCTGCGGATGCCATCTGCTGCGTCCACGAACCGGGTGCGTTTCCCCGGTATCCTCCGTTCGGAGGCGATCAAGCTCCGCAGCCTGCGGTCAACCGTCTGGTCTTACGCCGTTCTCGTGCTGATCTCGCTCGGTCTTGCCGCGCTGATGGCAGCAACGCTCGCAAGCAGCATCGAAGGACAGGTTCCGGCAGAAGCCCAGACCGCGATCGTCATGCAGGTGAGCTCGTTCCCCGTCGCACTCGGGCAACTGGTCGCGGCCGTCCTCGGCGTGCTGTTCATCGCCGGCGAATACGGCACGGGCATGATCCGCTCGACGCTCAGCTCGGTGCCCCGACGGCTCCCGGTGCTGTGGGCGAAGAGCCTCGTGCTGTTCGCGACAACCTTCCTGGTGGGGCTCGTCTCAACCGTCGGCGCATACCTGATCGGCAGCCCGCTCCTCGCCGCGAGTGACGTCGCCGCTCCACTCACCGATCCGGATGTTCTGCGAGCCGTCGTCGGTGGGGCGCTGTACCTCGCACTGATCGCCGTCTTCGCTCTCGGTGTCGGCACCGTCGTCCGTAGCTCAGCGGGTGGTATCGCGGTCGTGCTCGGCATCATCCTCATCCTGCCGACCGTTCTGCAACTGATCCCTGCGGACTGGGCAGCGAACATGATTCCGTACCTTCTCTCCGATGCGGGCCTCGGCGGCCTCGGAATAGAATCGGGTACCCCCGGCGGCCTCGAGCCCTGGCAGCAGTTGCTCGTCGTACTCGGCTGGGTGGTCGCCTCGCTGAGTGCTGGGGCCATCCTGATGAAGCGGAGGGACGCCTGACCGAGACGCCGGACAGCTCCCCGTCGCACGCCCCCCAGGGTGTGGGCGGGGAGCTCCGCCTGCCCCGGGCGCCCGGCGTCATCCGGCTGTTCTGGGCCCGCCACCAGCGAGCGGCGGACATTCTCGTCACTCTCATCTACGCGATCCCTGAGGCGATTTCTCGCATCCTCGCCTATCTGGACGGCACGATGCCGCCCGCGTTCAACACACTGGCGCTCGCCCTCGCTGCCGTCGCCGGCTTTGCCCTGTACAAGCGGCGAAGCGCGCCGATCGCTGCGTTCGTCATCTCGCTTTCGGTCACCGCGTTGTTCATCTGGAATTCGGACAGCATGGGCGGAATCGCGCTCGCCATCGCCCTGTACACCGTCGCGGTGCACCACAGCGTCCGCGCCTCGTGGATCGGCCTCGGAGCCACGGCACTCACGCTGACCCTCGCGGGTCTCGTCACCGCTCCCATGGTCATGAATCCCGCGGACCCCGACGTGGCTTCCACGATTGTCGTCGGCCTGTTCGCGGTCCTCATCGGGATCAATATCGGCAACAGGAAGCGCTACATCGGTGCGCTCGTCGACCGTGCCGGACAGCTGGCCAGGGAACGTGACCAGCAGGCGCAGCTGGCCGCGGCATCCGAACGATCGAGAATCGCTCGCGAGATGCACGACATCGTCGCCCACAGTCTGTCGGTGATGATCCGCCTCGCCGACGGCGCAGAGGCGATGGTGGAGAAGGACCCGGAGGCCTCCCTCGCTGCGATCCGCAACGTCGGGTCGACCGGGCGGGCCTCGCTTGCCGAGATGAGACGCCTTCTCGGGGTGCTGCGTGACGAGGAGAACGAGCTCGCTGAGCGTACACCCCAGCCGACCCTCGACGAACTCCCCCAACTCGTCGAGAGCTATCGGGCGGCCGGCCTGCCGGTCACACTCTCCGTGAGCGGGGTCCCTCCGGTGGGCCAGGGCGCGCAGGTCACGATCTATCGATCGGTCCAGGAGGCGCTGACAAATGCGTTGCGTTACGCGCGGCAGCCGAGCCGCGTGGACGTCGTGCTCGCGTGTTCCCGTGGTGCGGTCACCGTCACGGTGACCGACGACGGTGGACCCGGGGAGGCGCCGGCGTCGGAGGGAACGGGTCGCGGACTGATCGGGATGGCGGAGAGAGCCGCTCTCTTCGGAGGAACCGTCACGAGCGGCCGGTTGCCGGGTGGAGGATGGCGTGTGCAGATGACGATGCCCGAAACAGGAGAAGAACCATGACAATCCGCGTGATGATCGTCGACGACCAAGACCTGTTGCGGATGGGCCTGGCAATGGTGCTCGCAGGGGAGAGCGACATGGAGGTCGTCGGAGAGGCGGCAGACGGAGCGACAGCGATCGAGCGAGCGGGCGCGCTGCTGCCGGATGTGATCCTCATGGACGTGCGGATGCCATCCATCGACGGGATCGAGGCGACGCGGCGGATCATCGCGGACCGGCCCGACGCGAAGGTCATCATCCTCACCACATTCGATCTCGACGAATATGCCTTCGGCGGGCTCAATGCCGGCGCGAGCGGATTCCTCCTCAAGGACGCGCCCCCTGCGGAGCTGCTGAGCGCCGTCCGTGCCGTCGCGACGGGTGAGGCGAGCGTGTCACCGCGGATCACGAGACGGATGCTCGACCTCTTCGGCGGAAAGCTGCCGGTTGCGGGGACGACGGCCGGGCCAGGCCGCCTCGCGGTGCTCACCGAGAGGGAGCGCGAGGTGCTTGAGGCGATCGGGAAAGGGTTGTCAAACCCGGAGATCGCGCGAGCGCTGTTTCTCTCGGAGTCGACGGTCAAGACCCACGTCGGGCGGATTCTGCAGAAGCTCGAGCTGCGCGATCGTGTCCAGGCCGTGATCCTTGCACATCAGGAGGGTCTGGCCTGATCGCGGCTCATTTTTCAGTCCTAGTGATACCCCCTAGGTGGGGGACACCGGTTCTCGTGTAGCGTGGCGCCGCGGGCCTTCGATGTGACACTGTCTCATTAATCACGTAGCATGGCCCACTTATGGGGGTCAACATACGTAAGGGAAATGTTATATAAATGCATAGTTTGAACACCGATGTCGCGCCCGAACCGCGACAGATCCCGCGCTGGCGGTTTTTAGCCGGCGCGGTTATTTTTGCCCTCGCGTCGTCCGTGATGATGCCGGTTGCGGCATCCGCAGCGACGACGACGACGGAAGTGGTCCTCTCACCGGCCGCAGCCACCTGGTCGTCAGCGCGAACCCCGAGCACTCCTCTCGGCGACAAGCCGTACCTGAGTGTGTCGAGCTCGCAGGACACCTCGTACCTGAAGTTCAACGGCGCCGCACTGGCGGGCAAGAAGGTCGTCAAGGCGTCCCTCGAGCTGAACGTCTCGTACAGCACCGCGACGACCGGGGGAGTCGTCGTCCGCCCCACGTCCACGACGTGGACTGAGAAGACGCTGACCCACGCCAACAAGCCGGCCCTGGGCGCGACGGTACTCAACACGGCCATGCCCGTGGCCAAGACCGGCGCCCGACTGACTGTTCCGTTCTCGAACCTCAGCGCCGTCACATCGAAGGAAATGGCCTTCGGTCTGAACTACTCGCAGAAGTACGTCAGCAACAACTTCTCCGCAGGCTCCAGCTCACTGCCGAAGCTCCGCGTGACCGTGGAAAACGCGGCGGCAGTCGCGGCTCCTGCACCAGCGCCAGCCCCAGCGCCGGCACCGGCGCCAGCGCCTGTCGCCAAGCCGACAGGGTCAAATGGCAAGGAAGTCTTTGCGCACTATTTCCCGCCGTACCCGCTCTCCGTTGAGAACGCGGCACCGGCGAACGACTATTACGCGAAGAACTATCTCAAGGCCTCCGGCGAGAACGGGATCCACGCAGCGTATGGTGGTCTCCTCCGCGACCGGCCCGTCGGCCGTGCGCCGCTGAGCGGGTCCGACTGGGAGCTTCAAGACCTGAAGACCGAGGTCCGTCAGGCCATGAATGCCGGTCTCGACGGTTTCACGCTCAACATCATGAGCACGTCGGGACGCAACTGGACGGCCAGCGTCAACCTCATGAAGGCGGCGGCGGCCGTCAGCCCGAACTTCACAGTCATCCCAATGATTGACGCGTCTGCCAATATTGGGACGCAGACCCCGGCCGCCATCGCCGCTAAACTCGCGGAGTTGTACGCGTATTCCTCCGCTGAAAGGACCGACGACGGTGCGTTCGCACTCTCCTCGTTCAAGGCAGAGAACAAGAGCGCCTCATGGTGGTCGTCCATCATTCAGTCGCTGAAAAGTCGGGGGATCTCGACCTCATTCAGCGCGATTTTCCTCAACGCCAGCGACGCAAACATGAAGGCCTTTGCTCCGTTCAGCGACGGCGTTGGCAACTGGGGCACTCGAACGGTGTCGACGGTCACCAATGGGCCGAACTACGCCGCGAAAGCGCACGCGCTCGGACTTGAGTGGATGGCTCCTATCGCCGTTCAGGACTACCGCCCGCGGTCCGTCATTTATGACGAGTCCAATAACACGGAAACCCTTCGGGCAATGTGGGGCCGCGCCATCTCTGATGGTGCAGACTCCGTGCAGATGGTGACGTGGAATGACTACAGCGAGTCGACGCAGTTCGCCCCGAGCGCCGCGCACGGTTCGACCTTCCTCGACATCAACGAGTACTACGTCAACCGGTTCAAGACGGGCAAATCGACGACGACCGAAGATGCGATGTACGTGACTCACCGCATCCACTCCTACAGTGCGAAGCCGTCGACGTCGCACAAGCTTGCGTCGCCGACTCTGAGCGGAAGCTCGACGAGCCCGAGGAACACGGTTGAAGTTCTCACCATGCTCACGGCGCCTGCGAGCGTCACGGTCACCGTCGGTGGTTCGAAGACGACGTACGATGCCCCCGCCGGTGTGTACGCCAAGACCGTCCCGCTTGCTGTCGGGAAGGTGTCGGCCAGCGCCACGCGAAGCGGAGCGACCATCGCTTCCATCGCATCGCCATACACCGTGGTTGCGACACCGCTGGTGCAGGACCTGCAGTACTACGGAGTGAGCAGCAAGCGCTAATCACCCGCAACGAACGAGGGAGCCGTTCGCTGGGCAGCGAGAGCATTCGCGAGCACAGCGAGCGGCTCCTTCAGCATTCCCTCCACCGCGCGGTACGTTGATGCCGATTGTTGCCACGGGTCCATGACATCATCCCCGTCTCCCGCCGATGGCTGGTTCAGTCCGCGCCCGGAGGCGATGAGCCTGGCAAGGCGTGACACCGCATTTTCCTCCGGAACAAATGGTGCGTCCAGCGGCGCGAACTGAAGCAGCCTCGCGGCCTGACGGAGCGTGAAGATGCGTGACAGGGCTGGCGGATGCAGACGTGCCACCACAGACCGATGGCTGCGTTCCGCGGTGAGAATGAGGTCCGCCGATCGCACCATCTGGCGTTCCAGCTGTCGAGAGCGGAAGGTGTCCGTTGTGATGCCGGCCTGCTCGAGGATAGCGGCCATCGGTGGCGCAACGGGCTGGTGCAGGAGTGCTTCCGTCCCAGCAGAGCGAACGGCGATCGAGGTGATGTGACGCTGGGCGAGGTGGTTCCGGAGCACGAGTTCCAGGTACGGGGACCGGCAGACATTGCCGGTGCAAACGAAGAGGATCATCCCTCCCGGATGTGCGACCGGGGGCGGAACGTTGACCGACGTCATCGAACGTCAACCCGCGGTTTCTGGGACGCAGGGAGGGGAGGGTCGGCCGGCGGCGGGTTGAGGGGAATCGGCGCAGGTGCTGTGCTGGCGCGCTGCGCCTTGGGGCGCGGCGACCGCGATGACGTCCTCGGAGCGGGTTGCGGCGAGTACGTCATCCGGTAGCGTCCCATCACGCTCGCCGGGGCGAGGTTGAGCACAGTGCCGAGGATCGGGGCGTCGACGACGGCCATGCGTTCGACGGCTCTGCGGAGCTCGCGAGTCTCCACCTTCTTGGCGCCGACGACCAGGATTGCTCCGCCGAAGAGGCGCGCGAGGATGGTGGCGTCGGTCACAGGGATCAGCGGCGGGCAGTCGATGATGGTGACGTCGAAGCGGTCACGGATCGACGTCAGGATCTCCTCGGCCCGGACGGATCCAAGCAATTCGCTCGGGTTCGGCGGGATTTCCCCGGAGAGCAGGACGCGGAGCCCGTCCTTGCCCCACGGCTGGAGCACGTCGTCGAGATCCGCTTCTCCCGCGAGCAGGGTAGTGAAGCCGATGCCGCCTTCGAGGTCGAGAATCCCGCCCAGGGTCGGTCGCCGGAGGTCTGCTTCGACGAGGCAGACGGACGCTCCGGATGCCGCGATGGTGGCGGCAAGGTTGGCAGCGGTTGCGCTCTTCCCCTCACCAGGGATCGACGACGTGAGGACGAACACCTTGTGGTCATTGTCTGCCTGGAGGAAGCGAAGATTCGTGCGGAGTTGACGAAACTCTTCTGCTCGGGGAGACAGCTTGTTCGCGCGGAGAGCCATCGGATCTGCGGATGTCGACTTGTCGTAGACGATCGAACCGAGAAGGTTCGAACCCGTGGCGGCCTTGATCTGCTCAGCGGTGCGCACCTTCGCGTTGACGTACTCACGAACGGCCACTCCGCCCACGGCCAGGGCGAGGCCAGCGAGCAAACCGAGCGCCACCGACAGGCTGGTGTTGGGGGATGACGGGAACGCGGGAACCGTCGCGCTCTGGACCGTCTTGAGCGAGATGGGGTAGCTCCCGTCGGGTAGCTTCGGAACCAGTTTCTCCACGGAGCGCGAGAGGCTCGTCGCGATCGCGTTGGCTGTGGCGGCCGCACGGTCCGCATCTGAGTCCCTGACCGAGATGGAAATGAGCGACGTGTTGAGCGGCACGGTCGTCGACACCCGCTTGCGAAGCGCCTTGACGGTGGTGTCAAGTGCGAGCGTGTTGATCACCGGCTGGAGCACGATCTCCCGGGTCGCAACAGCGCTGTAATTCCTGGCCTGCTGTTGCGAGTAGTTACTGCCCTGGGCAAGCTCGCCTGTGTTCTCACCACTCGAGACCGCGATGAACAGTTCGGTGTCAGCCGTGTATTCCGGGCTGGCCAGCAACGTGTAGCCGAACCCCAGTGCGCCACCGAGTGCAGTGACGAGGATCACGCTGAGCCAATGCAGCCTCAGCAGGTTGAGAAGTCCCCGGTGTTCCACTGTCGTTCCCCTCGAAAATATGTCGTTTGCCGACGCCTGGTTCCCGGCGTCCGCACTGCGTGATTTCGCCCCGTTTCGGGGGCGGATCGGGCGTGGGCGCCTGCGCTGACGTATGTCATGATATGCACATGACACCCCCAGACGTGAGCGGATCTCAGCTTTGTGCCCCGTTATGGGTGTGCGCTGTGCCGAGTCTTTCTTCGGCGGATTCCCTCTCGTGACATCGACCGGAGCGGTGAAGACGGGGGACGTTGTCGACGGGGCCCCGAATGGCCAGTGGGGGCGGTCGGCCGCCCTCGTTGCGGTGGCGGTTATCCTTGCGGGAGTCGTCCCGGTCACGCTCGTCGGGCAGATCGAAGACGTCGGTCGCAGTGACGCCTGGATCTTCACGCTGTCGATCATCGTGTGGGGCGGCATCCGGCTGGCCTGGCTCATCGTCTCCGGCGCTCCGCGGCTCTTCGATTTCTTTTTCTGGATGTTCTGTTACATCTTCATGGGGATCGCGCCGACGGTCCAGATCCGCTCGGGCGTCACATCGCGGACGACCCCCGGAATCGACGAAGGCCTGTACGTGCCGACGGCGTTGCTCGTCTGCGCAGGACTGCTGACCTACGAGGTGTTCCGAGCCGTGTGGATCGGCCGTGAGCGACGTCGGGCGACAGGGGAGCGCTCGGGTCTCGTCGAGGGGGGCGAGGTCATCGCCCAGGTGGACAGGTCGCGCACACTTCTTCTCGTGGGATTCGGCCTCCTGGCGAGCGCTTACTTTCTCGCGTCGGTCGGACCCGCCGCGCTGCTCGGCAGCAGGGAGGCATCGTTCGACGCGCGGAACGCGGCATGGCCGGACCCGGCCGTGCGTTCGATCATGTACGCCCTCGCCATCTACCCTCTCCTCGTCGGAGCGGGAGCTCTCGCTCAGCTCCGGCGCGGTGCCCGAGGGTTGCCCATCGCGCGCTGGTACCTCGCCGGGCTCGTGGCCTGTGTCGTCGTGCTTCTCCTGATCGTGAACCCCGTTGGCAGCGCCAGGTACACCTTCGGGACAGTTGCCTTCGCACTGATCTGTTACGCCGGTGCGATGCTCACACCGCAGCGGGTGCGGATTGCGCTCGCAGGAACACTCGGGGCTTTCCTGTTCCTTTTCCCCCTCGCCGACGCCTTCCGCAGTGACGAAGTGAACCTGACCAGGAACGGGTTCTTCGGTGAGTACATGGGAAACCCTGACTACGACGCCTTCTGGCAGGTGGCGAACGGGTTCTCGTTCTGGGTCGACGGACTTGTCATTCCGCTCCGTCAGATCCTGGGGAGTGCGCTGTTCTGGGTGCCGCGCTCGCTCTGGGCCGACAAGCCGACGGACACGGGAATCCTGCTGGCCCAGTACCGGGGCTACAGCTTCGACAACCTGTCTGCGCCGCTGTGGGCCGAGCTGCTCGTCAACGGAGGATTGATCGCGCTGATCGTCGGTTTCGCTCTCGTCGGCATCGGTCTGCGCTTCATGGACACACGATTGCTTCTGTCATTTGCATCGGGTGGGCTGTGGTCCATCGTCGGCGCGATCTTCCCCGTCTACATGACGATCCTCATGAGAGGGTCGCTACTGCAGGCCACGGGAGCGATGGCGGTCGCGGTCGCCTGCGTGCTCGTCATCAGAAGTCGCCCGAGTCGCCCGGGAGCCGCTCAACTGGAATAAACGGTTTCGAGTGCCTCAGCGACCGCCGGCATGCTGAGCTCCTCGCGGGTGGTGCGAGCGCCGCGTTCCCCCATCTCGCGGGCGGATGTCGGGTCGGACAGGAGCCGGCGAACCGCCTCGTCGATCGCCTCCTGACTCTCATCGGTGACGATGCCGCAGGCGGCACGAGTCACGATCGGTGCCAGTCCGCAGGACTCTGTGATCACAACCGGCAGCGCGTGTGCCATGGCCTCGAGCACCGACATCGGGAACGGCTCATCGACGGAGGGGAGCACGTAAATCGAAGCTGACGACATCCGCCGGCCAGTCTCCTCGGGGGCGAGGGGGCCTTCCCAGGTGAGAAGACCTGACCTGGCCTGCGACACGGCTCGTGCGACACTCGGGCCCTCTCCTTCGTCCGGTCCGACCAGGGTGAACCGCACCTCCGGGTGTTCGGCGGCCAAACGATTTGCTGTCTCGACGAAGACCATCGGGCGCTTTCGTGGGGCGAGTCGGGCCAGGTACAGGACCTCGGTGGATTCCGGCCGGGCAAACGTCGAGGCCGGGGTCGGGACGCCGTTCGACAACTCCTGAAGCGGAAGGTCACTTCCGCCGACGGAGAGGAGCCCTCGCTTTTCCTCAGGGGTGAGGTAGAAGACCCGCTTCGCCGCACCCAGCAGCGGGCGGGTCAGGAAGGCATCAAGCGGGCGCGCCAAGGGGTTCGACGACGGATCGATCATGCCATGGGTCTGAAGAACGAACGGGACGCCCGCCCGGCGTGCGAGGCGTGCAGCAGGAAGGGTGACGAAGTCCCGCGCCGCATGGATGTGCACGATATCGAACGTGCCGATGTTGCGGCGGAGCCAGCGATCGAGACCGGGAGACGCCAGACCGGCGAAGCCGACGCGTGGAATGATCGTGCGCCCAGGGAAAAGCGCGGTCGGAACACCGTCCAGCTCGTCGGGGGCTGCACCGGGGAATCCGCGGTGAGCGCCTGCCACTGTGACGTCATGTCCACGGGCGATGAGAGCCTTCGCCTGGTTCAGCGCCACACGTACCGGTCCTCCGTAATCGCCGTTCGGGGTGATCAGGGTGACAACGGAGAGTATCCTCACGCGGGTCGTCCGCTCGGCGAGTGGTTCGTCGCGGCGGCACCGAGGATGACCGAGCCGGGAGCGACGTTCCCCCTCACGAGTGCGGTTGCCCCGATGACCGAGTCGCGGCCGACGACGGTGCCGCGAAGAATCGTCGCCCGGGCGGCGACCCACGCCCCGTCCTGGACGACGATGGGCGCGTTGTCGAACTCGAATGTCGGGGAGTGGCGGTCATGGCTGCCGGTGCACAGAAACACATCCTGCGAAATGCAGACATCATCACCGATGGTCACCGGCTCGAGGTTGAGTATCCAGGTTTGCTCGCCGATCCAGCTGTTGTGGCCGACGGTGAGTTTCCACGGCCAGTGGATCCGCACACCGTGGCGGATGTTCACACCACGCCCGATGGTGGCACCGAAACCGCGCAGTATCGCCGCACGGATCGACGGCGGGCACCACCATCGTGAGGTGATGAGGCCTGATGTGAGCATCCAGCCGATCTGCCAGATCGTGTTCCGTCCCCGGTCATACCCAGCGCCGGTGAAACCGGCGAGGCGGCGTCTCGACGCTGCGAAGTCGTGTGGGGGGCCGGTCCGCGCGGTTGGTGCCGTTGGTGTGCGGTCGGGGAGGCTCGTCATGCCGTTAGTGTACGCATCCATCGGCTTGTGACACCGCACCTGCTCTGCCCCCGTACTGGGTATTTGAGGATTCCTCGTACTCGGCGCTAGCCTGAGGATGGCGTGAGTGCCGGAATCGATCAGGCGAACTCCCGGGAGAGGATGCCGTGTCAAGACGTGCTGGCCGACTGGCTAACGCGGCGTCAGGTGTCAATAAGATCGCCGGCTACGCGGCGTCCATGGTGGCGCTTGCCATCGCATCGCTGGCCATCATCCCTGCCATGATCGGCGCGGATGGTCCTCAGGCCTGGGCTGCGATTGCGGTTGGCCAATCGATTGGCGGGGTTGCCGCCGTTGGGCTTGCCTATGGGTGGGGTCTCACCGGTCCAGCGGTGATCGCTCGTGCCGACCGGCCAGTTGCCCTGCGGGAGTATTCGGAGTCTGTCCTCATGAAGGGCATCCTGTTCGTGCCCATCGCCGGGGCCGCCGGAGTCCTTGCTGCCGTCTTTGCGCCGACCGACCCCCTGCTCGCCGTTGCGGGCGCTTTGTCCACAGCGAGCATTGGACTCACCGCCAGCTGGTATTTCGTGGGGCTGTCGCGGCCATACGCAATGTTCGTCCTGGAGACGATTCCCCGCGTACTGGGAACGGTCGCCGGAATTGTATTCATGCTCATGGGCTCGACCGCATTCGTCGGGGTGCTCTGTCAGCTTGCCGGGATGCTGGGCGGGTTTGTCGCCTGCTCCGTGTGGATTTTCCGTTCCTCGTCACTCCCACGACATTCGCGTCTGCCCCGCCGTCCGGTCAGACTCGTCCTCGTTTCTCAAGGGCTCGGCGTGAGTTCGACACTGCTCTCCGCTGGCTACGTGGCAGCGCCCCTGCTGATTGTTTCTGCGTTCGCGCCGGTAGTCCTTCCCGTCTACGCGATCGTCGATAAAGTCCAGCGACAAGTTTCCGTAGCATTGAACCCCTTCATCACTGTGTTCCAAGGCTGGGTTCCGCGCGCCTCCGGTGCCGCGCTCGCGTCCCGCGTGCTGAGCGCGATCGGTCTGTCGGCTGTGTTCTCACTGGCTCTTGGTGCGGCCATGCTCGTCGTCGCACCGCATTTTGTCCTGTGGCTGGGAGGCGCGCTCATTCGGCCTGGCCATACGACCCTTGTGCTGATGGCCGTGTTCGTCGCAATGAACCTTTTCGAGTCCGTCATCAGCAAAGCAGTCCTAGTCGCGATCGACCGTGTCAGTGTTGTCGCCACAGCGACTCTGGTCGGGGTGATCATCGGCTTGCCGCTCGTCGCGTTCGGCTCCGTTCTCTTTGGTGCAGCCGGAGCGCTGGGCGGAATTCTCGTGGGGTTGGTCGTCCGACTGGGAATCGAACTCGCCGCTGTCGCCCGATACGTCCGGCGTTCCGGTACCCAGACCACCGAGTCATCCCTGAACGAGGAGAATCAACGTGAATACCTTTAGGGCAGCCGCCCTTCTCGCTGTCTGGCTTCTTCCTGCGAGCCAATCGAAGAACCGTCTCCTTCGCCGCCTCGGGCATGAGGTGCACGCGGCGGCATTGGCGCGGCCGAACGTCGTGTGGAAGGTCGATTCGGTGGTATTGGCCAGTGGATCCAGGATCGGCAAATGGAACCTGATCAAGAACATGCGTGCCGTCACCGTAGGCGCGAGCGCATCCGTTGGCCGGTTGAACGTGATCTCAGCTCATCCCGTTTACGCGCGACTGTACCCTTCTGGCGCTTCTCTCACGCTGGGTGCCAACGCTTACATCACGAGCAGGCACCAGATGGACTGCTCGGGCTCGCTATCACTCGGGGAGTTCTCGGCGTTGGCCGGTCATGACTCGCGCGTTATGTCGCACAGCGTGGATATGGCGATGGATGCACAAGTCGCTCACCCGGTGGTCATTGGTGATCGAAGCTTCGTCGGGACACGATGCCTTCTGCTCGGCGGTGCCAGCCTTCCGGATCTGTCCGTGCTCGCGGCAGGGTCCGTTCTCACCCGCGGTCGGCAAGTCGGGGAGTCCGGATTGTGGGCGGGCGTCCCGGCCAAGCACAAGGGACCGGTCACCGGGGCGTGGTTTACTCGCACATCCATGTCGACCAACCGGGTGTACATTCCGGAGACCGGAGCCACGGTCGAGGACGCCATCTGACTCCCGTCAGACTGACCTGAGCTCGCGGAACCACTTGGCGAGAAGAAGGACCAGGATGATGGCATTGGCTACGAACAGCGTGGCGTAAGCAGTCTGGAACACTACAGGAGTGCCCCAGAGGAGAAAGCACAGCGCCAGCACGCCGTAGTCCGCCGGGAGGAGCGCCACAGCGCGAAGGGGCGATGCCGTCCCTAGATGAGGGTTGCCGGCCGGAAGCGAGCGTGTGAGCAACTCGACCAGGGTTCCGCCTGCGAACATTACCGTCGCCACAAGCTGGAAGGCCAGGGGGATCACGAGCCAGCCGGCCTGGTGCGGTGCGTGGAACCATGCCGCAACGAGAACGCAAGCGTGAACCGCAACCATTTTGGCGGCGTCGACAACGTGGTCGAGCCATTCGCCGGCGGGGGAACTACGACCGGAGAGCCGCGCCACCTGCCCATCCGCCGAATCGAGGGCGAAGCCCAGTACCAGGAGTGCCGCGACAACAACACCGGTCAGGAACGTGGCCTCTTGTGAGACCAGCACCGCCAGCCCGGCCCCTGTGCTGAACGCCGAGAGAAGTGTCACCTGGTTCGGCCCGACCCCTGCCTGGTGGAGGGCGGCGGCCAGCACTCGCCCGAGCGGGCGATTCACGAAGCGGGAATAGAGGGACACGCCTTTTTTCGATTTCTGGGCACTCGACAACTCGGTGAGAGCGGAGCGGAACGTCGTCACTGTGCTGTCCTGACGTCGGGCCCGCGATCGGCGCGGGGTATGGAGAGAGGGTGTGCTGCAATCTACCGCACGATGCGAGCACGCCTCAGGTTCTGACGCGAGATACCCCTCACTTGGGGTAATTGCCCCCCTTCGCAAAACGTGAGTAACCTTCACATGTTCCACTCGCATCCCTCGTCACCTCGTGGGGTTGGCCGCGAGACCACATCCACAATCCCGACCGGTCTACTCTGGCCAGCCGGTATCTGATCGGGGAGTTCATGCGTTCACGCGTTCTGGGCAGCATCGTCGCCATTTTTGCCCTTGTGATTGGAGCGGTGGTCGCCACTCCGTCACTGCAGGGAGCATCCGCTCTTTCGCCCGGCGTGCATTTCAGCGCCGACAACCTCTCGACCTGGCAGACGAACGGTGTGGTGTACGGCCTCGCTCAGTCCAACGGGAAAGTTGTTGCCGGCGGCTCCTTCTCGCAGATCCGACCGCCGAACGGCGGGTCAGGCACCGCGCAGACCCGGAACGGGCTGGCGGTATTCAACGCGGAGACCGGGCTGCCGGACAGCTGCCAATACTCGATCGCTCTTGCGGGCGGCACTCCCACCGTCCGCAGCGTTGTTTCATCCCCTGATGGCAACACCGTCTACGTGGGTGGCAACTTCTCCAACATCAGCGGCGTCACAGTCCTTCGGGTCGCCGCCCTCGATGTCCAGACCTGCACGGTTCGCCCGTTCCGAGCGAACACCGTCTCGTCCTTCGTCAACGGCATGGCCGTTTCCGGGAACACCCTCTACATCGCCGGCGAGTTCCAGAGCGTTGCGGGCCAGCCACGACTTCGCTTTGCTGCCCTCAACGCGACGACCGGTGCCCTGCTGCCCTGGGTTGCCGACGCAGACCGAGCCGGTCGTGCTGTCGCAGTGTCACCGGATGGCTCACGTGTCGCTGTCGGAGGAGATTTCCTCACCGTGAACGGGCAGAACTCACACTCCATCGGCGTGGTGAGCGCGGCAACCGGTGAAAACATTCGAAACTACCCGGTCGGCTTCATCCACCAGAACTCGGTCACCAAGACCCTCTACTCCAGCGGCAACACGTTCTACGGCGGCAATGAAGGAACCGGAGGCGGTGTCTTCGACGGCCGTTTCGCCATCGACTGGAACACCCTCGAGCAGAAATGGCGCGACACGTGCCTGGGTGCGACCCAGGCAGTCCTTGAATATCAGGGAACTCTGTACTCCGCCAACCACGCCCATGACTGCGCGGCGAGCGGAGCATTCCAGGACGGCAAGCGCAGCTACTTCATCGCGCAGAATGCGGAATCGGCTGAAATTCTCGGCTGGGACCCGCAAGGCAACGATGGTACCGGTGAGGGCATCGGTCCCCGAGCCCTCGTCATCTCGAACGGGAGCACGACGGGACAGCCGTACCTCTGGGCTGCAGGGGAGTTCACTCGCATAAACGGTGCACTCCAGCAGGGGCTGACGCGATTCAGCGCCGCGGACACCCGTACGCCCCCCGTTCCTGTCGCCACGGCGCAGGCAACGAGTTCGGGATCGATCCAGGTCCGCTTCCGCACCGTCGTCGATGCAGATGACAGTGTCCTGACCTACCGGGTCTATCGCAACAACTCGGCAACTCCTATCTGGACCGGGACCGCCAACTCCGTCTGGTGGAAGCGCCCCCAGGTTACCTTTGTCGACTCAGCTGTAGCGGTTGGTGCCCAGTACTCCTACCGCGTGACTGCTTCTGACGGAACCAACACCAGTGCATTATCCGCCGCTGTGACGGCTCGGGCGACGGCATCAGCTGCCGATTATCCTGCCCAGGTGCGTGCGGACGGTGCGCAGTTCTACTGGCAGTACGACGGAACATCGGGAACGTGGGTACAGGACAAGAGCGCGAATGCGACCAAGACCGACGGGTTGAGCGGCATTGCTGAAAATGCCGTCGGACACGCAACAGATGGAGCGTTCCCCGGGGACACAACCGGTTCTGCACTCTTCGACGACGTCGATGACTACGTCTGGGAGGACAACTTCACCCCAGGCCCGTCGACGTACACAATCGAGACGTGGGTCAAGACCACGACGACAACGGGCGGAAAGATCGTCGGATACGGCAACGGCCGGCCACGCACAGACACCGGAGCCGCCGTCAACAGCGGCAGCTACGACCGTCACATCTACATGGAGAACTCCGGCCGGTTGACCTTCGGTGTGTACACCGGCGCCTCTGTCACCATCCGCAGCGCGGGTGCATACAACGACGGCGAGTGGCACCACATCGTGGCCACCCAAGGGTCGACCGGCATGGCTCTCTACGTCGACGGCATCCGGGTCGGATCGAACGGAACCACCAATGCGCAGTCGTACAACGGCGTCTGGCGTGTCGGGGGTGACAACCTTTCCGGTTGGCCGAACCGTCCCTCGTCCGACTTCTTCGGAGGCCAGATCGACGAGACGGCGATCTACAACACCGTGCTGGATCGCCAGCAGGTCCTCAACCACTACACGCTCGCAGGGGGAACCGCTGAGGTGAACCCGGCACCGGCCGATGGTTATGGCCAGGCCGTCTTCGCGAGCGACCCTGACCTGTACTGGCGCCTGGCAGAAACGGAAGGCACAACCGCTGCTGACTCATCGCTGTTCGGTGCGAGTCCGGGTGTCTACGGCGCGAACGTCGGCCGCGACACGCTCGGCATCGTGGGTGGGAACGCAGCTGTGACCACAAACGGCAGCCAGACAAGCACGATCGCGACGACGGTGTCAGGAGGAGCCTCGACGACGTTCGCTTCCGAACTCTGGTTCAGGACGGATACGTCGAC
Organism: Mycetocola manganoxydans; assembly: GCF_003667545.1. Lineage (GTDB taxonomy): Bacteria > Actinomycetota > Actinomycetes > Actinomycetales > Microbacteriaceae > Mycetocola_A > Mycetocola_A manganoxydans. Next base: position 44,507 of record NZ_RCUV01000019.1, on the reverse strand, counting down.
GGGCGGAAAGCTCATCGGGTTCGAGAACACACAGACCGGAAACGGCTCTGATTACGACAAGCAGATCTACATGACCAACTCAGGAACACTGATCTTCGGTGTCTACACGGGTGGTTACGCATACGTCCAGAGCCCCGCGACATACAACGACAACTCGTGGCATCACGTGGTCGGAGTTCAGGATCCAACGGGCATGAAACTGTACGTCGACGGTTCGCTTGTCGCCTCAAACGGCACCACCACGAACCAGGGCTTCAACGGGTACTGGAGGGTCGGAGGTGGAAACCTCAACACCTGGCCGTCGGCTCCGTCGAACTTCTACTTCACCGGTTCGATCGACGAAGTCGCTGTGTACTCGCACACGCTGAGCGCCACCGAGATCGCGGGCCACTACGGCACCGGCCTCAATGACACGACGGCGCCCAGCATCCCGGCCAACCTCGCCGGCAGCTTTGCCGACGGATCCGTGGAGCTCGAATGGGACGCTTCGACCGACAACGCGTCGGTCCAGGGCTACCGCGTCTATCGCGGCACCAGCGCGGACTTCACGGCTGACGCGTCAAGCCTCGTCGAGGAAGTTCCCGGTACGACCTGGTCGGACGATGAACCCGCCATCGGAACATACTTCTATCGCGTCGCTGCTGTCGACGGCAGCGGAAACGCGAGCCAGGCGACCGACTCCGTCGAGGTGACAGTCACCGACACCGTTGCACCCTCCGTACCGGCGGATGTGTCGGCGACCGTGAGCGGATCGAGTGCAGCGGTCACGTGGTCGGCTTCCACCGACAACGTGGGTGTCACCGGCTACGCGGTCTACCGTGGAGATTCCGCCGACTTCGAGACCAGCGACTCCAGCAGAATCGCGGAAGTCACCGGTACGACGTACACGGACGCTGGTCTCGAGCCAGGGGACTACTTCTACAAGGTGACGTCGGTCGACGCAGCGGGCAACACCAGCGCGGCCTCCGGCGCTTCAGCCGAAGTCACCGTCGTTGCGCCGGACGAGACGGCTCCATCGGTCCCGACGGGCGTCAGCGCGACGGTCGACGAATCGACGGTCGACGTGGACTGGACTGCATCGACCGACAACGTCGCCGTCACCGGGTACGTGGTTTACCGGGGAACGACCAGCGGGTTCACGGCAGATGCCTCCAGTCTTGTCGCCGAAGTCTCGGGCACGGAGTACACGGATGCTGGCCTCGCGGCCGGGAGCTACTACTACAAGGTCACCGCGGTCGATGAAGCAGGCAACGCCAGTGCGGCGTCAGCGGCCTCCAACGTCGCGACGATCGTGGTCGTCGACTCCGAAGCCCCGACGACTCCGTCGAACCTGACGGCGTCTGTTGATGGCTCGACCGTTGACCTGAACTGGACTGCCGCGACGGATAACGTCGGGGTGACCGGGTACGCCGTGTACCGGGGAACGTCGGCCAGCTTCGGTGCGAACGCAGCGAGCAGGATCGGTGACTCCGATACTCCGTCATACTCTGACGCCGAAGTGGCGGACGGAACCTGGTTCTACCGGGTCGCGGCGGTCGATGCGGCCGGCAACTCGAGCGCTCCAACAGCGGCGGTCTCCGCGACCGTCGGGGAACCCGCTGGGGAGCCCGTCGTCGTTCAGGTGTCGACGGCGGAAGACTCCATGGTGTACCAGGTTGCGCCCTCAACCAACTACGGTGCGGATAGTCAGCTGTCGGCTCGAGGAGCAGCGAGCAATTCAGCCATCGAGTCGTTCCTCAAGTTCGCTCTCCCTGAAGCGCCGGCGGGAACAGTCCTCACCGGAGCAAGCATCTCTGTTCGGACATCCACCGATCCGACAGCCGGTTCGGCAGACACTCACACCTACTCGTTGAGCGCGGCAAGCTGGGGCGAGGGCGCGATCACGTGGAACAACCGTCCCACCACCGGTGGTACGACGCTGGGCACGCTTTCCGGAGCGTCAGCGACGAACTCGGCATACACCTCGACCCTTGCTGCGGGCGCACTGGCGGGCGCAGTTGGCCAGACGGTGTCAGTCCGCCTCACGAGCGTCGGAGGTGACAACGTCCGGCTCTGGTCGAGCGAGGCGGCAAACGCCTCATACCGTCCGGTTCTGACGCTGACGTTCACCCCCGGTGCTGGCCCCGTGCCAGACACGTCCGCTCCGTCGGTGCCCGCAGGAGTCTCCACTTCTGTGAGCGGCTCGACGGTCTCCGTGAACTGGTCGGCGTCGACGGACGATGTCGGCGTCGCGGGGTACAACGTGTACCGGGGGTCAGAGAGTGGCTTCACCGCGGATGCTGCCAGCAAAGTCGGTGAGGCATCTGGGACAGCCTTCACAAACTCCGGCGTCGGGAGTGGGACCTGGTACTACCGGGTCGCGGCAGTAGATGCCGCGGGCAACGTGGGCACAGCATCAACGTCGGTGTCAGCGACGGTCTCAGCTCCGCCCGCTGAGCCCATCACCGTTCGGGTCGCCCCGACCGAGGATGCGATGGTGTTCCAGGCGACTCCCACGACAAATTACGGAAGCGACCAGCAACTCTCCGCTCGAGGGGCAGGCACTTCACTGATCGAATCCTTCCTGAAGTTCTCGCTTCCTGAGGCGCCAGCAGGGTACAGCCTCAACAGCGCGACCGTTTCGGTTCGAACGTCGACCGATCCATCGGCGGGATCGGTGGACACCTTCACGCTGGCCGTGGTGACCGGAGACTGGACCGAAGCAGGGGTGACCTGGGCGAATCGACCCACTTCGGTTGGCCAGACGCTCGGAACCCTCTCCGGTGCCTCCGCAGTCAACTCGCCATACTCAAGCACGCTGGCTGATCCGGCGGTGCAATCGCTTCTCGGGCAGACGGTGACAATGCGACTGGCCGGGAACGGGACTGACAACCTGCGGCTGTGGTCTTCGGAGGCAGCTGCATCCGCCTACCGTCCGGTTCTCACCCTGAGCTACGTACCGATCGGTTGAGTGGGGCGCATACAGGTCGGTCGGCGTTGGCTGCACTGCAGCCAACACCGACCGATTGCCGCTGTTCCGGAGTCCAGGATTTCCGGAGCGCTTGTCCCTCGCTTGGGGCGGTTGCCGCAGCCCGCGGAACATGAGTAACCTTCACATGCCTACCCGCTTCTCAAATCACACCACGTCGTTGACCGTGGGATGAACAATCGAAAAACTTCACAGGTCGACAGCGACCAACTTGATTCTGATCGAGGCAAACCATGCGCTCTCGCATTCTAGGCAGCACCGTAGCTGTCCTGGCTCTCGTAGTCGGAGCGGCGCTTGCCTCTCCAGCGGTACCTACAGCGTCAGCGCTGTCACCCGGAGTGCACTTCAGCGCCGACAACCTCCCTACCTGGCAAACCAATGGAGTCGTGTACGGCCTGGCCCATTCTCGCGGGAAGGTCGTTGCTGGGGGTACTTTCTCGCAGATCCGCCCACCGAACGGTGGCTCGGGAGCTGCTCAGACAAGAAATGGACTCGCCGTCTTTAGCGCGGAAACCGGGCTGCCTGACAGCTGCCAGTACTCGATCTCCCTTGCCGGCGGTACTCCAACCGTCCGCACCGTCGTCGCATCGCCTGACGGGAGCACCGTATATGTGGGAGGGAACTTCTCCAACATCGGGGGCGTCACCGTTCTTCGGGTGGCGGCACTCGACGTGCAGACCTGCACCGTCCGACCGTTCCGGGCCAGTTCCGTCTCCTCGTTCGTCAACGGTTTGACGGTGTTTGGGAACACCCTCTACATCGCTGGTGAGTTCCAGAGCGTTGCCGGCCAGCAGAGGCTGCGCTTCGCTGCTCTGAACGCCACCACCGGCGCCCTGTTGCCATGGGTGGCGAACGCAGACCGGATCGGGCGTGCCGTCGCCGTTTCACCGGATGGGTCGAGGGTCGCCATCGGCGGCGATTTCTTCGCCGTCAACGGCCAGGCCTCGCACTCGATCGCTGTCGTCAACGGATCGTCAGGCGCGAACGTCCGCAATTACCCGGTCGGGTTCATCCACCAGAACTCCGTGACCAAGGGGCTCCACTCGAGTGGCAACACCTTCTACGGGGCGAACGAAGGTTCCGGGGGAGGCGTCTTCGACGGGCGGTTTGCCATCGACTGGACCACGCTCGAACAGAAATGGCGGGATAACTGTCTTGGCGCCACACAGGCGGTTTTGGAGTATCAGGGAACGCTGTACTCCGCCAACCACGCACACGACTGCTCGTCCAACGGCGCGTTCCAGGATGGCAGGCGCTCGTTCTTCATCGCGCAGAGAACTGACAACGCGGCGATTCTCGGCTGGAACCCGCTGGGGAACGACGGTACGGGCGAGGGGATCGGTCCCCGTGCACTCACGGTCGCGACCGGCACCTCGACCGGTCGCCCATATCTCTGGGCCGGAGGCGAATTCACTCTGATCAACGGCACAGGCCAGCAGGGCCTGACGCGCTTCAGCGCCACTGACACGGGCAATCCGCCCATCCCGGTCGTGACGGCGCAGGCAACGAGTTCCAATTCTATTCAGGTTCGCTTCCGCACCGTGGTGGATCCCGACGACAGCGTGTTGACCTACAGGGTCTATCGAAACGGCTCCTCGACACCCATCTGGACGGGCCAGGCGGACTCGGTCTGGTGGAAGCGCCCACAAGTTACGTTCGTCGACACGGCAGTCAGCGTGGGGAGCTCGTACTCCTATCGGGTGACCGCCTCGGACGGCACGAACACCAGCGGGCTCTCTCTGGCCGTGTCCGCCCAAGCCACCGCTGCGACGAATAACTACCCGGCGCGCGTGCGCGCCGACGACCCGCAGTTCTACTGGCAATACGACGGGACGACCGGCATCTGGGTCCAGGACAAGAGCGCTGCGGCGACGAAGACGGACGGTCTGAGCGGTATTGCCGAGAACGGCCTCGGCCATGCGACGGACGGTGCATTCGCCGGCGACACGAGCGGGTCAGCTGGATTCGACGACGTCGACGATTATGTCTGGGAGGACAACTATGCTCCCGCGCCCACCACGTACACGATCGAAACCTGGTTCAAGACGACGACCACCACGGGCGGAAAAATCGTCGGCTATGGCAACGGCCGCCCGCGGACGGACACCGGCGCCACGCGAAACAGCGGAAGCTATGACCGCCACATCTACATGGATAACAGCGGTCGACTGACCTTCGGCGTCTACACCGGTTCCCCGGTAACTCTTCGGACCGCAGCGTCGTATAACAATGGTGCCTGGCACCACGTCGTGGCCACTCAGGGCACGAACGGGATGCGGCTGTACGTCGACGGCGCCCTTCTCGGGCAGAACACCACCACCGCGGCCCAGCCCTACTGGGGTGTGTGGCGCGTCGGCGGCGACAACCTCAGCGGTTGGCCCGATCGCCCGTCCTCCGACTTCTTCGGCGGCCAGATCGACGAAACGGCCATCTATGGCAGTGCCCTGAGTGCCCAGCAGGTGCAGAACCACTACGCGCCGGTTCCGGATGCAGTCGCCCCATCTGCCCCGACGGGCGTAACAGCCGCCGGCAGTGGCACGTCCGCGTCGGTATCGTGGGCTGCTGCTACAGACAATGTCGGCGTCACGGGATACGCCGTGTACCGCGGCACGTCGCCCGGGTTCACGGCCAACGCCAGCAGCAGGATCGCGCAAGTCACCGGTACGTCGTACACCGACGCCGGGCTGGCTCCCGGCGGCTACTACTACAAGGTCACCGCGTCAGACGCGGCAGGCAACACGAGCGCTGCGTCGGGCGCATCCAATCTCGTGACAGTCGCCGCTGCGACGGATTCCACGGCACCGTCAGTTCCGACCGGGCTCAGTACCTCGGTCAATCAGTCGACGGTCACCATCAACTGGGCGGCCTCGACCGACAACGTCGGCGTGACCGGGTACTCCGTTTACCGGGGCACGACAAGCGGCTTCCCCGTGGACGCGACCAACCGGATCGCTGACGCAACGGGCACGTCGTTCACCGACAGCGGGGTTGGCACGGGGACCTGGTTCTACAAGGTGACCGCACGGGATGCCGCAGAGAATGTGAGCGGCGCATCTGCAGCGGCGTCGGCAACGGTGACCTCATCGCCCGGAACACCGATCTCCGTGCAGGTCCCTCCGACGGATGATGCCATGGTGTTCCAGATCGCGCCCTCGACGAACTACGGGAACGATACTCAGGTGTCCGCCCGTGGCTCCGGAGGATCGCCGACTGAATCGTTCCTCCGGTTCACCCTTCCAGCCGCGCCGGCCGGACACACCCTGAGCGGTGCGACCCTCTCCACCCGGACATCGACCGATCCGGCCGCTGGTTCCGGTGACACGTTCACCTTCGCGGTCGTCACCGGTACCTGGACCGAAGCGGGAGTGACCTGGGCGAATCGCCCGACTGCCGCCGGAGCAACGCTCGGGACGTTCTCCGGTGCGACGGCAACGAACAGCCCGTATTCGAGCGCACTCTCCATCGGTGCTGTGCAACCTCTTCTCGGGCAAACCGTGTCCGTGCGCCTCGCCGGAAACGGCTCGGACAACGTGCGGCTCTGGTCGAGCGAAGCAGCGACCACGGCCTACCGTCCCGTTCTCACCCTCACCTACACCCCGATCGGCTGACCGGATGACGTCAGGGGGGCTTGGGCGACGACACTTCGTTCTGGGGGGAGCAGTAGTACTGCTGCTCTCCTCGTGCGCGCGGCCGGAGGCTCGACCAGCGGCGCCGAACCCATCGACACCCGTCAGTCCCGGGTCAGTGACGACGGTTTCCGACCTGTTCGATCTCGCACCGTTCTACATCGCCCACCGGGGATCGGGGGACAACTGGCCAGAGCACACAGCGACGGCCTACCGGAACGCCGCGAAGGCGGGCGCGCATGCCATCGAGATTTCGGTGAACGCGACATCCGATGGCGTGCTCGTCTGCCACCACGATCAGAATACGCAGCGCCTCACCGGGGTGGACAGGAAGATCGCGGACACGACCTGGAAGGAACTGTCCGGCCTGAAGAACAACGCCACCGCGTGGCTCGGACCGAGCGCTGCCGCAGAACCCATACCTCTTCTTAAGGACGTTCTCGACGAATTCGCCGACGGCAGGGTGCTCTTCATCGAGGACAAGCAGGGGACGAACACGACCGCGCTTCTCGACCTGCTCGACTCCTATCCCGGTGCCACGAGCCGCTTCGTGTGGAAGCAATGGGCAGGCGGGCAACAGCACAAGCTTGCCAGGGAGCGTGGCTACAAGGCGTGGGGATACTTCACGTCGGAGATTCAGCCGACCCAGGACGTGGTGGAGAGCTTTGATTACCTCGGAGCCCATCACTCCGCAACCGACGAGTTCATCGCGGACCTGGTCTCGACGAAGAAACCCGTCATCGTGTGGGAGGTTCATTACCGGTCGGACCGCGACCGGCTTGCCGCACTGGGCGTCGTCGGAATGATGTGTTCGAACATCCCGTACGTGATGTCGGAGTCTGCACTGGCGATGCGTGACAGTTTCGCTGCCGGGGTGAGAGCTGCGGGTGACTTGCCGTGGACCGTCGATCTGGGCTGGAAAGTGCAACCGAAGATCACTGCGAAGACCGGAACGGTACTTCTCGACTATCCCGACATCCAGAGTTATCTGATGGGATCACTCGCGCCGATCGACTCCTCGACCTTCGAGATCTCCTTCAAGCTCCGCTGGCCTGGAGAGCTCCCGGCCGCAACGCAACATGCGGGGATCGCCTTCGGGCTCGACAGCGACCTGCCATATCGGGTCGGAGTTCCCTCCCAGGTGAGCGGTTATCACGCTGTGCTGCTGGCGGACGGAACTCTCGAACTCTACGAACGCGAACAGGGCTCAGCGGACGGGCGGCTGCTCAGTTTCGTGTCGACGCCCGCCCCTGCCGTCGGGGAATGGATCGACCTGGTGGTCTCCGTGAACGAATCCCGGGTCGCGATCAGCAGGGACCGGAACCTCGCGTGGGAAGCCGCTGCAAACGACGCCAGCCACCGTGGCGGGTACTTCTGGCTCTGCAAGAACTACGCGGGACCGATCGCGGTCGAGTACTCGACGGTCGTCGTCGAATGACCTGAGGCCGCCAGCTCGAAGAGGATGGCGGCAAAGCTCGAGATCGAGCTGTCCGCGGTCAGCATCTCCACCCGGTACTCCTGTGCTGACCTGCCATGACGCGCAGCGCGTTCGGGGTCAGCGGCGAGATCCTCCGCCGCGAGCAGAAGGTCGATTGGCCGCGTCGGATCGACGATGGGCCCGGCGCCGGCTGAACGCAATTCCTCCGCTGTGGTGCTGTCTTCGTCGACGGACCCGATCACCGGGAGACCTGTCGCGAAATACGACGTCAGCTTGCTCGGTACAGACATCTCCGTCAGGCCGGGCAGTTCGTTGACGAGCAGGATGTCGGCGGAGGCGAGCGCCGCCTCGAACGCACCATCCGGAAGCGGGTCGAGAAACTGAAGCCTCGAATTCGGGCCTTCGGCCTCAAGCGCCTCCCGCATGTTCCCGTCGCCGAGCAGGACGAATCGAACCCGGGATCCCCGCTCGTCCGCCAGCTGCGAGGCACGGACAACGTTGAGCAGTCCTTGCTTGGCGCCCATGTTGCCCGCGTGCAACACGATGATGTCATCCGGTTCCCAGCCAAAACGTGCGCGAATCGTCGCGTCGTGACGGAGGGCATCCGTGTCGATGTGGGACCAGTTGCGGACGACGTCGACCGCACTCTGCTCGACGCCGAGGTTCGCCGACAAATACCGGCGGAACCGGTCGTGGATGACCACGACACGGGTTGCCGCCCGCAGAGTCGAGCGCTCGATGAGTGCGACCGCACGCGCAGCCCGGCTTCCGGCGCCCGTCTCAGCGATGCCGAGCGAGTAGATGTCCTGGACCCACACGCACGTGGGGGTGCGGGCGAGTCGTGCTCGCAGCGCCACGATCCGGGTCGCGAAGAGCGCCGGGGTGACGAGGATGACGACGTCCGGCGCTTCCCACGGTGAAAACACCGCCCGGATGCCGAAGTGAAGCTCCATCAGCAGTCGCTTCAGGCTCGTCAGCTTCCTCGGAACGTATGGCTTCACCCGCAGGACAGAGACGCCGTCGAGTTCTTCCTCGTGCGTCCTGCCGGTGTAGCCGGCGGCGATCTCCCACTGCGGATAATGGGGATACGCGGTCACGACGTGGACCGCGTGGCCCCGCGCGACCAGCCCTTCTGCGAGCCCGGCCGTGTACGGGGCGATCCCCGTCGGTTCGGGTGCGTAATTGAGCCCGACGATCGTCACCCGCATCGAGGGCTGGTCAGCGTCCACGGATATCAGCACCTTTCGAAAGGAACCAGTCGTAGGTGTCGCGGATGCCGTCGGCCAGGTCGATCCGCGCACGCCAGCCGAGTGCGTGAATGCGCGAGACGTCGAGGAGTTTGCGCGCGGTCCCATCCGGTTTCGACGTGTCGAACCGGAGGGGGCCCGTGTAGCCGACGATCGACGCCACAAGCTCGGCCAGCTCGCGGATGGAACAGTCGACGCCGGTTCCGACGTTCAGGTGCGACAGCATCGGCTCGGTTACGGAGGCATACGTTCCATAGTCGAGGTTCATCACATGGACGCTCGCTGCGGCCATGTCATCAACGTGGAGAAACTCCCGGCGGGGAGTCCCGCTGCCCCAGATCACGACTTCGTCGGCATAGGACTGCCTGGCGTCGACAAACCGGCGCATGAGCGCGGGGAGAACGTGACTGTCCGTCGGGTGGAAGTTGTCGCCGGGACCGTACAGGTTGGTCGGCATCACGCTCCGATAGTCACGGCCGTACTGGCGGTTGAAGCTCTCGCACAGCTTGATTCCGGCGATCTTCGCGATGGCGTACGGCTCGTTGGTCGGCTCGAGTGTGCCGGTCAGCAAACTCGCCTCGTTCATCGGTTGCGGTGCGTTCTTCGGATAGATGCACGACGACCCGAGGAAGAGCAGCTTGTTCACATCGGCGTCGTGAGCCGCCTTGATGATGTTCGCCTCGATGAGGAGATTGTCGAGGATGAAATCGGCAGGGAACGTGTTGTTCGCGTGGATGCCTCCGACTCGCGCCGCTGCCAGGTAGATCTCATCGATCGCGTTGGACCGCACGAAAGCGGAGACCGCGCGCTGGTCGGTCAGATCGAGGTCCTCCCTGCTGGCCGTCAACACCTCCGAGTCCGTGTCTTCGAGTTGCCGCACGATGGCGGAACCGACCATCCCGCGATGGCCGGCGACCCAGACGCGCTTACCGCCGGACACTTACGACTCCAGGGCGACGGGAACCGCGTAGCCGTGCTTCTTCAGCAGGGCCACACGCCGCATCGCGTCGAGGTCGGCGTGAACCATCTCGGAGACCATCTCGCGAATGCCCACCTGGGGGTGCCAGTCGAGGAGGAACTGTGCCTTGGTCGAATCGCCCAGAAGGCTGTCGACCTCGGCGGGACGGAAGTAGCGGGGATCGACCCGCACGATGACGTCACCGGGGGAGAGGCACTCGGCCGCTTCGCCCTCGACCGAGTCCACGATGCCGATCTCGTTCACTCCCGAACCTTCGAAGCGCAGCGTGATGCCGAGTTCCGCAGCGCTCCACTCGACAAACTGGCGGACCGAGTACTGCTCGCCCGTCGCGATGACGAAATCCTGGGGAACATCCTGCTGCAGCATCATCCACTGCAGGCGGACGTAGTCCTTCGCGTGGCCCCAGTCACGGAGAGAGTCCATGTTGCCGAGGTACAGGCACGGGTCGAGCCCGAGCGCGATCTGGGCGAGTCCTCGCGTGATCTTCCTCGTCACGAAGGTCTCGCCGCGACGGGGCGACTCGTGGTTGAAGAGAATTCCGTTGCACGCGTACATGCCATAGGACTCGCGATAGTTGATCGTGATCCAGTACGCGTACAGCTTGGCGACGGCATACGGGGACCGGGGGTAGAACGGGGTCGACTCCGTCTGCGGTATCTGCTGGACCAGACCGTACAGTTCGCTCGTCGAGGCCTGGTAGAAACGAACGGACTCGGTGAGCCCGAGGAGGCGGATCGATTCCAGCAGCCGGAGCGTTCCGAGTCCGTCGACGTCGGCGGTGTACTCCGGCTCCTCGAAGCTGACGGCGACGTGTGACTGGGCGCCGAGGTTGTAGATCTCGTCCGGCTGCACATCCTGGATGATGCGCGTCAGATTGGTCCCATCAGTGAGGTCGCCGTAGTGGAGCTGGAATCGCTGGTTCTCGGTGTGCGGGTCCTGGTAGATGTGGTCGATCCTGTTGGTGTTGAGCAGAGAAGAGCGGCGCTTGATGCCGTGCACTTCGTAGCCCTTCTCGAGGAGGAGCTCGGCCAGATACGAGCCGTCTTGTCCGGTCACTCCGGTGATGAGAGCGGTCTTTGCCATGATCGTTTCCTTCGGTTCTCAGTGTCTGGGTCAGCGGCGTTCGGCGCTGGTGCTGTCGGAGTCGACGCCGGCGAGGCTGTCGAGCGCGCGACGCAGAATCGTGCTTGAGGTGGACAGGGTGTACGGGAAGTAGACGACGTCGACGCCAACGGCGGCGAACTCCTGCTCGAGGCGGAGTCCCCGCTCGGTTCCCTTCCAGTCGTCGCCTTTGAAGTAGACGTTGAAGCCCACGTCGCGCCAGGTGTCGAGCTTGTCGGTGTGCACCTCGGCAATGGCTTCGTCGACGACATCGATGCTGCGCACGATCTCGAGCCGCTCGACCAGGGGCACCACTGGCGTGATCCCTTTGTTCAGCATCAGCATCTCGTCGGAGACGACTCCTGCGATGAGATAGTCGCACTGGCTCTTCGCGTGGCGGAGGATGTTGAGGTGTCCGATGTGGAAGAGGTCAAATGCTCCGCCGGCGTATCCGATTCGCTGTGTCATACCTGTTGGTCTCCGGGTTGTATCGTTCATGTCAGTAGGCGCCCACGGGCTTGAGGAGGACCTTGACCGTGCGCCAGACGATCATGAGGTCACCGGTCAATGACCAGTTCTCGACGTAGTACAGATCAAGGCGGACACTCTCGTCCCAGCTCAGGTCGCTTCGGCCGTTGACCTGCCACATTCCGGTCAGTCCTGGCTTGATGTACAGCCGGCGGTGGACGTGGCTCTCATAGGCCTCCACCTCGCGGGGAAGCGGCGGGCGAGGCCCGACCAGGCTCATCTCTCCGACGAAGACGTTCCACAGCTGTGGCAGTTCGTCGAGCGAGAACTTGCGGAGAATACGACCGATCCGGGTGACGCGTGGGTCGTCCTTGATCTTGAAGAGGAGCCCGGATCCTTCGTTCTTCGCGATGAGTGCCTCGAGGTCCGTTTCAGCGGTGGTCACCATCGAACGGAACTTGAGCATCATGAACCGCTTCTCGTTGCGTCCGACGCGCTCCTGGCTGAAGAGCACAGGTCCGCCGTCATCGAGCTTGATCGCGAGGGCGAGGAGAGCGAAGACCGGCGCGAGCGCGATGATCCCCAGGCCGGATGCCACGATGTCGAATGCGCGCTTGAGAACGTGCTTGCCGCCTTCGAACTGCGGGATCTCGACGTGGATGAGCGGCAGCCCCTCCACCGGGCGGAAGTGAATCCGCGGCCCGGCGACGTCCGTCAGTCGCGATGCGAGGACCAGGTCGGTCGCCGTGCCTTCGAGTCGCCAGCCGAGGCTGCGGATGAACTCTGCGCCGCCGTCCGGCTGGCCGGCCACGATGACGGCGTCGGCTCCGACAGCCTTTGCGGCGTCGGCCGGGTCGACTCCGGTGAGGACGGTGACGGGCCGGGGACCCGTGGTCACCGTGTGGAGGCGCTCATCGGCGTCGGACACCACTGCGCCGACGACGTTGTACGCGGCACCGGATTTTTGCTGGATCTGCCGGATGACGTATCCAACCTCGTCCAGCGTGCCGACGACGACGGCGCGGCACAGGTAGTGATCCTGGTTCCTCTGGGAGATGAGCCATTTGCGCCACAACCAGTGAGCCGCGAGAAGCCCCAGGGTCCCGACGGGGAGGGCGAGAAGGAAGTACCCGCGGGCGACGTCGATGTTGAAGATCAGGAAAAGGATCGCCAGCAGACCGAACGTTGTCGCGCTCGCATTGACGATGCGCTTGTATTCGCTCGCGCCCGCGCCGATGACGCGGGAATCCTGGGTGCGGAATGCGGCCAGGGCGACCAGCCACGCCACGATGATGGTGACGGAGATGAGCCCGTATTGCGTCTCAACCCGAGCGACGTCGTTGATCGATTCGTCCAGTCCGAACCGCACGAAGAACGCGAGACCGACAGCTCCCAGCACAGTGATGGCATCCGTCACCTGAAGACGGTGCCGGAAGTTCCGGGACCAGACGCGCTCGGTCGCCTGCGGGCTCGGTGCTGCGACCTGCGGCCCCGGTGCTGTGGCGAAGCGGTCAGAATGGGCGCGGAATTTGGGACGGTATGGGCTGGGCGCGACGAGGCGCTGCTTGACTTCCGTCATCGGATTGCTCCAGCGCCTGCGGCTGATGCCTGGCGATCGAGCTGGGTGGTGGCGGGCATGCTGGCTCCTCTCGGCGGACAGTGAACCCGAGACCTCCCCCCACTGGGTACGGAGCCTGCTTCAACATTAAAAGCGAGGTTGTCTCATGTTCGGCGTAGTCTCGACAGTAGCGGCGAACGCGCGCGTAACGGTGCCCCCAGATATAGGGGTGAGGATTCCTCATTTATTAACACCGTGTTCATTTCCTGCCGATATCCTGCCGGTCGCGTGCCAGCGAAACCGGGGGAAAAGCCGGGGGGAGAGCCAGGGCGCGGGTCGCGCGCGGGGGAGAGGTTAAATGAAGAAATCCCCGCAAGTAGAAGCCTTACGAGGATTTCAGTGGCTCCGACGGGCGTCGATCCCGTGACCTCACGATTTTCAGTCGTGCGCTCTACCAACTGAGCTACAGAGCCCAACGGCATAATGCCGCTGGAAGGTGAAAAACCCCTCCTTTCGGAAGGGCTCTTCACTTCAGCGACCCTGACCGGACTTGAACCGGCGACCTCCGCCGTGACAGGGCGGCGCGCTAACCAACTGCGCTACAGGGCCTTACTTTTTTACTTGTACTTCAGTGTAGTAGCTATGTGACCCCAACGGGATTCGAACCCGTGCTACCGCCGTGAAAGGGCGGCGTCCTAGGCCACTAAACGATGGGGCCGAGAGCCGGTGAGGGCTCCGTAACTACCGAGAAGAAGCATACGGGTCTCAGCGCGATTTGCCAAAACGAGACCCGCCGAGCCGGGAAATCAGGTCCCCGGTAGCGAAAAAACCCCGCAGGCCGAGCGGGCTGCGGGGTTTCTTCGAGCGATGAGCGGATGCCTAGTGGCTGCCTTCTTCGCGCAGCTTGACGATGCCCGCTTCGACGATCGCTTCGGCCTCTGCGGCGTCGCCCCAGCCCTCGATGGTGACCCACTTGTTGGGTTCGAGGTCCTTGTAGCGGGCGAAGAAGTGCTCGAGTTCCTTGCGGGTCTGCTCAGGGACGTCTGTGATGTCCTGGATGTGCGCCCAGCGGGGGTCCTTGTGCTGAACACAGACGACCTTGGCGTCTGAGCCGGCCTCGTCGCTCATGTTGAGGACGCCGACAGGGCGCACCTTGATGCCGACACCGGGGAAGACCGGGTACTCGAGCAGTACGAGCGCGTCGACGGGGTCACCGTCGAGGCCGAGCGTGTTCTCGAAGTAGCCGTAGTCGACCGGGTAGCTGAAAGCGGTGAACAGAACGCGGTCCAGGTACACCCGACCGGTTTCGTGGTCGACCTCGTACTTGTTGCGGCTGCCCTTGGGGATCTCTACGACGACGTCATATTCGGCCATGAAGGTTGTGCTCCTTTGGTTCTGAAAGTCTGCAATAACGTTACTTGATGCCCAACAACAGTTCTCCCCGCCGCCCGCCGCTCTCCCCGGCGGTTGCCGAGGTGCGCGTCGGAGTGCGCCGTGCGCTGGCGGCCGCCCGCGATTCCGGGCTTGCGGAGGGCGCACTCGTGCTCGTCGCGCTGAGCGGCGGCCCCGATTCCCTCGCACTCGCTTCCGCCACGGCTTTCGAGGCGCCGAAACTCGCGCTCCGGGCGGGGGCGGTCGTCGTCGACCACGGCCTGCAGCCCGGCTCGGCCGAGGTGGCGGATCGGGCTGCACGCGCAGCGGAGCACATGGGGCTGTCTCCCGTCATCGTTCGCCGGGTCATGGTCGGGCACGGAGGTGGGCCCGAGTCGGGAGCGCGCGATGCACGGTATGGCGCGATTACCGACGTCGCGGCGGCGACGGATGCCGGTGCGGTTCTCCTGGGTCACACGCTCGACGACCAGGCGGAAACGGTGCTACTCGGGCTCGCGAGGGGGTCGGGGGCGGCAAGCCTGCGCGGAATGGCTCCGACGAACGGTCTGTATCTGCGCCCGCTCCTCGACGTTCGCCGTGAGACGACACACGCGGCGTGCGCGGCAGAGGGTCTCCAACCGTGGACGGATCCTCACAACTCGGATACCCGGTTCAGCCGGGTGCGCGTGCGCAACGCCGTTCTTCCGGTACTCGAGCGTGAACTCGGCCCCGGTGTCGCCGATGCGCTGGCCCGCACCGCTGAACAGCTGCGGGAGGACTCGGAGGCTCTCGACCGGATGGTCGAGGAGATGATCGAGGAGATCTGCGAACCGGCGGAGGCAGGCATTGCCGTCTCGGTGAGTGCGCTCGCGGTGAACCCGGCGGCCCTGCGCAACCGCATCCTGCGGCTTGTCGCATCCAGTGAGTTCGGGTCCTCGCTCGACCGTGGCCACACTGTCGAGATCGCCCGCCTCGTGACCGATTGGCGCGGGCAGGGGCCGATCGATGTCCCCGGTATCCGGGTAAGCCGGGAGGGAAGCCTGATCGTCTTCACCGCACGCGGGAACGATTCCGAGTCACGGATAGGATGAGGACCATGGAATCGAGCGACATTGCAGGCGACCTTACGACCATCCTCGTCACGGAACAGCAGATCCACGACAAGCTGGAGGAGCTCGCCGCTCAGATCGACTCGGACTACGAGGGCAAGGATCTCCTTCTCGTCGGTGTGCTGAAGGGCGCGGTCATGGTGATGGCCGACCTCTCGCGTGCGATGAAGAAGCACGTCTCCATCGATTGGATGGCTGTCTCCTCCTATGGCGCAGGGACCAAATCGAGCGGTGTCGTCCAGATCCGCAAAGACCTCGACTCCGACCTCACCGATCGACACGTGCTCATCGTGGAGGACATCATCGACTCGGGACTGACGCTTTCGTGGCTGCTCGACAACTTCGCATCGCGCGGCGCGGCATCCATCGAGGTCTGCGCGTTGCTTCGCAAGCCCGAGGCGGCGAAGGTCGAGATCGACTGCAAATACGTCGGATTCGACATCCCCACCGACTTCGTCGTCGGCTACGGCCTCGACTTCGACGAGCGCTACCGGAACCTGCGCGACGTCGCAGTGCTCGCTCCGCACGTATACGCGTGATCGGCGCCCCGTTCTCCCTTCGGCGAACATAGAGGGCTCGTCCAGCGTTCTGGGGATAACCTTGACTTCACGGGGCGTTCGCCGCTTCGCCGTACCTTCAGAAAGGGTGTTGGGCATCCGCTCATCCGAACTATGAACTTCAAGCGCATCTTCAAGGGCCCGCTCCCTTACATCCTGATCGCCATCATTGTTTTCTGGGTCGGGTCGAGCCTGCTCAACGTCAACGGAATGCGCGAGGTGTCAACCGACCACGGTCTGGAGCTGCTCAACGACGGCAAGGTCACCGAGGTCACCCTGACCGAGGGCGACAACCGCGCCGACCTCACACTCGCGAAGGCCGACGGCGACAACGGCAAGCTCGTGCAGTTCTACTACCTCACGGCCCGCGCCGAGGACGTCGTTGCAGCCGTCGACGCCGCAGCACCCAGCGACGGCTTCACCGACAAGGTTCCCCAGCCGAGCTGGTGGCTCTCAGCGCTCGGCCTCCTGCTCCCGCTCCTTCTGATCGGTGTCTTCTTCTGGATCATGCTCTCGAGCATGCAGGGCGGCGGATCCAAGGTCATGCAGTTCGGCAAGTCGAAGGCGAAGCTCGTCTCGAAGGAGTCGCCGAAGGTCACCTTCGCGGATGTCGCCGGAAGCGACGAAGCGATCGAAGAGCTCGAAGAGATCAAGGACTTCCTCAAGGAGCCCGCACGATTCCAGGCCGTCGGCGCCCGCATCCCGAAGGGCGTGCTCCTGTACGGCCCTCCCGGAACGGGAAAGACCCTGCTTGCCCGCGCCGTCGCCGGTGAGGCCGGCGTTCCGTTCTACTCCATCTCCGGTTCGGACTTCGTGGAAATGTTCGTCGGTGTTGGCGCGAGCCGCGTGCGTGACCTCTTCACCCAGGCCAAGGAGAATGCGCCCGCCATCATCTTCGTCGACGAGATCGACGCCGTCGGCCGGCACCGCGGCGCTGGGATGGGCGGCGGCCACGACGAACGCGAGCAGACCCTCAACCAGCTGCTCGTCGAGATGGACGGCTTCGACCCCAAGGCGAACGTCATCATGATCGCCGCGACGAACCGTCCGGACATCCTCGACCCCGCCCTTCTCCGCCCTGGCCGCTTCGACCGCCAGATCGGCGTCGACGCTCCCGACCTCAAGGGACGCACGCGCATCCTCGAGGTCCACGCCAAGGGCAAGCCGATGGCCGAGAGCGTCGACCTTGACGTGCTCGCCCGCAAGACCCCCGGCTTCACCGGTGCAGATCTCGCCAACGTACTCAACGAAGCCGCCCTGCTGACCGCGCGTTCCAACGCGCAGATCATCGACAACCGTGCCCTCGATGAGGCCGTCGACCGCGTCATGGCCGGCCCGCAGCGCCGCAGTCGCGTGATGAAGGACCAGGAAAAGCTCATCACCGCCTACCACGAGGGCGGTCACGCCCTCGCCGCTTCGGCGATGCGCAACACCGACCCCGTCACCAAGGTGACGATCCTCCCGCGAGGTCGTGCGCTCGGTTACACCATGGTGCTCCCGCTCGAGGACAAGTACTCGGTCACGCGCAACGAACTGCTCGACCAGCTGACCTACGCTATGGGCGGTCGAGTCGCCGAGGAGATGGTGTTCCACGACCCGACGACCGGTGCGTCGAACGACATCGAAAAAGCGACCGGCATCGCCCGCAAGATGGTCACCGAATACGGCATGAGCGCCAATGTCGGTGCGATCAAGCTCGGCCAGTCCAGCGGTGAGGTCTTCCTCGGCCGTGACATGGGCCACCAGCGTGACTACTCGGAACAGATCGCCGAAACCGTCGACGCCGAGGTCCGCGCGCTCATCGAGCAGGCACATGACGAAGCGTGGCAGGTGCTCAACGACAACCGCGACATCCTCGATCGCCTCGCTGCCGAGCTTCTCGAGAAGGAAACGCTCGACCACAACCAGCTCGCCGAGATCTTTGCGAACATCCGCAAGCTCCCGCCGCGCCCGCAGTGGCTCTCGAGCTCGAAGCGCCCAGTCTCCGACCACCCGCCGATCGCCGTGCCGATCTCGAAGGCTCCGATCGACCCGGGTGTGACCGACGGCGGCGTCGAGAGCGACACCCCACCGGCCCGCGCACCGCAGGTCAACCCCCGACCGGCAACGGCATAACCCCATGGGGGGCACCGGAGCCGGCCGGATGGACCCGGAACGCATCCGGCGCGCCGTGACGGAACTGCTTCTCGCCATCGGTGAAAACCCGGCGAGGGCGGGGCTCGCGCGGACCCCGCAGCGCGTGGCCGAAGCGTATGGCGAGTTCTTCCACGGGCTCGCCGAGGACCCGCTGGACCTCCTCGCGGATGCCATCCCGCTCGGCAGCGACGGACCGGGCGAAGCGGTCGTGGTGCGCGACATCACCTTCCGATCGATCTGTGAACACCACCTGCTTCCTTTTCTCGGCGTCGCGCACATCGCGTACCTCCCCGACGCAAAGGTCGTCGGGCTCGGTGCGCTCCCGAAAGTGGTGGACGTGCTCGCGTCGCGCCCGCAGATCCAGGAACGTCTCACCGAGGAGATCGCGGACGCCATCCACCGCGGCCTCGGCGCTCGGGGCGTCCTGGTCGTCCTCGATGCCGTTCACGGCTGCGTCACCACCCGCGGATCGCGGCAGGAGCAGTCGTCGACCCTCACCGTGGCCAGTCGCGGGGAACTCAGCGAACCAGCGCGGCGGGCGGAGATCATCTCCCTTCTCGCCCGGCCGGGGTCATGACGGTTGCGTCGCCCGGGATGCACATCATGGGCATCCTCAATGTGACGCCGAATTCTTTCAGCGACGGCGGGCAGTACCTCGATCACGGTTCCGCGATCGCGCACGGCAGGGCGCTGGCCGCAGCAGGAGCGACTCTCATCGACGTCGGCGGCGAGTCGACGCGGCCCGGCGCCGAGCGCGTCGGCAGCGAGGAAGAGCAGCGGCGTGTTCTGCCGGTGATCCGCGCACTCGCGGCCGACGGCATCCGTGTCTCGGTCGACACGATGAATGCAGACACCGCCCGTGCGTCCGTCGACGCCGGGGTGGAGATCATCAACGATGTCTCCGGTGGACTCGCCGACCCGGCGATGGCGACCGTTGCCGCTGCGACCGGTGTGACGTTCGTGCTCAGCCACTGGCGAGGTCACAGCGCCGAAATGGACTCGCGCACCTCGTACGACGACGTGGTGGACGACGTCCGCTCGGAACTGCTCGACCGGCTCGAAGCGGTCGAAGCGGCCGGTGTCGCCCGCGATCGAATCGTTCTCGACCCAGGACTCGGCTTCGCGAAAACGGCCGAGCACAACTGGGAACTCCTGTCCCGTCTGCCTGAACTGCAGGCGATCGGCCTTCCCGTCCTCGTCGGTGCCTCACGCAAGCGCTTCCTCGGTGCTTTGCTCGACGAGGGTGCGCCCATGGTCGAGCGTGACCTGCCGACCGCCGTGCTCAGCGCACTGCTGGCCGATGCCGGGATCTGGGGCGTCCGCGTCCACGACGTCGGTGCGACGAGGATCGCGCTCGACGTGCACGAGCGCCTGCGCCGTCGTTAGAGGTTTCCGTCACAGATTGTGGGTCCGGCTTGCGCCGACACAACAACCGGCGAGCTCCGGATTACGGATAGTGTGTTCTGCAGTGCCGCCGACGCGGCACGTGCGCATCCGGGAGAACACATGACGACTGCAACCCTTGCCCCATCGAGACTGACCATCGCCGACCGCGTCGTGCCCCGCACCGTGGCGAACAACATCGCGCTCATGCTCGCCGGTGTTGCCGTCGTCAGCGCGACGGCCCTCGTCGAGATACCGATGTGGCCGGTCCCGGTCTCGGGTCAGACGCTCGGTGTGCTGCTCGTCGGCGCCTCACTCGGCGCCTGGCGCGGTGCGGTGTCACTTGCCACCTACATGCTGCTCGGCCTCGCCGGCATGCCCATCTTCTCCGGTGCGACCGGTGGGATCGCTGCCCTCGCCAAGCCGTCATTCGGATTCATCATCGGCTTCATCGCCGCCGCCGCCTTCATCGGCTGGCTCGCCGAACGCAACTGGGACAAGCGCCCTGCGCTGTCGCTCTTCGCGTTCCTCGGAGCGAGCCTTGTCCCGTTCCTGTTCGGTATCCCGTATCTCGGCATGATCCTCGGAACGATGGGGCTCCCCAACGACATCGGCGCGCTCCTCGCTGCCGGTTTCTACCCCTTCATCGCTGGCGGCGTCGTGAAGTGGCTGCTCGCCGCATCGATCCTTCCCCTGGCGTGGCGCCTCGTGAAGTCGGTCGACGACAAGCGCGACGCCAGCCCGGCCTGAGTCCGCGTCGCTGCCCACGGGCGGCAAACCAGAGAGTGGCATCGTGACAACCGGCGACAGCATCATCCTGACCGGACTCCGCGTGCGGGCGCACCACGGAGTTTACGATTTCGAGCGTGAGAACGGCCAGGACTTCCTGATCGACCTCACCGTCGGTGTCGACCTCTCCGCAGCGTCCACGACGGACGATGTTGCCGAGACGATTCACTACGGGGAGCTTGCCGAGCGGGTTGCCGCCGCCGTGGCATCCGACCCGGTCGACCTCATCGAGACCGTCGCCGAGCGCGTGGCCGCGCTGGTGCTCTCATATCCGGCGGCGCGACGCGTGCGGGTGACCGTCCACAAACCGGATGCTCCGATCCCGATTCCGTTCACCGACGTGGCCGTCAGCATCGAGCGCTTCGCCCCCGACCCGCGGGCGGCTCGATGATGTCGCCTCTTCCCCGGCCGAACATCCACCCGCCGGTTCGACCCCCGGCGCCCGCAAGGATCGTGCTCGCCTTCGGAAGCAACCTTGGCGATCGCGCCGGAACCATCCGTTCCGCGATCGATGCGCTGCCCGCACACGGTGTCACGGTGACGGCGATGTCGACCCTCGTCGAATCGACCGCCGTGAAGCCGGGCGGGAAAGACGAGACGGCACCGCGCTATCTCAACGGCGTCGCTCTGGCTCAAACGGCACTGCCCCCGCACGCTCTGCTCCGCGCGATCCAGGCGATCGAGGCGCAGTTCGGGCGCGTGCGGGAGGAACACTGGGGCGATCGAACGCTCGACATCGACATTATCGCCTACGGCCACCTCCTTCTCGCCGATCCTGACCTCGTTCTGCCTCACCCCCGGGCTGCTGAGCGTGACTTCGTGCTCGGTCCGTGGCTCGAGATCGACCCCGACGCGGTGCTGCCAGGCGCTGGACCCGTTGCCGGCCTCATCGGGCGCGCCACAGAATTCCCGGGAGACGGCGCGTGAGGCGCACACGAGCGACGCCGCTGATCGGCCTCGCGGCACTCGGGTTCGTCGCCGGATTCCTCCTCGAGTACGGCCTGGAAGCGTTCGGAAGAGCCCTCCTCGTGCCGCCGGTCACGATGCCACTCACCCTGCTGGCGATCGCCATCGTCATCCTCGGTTTCGCCATCCCGATCCACCGCACGGTCACGGGCAAGCGGCAGGCGCGGATCGACCCGTTCCAGGCCATGCGCGTCGTCGTTCTTGCCAAGGCCTGCAGCCTCGTCGGTTCGCTGCTCACCGGCGCAGCACTCGGAGCGCTGGTCTACTTCGGGACCCGCCCGGTACTGCCCGCGCTAGGCTCGATGTGGCTCGCGATTGCCTCCTGCATCGGTGCAGCGGCTCTGACGGCCGCTGGACTGATCGCCGAACACCTCTGCACGCTCCCGAAGGATGAAGATGATGACGCACCCGGAGCAACCCTGGACTCCTGACCCGACACTGGCTGAGCCGGTCACCGAGCAGGCACCGGTGAGGCTCCAGGCAGGTGAGGCTGCCGACGCCGCGGAGGCAACCACGGCCGACGCGCCCCGCCGTATCGATACGACCGGGGAGTGGCGGCGGGTGTCGCCCAAGTACATTCTCGTCGACCTCATCGGCTCCGCCATCGCGGCCGTCGTCGTCGTGGTCGTCGCCGTCGTCCTCGGCGTGATTTTCGAGCAGGCGTGGCCCTGGTGGATCATGGGAGGCCTCCTTCTCGCGATCGCTCTCGGCGCTGCATTCACCCCCCGTCGCATCCGTTCGATCGGGTACCAGTTGCGACAGGACGATCTGCTGTTCCGCCGCGGCATCATGTGGACGCGCATGGTCGCCGTTCCCTACGGCCGCATGCAGCTCATCGACATCAACCGCGGCCCCGTCGCGCGGGCTTTCGGGCTCGCCGAACTGAAGTTCGTCACCGCTTCTGCAGCGACGGCGATCGTGCTGCCCGGACTTCCCGCCGAGGAAGCTGAGGACCTCCGCGACCACCTCGTCGAGGTCGCCGAAAGCAGACGGACGGGGCTATGACCGACGAGACGGATGCTCCGCGGCCGCCGTTCGGGAACCTTCCGCCCCAGCAGCCCGCACCCGGTTCTGAACCACAGCCGGGCTATCCGGTCGCCGCACAGCCTGAATACTTCCCGGTGCAGCACCAGCCGCCGCGGGATCAGCGCAACCTGACCGACGGTGAATGGCACCGCCTGCACCCCGCGACGCCCCTGCTTCGCGGCGGAATCGCCTTCCTCGCCATCACCGGCTTCGTCATCGCGAACCTGCGCGAGCGGCTGGTCGAGTTGTTCCTGCCCGGCGCCGGGGACACCGCTGAGGAGAATTACGACCCGCTCACCTACGTCTGGGAGCACGGTTACGTCGGGCTCGCGCTCCTCGCGGTCTTTGTCGTCCTCCTCGTCGTGATGGCCGGCTTCTTCGTCTCGTGGCGCATGCACACCTTCCGCGTGACGGACGAAGCGGTCGAGGTGCGCAGCGGTATCCTGTTCCGCACGCACCGCAACGCCAAACTCGACCGCATCCAGGGCGTCGGGATCTCCAGGCCGTTCCTGCCCCGCCTCTTCGGCGCAGCCAAAATGGAGGTCTCCGTCGCGGGGGCTGACGCGAGCGTGAAGCTCGAGTACCTGTACTCCCGGGACGCCGACAATCTCCGGCGTGACGTGCTCACCCTCGCATCGGGAGTGCGCCTCGCCGAAAAAGGTCTTGCGCCCGCACCGACCGTCGGGCCTGGCGGCATCGAGAACGAGCAGGTGCTCAGCCGGATCGTGAACGAGCGGGTGTCTGAGTTCCTCGCCCCAGAGCTCGACCCGGGAACCGCCCCGCCCGAATCGGTCGTACGGATCCCGGTCGGCCGCCTCATCGGCTCGACGGTGCTCAGCATCGGGTCGGTCCTGATCCTCGCCCTCGCCGTCGTGATGATCGTCTCCATCGTCAACGGCCAGATCTGGTCGCTGTTCTGGTTCATCCCGAGTGTGATCGGGCTCGGCAGCTACTTCTGGTCGACGATCACCAAATCGCTCCGGTACTCGATCGCCGGCACGCCGTCCGGTGTGCGGATCGGTTTCGGATTGTTCTCCACGAGCAACGACACGCTTCCCCCCGGTCGCGTGCACGCGATCGAGATCTCCCAGTCGGTGCTGTGGCGCCCGTTCGGCTGGTGGCAGGTCAAGATCAACAAGGCGGGACTTTCGGCGGAAGACGCGATCGGCGGCAAGGGAAACACGACGGTCCTCCCGGTCGGCACCCTCACGGACGTCTCCCGTGTGGTCGAACTCCTGCTCGGCCTGCCAGCGAGTGAAGACCTGCGCGACGAACTGCAGCTGGCGATCAACGAGCCGTCCCGCTCGGGCTTCACACTCTCGCCCCGGCGCGCACGCTGGTTCGATCCGTTCGCCTGGAAGCGCACCGGCTATTCGCTTCGCGACGGGCTGCTCCTGTTCCGCAAGGGTGTCGTCTGGCGCAAACTCGACATCCTTCCGCTCGCCCGGATGGTGAGCTTCTCGGTCTCGCAGGGCCCGGTCGAGCGGATGTTCCGCCTCGCTTCCGCTCGCGCCCACACCGTGCTCGGCCCGATCACTCCCACGCTGCCCGTCATCGGTACGGCCGAGGCAGCCCGCCTGTACGAAGAGGTTTCGGCGGGAATCGTGGCTGCGTCCCTGGCCGACCACAGCCACCGCTGGGCACAGACCGTTCCGGATGCCGGGCCGGCGCCGGAGAACTTCTCGTGACGGCACGGGCCGGTCGCCTGGGAATCGGGATCATCGGTGCTGGCAGGGTCGGTCCTGTCCTCGGCGCCGCCCTCGCCGGTGCCGGGCACGCCATCACCGGAATCAGCGCCGTCTCGGTCGAGAGCAGGGACCGCGCAGAAGCGATGCTTCCCGCCGTTCCGATCCTCGACATCCCGAGCATCGTGGAACGCAGCGAACTCGTCATCATCGCGGTGCCGGACTCGGAACTCGAGTCGCTCGTCGCCGGGCTCGCAGCGACGTCGAGCTGGCTCCCCGGCCAACTGGTGATGCACACGGCAGCCGGATACGGCACCGCGGTGCTCTCACCCGCCCAGGCCCTCGGAGCGATCCCGCTCGCGATCCACCCGGCCATGGACTTCACCGGCACGAGCATCGACATCGCCCGGCTCGCAGAAAGCTGGTTCGCGGTGACCGCGCCGACGCCGGTCCAGCCGATCGGGCAGGCCCTCGTCGTCGAAATGGGCGGAGAGCCCGTACTCGTCGCCGAAGCGGATCGTGCCGCATATGCGGAGGCCATCGAGATCGCGACGGCGTTCTCCCGGTCCATCGTGACGCAGGCCACTGGCATCCTCGCGCGAATCGGTGTCGAGCATCCCGGCGGATTTCTCTCGTCGCTCGTCCGGTCTTCTGTCGATAATGCCTTGCAGCAGGCGGGCCGGCCGGACGTGTTCGACGACGACCCCGACGAGGAGGCGCCGCCTGCCGGTACCATCGGTGAGTGACAAACAGTATCGATGACATCCGTTCGCGCATCGCCGACGCCAAACAGGGCGCGATCGACAACGGAAACCCGCGCCCGAGAGTCGTACTCGTTCCCACGATGGGCGCGCTGCACGCCGGTCACCTCGCGCTCGTCGACGAGGCAGCCGAACTCGGTGACATCGTCGTCGTTTCGATCTTCGTCAATCCGCTGCAGTTCGGCCCAGGCGAGGACCTCGACAGCTATCCTCGTACGCTCGAGCAGGACGTCGCCCAGCTCGCCGAGCGCGGAGTCTCGCTCGTCTTCGCTCCGACAGCCGCCGAGATGTATCCCGATTCGAACGCGGGCGTCCGCCTCACCGCTGGTGACATCGGTGCCAGCCTCGAGGGCGCGACCCGGCCAGGGCACTTCGACGGCATGCTCACCGTCGTCGCCAAGCTCTTTCACATCGTCGGACCGGACGTGGCCGTCTTCGGCGAGAAGGACCGTCAGCAGCTTTTCCTCGTGAAGCGAATGGCGAAGGACCTCAACTTCGGTGTGGAGGTTCACGGGGTCGAGACCGTACGCGCGTCAGACGGCCTCGCCCTGTCGAGCAGGAACGTCTACCTCGAGGCGAGCGACCGCGCGGCGGCTCTTGCCCTGTCTGCAGCTCTCGCGGCGGCCGCGAACAGCGAGTCGGCTGCGGACGCGCTCGACGCCGCTCACGCCGTCCTCGCCGCTGAACCTCGCATCGATCTCGACTACCTTGCCCTCGTCGACCCCTCCTCTTTCGCGCCGGTCAGTCCGGAACACCAGGGCCAGGCGATCATGCTCGTCGCGGCACGGGTGGGCAGTACCCGCCTCATCGACAACCGCACACTCTCGATCGGCTGAGGCCTGCGCCTCGAGACGCCGTCCGCCCCGTAAACTGGGGCGACCCCACAAGGAGACGTTTTTCTATGACTGCCCCAACGCCAGCCCAGCCCGTCGAACCGACCGCCGAAGAGATTTCCGAGCAGAAGGCCGTCCGACTGGCGAAGCGGGCACAGCTCATCGAGAACGCGAAGGATGCC
Source organism: Mycetocola manganoxydans (assembly GCF_003667545.1). Taxonomy (GTDB): domain Bacteria; phylum Actinomycetota; class Actinomycetes; order Actinomycetales; family Microbacteriaceae; genus Mycetocola_A; species Mycetocola_A manganoxydans. Next base: position 18,324 of record NZ_RCUV01000019.1, on the reverse strand, counting down.
GCTGGCGGCGCGTACCCGGTCTCGGTCCCGATCACGACCACGATCCCTGCGCTGCGCGAGAAGTATGGGCACCTCGCCGCGGACGAAACCTCGGGCGACGTCGTCGGGGTCGCCGGACGCATCGTGTTCCTCCGCAACACAGGCAAGCTGTGCTTCGCAAGCCTTCAGGCCGGGGACGGCAGCCGTATCCAGGCGATGGTGTCCCTCGCCGAAGTCGGTGAGGAGTCCCTCGCCTCCTGGAAGGAACTCGTCGACCTGGGCGACCACCTCTTCGTTTCCGGTGAAGTGATCTCCAGCCGCCGCGGTGAACTGTCGATCATGGTTCGCGAGTGGACGATCGCGTCGAAAGCGATCCTCCCGCTCCCGAACCTGCACAACGAGCTGAGCGAAGAGAGTCGCGTCCGGAGCCGCTACCTCGACCTCATCGCCCGCGAGCAGGCCCGCCGCAACGTCATCCAGCGTTCGAAGGCCGTCGCGAGCCTGCGTCGTACATTCACAGATCGCGGCTACCTCGAAATCGAGACGCCGATGCTCCAGGTGATGCACGGCGGAGCGTCCGCCCGCCCCTTCGTCACCACATCGAACGCGTTCGACACCGAGCTCTTCCTGCGCATCGCGCCTGAGCTGTACCTCAAGCGCGCTGTCGTCGGCGGTATCGACCACGTCTTCGAGATCAACCGCAACTTCCGCAACGAGGGCGCAGACTCGACCCACAGCCCGGAGTTCGCGATGCTCGAGGCATACGAGGGCTACGGCGACTACAACTCGATCGCAGACCTGACGCAGACGCTGATTCAGGATGCCGCGCTCGCCGTCGCCGGGTCGCACACGGTCACGTGGGCGGACGGCACCGAATACGACCTCGGTGGTGACTGGGACCGGATCTCGATGTTCGACAGCCTCTCCGATGCCGTCGGCCGCACGATCACCCCGGAGACGCCGATCGAGGAGCTCAGGGAGCTCGCCGATCGCGAGGGCATCGTCGTCCCGCACCCGATCCACGGCAAGTACATCGAGGAGCTGTGGGAGCACTTCGTCAAGTCCGCCCTTGTTCGACCGACCTTCGTGCGCGACTTCCCGGTTGACACCTCGCCGCTCGTGCGTGAGCACCGATCCATCCCCGGCGTCGTCGAGAAGTGGGACCTCTACATCCGGGGCTTCGAACTCGCGACCGGCTACTCGGAGCTCGTCGACCCCGTCGTGCAGCGCGAACGATTCATCGAGCAGGCGCGACTCGCCGCCGGCGGAGACGTCGAAGCGATGCGTCTCGACGAAGAGTTCCTCCGCGCGCTCGAACACGGCATGCCCCCGACCGGCGGAATGGGAATGGGGATCGACCGGCTGATGATGGCGTTGACCGGACTCGGCATCCGCGAAACCATCCTGTTCCCCCTCGTGAAATGAGCGAACGATGAGCGATTACCTTCCCAAAGAAGAACTGAACCCGAAAGATCCGCGGAAGCCATCGACGAACCGCGTCATCATCTGGATCATCGTCGGCGGTATCGGTGCGTACCTCGTGATCTCCGGTGTGATCGGCATCATCTCCGGCGGCAGCTGACCCCGATCGGCGGGGTATCCTGTTAACCAAATGGACAACTACTGGGTCAACGCAATCTGGTCGCTCATCCCGACGGTTCTCGTCGGAGTGATCTTCTGGCTCGTCCTGCGCGGCATCATCCGGGCTGATCGCGTCGAGCGCGCTGCCTACGCTGACCTGGAAGCAGCCGAACGTTCACGGCTCGGTCTTCCGCCGGCGCCGGCGACCAGCCCTGGTGGGTCGGCAGAAGGCTCGGTCTGATCCGCCGGTAGGCTGGACGCACCCTTCCCGATGACAGGAGCCGGTGCGTGGACTTAGCGTCACTGTGGGCGAGTATCGCCGCTGACTGGACGCTCGTCCTTTTCTTCGTCATCGACTTCATCATCCGGGTTATCGCGATCATCGTCGTTCCCCGGAACCGGAGGCCGTCGGCCGGGATGGCGTGGCTCCTTGCCATCTTCCTGATCCCCTATGTCGGTGTGATCGCGTTCCTTCTCATCGGGCACCCCAAGCTGCCGAAGAAGCGACGCGACATCCAGGACGAGATCAACGATTTCATCCGGATCGCGGGGGAGAACCTTCCCAAGCAGGAACTCCAGCCAGGTCGCCCGCTCTGGTTCACGAACCTCGTCAAGCTGAACCGGAACCTCGGTGCACTTCCCCTGCTCGGCGGCAACGAGGCCGAACTCCTCGGCGACTACAACGCGACGATCCGGGCGATGACCGCGGCGATCGACGCGGCTGATCGCCACGTCCACGTCGAGTTCTACATCCTCAGCTGCGACCGTACCACCGCGCCGTTCTTCGATGCCCTCGAACGAGCGGTGAAACGCGGTGTCACGGTGCGGGTCCTGCTCGACCACGTCGCCAACATGCGCACCAAGGGATACTCGAAAACCAAACGCCGCCTCGACCGGACCGGTGCCGAGTGGCACCTCCTGCTTCCACTCCAGCCGTGGCGCGGCAAGTTCCAGCGGCCGGACCTCAGGAACCACCGCAAGATCCTCGTTGTCGACGGGCTGGTGGCATTCATGGGATCGCAGAACATCATCGATCGCAGTTACAACAAACGCGGCAACCTCCGTCGGGGACTGCAGTGGCAGGAGCTCGTGGCTCGGGTCGAGGGCCCGGTGGTCGGTGGCATCAACGCCATCTTCCTCAGCGACTGGTACAGCGAAACCGGCGAACTCGTGAGCCGCGAGGTCGATGTGACCGACCCGGACCTCGAGAACGGCGACCTGGACTGCCAGGTGGTGCCGAGCGGTCCTGGGTTCGACGGTGAGAACAACCTCCGTCTCTTCCTCGGGCTCCTGTATGCCGCGCAGAAACGCATCGTCATCACGAGTCCCTACTTCGTGCCGGACGAATCGATGCTGTACGCCATCACCACGGCGGTGCAGCGGGGTGTTCCCGTGGACCTCTTCGTCTCCGAGATCGGCGATCAGGCGCTCGTCTATCACGCCCAGCGTTCCTACTACGAGGCACTGCTCCGTGCGGGGGTCCGGATCTACCTCTACCCGGATCCGTACATCCTGCACGCGAAGCACTTCACCATCGACGACGACGTCGCCGTGATCGGGTCGAGCAACATGGACATGAGGTCGTTCGGCCTCAACCTCGAGGTCTCGCTGATGGTTCGGGGCGAGTCGTTCGTCTCCGACATGCGAGCGGTCGAAAACGGCTACCGGCAGAAGAGCCGCGAACTGACACTCGACGAGTGGCTGAAGCAGCCATTGCGGTCGACAGTTCTCGATAACCTCGCGAGGCTGACCTCAGCGCTGCAGTGACGGTGCCCGCACAAGCAGGTCTCCGACCTCGCAGTCGAGGGCATCGCAGATCGCGACGAGTGTCGAGAACCGGATCGCCCGCGCCCGATCGTTCTTGAGCACGGACAGGTTGACGATGCTCACGCCGACACGCTCGCTCAGCTCGGTCAGGGTCATCGAACGTTCCGCAAGCAATTCGTCGAGCCGACATCGGATGCCGGTCGGTCCGTCATCTGCGCCACTCACTACACGAGACCTCTCGTATCGCTCTGCATCCGTTCGCCCAGGCGGAATGCCGCAGCGACGGCAACGAGGGCGAGTCCGATGAAGATCGGCCAGAATTCGATCGAGGCCGCGAGCGACGGTTCCGGCAGACCGTGCGCGGTCGCATCGGCCGGATCGACTGCAGTGCTCGATGCCCAACCGTCGATGCGGAGTGTCTGCTGCGCGGCGAGGACGGCTCCGATGGCGCTCAGGACCTGCCAGACGATCCCGCCGATCCCGAGTGTGATTCCAGCGCCGGTCAATGCTGACGTGAGAGACGACGCGAACGGAGCCTCGCTCCTGAGCTGTCGGCAGAGCATGGCGATGACGGTCGCCAGCAGAATGAAAACCGCGCCCTCGACGAGTGTTCCCGCTGCCAGGAACGATCGGGCGGGCAGGTCGAGGCCCTCGACCTGAACATCCGCGACGGTGAATCCGCCGGCGACCACCTGGGCCGTCGGGCCCGTGATGTCGAATACTCCCGGGCGAGGGTCAGGCCAGAACGACATCACAGGGAGCGATACGTCGACATGCGGTGCGGCCAGGGTGGAGACGACCGACCACAGCGTGCCGACGGACACCAGCGCCGCGTAGGCGATCGCGCCGATCATGGTGATCAGAAGGACGGCCGAATCGCGATTCGCACGATCGGTCGGCTTCCGCCCGGCGAGCAGCGAGACGACTCCGATGACGATGAGCATCCCGGTGAGGACAACCGCCAGGGGCAGGAACGCGCCCATCAGACGAGTCCCTCTGTTTCCCGCTGCAACCGTTCCCCGATGGAAAAGGCCATGGCAACGAGAGCGAGTGAGAAACCGACGATGAACGGAGTGGAGTCGATGTGCATCATCATCGGGAACTCCGACCCGACAGGGTCGGAATTGAGTTCGGTGGCGACCTGGAAATTCCCGAATCCGTACAGGGCCTGACCGAACATGCCTCCAACGAGGACGACCACGGCCAGCGCGCCGATGAGTCGGCGGAGCGCCGTGACGAACGGCCGGCCGTCGAGGAGTTGGCGGCAGAGCACGACGATCGCGATAGCGATCATCACCTGCACAAGAATGAGAAGCAGGGTGCCGCTGCCGAGGAGCAGGCGGGCAGTCATGGACAGGCCGTCGACGGTCATCTCCGCCGTCGTGGTTTCGCCTGAAACGACGGATGCCCGGCCGTCGGTTTCGACATCGTTCAGGAAGATGCTCACCGGCTGCACGATGGCGACCCCGTCAGTGGTGAGGGTCTGGATGAAACCGAAGACGCCGATGATGAAGGCGCTGCCGGCGAAGAGAACACCGAGCACGGAACACAACTGCAGAAGACCGGCATCCATCCGGCCGAGGGACGGCTTGAGGGGCATTCGCCCACCTCCAACGATTATCGATAACAACGAATATCGATAAGTTATCGACAGTCGTTATGTCTGTCAATGGTCGTCGCGCCCAGAGCGAACAAAGACCATTTCCCAACCAGCGGTGGTTACGCTCTTTCTAACGGTGTCCCCATCCCTGCCCGGACACCCAAGGAGCGAATATGTTTGAGAGATTTACCGACCGCGCTCGCCGCGTCGTAGTTTTGGCCCAGGAAGAGGCCAAGATGCTCAACCACAACTACATCGGAACCGAGCACATCCTGCTCGGTCTCATCCACGAGGGTGAAGGTGTCGCAGCCAAGGCCCTCGAGTCCCTCGGCATCTCGCTGGACGCCGTCCGCGAGCAGGTCCAGGACATCATCGGCCAGGGCCAGCAGCAGCCGACCGGCCACATCCCCTTCACGCCGCGTGCCAAGAAAGTGCTCGAGCTGTCGCTCCGCGAGGCACTCCAGCTCGGCCACAACTACATCGGCACCGAGCACATCCTGCTCGGTCTCATCCGAGAGGGTGAGGGTGTCGCAGCGCAGGTGCTCGTCAAGCTCGGCGCCGACCTCAACCGTGTCCGCCAGCAGGTCATCCAACTGCTCAGTGGCTACCAGGGCAAAGAGACCGCGGCCGTCGGCGGCAACACAACGGAGACCACCGCGCAGGGCGGATCCCAGATCCTCGACCAGTTCGGACGCAACCTCACACAGGCTGCCCGGGACAACAAGCTTGACCCGGTGATCGGCCGTGAGAAGGAAATCGAGCGGGTCATGCAGATCCTCTCCCGCCGGTCGAAGAACAACCCTGTCCTCATCGGCGAGCCAGGCGTCGGCAAGACGGCCGTCGTCGAGGGACTCGCCCAGGCGATCGTCAAGGGAGAAGTGCCCGAGACGCTGAAGGACAAGCAGCTGTACTCGCTCGACCTCGGCTCACTCATCGCAGGAAGCCGCTACCGCGGTGACTTCGAAGAGCGCCTGAAGAAGGTCACCAAGGAGATCCGCACCCGGGGTGACATCATCGTCTTCATCGACGAGATCCACACGCTCGTCGGAGCGGGTGCCGCAGAAGGCGCTATCGACGCCGCGAGCATCCTCAAGCCGCTCCTCGCCCGTGGCGAACTGCAGACCGTCGGTGCCACGACCATCGACGAGTACCGCAAGCACTTTGAGAAGGATGCCGCTCTCGAGCGCCGGTTCCAGCCGATCCAGGTCGCTGAGCCGTCGCTTCCTCACACGATCAACATCCTCAAGGGGCTGCGTGACCGGTACGAGGCCCACCACAAGGTCTCCATCACCGACGGCGCACTCGTCGCCGCCGCGAACCTGGCCGACCGTTACGTCGCCGACCGGTTCCTTCCGGACAAGGCCATCGACCTGATCGATGAAGCCGGTGCCCGCCTCCGCCTCTCGATCCTGTCGAGCCCGCCTGAACTCCGCGAGTTCGACGAGAAGATCTCGGTCGTTCGCGGCGCCAAGGAAACGGCGATCGAAGACCAGGACTTCGAGAAAGCGGCATCGCTGCGCGACGAGGAGAAGAACCTCCTCGGAGAGCGGCTCCGCCTTGAGAAGCAGTGGCGCTCCGGCGACGTCAAGACCACAGCGACGGTCGATGAGGGACTCATCGCCGAAGTTCTCGCGCAGGCCACCGGCATCCCGGTCTTCAAGCTGACCGAGGAAGAGTCGTCTCGCCTCGTCTTCATGGAGAAGGCGCTGCACCAGCGCGTCATCGGTCAGGAAGAAGCGATCTCGGCCCTGTCGAAGACCATCCGCCGCACGCGTGCCGGTCTCAAGGACCCGAAGCGTCCTTCTGGTTCGTTCATCTTCGCCGGCCCGACCGGTGTCGGAAAGACGGAACTGGCCAAGGCGCTCGCGGAGTTCCTGTTCGACGATGAAGACGCGATCATCTCGCTCGATATGAGTGAGTACGGCGAAAAGCACACGGTCTCGCGGCTGTTCGGTGCCCCTCCCGGATTCGTCGGCTTCGAAGAAGGCGGGCAGTTGACCGAGAAGGTCCGCCGTAAGCCGTTCAGCGTCGTGCTGTTCGACGAGATCGAAAAGGCCCACCCCGACATCTTCAACTCCCTCCTCCAGATTCTGGAAGAGGGACGGATGACGGATGGCCAGGGTCGCCTCGTCGACTTCAAGAACACCGTGATCATCATGACCACGAACCTCGGTTCGAAGGGCATCGCCGGTGGACCGGTCGGTTTCCAGGTCGAGGGTGACACCACCGCGACCTACGAGATCATGAAGGCAAAGGTCACAGAAGAGCTCAAGAAGCACTTCAAGCCGGAGTTCCTCAACCGTGTGGATGACACCATCGTGTTCCCGCAGTTGTCGAAGGCCGAGCTGCTGCAGATCGTCGACCTCTTCGCCAAGCGACTGAGCGAGCGCCTGCTCGACCGGGACATGACGATCGACCTCACCCTGTCTGCGAAAGAACGTCTCATCGAGGTCGGGTTCGACCCGGCTCTCGGTGCACGGCCGCTGCGTCGTGCGATGCAGAACGAGGTCGAGGACCGCCTGAGTGAGAAGATCCTGCACGGCGAACTCAACTCCGGTGACCACGTCCACGTGGACTTCGTGGAGAACGCGTTCACCTTCCTCACCACCCAGCGTGAAGAAACCGTTGGAGCCGGCCTGAACTCGGGCCGCTCGCTCGGCACGGGTTCGGCGACACCGGACCTCGCCATCACCGGCGAATAAAGCGCAACGACGAAGGGCCGGGGAGCAATCCCCGGCCCTTCGTCGTTTTCAGCGGATCAGGCCATCCGGTCGAGATACCGCAGCAGTACGCCTTCACGAGTCGCCCACGGGGAAACGTCGAGTTCGCGAACGCCGAAGACCGCCATCGCCTCGCTCAGCACGATGCCACCGGCAACGATCTGGAAAGTCCGGTCCGGGGTGATGCCTGGGAGGGCCGGCCGGGCGTCAGCCGGAATGCGGGCAAGCCGCGGCACCCAGTCGTCGAGCCTGTTCCGTCGAAGGGTGAGGCGGTCCTCGTCTCCGACACCATCGGACTCGGAGCCCGCGAGCCGAGCGAGTGACCGGATGGTCTTCGACGATCCGACGATCTGGCCCGGTTTACCGCTGCCGTCGAATTCGCCTCGTGCCGCTTCAAGGACGCCTCGTGCGTGCTCACGCAACGCATTCTGCTGGGCAGGGGTCGGTGGGTCGTTGTGCAGGAACCCGATCGTGGAGCGACCGGCACCCAGGGGGAGCGACAGGGCGACATCCGGTTCTTCGTTGTTGCCCAGGGCGATCTCGAGCGAACCTCCACCGATGTCGAACAGCAGGATCTTCCCGGCGGACCAGCCGTACCACCTGCGAACGGCAAGAAAGGTGAGCCGTGCTTCGTCCTCCCCGCTCAGGACCTGAAGATCGAGGCCGGTCTCCCGTTCGATCAGTGCGAGCACCTCGGGCCCGTTCGACGCCTCGCGGATTGCGGACGTGGCCATCGGGAGGAGTTCGTCGAGGTTACTGGCGCGCGCGATCTCGGCCGCAGCGCCGATCGACTGCACGAGCGACGTGACGCCCTCGTCCGTGATCGAGCCGTCGGAGTCGATGTAACGCATGAGGCGCAGGACCGACTTGTGGGACGCTTTCGCGACCGGACGGGCGCCGGCATGCGCGTCGACGATCAGCAGGTGGACGGTGTTTGAGCCCACATCGAGCACTCCGAGTCGCATACCGACAGGGTACCCCTCCACTAAACTGGGAGGCATGACGATCCCGGGGGTGCGCGAGTACACCGTGCGGCGTGCCCGAACCTCCGATGTCCCAGCCATCCGGACGCTCATCGAGCCGCTCGTCGCCGAACGGATTCTCCTCGGCAAGGAACGCGTCGTCTTCTACGAAGCCGTGCAGGAATTCCGGGTCGCCGAGACACCGGACGGCACTCTCATCGGGTGCGGAGCGCTCCACGTCATGTGGGAAGACCTCGGGGAGGTTCGCACGCTTGCTGTCGCCCGCGACTGGCTCGGCGCCGGAGTCGGCTACACGATCCTCGAACGACTCGAGGCGGATGCCCGTGAGCTGGGGCTCACTCGCTTGTTCTGTCTGACATTCGAGGTCGGTTTCTTCACCCGCAACGGGTATGGCGAGATCGGCGAGGGGGTCATCGATCCCGAGGTCTACTCGGAGATGGTTCGTTCTCCCGACGAAGGCGTCGCCGAATTCCTCGACCTCGCCAGGGTGAAGCCGAACACTCTCGGGAACTCGCGCATGCTCAAGCAGCTCTGAGCTGCTCATTTGTTGCCCCTCTTGTGAGGGTCCCTCACGGGCAGCTAGCTTTTACTCACTGTTTACCCCTCGGGTGAATCGACGACACACGGCGACCCTAGCCTTGCGGGTGTTGCTGCGTGACCTCCGGCCAGTGCCGCAATGACGCACACTGTCTGTGCGCCGTATTCAGCCGTCGACGAAACTTCGGGAGACCAATGTTGCTGTCCAAGCGCCTCTGGCGTACCACCGCCCTCGCATCCCTCGTCGGTCTCGCGGCCGCACCGCTCGCGGTACTACCCGCATCCGCCAGTGTCGACAGCACCGGGGTGGTGATCAACGAGGCGTACCTTTCCGGTGGCAGCGCCGGAGCGGCGTTCTCGAACAAGTTCGTCGAGCTCTACAACCCCACCGACGCCGCGATCGACATCAGCGACTGGTCACTGCAGTACCGATCCGCGACGGGTGAAGGTGCACCGTCGAGTGTGGTCGACCTGAACGGGACCATCCCGGCGAAGGGTTATTACCTCGTCGGTGGAGGCAGTAACGGAAACAATGGCAGCCCGCTGCCCGTGCCTGACACGTCCCTCGGCGGTTTCGACCTCTCCGGCGCCTCGGGCACGATCATTCTCGCCACCGTGCCGACCGCGCTCACGGCGGACCAGCTTCCGGCGGGCTCGACCACCGGAAACGCTCTCATCGTCGATGCGCTCGGCTACGGAACGTCGAACACGTTCGAAACCGCTCCGGCGACGGCACCCAGCGGGAACACCGACGTCAAGAGCCTGAACCGAACCGGTTTCGCTGACACCGACGACAACGCGTCCGACTTCTCCCTCTCAGCAACGATCACCCCGCAGAACATCGCAAGCAGCGACCCCAGCATCCCGACCGACCCGCCGACGGACCCGGAGGATCCGACCGAGCCGACCGATCCAACCGAGCCCCCGGTCGAGCCGGGAACCGTGCCGATCGCCGAAATCCAGGGCACGGGTGACGTGAGCCCCCTCGTCGGTGACACGGTCACGACGTCCGGGATCGTCACCGCGGTCTACGAGACCGGCGGATTCGACGGCTACTACCTCCAGACCCCGGGAACGGGCGCGAACGCAGCCGGCCAGACGGCATCCGACGCGATCTTCGTCTACTCGCCGAGCACCGTCGCATCCGTCGACACGGGAGCGTACGTCGAGATCACCGGCGCCGTCTCGGAGTACTTCGGACTGACGCAGGTGACCGTCGCCGACGCCAACGGACTCACCACCCTCGACGCCACGACGGTGACAGCACCAGTACCTGCCGCCGTCGCCTTCCCCACCGAGAACGCCGCGCGCGAGCGACTCGAGGGAATGCTGATGGCCCCCGCCGGTAACTACACCGTCACCGACGTGTACAGCACGAACCAGTACGGCGAGATCGGTCTCGTCGCCGCGACGACACCGCTCGTGAACCCGACCGTCCTCGGGGCTCCTGGGACTCCCGCTCATGACGCAGCGGCCGCCCGGTTCGGGGCGGAACTGGTCACGCTCGACGACGGGTCGACGATCAACTTCCTGAGCTCCGCCAACAACGGCGCGAACAAGAACATCCCGGTGCCGTATCTGTCGACGACCGCTCCGGTGCGAGTCGGTGCGCCCGTGACCTTCACGGACCCGGTGATCCTCGACTACCGGAACAACAACTGGAAGTTCCAGCCGACCAGTCATCTCACCGGTGACAACGCGGATACGGTCCAGCCGGCAACCTTCGGCAACACGCGGACGGCTGCCCCGGCGAACGTGGGCGGAGACATCACCCTCGCAACGTTCAACGTGCTCAACTACTTCGCCACGACCGGCGCCGACCGCACCGGCTGCACCTTCTACACCGACCGCGACGGCAACCCGATCACGGTGAACAACTCGGATGCCGCCGGTTGCGGCGTTCGCGGGGCAGCGGATGCCGCGAACCTGGCGCGTCAGCAGGCCAAGATCGTGAACGCGATCAACGCCCTCGACGCCGATGTCGTCTCGCTCGAAGAGATCGAGAACTCCGCCCGAGTCGACAAGGACCGCGACTTCGCCCTCGGTGTTCTCGTCGACGCGCTCAATGCAGACGCAGGAAACGACGTGTGGTCGTTCGTGCCGTCTCCCGAAGACGTGCCCGAGAACGAGGACGTCATCCGGACCGCATACATCTACAAGGCGGATGCCGTCGAAACCGTCGGCACCGGACGCATCCTCCTCGACTCTCCCGCTTTCAGCAACGCACGCGAACCCAACGCGCAGGCATTCAAGCCAGCACAGGGAGCGGACTCCGAAGCTTTCATCGTGATCGCGAACCACTTCAAGTCGAAGAGCGACTCGGGCGCGACCGGAGACAACGTCGACTCCGGAGAGGGCGCGTACACGGGTGACCGGGTGCGGCAGGCTGAAGCACTCGTCGCCTTCGCAGATGAGCTGACGGCCGAGTGGGGGACGGAGCGGGTCTTCCTCACCGGCGACTTCAACTCCTACGCCCAGGAATCCCCGATCCAGGTGCTCGAGGACGCCGGTTACATCAGCCAGGGCGACAAGAGCGGCAAATACACCTACCAGTTCGGCAAGGCCATCGGTTCGCTCGACTACATCTTCGCCTCAGGTGAAGCCGACACCACGGTGACCGGCGCCGACGTGTGGAACATCAACTCGGTCGAGTCGATCGCCCTGGAGTACTCGCGCTACAACTACAACGCGACGAACTTCTATGACGAGAGCCCGTACCGGTCGAGCGATCACGATCCCGTGCTCGTCGGCATCGACGCGGACTCGACGACGTCGATCCTCAACCTCCTGAACATCAACGACTTCCACGGGCGGATCGACGCCAACACGGTGAAGTTCGCCGGAACGATCGAGTCCCTGAAGGCACAGTTCGGAGCCGACCAGTCGCTGTTCCTCTCGGCAGGAGACAACATCGGAGCGTCTCTCTTCGCTTCGTCGTCGTTGCTCGACCAGCCCACGATCGACGTTCTCAACGCGCTCGGCCTCGCAGCAGCTGCGGTCGGCAACCACGAGTTCGACCAGGGCTACGACGACCTCGTCGACCGGGTGATGAACGGCGGGCAGAACGCCCGCTTCCCGTACCTCGGTGCGAACGTCTACCTGAAAGGCACGAGCACCCCGGCGCTCGACGAGTACGCGATCTTCGAGGTGGACGGCGTCGATGTTGCGGTGATCGGAGCGGTCACCGAGGAGACGCCGACGCTCGTATCACCGGGCGGAATCACCGACCTCGAATTCGGGGATCCCGTCGAGGCCGTCAACCGTGTCGCCGCGCAGTTGAGCGATGGAGATGAGTCGAACGGTGAGGCCGACGTCATCGTCGCGGAATTCCACGAGGGCGCAGGTGCCGGCATCCCCGACGGGTCGACACTCGAAGAAGAAGTGCTCGCCGGCGGCGCATTCGCCGACATCGTGTCGAAGACGTCTGCCGAGGTCGACGCCATCTTCACCGGGCACACCCATAAGCAGTACGCCTGGGACGCACCGGTCCCCGGAGTGAGCGGCGAAACCCGCCCGATCCTCCAGACCGGAAGCTACGGCGAGAACATCGGCCAGATCGTTCTCACCGTGGACACCGCGTCGGGGGATGTGACGTCCTACGAAGCGAGGAACGTCGTGCGGGTGACGACGGAAGACGCCGAGCTGATCGCTACCTACCCTGCCGTCGCGGAGGTGGACCGGATCGTCCGCGCGGCCATCGCGGAGTCCAACGTCATCGGCAACCAGGTGGTGGGAAGCGCCACGGCGCCGATCACCACGGCGTTCGCCAACGGAGTACGCGACGACAGGTCGAGCGAGTCAACCCTCGGGAACCTCGTGGCGAACTCGCTCGTCGAATCGCTCAGCTCAGCGGATCGAGGCAGCGCCGAGATCGGCGTCGTGAACCCCGGCGGCCTTCGTGCCGACCTGGCGGCAGGCGACATCACCTATGCCCAAGCGAACGCCGTCCTGCCGTTCCTCAACAACCTGTGGACGACGACGCTCGATGGTGAACAGTTCAAGGAGTTGCTCGAGCAGCAGTGGCAGCTCGACGCGGACGGCAACGTGCCGTCTCGCCCGTATCTGCAACTCGGCCTGTCCGACAACGTCAGTTACACATTCGACCCGGCACGTACGCAGGGCGACCGGATCACGAGCATCACCGTGAACGGCGCACCGATCGATCCGGCGGCGGACTACCGGATCGGGTCGTTCAGCTTCCTGCTCCAGGGTGGGGACAACTTCCGGATCTTCAACGAGGGCGTCAACACCAGGGACTCCGGTCTCGTCGACCGCGACGCCTGGATCGACTACATCCGGACCAACAGCCCACTGTCACCGAGCTTTGACCGCCGCTCGGTACAGGTGACGGGTATCCCCACCGGCCCGGTCGCCGAGGGCAGCACGCTCACACTGAACCTCGCGAAGCTCGACCTCACGTCGGCAGGAAGCCCGGTGAACACGTCGGTCACCGCGGCGATCGACGGTGCGACAGTCGCAACGTCGCCGGTGACAGCGGGTGAAGCGACAGTGTCGTTCACGGTCCCTGATGGGGCGGGAGAGAAGACGCTGACGATCGTCGCCCAGGAATCCGGAACGACGGTGACCCTGCCGCTGACCGTCACGTCCGGTGCGCCGACACCGGCGCCGGAGGACGAATTGACCGAGGCACTGAAGGATCTGATCACGGTGATCGGCGCGTTCGTCCGCGGTGAGGATGTCGCCATCCAGCTCCTGCAGGAATGGATCGGAAAGTATGTGTCGATCTGGCTCTACTCCGAGCCGATCATGCTCAGCGACGGTCTCGTCCAGGTCGGGGAAGACGGCCGCGTCACCGTGACGGTTCCCGAGGATGCCCCGCTCGGTGACCACCGACTCGTCGTCCTCGACGAGAACGGTGACGTGATCTCGTGGACGGACGTCGAGGTCCTTGCGGCAGCGGCTGGACCGGGAGATCCGGGTGAACCGGGCGACGGCGGTGGAGCCGCCGGTCCAGGGCGGCCTGGCTCGCTGAGCAACACCGGTGGAGAGATCGCGCCGGCGATCGCCTTCGCTCTCCTGCTCCTCATGGCGGGTACGACAGCCCTGATCGTGAGTCGCCGCCGAACGGCCTAGCAGCGCCAGAAGACGCGCGGAGGGACGCAATCGCGACCCTCCGCGCGTCCTGTGCGTGCGGCATCCGGCCGCTGGTTATCCTGAACCCATGTCGAGAACCGAAGGCACTGGCCGCGCACCACGCAGCGTGTACGTGCGCCGGCGGCTCTGGGTCCTTGCCGGCCTGGTTGCCGTGATCGCGATCATCGCGCTCGTCATCTGGAAGCCTGGCTCGACGGGAGCCGAGCCCCGCGAAGCACCGGCGGCACAGAGCACGTCAGTGGCGAAGAGCACCTCGACGCCGACCCCCAGTCCCGGCGTGATCTCCGAGTGCGCCGACGGAGACGTTCTCGTCGAGGCGCTGACCGACAAGAGCACATACGGCGCGGAGGAACTTCCCCAGCTGTCGCTGCAGATCACGAACACGACGGACGAAGCCTGCCGTATCAACGTCGGCACTGCCGCTCAGGTATTCACCATCAAGAGCGGATCCGACGTGTACTGGACGTCGACCGACTGCCAGGTCGAGCCCGCGGACGCGATCGTCGAACTCGAGGCGGGACAGGTCGTCGCTTCCACGGCTCCCATCACCTGGGACCGGACCCGGTCGACGCCGTCCACGTGTGAGGGTGAGCGCCCGGCAGTCCCCGCCGCTGGTGCGTCGTACCACCTGTCGACATCGGTCGGCGGATTCGAGAGCGAGGCGTCGAAGCAGTTCATCCTCGCCGGTTAGGCGTCTCCCGCTGAGCTCAGGGGCCTGCAGGCTCTGCAAGACTGGACACCATGTCGAAAAAGAAGAAGCAGCTGACCTTTCGATCCGACACTCTCGCGGAGGCGCTGGCGCAGCAGGACATGGCCGCCGTCGCGTTTGCGCTGCGCAACGACTGCGTCGTCGTGCCGTTGATCAGCGCCGGTCAGCCAGACAAGCCGACCGACGCGGGCGAAGTATGGACCTACCGTGAACCCGACACCGGGCGCATCGCGTTGCTGCTGTTCTCCGACGCCGAACACAAACCGGCAGCGCTGCCGCCCCTCGTCGGACTGTACGACGGGGTCTGGCTGCACACCTTTCTTCGCACGCATCGCGAGCAGATCCACACGGTCTTTTTCGACCTCGCCGGCCCGCACCCGATGCAGGCGTCACCGGACGAACTGCTCCGGGTTCTCGCCCTCTAGTTCGACAGAGACGGTCGCTCAGAAGACGCTGTCGAGCTCTTTGTCGAACGACGACCCGGCGGCATTCTTCGCCGAGGCGAGCGCCTCACGGATGCTGCCGGCCCTGGCATCGACGATCGTCCGGTAACCGAGGCGGGTCGCTTCGGCCGTGCGCTGTTTCGCGGCGGCGACCGGGCGCACTTCACCAGCCAGGGAGATCTCGCCGAACGCGGCGAAATCATGCGGCACCGGGTAATCCGCAGCAGCCGATGCGATGGCAATAGCGATAGCGAGGTCCGCTCCTGGCTCCGTGAGCTTCACACCGCCGACCGTCGAAACGTAGACGTCCTTGTCGTGCAGCTTGATTCCGGCGCGCTGGGAGAGCACCGCGAGGAGCATCGCCACGCGGGACGAGTCGACCCCGTTCGTCACGCGGCGCGGGTTCGGCATCGGGGTGTCGAGCACGAGAGCCTGGATCTCGACCGGAATGGCGCGCTTGCCTTCCATCGACACGGTGACACAGGTGCCGGAGACCGCCGCCCCACGGCTGAGGAACAGTGAACTCGGGTCAGGGACCTCTGCGATACCGTCGCCGGTCATCTCAAAGCATCCGACCTCGTCCGTCGGGCCAAATCGGTTCTTGAGCGCCCGCACGAAACGCAACGATGTGTGGCGGTCGCCCTCGAAATGGCAGACGACGTCGACGAGGTGCTCCAGCAGACGGGGGCCCGCAATGGTGCCGTCCTTCGTGACGTGGCCGACGAGAAGCACGGGCAGTCCGCGTTCCTTGGCGACCCGGATGAGGGTTTGTGCCACCTCGCGCACCTGACTCGGCTGCCCGGCGATCCCGTCGGACAGCGGACTGGAAACCGTCTGCACCGAGTCGACAATGAGAAGCTGTGGCTCGACCGCGTCGATCTGGCCGAGCACCACGCCGAGGTCGGTCTCGGCGGCGAGAAACAGGTTGTCGCTCAGTGCACCCGTCCGTCTGGCGCGAAGCTTCACCTGGTTGACCGACTCTTCCGCGCTGACGTAGAGCACCCGTGACTTCGCCTTCGCAGCCTTGGCCGCGACTTCGAGCAGCAGCGTCGATTTGCCGACTCCCGGTTCTCCGGAGAGAAGAATCGCTGCACCGGGGACGATGCCCCCACCGAGCACGCGATCGAACTCGTCGATCCCCGTCGGCCAGTGCGCGACATCCGCTTCGGTGATCTCGGTGATGGGACGGGCCGAGCGGCTTGCGGAGACAGGGGAGGAGGTGACCCGGGAGACCAGGCCGGTCTCTGTAGCGACGTCGACGACGGTTCCCCATTGCTGGCATTCGCCGCACCGGCCGGCCCACTTGAGGGTTTGCCAGCCGCACTCGGTGCACTTGAAGGTCGAGGTCGGTTTAGCCATGCTCCGAGCCTAACCGCGGGGTACGACACTGCTCGGTTCGCGCGCGCTTCGTTGATCCATTACACTCGACCGCGGTGGCGTGTCCGAGCGGCCGAAGGTGCAACTCTCGAAAAGTTGTGTGCGTCTAAAGCGCACCGTGGGTTCAAATCCCACCGCCACCGCCATAAGAACCCCCGTGACTTCGGTTGCGGGGGTTCTTTTCTACTGCTGGGGGTTCGCCTCTAGACTGGCGCGGTGACTGATGCCGCTCCCGTACTTGGACTCCTGCTCGACGTCGATGGCCCGATCGCCAGCCCGGTCAGCCGGAGTGTCGCCATCCCCAGCATCGCCCGCGATCTGGTGGAACTCGCGAACGGGGGAGTGCCGATCGTTTTCAACACCGGCCGCTCCGACGCGTTCATCCGCGACGAGGTGGTTCCACAATTGCTGTCGGCCGGCCTCGGCGACACCGCCCGCGTCTGGGCAATCTGTGAAAAGGGCGCTGTCGTCGTCAGGATCACACCGTCCGGCTTCGGCGAGATCGATGTCGACGAGGACCTCGCGGTTCCCCCCGCCTATGCCGATGCCATCCGTGAACTCGTCCACGACTCGTACGACGATGTGGTGTTCTTCGACGAGACGAAGCGCGCAATGGTGTCGGTCGAGCAAAGGCTCGACGTCTCGGCCGAGCACTTCACCTCCCGCCGCGATGCTTTCGACTCGGATGCCGCTCGGGAGCTCGAAGCCCAGGGTCTCGGCTACGAGTGGGGGATGACGATCGTGACGGACGCCGCGGGCAACGTCCCGTTTCGCATCGACCCGACGATCATCTCCACCGACATCGAGTCGGTCCGGCTCGGTAAAGACCTCGGCGCGAGCAAGTTCCTCGCACTCCTCGAGAAGGACGGCGCGGTCCTCCCTTCCCGGTGGCGCACCATGGGAGATTCCCGCACCGATTACGCCATGGCCGACTGGCTCCACGAGCGCGGGTATGACGTCATCCACGTCGATGTTCGCCCGGCCGACGGAGTGCCGGAGACGCCGTATCCGGTGAGGCACCACGACTCCCTGATCCACGACGATGCCGGTGCGCTGTATTTGAGCGCCTGGGTCCGGATGCTGCGGGGCGAGCTGAGCGACGACGACTCGGTCTAGCGCCCACGAACTCCCGGATTTCCGGGGTTCTCCAGCGCGACACGCCCGGACTGCAGGAGCAATTTGCGGGGGTACCGGGATGTGCGTAAAGTAATCACTCGTCACCCCAAAGGTGCGGCAGAGCGGAACAGCTCGCCGGCCTCATGCGGGACCAAATCCAGGTAAAAGAACAGGCACTCTTGAGTGTCGGCGTTTACTGCCTTAGGATTAACAACCTCCACTCAAAGAAGCTGAAGAAATTCAGGCGATTGTTTGGTGCGCCGACTCTCGAGTCGGGGCCAAAAACACTCGATTTGACAAAGACTTCGAGAGTGGTAAGTTAGAGAAGTTGCCCTGCGGAGCAGCCCGGAAGGGTGAAAAGCAGGAGCATCCGATCCTTGAGAACTCAACAGCGTGC
>NZ_RCUV01000018.1 GCF_003667545.1 Mycetocola manganoxydans | reverse complement strand
ATCGCGCCGCCCGCGTGGACGGGCGGGCCGCCCGCGTGGACGGGCGGGCCGCCCGCGTGGACGGGCGGGCCGCCCGCGTGCCCTCACGGGAAACAGGAAAGAGCTAGACGAGCCCGTACAGGCGGTCGCCGGCGTCACCGAGGCCGGGCACGATGTAGCCGTTCTCGTCGAGACGCTCGTCCATGGCGCCGAGCACGATGGTGACGTCGCGTCCCTCGGTCGCCTTTTCGAGTGCCGCGATGCCCTCGGGCGCCGCGAGCAGACAGATCGCGGTCACGTCGACAGCACCACGGTCGAACAGGAACTCGATGGCGGCACCGAGCGAGCCTCCGGTGGCGAGCATCGGATCGAGGACGAAGCACTGGCGATCCGAGAGGTCGTCCGGCAGGCGTTCGGCGTAGGTCGTCGGTTCGAGCGTCTCCTCGTTGCGGACCATGCCGAGGAACCCGACCTCAGCGGTCGGGAGCAGTTTGACCATGCCCTCGAGCATGCCGAGTCCGGCACGAAGAATAGGGACGACGAGGGGGCGAGGCTGGCTGATCGCAAGACCGGTGGTCGAGGTGACCGGGGTCTCGATGTCGACCGTCTCGGTCCGAACGTTCCGTGTCGCCTCGTAGGCGAGCAGGGTGACGAGCTCCTCGGTGAGGGCGCGGAACACCGGAGAATGGGTCGTCCGATCACGCAACACGGTGAGCTTGTGGGTGATCAGGGGGTGGTCGGCTACGTGCACTCGCATGCTCCAAACCTACCGCCTGCCGGTCCTCTTCCGGACTGCGGATCTTCCCCCAGCGCAGGGTGCCGCGGATCGGTACTGTTTTCTGAACCCGAAGAAATCGAGGATCCCGTGTCCGACTCCGACGCTCCCGCCCTGCATGCCGTCCTCGCCGATCTCTCCACCGAGCGGGTGAACGAGAAATATGCGGACCTCGACCTCCTCCCGACGCCGGAACTCGTCGCCGCCATGAACGCGGAAGACGCGCAGGTCGCCCCGGCTGTTGCGCTCGTCACGGACGCCATCGCCACCGCCGTCGACAACATCTCCGAACGGATGCTGCGCGGCGGCCGCCTGATCTACCTCGGTGCCGGCACGCCAGGGCGTCTCGGCGTCCTTGACGCGAGCGAGGCGCCTCCCACATTCGGTATCGACCCCGCCCGCATCGTCGGCGTCATCGCCGGCGGTCCGGCCGCACTCGTGACGGCCGTCGAGGGCGCCGAGGATGATGCGGACGCCGGTGCCGCGGATGTCGCCGGCCTGTCGGTCGGCCCTGATGACAGTGTCGTCGGGATCTCGGCTTCCGGGCGCACGCCATACGTCCTTGCCGCTGTCGCCGAGGCGAGACGCCGTGGGGCCTTCACGGTCGGGGTCGCGTGCAACGCGGCATCCGCTCTCGGAACAGCAGCCGAGGTCGGGATCGACGTCGTCGTCGGGCCCGAGCTTCTCACCGGTTCGACCCGGCTCAAGGCGGGCACAGCGCAAAAGATGGTGCTCAACATGCTCAGCACCCTGACGATGGTGCGGCTCGGCAAGACCTGGGGCAACCTCATGGTCGACCTCAAGGCGAGCAACGAGAAGCTTGTCGCCAGGTCCGAACGCACCGTCATGCTCGCGACCGGGGTCGATGCCGCGACCGCGTCCCGTACCCTCGCCGCTGTCGGAGGTTCGGTGAAGGCCGCGATTCTCGTGGAACTCGCCGGGATCCGTCCCGCCGCGGCGGAGCTGCTTCTCGCGCAGCATGACGGATTCCTCCGGAGGGCGCTCGACGCGGCACCAGCCGCCGGCAACTGACGCATCGGTGGCCTCCAATAGGCTTTCGGCAGAACAGGAGGCCCAGGATGCCGCTCCCCGTCGATCCCGCAGATCACGCCTGGATGCTCCGCGCCCTCGACCAGGCGCACGCGGCGCTCGAGACGGATGACGTCCCTGTCGGTGCCGTCATCGTCCGGGCGGACGGCACGCTTCTCGCGACCGGCCTCAACGCGCGCGAGGCGAGGCAGGACCCGACCGCCCACGCGGAGGTCGAGGCGATTCGGGCTGCAGCGGCGGCATCCGGTGACTGGCATCTCACGGATGTCACGCTCTACGTCACCCTCGAACCCTGCGTCATGTGTGCGGGCGCGATCCTCGCTGCTCGCATCCCGAGGGTCGTGTTCGGCGCGTGGGACGAGAAAGCGGGCGCGGCCGGGAGCGTCTACGACGTCTTGCGTGACCGGAGGCTCAACCACCGGGTCGAGGTCGTCGCCGGGGTCGAGGCGGATGCGTGTGGCACCGTTCTCACGGACTTCTTCCGGTCCTCAGAACGGTCGCGCTGAGCGGCGCTGCCGCGGGTCAGCGGACGATCACCGTCGGCGCGACGAGCCGGGCGAGGATGCCGTGGCTCACCGATCCCAGCAGGAACCGGGCAACCGCTCCGCGACCGTGGCTGCCGACGACGATAAGCGACGCGCGTTCGGCGGCATCCGACAGGACGGTGACCGGATCGCCCTCCGTGACGATGCGTCTCACCGGAACCGTGGGATGGGCGCCCATCACTCCGTCGAGCGCACGGGTGAGCGTCTCGTTCCCGATCTGCGTGAGGTCTTCGACGTACTCGACGGGGAACGCGAGGTCGTAGCCGTAGACGACGGGGTTCGGCCACGCGTTCACGGCGATGAGGGGTTCACGGAGCCTGTCGGCCTCGTCGGCGGCGAAGACGAGGGCGTGTTCCGAGATCGGTGACCCGTCGACGCCGACCACGACACCCTCCCTCCCGGTCAGGTCGATCATCGGGATCACCGCGACCGGTGTCGTGCTCGCCGCGGCGATCCGGAATCCCCGGTTGCCGTGCCTGCGCGAACTGTCACTTCCGTCTGAGTCACTGCCGACGACGACCATGTCGGCGTCCTGCGACAACCGGATCAGTTCCGCCTGTGGTTCACCCTCGAGGGTTTCGGCGGTGACCGAGATGCCGGGAGCCACTGTCTTCGCGAGTTCTGCCGCCGTTGCGAGCATCTGCTCGATCTCGGTGCGGGCAGCCTCGAGCAGTCCTGCGTTGCCCGCGCGTCGCATCCCTGCATCGACGACGTGGACGAGATGGAGCGGGAGGCCCCTCGCCTGAGCCCGTTCCGCGGCCCAGCGCACCGCCGTTCGTCCGGTATCGAAACTCCTGACACCAACCAGCATCCGTGTCGACATGGGATCCTCGCTCTCGTTACGTCGCCTTCTTCGCTGCGGCCTTTGCCGCACGTTTCGTCTCACGCACGCGGGTGAGGGAGTCAGCGTCGACGATGTCGGCTACCGATCGGTAGCTGCCTTCGTCTCCATACGAACCGGCAGCCTCGCGCCAGCCGGCGCCGGTGAAGCCATACTGTTTGCCGAGAAGGGCAACGAAGATCCGCGCCTTCTGCTCGCCGAATCCGGGGAGGGCGAGGAGTCGGCGGTACACCTCGCGACCGTCGGGGTCGCCGGTCGTCCAGAGTGCGGACGCATCGCCGTCCCAATCGTCGACGAGGCTCCGGCACAGGGTCTGGATGCGGGCGGCCATGCTGCCCGGGTAACGGTGGACGGCCGGTGGCGTCCGGCATACCTCGACGAAAGCTTCGGGGTCCTGGCCGGCGATCGTTCGCGCGTCGAATGCGCCGAGGCGGTCACGGATCTTCGCGGGGCCGGCGAACGCCGTTTCCATTGGCACCTGCTGGTCCAGGAGCATGCCGACGAGCAACGCCAGGGGGTCTGTCGAGAGCAGGTCGTCTGCTGCGGGTTCCCCGGTGATATTCAGCTGCGGCGTCATGCCTCATGCCTACCATGCTGCCGCGGTAAGTACGAGTCTCCCCGAGCTCGAACGGGTCAGTGACTGACCTTTTCGACGTGCGCCGAGTGGATGAATGGGCGTAGCGGATGCGATGAGCCCACGTCGAGAAGCGACTGCACCCCGTCGAGGGGACGACCGAGTGGTGCTTCCAGTACGGCTCCGGGTGCACGAGACGCGAGGGCGGCGACGAGCGCTTCGCGCAGAGGGGCCGCGTGGGTGGCGAGTGCACCGACGGCTCCGACCCGGGCCGGCGTGCCCGCTTCCCAGCCGACGCGGGCGAGGGCGCTCGCCGCCGAGTGGGCGAGTTCGTGGGCTGCCGCTGTGACGATTCGGCTGGCGGCCTCGTCTCCGCTCGCCGCGGCATCCACGACATCCCGGCAGAACGACCCGATCCGCGACACCCGCATCGGATCGGCCTGGAGCACCATGTAGAGCTCGTCGAGGGGGCCGAACCGGGTGATCGCGGTCGCCTCGAGCGTCGTGTGGGCCGAACGGCCGTCGAACGCACGGAGGGCGGCGTCGAGACCCGCCCTGCCGATCCAATAGCCGCTCCCTGCGTCACCGAGGAGGGAACCCCAGCCGTCGACCTTCGCGACGCTGGATTCCGAAAGTGCGAGCACGACGACGCCAGTGCCGACCGCGAGCATCACGCCGGGCGCGGTGCCGTTGGCGGCGAGGTAGCCGGTGATCGAGTCATGGGCGAGTGCGACACGGTGCACACCGATCGATCGGGTCGCGGCGAGAAGGGCATCCGGCTTCGCAGCCGCCGGGGTCAGCCCTGACGTGCCGACCGCGAGTTCGTCGATGCGCGAACCGGTTGCCCGGGCGAGCTGCAGCGCGAGGTCGGCGATCTGGCCGACGACGGAACGGTCGGTGAGGATACCTGCGCCCTCCGTCTCGGCAACGACGCCGCCGTTCGCATCGCTGAGGCGCAGGCGAGCACCGGTCTGGCCCCCGTCGATCGAGAGACGGATGGGAGAGGGTGCGGTCATGGTGATCTCCGGGATCAGGCGAAGGTGACGGAGCGCAGTGAGCGCGGGGAGAGCCGGTCCTGCAGCACGAGCGTCGCTGCACCGAGGGCGGCGGCATCGTTCCCGTTCACCGACATCCGGACTTCGACCCCGTGGATGCCTCTTGCGAGGGTTCGCTCCGCAAGAATGCGGGAGATGATCTGCACGTAGGTCGATCCTGCGGTCGCGAACGCGCTGCCTGCCAGCACGATCAGTTGCAGGTCGAGGAGGTTCACCATCGAGACGAGCGCCGAGGCGAGGTACTCCGCCGATTCCTCGATGAGCGCGCGTGCGGCGCCGTCACCCTTCTCGGCGGCGCTGCCGATCGCCGCGAAGTCGACCGAAATCCTGCCGGTGAGCGGAATGTCCAGGGTGCCGTTCGCAACGGCATCCGCCGCTTTCTCGACGACCGCGCGGGGGCCCGCATACATTTCGAGGCACCCGATGTTGCCGCAGGGGCACACGAGTCCCCGTGCATCGACGCTCGTGTGGCCGATCTCCCCGACGTTCGACGAGACACCGTGGTAGATCGTTCCGTCAATGACGATCCCTGATCCGATTCCCGAGCCCATGTAGACCGATGCATACGTGCCGTAGCCCTCGGTCGCGCCGAGCCAGTACTCGCCGATGGCCGCTGCCGTCGCGTCGTTGTCGAACTCACACTGCAGCCCTGTGCTCGTTGCGAGGGCTTTGCGGATGGGGAAGTCGCTCCAGCCGGCCAGGGAAGGAACCCCGCGTACAGTGCCGTTCTCGCGGTCGACCGGCCCGGGAATCGCGAGCCCCATGCCGACGATTGATGCGCGGTCGAGATCGAGACCGATGATGAGCGACTCGATGTCGTCGGACATGCGACCGACGATGGTGATCGGGGAGGCGTCGCCCGGACCGTCGACCCTGGTGCGTCCGACGACCGTGCCTCCGAGGTCAGCGACGACATAGGTGATGTAGTCCTGACCCACGTGCACCCCGATGGCGAGGCGCGACGCGGGGTTGATTTCGAGGCGCATGCGCGGCTTACCGCCGGTGGATTCGCCGCGACCGGTCTCACTGATGACGCCGTCTGCGAGGAGTTCACGAACCACGGTGGAGATCGTCGCTTGGGTGAGCCCGGTCAACTCGGCCAGCTCCACGCGGCTGATGGGGCCGGCAGAGCGGATGAGGTCGAGGGTCTTGCCTTTCGACGAGGCGCGACGACGGGTTTTCTCGGTCATAGGGGAATACTAACTTAGTCGGCTTAATAAAGTGAGTGAAGTAAGCCGGGCGCGCCTACACCGATGACCCTCATCCTACTCTCGCAGGAGGCTCCAATCGAAGACATACGTCAGGGGACCCGCCCCACGAGAATCGAGGGAATCGAATGCCCGCTGGGCGGACCCAGGAGAGAGGGTCTCACTCAGTCCGTCGACGGTGACATCGCCGTTCGCCAGCCAGTTGAGCGCGAGCCGGAAGTTCGACAACACGCTTCCCTGACGGAAATCACTCGGGGTGGTCGGCAACTGCCATTCCCAGCCGCTGCGAACGTGGAGGTAGCGGTGGAAGATCATGGTGAGCAGGTCGTGGGCGGTCGCCTCCGATCGTTTCGCCCACGGCGTACCGGTCAGGACGAGTTCTCCATTCCTGGCGACAACACTCGCCGCCTGGACGGTGGCACCGTCGTGCCCTGACGCATCGACGACCAGCTCGAAGACATCATCCGGGTCGTCGAGGACGGGGGCCTCGAGAACCCGGATGCCCGCCCCCAGCCCTTCCCGGCGCTTGGCCACCGGGTCCCACGCGGTGACACGGTAACCGCTGGCGTGAAAGGCCTTCGCGCCGAGATGTCCGACCAACCCGAGGCCGACAATGCCCACGCGATCCCCTGGTCGTGCCGCCGTCGTGATCAGAGCAGCGGCGGGAACGGCTATGAGCCGGGCAAAGACGGCGACCTCGGGAGCGAGCCCGTCCGGAAGTTCGACGACCCGCTCCTCGTGTTCACGCTGCTGCGACCGGTGAGGGCCCATTGAGAAGACGCGCGCTCCCACAGCGTGCCTGGTGACCTTGCTTCCGATCTCCTCGATCTCGAAAACGGCGGCGTAGCCAATCGACTTCGGGTACTCGACAGCGCTGGCATCGGCAGGGGCAAAGGCACTCGCGAGTTCCGTGCCGGGGCTGATGAGGGTGACGAGCGTCCTGCCCCTCACCTCGAACTCGCCGAGAGGTGCATCGTCGTCGACCTCGACCAACGCGACCGTCTTCTCCTGGGTGACCTGCATGCTCTGCATCGCGCTGTTGCTCTCTTTCTCTGGGGATGTTCGTCGTGCTACGGGGTGGCGAATTGAGATTCAGGGTTCGGCGACGCATCCCGCAGTCGCTTCGTGTAGTCGTGCTGCGGGTTGAGGATCACGTCGTCAGCTGGTCCGCTCTCGACGACGACACCCTTGTAGAGCACCATGATTTCGTCGCTGAAGTGGCGGGCGGTCGCGAGGTCATGCGTGATGTACAGAACGCCGAGGTTCTCTTCACGCTGCAGGTCGCCGAGCAGATTCAGCACGCCCAGCCGGATCGAGACGTCGAGCATCGAAACCGGCTCATCGGCGATGAGGACGCTCGGCTTCGGCGCCAGGGCGCGCGCGATCGCGACTCTCTGCCGCTGGCCACCGGAGAGTTCGTGCGGCTTCCTCGAGCGCATTTCAGAGGCGGGGGTCAACTGCACCCGGGTCAGAAGCTGTTCGATTTCGGCGTCGAGGTTCGCCCGGGTGCTCCTCTTGTGCAGGAGAAGTGGTCGCTCGAGGTGGTGTTCAACGGGATGGAAGGGATTGAGCGACGCGAAGGGGTCCTGGAAGACCATTTGAACGTGCCGGCGGTAGTCGCGCAGCCCGCGGCCGAAGCGCGGCACCGGCTTTCCATCGAGCAGAATCTCGCCGCTCGTCGGGCGCTCCAGCTGGACGAGCATCTTGGCAATCGTTGATTTGCCGCTTCCGCTCTGCCCGACGAGGGCGATCGTCTTACCCGGCTCGAGCGAGAAGCTCACGTCGTCGACGGCCTTCAGCTTGCTTGCGCCTCTGACCCGGTACTCCTTCGACACGTTCCGAAATTCGAGAGTGCTCATACGATCGCCTCGTCCTTTGTCCTGGTTTCGTCATTCCCGCTGCGGATGAACCCGCCCCGCTCGCCGGTGAGGCTTGGGAAGGACTGCAGAAGCCGCTCGGTGTACACATGGTCCGGCCGGCGGAAGATGCGCTCAGCCGTACCGAGTTCGACGATCTCGCCCTGAAGCATCACGGCGATCCGGTCACTGATCTCGAGGAGCAGCGGAAGGTCGTGGGTGATGAAGATGACAGAGAACCCGAATTGGGAGCGCAGCTCGCTGATCTCCTGCAGGATGTCCCGCTGAACGAGCACATCGAGAGCCGTCGTCGGTTCGTCCATGATCATGAGTTGTGGCTTGAGCGCGAGCGCCATCGCGATCATGACGCGCTGGCGCATTCCTCCGGACAGTTCATGCGGGAAGGATCTCAGGCGATCGCGTCCAACGCCGATGAGGTCGAGAAGACCCGCGCTCTCCTCCCGCCGGTCGGCCTTCGACATCTGCGGTCGATGCGTGCTGAAGATATCGCCGAGTTGCTTCTCGATGCTGATGACGGGATTGAGCGCGTTCATGGCGCCCTGGAACACCATCGACACCTTGTCCCATCGGTACTCCCGTAACTCCTTGACCTTGAGCGCGTTGATGTCGATGTCATACCCGCCCTTGTCGTGAAGGATGGCTGATCCGGTCCGGATGACCGCGGGAGGGCGAAGGAGCCGGTTGATGCCGTAGGCGAGGGTGGTCTTGCCGCATCCGGACTCGCCGGCGAGTCCGAGGATCTCCCCGCGCTGGAGCTTCAGGTTGACGTCACGGACCGCGTGAACCGGTCGTTCCGTCTCATACACGATGTTGTAATCGCGGATGCTCAAAAGCGTGTCGTCGGTCATACCGGCACACCTCCCTCTGTTGTCGTGTGGAGCCGCTTCTTCAGGCGCTTCTTGTCCTTGCGAAGGGTCGTGGTGCGGAGCTTCGGGTTGACGACCTCATCGATCGCGAAGTTCACGAGCGAGAGCGCCCCACCGAGCACTGCGATGAGGATTCCCGGCGGAACGAACCACCACCAGGTCCCCAGGGTGAGTGCGAATCCGTTCTGCGCCTGGAAGAGCATCGTCCCCCAGGTGAAGGTGCCGGAAGCACCCAGGCCGAGATAGCTCAATCCGGCTTCAGCGAGGATGGCGGCGATGATGGCGAGCACGAATTGCGAGGCAAGCACCGGAATCAGGTTGGGGAGGATCTCGACCACGATGATGCGCCAGGACTTCTCGCCGGATACTCGTGCGGCGGCGACGTAGTCGCGGCTGCGGAGCGAGAGCGTCACAGACCTCAGCACACGTGCCGATGCGGCCCAGCTCGTGATGGCGAGCACGACCGCCAGCACCCAGATGGTCTTGTCCTCGACATAACTGGAAATCACGATCACCAGCGGCAGCCCGGGGATGACGAGCATGATGTTGGTGAAGAGCGAGAACGATTCGTCGAGCCAGCCACCGACGTAGCTTCCGATGACCCCGAAGATCATCGAAAGGATGAGCGCGAGCACTCCCACCACGAGCCCGATGAGCAGGGAGCCCTGGGTGGCGTGGGCGAGCTGAGCCAGGACATCCTGGCCTGTCTGCGTGGTACCGAGGAGGAACTCTCCGCCGGGCGGGGTCCTTCCGATGTCACGAATGGATCGCGGATTGCCGAGGAACACGGGGCCGAGGACTCCGAAGAGCACGATGGCCGCGATCAGGATGAGCCCGGTCGCGAGTTTCGGCGTCATCGGTGGCAGAACGGAGCGCCACCGCGGAGCCTTTTTCGGTGGATTCGTCCTGACCGCCGCGAAGGTCGCCGTCAGCGGTGAGGCGCTGTTCTTTCGCAAAGCCATGTTCGTCGATGCCGTCGCCGGGACCTCGAGATCGGAGAAGATGATCTCCTTCTCGGTTCGGCCGGATGTCGGAACCGTCGCGGCTGCGTCGCCGGAAGCGGTCTCAGCGTCGTCTACGGTGCGAGATGATTCGTGTGCCATGGTCCCTTACCCGTTCGCCCTGGTTCGTGGATCGATCACGCCGTACAGCAGATCGACGATGAGGTTCGCGCCGAGCACCGCGAGGGTGATGACGAGGAACAGGCCCTGCATGAGCGCGTAGTCGCTGTTGTTCACGGCCTGGAGGAGTGTGCTGCCGATTCCCGGGTACGAGAAGACCTGTTCGGTCACGATCGACCCGGATACCACGAAGCCGAGTGAGATCGCGAAGCCGGCAACAGAGGGCAGGACCGCGTTGCGCGCCGCATAGGCGGTCATGATGCGCATCGGTCGAAGCCCCTTGGCCTCCGCGGTGACGATGTAGTCCTCGGACAGCGTCGAGACCATCATGTTCCGCATCCCGAGCAGCCAGCCACCGAATGAAGAGATGACGATCGTCAGCGCAGGGAGGGTGCCGTGGTAGATCGCCGTTCCGACGAAGTCCCAGGTGAACCCCGGTTGCGCGACGTTGTAGTTGTAGCCGCCGCTGACCGGGAACGCCCCGAGGCCCACCGAGAGGATGTAGAGCAACACGAGGGCGAGCCAGAAGTACGGGACCGCCTGGAACATCGTCGTGACGGGAACGAGGTTGTCGAGCCACGATCCGCGCTTCCAGCCGGCGAGCATCCCCAGCGCGACGCCGACGATGAACGCGAGCAGCGTTCCGATACCGATCATGACGAGCGTCCATGGCAGAGCCTGGCCGATGATCTCGACGACCGGGACGGGATAGTAGGTGATCGAGATCCCGAGGTTGCCGGTGAAGATCCCGACCAGGTAGACCCAGTACTGCTCCAGGATTCCCTGGTCGGGGGCGCCTCCGAGGAGGAGTTCAAGACTGTCGCGAAGTTCGTCGGTCACGGGACCGCGAGCTGAAAGCTTGGCCACGAGGATATCGACGGGGTTACCCGGCAACATGCGTGGTAGCAAAAAGTTCACGGTCAGCGCGCCCCACAGCGCGACGGCATAGAAGCCGAGCTTGCGAGCGATATATCTCACTGGTTCTGCCTCTCTTCAACTCCTCCCCGGAACACGGGTTAGTTCGCCGGCTTGATCGTCTTCAGGACGATGCCGTTGTCCCAGGCCCGGTCGGGGCGCGGGTAGGCGTACAGGTTGTCCTCGGTCGGCCAGCCCTGCACGTTGTCGGTGTTGTAGATGGTCAGCGCCGAGTTGACGAGGATGGGAATGTACGGCATGTCTCGCACGATCTCCGCCTGCACAACGGCGTACTGCTCAGCCTTCACGGCTTCATCGAGCGTCGAGCCTGCCGCGTCGATCGCCTGGTCGACCGTGGCGTTGCTGTAGCGCGCGAAGTTCTGACCCGAGGTTTCGCCGACGGGTGCCGTGTTGTCGGAGTGGAAGTAGCGCATGTAGAGGTAGTACGGGTCCGCGGCAACGCCCTGACCGAGAGAGTCGAGCGAAAGCTGGAAATTACCGTTGCTCTTGTTGGCCGTCCACTCCTGGAACGACACCTGTGCCGGCTTCAACTCGATGCCTGCCTCGAGCAGCTGCTCGGCGGAAGCGTCGATCGCCGCGATGTAGTCGGTCCAGCCGGTGACGACCTGGACGGTGAGGCTGACTCGCTCGCCATCCTTCGCGAAGATCCCGTCCGATCCGCGGGCGTATCCGGCGCCTTCGAGCGCTTCGATCGCTGCATCGACGTTCGGAGTTCCCGGGACCGGCTCGCTGAACTCGTCCGCGATCCACTTCTCGTCACGCTCGAGGAGCCCGTACGTCGGGGACATCTGACCGTTGTAGCTGGAGAAGGCCAGCGAGTTGAGCTGGTCGCGGTTCAGGGCGTTGTAGATCGCGGTTCGAACGGCAACGTCGGTCTGCGGTCCTGTGCAGCCCTGCGCCTCGTCGGAACAGGTGAAGAACGATGTCTGGTTGAGCGGCGTGTTGGTGTACTCGAGGGGAGTGCCCTTGAAAACGCCCTCGACGTCCGGGAGGAAGATGCCGGCGAGGTCGATCTCGCCCTGAAGCAGGGTGTCCGTTGCGGACTGGTTTCCGGTCAGCGAGATGTAGCGGACGGTATCGATCTCGGGACGTCCTCCCCAGTACTCTTCGTTCGCGGCGAGGAGGTAGTTCTGTGAGTTGAACTCGCTGAGGGTGAACGCACCCGAACCGATGGGCTCGGCGTTCTGATCGGTCGTCGGGTCCGTCTTCTCGGCCCAGATGTGTTCAGGGACGATCGGCGTGTTGCCGATGTAGGAGACGGCGTCGGTGAATGACGGCTCCGGGAAGGTGAACTTGACGGTCTTCTCATCGACCAGTTCCGCCTGGCCGTCGTAGCCCGCCGTGTTGAAGGCGGGGACCTCGGTGATGAGCTCGAAGGTGTAGACGACATCCTCAGCCGTCAGATCCTCGCCGTCGCTCCATTTCACGCCGTCACGCATCGTGATCGTGAGTTCGGTTCCCGCTTCGTTGAACTCGAAGGATTCGCCCAGCAGCGGCTCGGGGTCACCGCCCGACGTGATGTTGTAGAAGAAGAGCGGCTCATAGATGACACCGCGCGTCGACTGCAGGTTTCCCTCGATGAACGGGTTGAAGTTTTCCGCGAAGTCACCGGTGACCCCGGTGTAAACGACGACTTCGGACTTCCCGGAGCTGTCCCCTCCGTTTGCGTCGCCGGTTGGCGCTGTACAGGCGGTCAGGGTCAGCGCGGAGGCGAGCATGACGCCCGCGACAGTCGCCCTCTTCCGCTTCATTGCGTGAGACATGGTGATGCCCTTCTTTGGGTTGGTGGTGCGTGGCTGAATGTGAGGTGTTCTGATCGATCGCGCCGCGAGGCGCACTGAGCGGCGAGTCCCGTCTCCTGGTCAGAGAGTGGACTCGTGTGGGTCCCAGCCCTCTGGGAGCGGAGGCACCACCGGTGCGGTACTTCCCACCGAGACGAACTCTCCCGTCGTGATCGACTCGCTGACCGAGACCATGGTGTCGACGACGTGGTAGGCAAGCTCGCCGGATGCCCGGTGTGGGCGGTCTTCGCGGATTGCCCTGGCGAGGTCGAGCACACCGGTACCTCGAGTGGAGCTGGCGACGGTCGACTCGAGAACTTCGGGACCGTCGGAACCGCGACGGTGAATGACAACGTCGCCGTCGAAATTATTGGGGTCAGGGAGGACAAGTGTGCCCTCGGTTCCCGCGATCTCGACGAAGCCCTGCCTGCGGATCGCGGAGTCGAAACTCCACACACTTTGAGACGTCGCGCCCTCAGAGAACTGCAGGAGAGCGCCGACGTGCGATGGCACGGTGACGTCGAACTCCTCGCCTGCCTTGGGGCCCGAACCGATGACGCGTTTCGGGTGCGCCGTCGAGCCGGATGCGGCTACGCGCAGGACAGACCCGAAGGCCTGCACAAGGGTAGTCAGGTAATACGGGCCGATGTCGAACAGCGGGCCGGCACCCTCCTGGAACAGAAAAGCGGGGTTCGGATGCCACGACTCCGGTCCGGGGGATTGCATCAGTGTCAGAGCGGTCAACGGGATGCCGATATCGCCCCGGCGAATGGCGCGCAATGCTGCCTGCAGTCCAGCGCCGAGGAACGTGTCCGGTGCGCAGCCGACACGGAGGCCGGCATCCGCTGCCTGTGCCAGGAGATCCAGGCCACTGGCGCGATCGAGCGAGAACGGCTTCTCGCCGATGACGTGTTTTCCGGCAGCGATCGCCTGCAATGCCACGGGCACATGCGCTGTCGGAATTGTCAGGTTGACCACGATCTCGACGTCGGGGTGCGCGAGGACGGTCTCGACGCCACCGCTCGACTCGATCCCGAACTGGGCGGCACGCTTTGCCGCGAGCTCTTCAAAGAGATCGCCGATGACGTGCACTTTCACGTCGGGGAACGACTGCAGGTTCTCGAGGTAGGTTTCGCTGATGACGCCGGCACCGATGATGCCGATGCCGACGGGACCCGAGCCACTCATGCTGAAGCCGATCCGGTGAGGTACGCGAAGCTGTCGGTGACAGCGTCGAACTCGTCGCCGTCGAACCCGTCGAGCTCGACAACGCCGATGGCCGAAGGCGGAGCAGCGGCGATGATCCTCTCGATGGGCAGTGAGCCTGCGCCGACCGCGACCTGCTTCGTGATGTCGAGGCTTCCGTCGCCATCCTTGATGTGGATCGCGACGACGCGCTCACCGAGACGCGTCAGCAGTTCCACCGGGTCCGCGCCGCCGACCTGCGCCCAATAGGTGTCGATCTCGAGCACGACTGCCGGGTCCAGCGCGTCGACCAGCACGTCGAGTGCGAAGCGCCCGTCGATGCGGTTCTCAAGTTCGAAATGGTGGTTGTGGTAGCCGACAGTGACGCCGAATTCGGCACCCACCTGCGCTGCACGGTTGAGCTTGTCAGCGGTGGCGGCGATGTCGTCCGCTGTGGTCCACAGGGAACGATCGACGTGCGGATCGATGACGATACCGATGCCGAGCCGAACGCCAGCTTCGAACACCGGACGCTGGTCGTCGATGGAGAGAAGTCCGACGTGAGCCGACGGTGCGACCAGCCCCGTCGAGGCAAGCGTCCGTTCAAGCTCATCGACGGAGGTGACGAATCGGTATGGCTCCACCTGGCGGTAACCGATCGCTGCAACGCGATCCATCGTGCCGTCGAAGTCCGTCGCCAGTGCATCGCGCAGTGTGTAGAGCTGCAGGGAGGGGTTCTCGAAAATCGTCATTGACTCCAACATCCTTGTGGAACGGGCGACCGGAACACTTTTGTGCCCGGCTTTATTAACTCGCCTAAGATAGTTTCTACCATGACAGCGACGTGAGGGAAAGAGCCAGAAGTGATTGGATCAGATCCGGCGCATCGCAGCATCCGCGTTTTTCAGAGTGCAGAAAAGAGACCAGCGTGACGTTCCGACCCCTCACCACAGCAGACGGCTCAGCGTGGATTCTCCGTGCGACGGCCGGCCCGGTCGACGAATCGATTGCGGGGAGTGACGTGCCGGCAACGGTCCCGGGCGAGGTGCAGCTCGACCTGCTCGCCGCCGGGCTCATCGATGACCCGTTCGACGGTGCAAACGAAACGACTCAGGCCTGGATCGGCTACTGCGACTGGCAGTACAGCACGACCTTTGACTGGGTTGGCGACGACTCCGACCGCCACGACCTCGTCGCCGACGGACTCGATACCGCCGCAACGATCACCCTCAACGGTGTCGAGGTCGCCAGCACCAGGAACCAGCACCGCAGCTATCGGTTCGACGTCGGCTCACTCCTCGTCGATGGTCCGAACGAACTCGTCGTCGAGTTCCGCTCCCCGATCGAGTTCGCGCGGGAGCAGGAGGCCATTCTCGGCGCGCGCCCCACGGTGATGCACCACCCGTTCAACGCGATCCGCAAGGTCGCGTCCAACTTCGGCTGGGACTGGGGCATCGATGTCTCGAGTTCGGGTATCTGGAAATCGATCGGCATCGAATCCTGGTCAGGCGTCCGGATCGCATCCGTCCGTCCGCTCACGGAGATCGACGGAACGGCAGGAACCGTCGCCGCCGCCGTCGACCTCGAATGGGCCGCCGGTGCATCCGCTACCGACCTCGCAGTGACGGTGAACGGACAGACCGGGACGATCCATGTGAAACCGGGACAGACGGATGCCGCGGTGCGCGTCGACGCAGGAACGGTCGAGCTCTGGTGGCCGCGTGGGTACGGCGAGCAGCCGCTCTACGATGTCGCGGTCACCGCGGGTGACAGTGCATGGGGCGGACGGATCGGATTCCGCACCGTCACCCTGGATACCGCTCCTGACGAGCACGGTGCGCCGTTCTCCTTCTTCGTGAACGGACAGCTGATCGGCATCCGCGGGGCGAACTGGATCCCGGACGACGCGTTCGTCACGCGCATCACCGGGGAGCGGTACCGCACCCGGATCACCGATGCCGTCGACGCGAACATGAACATGCTGCGGGTGTGGGGCGGCGGCATGTACGAGTCCGACGATTTCTACGACGCCTGCGATGAGCTCGGTGTCCTCGTGTGGCAGGACTTCCTCTTCGCCTGCGGTGCGTATGCCGAAGAAGACCCGCTGTACAGCGAAGTCGAAGCCGAAGCGCGGGAGGCGATCACCCGCCTCTCGGCCCACCCCAGCCTTGCCCTCTGGAACGGGTGCAACGAGAACATCTGGGGCTACCTGGAGTGGGACTGGCGCCGGAAACTCGGCGACCTGACCTGGGGGGAGGGCTACTACTTCGACCTGTTCCCCGCCCTCGTCGCCGAACTGGACCCGGCGACGCCGTACTCGCCGGGTAGCCCCTTCTCCTTCACCCGGTACGCCCACCCCAATGACCCCCGCAACGGCACGATGCACATCTGGGATGTCTGGAATTCGAAGGACTACACGAGTTACGGCGAGTATCAGCCGCGATTCGCGAGTGAATTCGGGTTCCAGGGCCCTCCCGCCTGGTCGACACTGACGGCATCCGTTCACGATGAACCACTCGACCCGTACGGGACCGAAATGCTCGTGCACCAGAAAGCGGATCAGGGCAATCTCAAGCTCGAGCGAGGGCTCGGCGATCACCTGCCGGCGCCCCGCTCGATCGAGGAGTGGCACTGGGCGACGCAGCTCAATCAGGCCCGCGCCCTCCGGTACGGGATCGAGCACTTCCGGTCGCTGTGGCCGCTCAACACGGGTTCGATCATCTGGCAGCTCAACGACGACTGGCCTGTGATCTCCTGGGCGGCTGTCGACTACGCCGGACACCGCAAGCCGCTGTGGCATGCGCTCAGGCACGCCTACGCCGACCGGCTGCTGACCATTCAGCCACGGGACGGCGTTCCCGTCCTCGTCGCCCACAACGACTCAGCGGAACGATGGACGGCGACGGTGAGCATCTCCAGGCTCGCGCTTGACGGCACCGCTATCGCCGGGCACTTCGTCGACATCGATGTCGAGCCGCGCGGGATCATGCTGCTCCCGCTCGACGCGTGTGTGCTCGCGGTGAAGGATGCCACGGCTGAATTCGTCGAGGCAAGCGCGGACGGCGTCGACAGCGCGTTCTGGTACTTCGTTGAAGACCCCGAACTCGCACTCGTGCCGACGGCATCCGCTCTCGACGTCTCTGTCGAGCGGTTCGACGGGGGAGCGGCTCTCACCCTTCGCGCGACGTCCCTCGTCAAGGACATCGTCCTTCAGGTCGATCGGTTGCATCCGGCGGCATCCGTCGACCGCGGTCTCGTCACGCTTCCGGCTGGAGCGACGGCCGTGTTCACCATTACTGGGGACCTGCCAGAGTCGCTTCCGACCGTCTTCCCGATGTTATGTTCAGTCAATGATCTCGTCACCAGGTGAGCGAGTCGCTCCGGCGTCGGTAGGGCTGTGCCTGCACCAGCCCCGACGTCGCGTCCCCCTCGAGCCGTTCTGGATGCAGTTCCTCCGGGGGGCGGAGGACGTGCTCGCCGAGCGTGGCATGACCCTCCTGCTGAAGGTCGTCGTCGACCTCGATGACGAGATGGCGACCCTGCGCCGGTGGCACGAGACGGGCCAGGTCGCCGGCGTCATCGTCTCCGATCTTGCTCCGGAGGATCGTCGGCTTGAGCTGTTGCGCGAACTGGGGATGCCTGCGGTCATCATGGCGTCGCCGCTTCTCGCCCCTGACTTCGCGACGATGTCCACAGACAACGCTTCCACCATGCGCGAGGCGATGGATTTTCTGGCTGCGGCCGGGCATCGGCGGATCGGCCGGATCGCGGGGCCGAGGGGGCTGCTGCACACCATCGTGCGTGACGACGCCTTCGTCGACGCCGGTGTGCGACTCGGCGTGGACACCCGGGTGGTCGAAGCGGACTACACGGCGGAGGCCGGCGCGGCGGCGACCACCGTCCTGCTGGGTGAGGAGCCCAGCCCGACCGCGCTGATCTACGACAACGACGTCATGGCGCTCGCCGGGCTCGATGTCGTGCATCAGGCCGGGCTCCGGGTTCCCGAGGACGTCGCGATCTTCGCGTGGGACGATTCAGTTCATTGCCAGCTCGCATCTCCTCCGCTGTCCGCCCTGATGCATGACCGGGTCGACTACGGCGCGCAGACGGCGCACGTGCTCCTCGACGTGCTCGACGGCAAGCCGGATGCCAGCCGGGTGAGCGAGTCGCCGCACCTGATCGAGCGCGAATCCACCCGGACCGTCCGACTGGCTGCCAGCGGCTGAGCAATACACTGGCGGGGTGAGCGACGTTCGAACGATCCCCAGCATTGCGATTCTCGGTACCGGCTCGATGGGGTCGGCGATCCTCTCCGGGCTGCTTCAGCCGGGCGTCGAGGTGACCGGCGGCATCCGGGTGACGAACCGCACCCGCGCGAAGGCCGCTGAACTCGCGAAACTCCCCGGGGTCACGTCGATCGCCGTCGAGGACGACCCGGATGCCAACCGCAACGCTGTCGCCGGAGCGCGCGTCGTTCTCGTGGCAGTGAAACCCGCGATCGTTCCCGAGCTGCTGCGCGAGATCGCCGACGCCCTCGAGCCGGACACGATCGTGATCAGCGTCGCCGCCGGCGTGACCGTCGCCACGTTCGAGGCCCTGCTGCCCGACACGATTGCCGTTCTGCGCTCCATGCCCAACACGCCATCCGTCGTTGGGCGGGGCGTCACCGGGCTGTCAGCTGGCACCCGCTCGAGCGATGACGACCTCGCCGTCGGGCGCGCCGTGTTCGAGACGGTTGGAACGGTCATCGAGGTGCCGGAGCCTCAACTGGACGCGCTCAGCACCATCTCCGGTTCGGGCCCCGCCTACGTCTTCCTCCTGATCGAGGAACTCACGAAGACCGCGATCAGCAAGGGTTTCACACCCGAGCAGGCAGCGATTCTCGTGAACGGCACCTTCCGTGGCGCAGCCGAACTCCTCGCCCAGTCCGACAGGTCCCCGGAGGAGCTTCGGATCCAGGTCACGAGCCCCAAGGGAACCACCGAGCGGGCCGTCGCCGTGCTGCAGAACGCGAACCTCAAGCGCACGTTCGACGAAGCGACGGATGCCGCGCTCGCGCGGGCGAAGGAACTCGCCGCCGGTTCGTGACCGGGCTCGTGCGCTCGACGGTGCCGACGGCATCCGCGTTGTCATCCGTTCCGGTCGAAAGCATCCGGCGTGCCGGGTGAATCCGTCCGCAGTGGATGATCATGCGCTCGGGTTAGTTCGTGAGTGACGCGAACTTCTCGATGTCAGCCGTCGTACCGGACACGATGATGAGGTCGTGGTCGGTGACGACGGTCTCGGCCGTGGCGTAGGTGAACGGCTTGCCGGGCGACTTCACGCCCACGACGGTGATGCGGTACTTCGAGCGCACACCGCTCTGGCCCAGCGGCAGGCCGCGGATCGGCTTCGGCGGGTACATCTTGACGAGGGCGAAGTCGTCGTCGAACTGGATGAAGTCGAGCATCCGTCCGCTGACGAGGTGGGCGACTCGCTCGCCGGCCTCGGCCTCGGGATAGATGACGTGGTTTGCGCCGACGCGGGCAAGGATCTTGCCGTGCGACTGTGACACTGCCTTCGCCCAGATCTGCGGAATCTTGAGGTCGACGAGGTTCGCGGTGATGAGTACGCTCGCCTCGATCGAGGAACCGACGGCGACGACGGCGATCGAGAAGTCTTGGGCGCCGATCTGTTTCAGCGCCTCGATGTTGCGGGCGTCTGCCTGCACAGTGTGGGTGATCCGTTCGGACCACTTCTGCACGAGCTCAGCTCCGGCGTCGATCGCGAGGACCTCACGGTCGAGGCGGTCCAGCTCGCCGGCGCACGCGGCGCCGAACCGGCCGAGACCGATGATGAGCACAGGGGCATCGTGCTTGATACGGTCAACCAACGATGGGCCTTTCTTCGGGTCTGCGGTAGAGCCTCGTAGTTGTGGAGGCGGCGACGGCCGCGGCGAGTGTCACTGTACCAACTCGGCCGAGGAACATGGTCATGGCGAGGACATACTTCGCGGGATTGTCCAGTTCACCGGTGAGGCCGGTCGACAGGCCGACGGTGCCGAACGCCGAGATCACGTCGAACAGGACGTGGTCGAGCGGCGCCTTGGTCATCTGAAGCAGGATGATGCACGACAGCGCGACGATGGTGGCACCCCAGAGCACGACGCTCAGCGCGACGCGGAGCACGTCCGGCGGAATCCGGCGTCCGAACGCTTCCATGTCCGGGCTGCCCTTCGCCTCGGCGAGGGCCGCGAGGAAGATGACGGCCAGCGTCGTCACCTTGATACCGCCGCCGGTCGACGCCGAACCGCCGCCGATGAACATGAGCATGTCGGCGACGAGCAGGCTGGAGCCGTTGAGGTCCGCGATCTCGATCGACGCGAAGCCACCCGACCTCGTCATCATCGACAGGAAGATCGACTGGAAAACCGTGTCGCTCGCGTTCAGGGAGCCGAACGTTTTCGCGTTGTCGTACTCGAGGAGGGCGAATGCGCCCGCCCCGAGGAACAGCAGGATGAGTGTGGTGACGAGGGTGAGCTTGACGTGCAGCGACCAGAACCTGGTGCGGAACAGGTGGCGCTTGAGCGCATAGATCACGGGGAACCCGAGCGCCCCGAGGAACACTCCGAGCATGAGCGTCGACAGGAACCAGTAGTCGTTCGCGAAGGTGCCGAGGCCCTCGGCGTTCGGGGTGAACCCGGTGTTGGTGAACGCCATGGCCGAGTAATAGAAGCTGTGCCAGATGGCATCCCCGAGCGGCACGCCGTCGATGATCATCCGAGGGAAGAGGAGGATGGCGATGGCCACCTCGATCACGACGAGGCTGAGCGCCACCGTCGCGAGGAGGCTGCCGATCTCGCCGAGGCGCACCGCCTGGCCCTCAGCGACCGGACCACGGTGACCACGCATCGGGTTCGAGTCGCTCGCCGCCATGAGCTTTGCGCGCAATCCGAGGCGGCGAGAGATCACCATGCCGAGGATCGACGCGAGCGTCAGGACACCGACGGCGCCGATCTGCACGCCGATGTAGACGAGGATGTGACCGACGATCGACCAGTGGGTCGCCATGTCGACCGTCGAGAGCCCGGTCACGCAGATGACGGACACAGCGGTGAAGAACGCATCGGCGAGGGGAGTCGATGTGCCGGACGAGGAGGCGATCGGCAACGAGAACAGCAGCGTGAACAGCAGGATCAGCGCCGAGAAGATGAGGAGTGCGAAGCGCGATGGTGATCGGCCGGTGAAGTCGTCGATCATCTCGCGGAGTCGAGCGAATCCTGTGAGAACCAGGATGTGAGGTCGACCCTCGGTGGTACTGCCCGTCACGGTTCCCCCGTTCTTGGCTCAGTTGGGACCGATGTCATGGTACTCCGTGCTGAGAGTCACTAGCCTTGGGGGATGGCTGACATTTTTGACGTGATTGCGGACGCCACCCGGCGTGACATCCTGCAGATCCTCCTCGACCGGTACGAGAGCGATTCGGCCATCTCGCACGGGGGGACGAGCGTCTCCGAGATCGTGACCGCGCTCGGACTGAGTCAGCCCACCGTGTCGAAGCACCTGAAGGTGCTCCGCGAGGCCGGCCTCGTCGCCGTGCGCGAAGAGGGACAGCACCGCTACTACCGGCTCGAATACTCACCACTCGAGACGGTCGAGGACTGGCTCATCCCGTTCCTCAGCGTCGATTTCGACATCGCCGAGGCGGTCGGGCTTGGCCAACACGCCCTCACCGACCAGGCCAAGACAATGGCGGATGCCATCGGGCACGCGGTCGCGGATACGACGCACCGTGTGTCGTCCGCCGTTCAGGCTGTCAGCAAGAAGCTCGGCAAGTAGAGGCAACACCGTCCCCGATTCGGCGTGTCGGACCGCGCCGAGTCACACCCGACGTCGGCGTGGGAGCTTGCGCCTCGCGGATCAGCTAGACTGTCCCGAGGCATTTTTTTCTGCCGGCCGTGGCATCCGCGGCCACCGCCAACTTTGTGAGGTAAGTAGTGGGTTCTGTAATCAAGAAGCGCCGCAAGCGTATGGCGAAGAAGAAGCACCGCAAGTTGCTTCGTAAGACTCGTCACCAGCGTCGCAACAAGAAGTAACAAGCAACGCACCAGTGAAGCGTCAGACCCCTGTGGGCTGGCGCTTTTTGGCGTGCAAGGGCGGCAGCAGCCTTCGGTGACCGAGCAGCTCGATCACCGAAGGGCCGCGAGTTACTTCGACTCCATCGCCTCGTACCGCCGCCTCAGCACGGCGCGTTCTGCGAGCGTCCACGTCGTCGTCACCGCGAGGTAGATCGTCGCGGCGAGCGGCACGACGGCCGCGAAGACCACGGTGATGAACGGCATCCAGCTGAGCGTGCCGGCCAGGTTCTGCATGGCAGGCGGCACGGAGTCCGGTGTGACCGGCGCGTTTCTCAACGCCGCCCGCCGTGAGAGCCAGGCGACCGAGGCGATGATCGCGAGCAGCCCGGCGTAGACGAGGACGCCCGGCCACACCGCTCCCGATCCGAGGAAGCCGACGAGCGGCATCCCGAGCGCGACACCGAGAACCTCCTCGGTGAGCAACTCGTTCGGATGCCCGTTGATCCCCTGCAGGATGAACAGTCCGTACACGGTCGAGATCACCGGTGCCTGCAGGAGTGTGGGGAGGCATCCGGCGAGCGGTGACGCTTTCTCGGCGGCGTAGAGCTCCATCGTCTTCTTCTGGAGCAGCTCGGGAGTCTTCTTGTACCGGCGCTGTAGCTCCTGAAGTTTGGGCGCGAGCCTTCGGCGCGTGAACTCGGCGCGCACCTGGGAGCGGCCGACGGGGATGAGGGCGGTGCGCACGATCATGGTGATCGCGATGATCGCTGCCGCGGTGGCGAGCGAGCCCGCGACGGGCGCGAGCAGTCCGGCCAGGCCGGAGACGAGGGAGTAGGCGAAGTCGAGCACGATCGCGATGGGCGCGAACGAATAGATGTCCACAGGAAAGTCCTAACGGTCAGAGGAGAAGGTCGCGACGAATGGTCGCGACTCTCCGCTTACCGGAGGGTTACGCGACCGCCTCTGACAGCCCTGGTGCTCGCGGTTGAGGTCGCCCCGCGGTGTTCGGGTGGCTGGGTGCCGGAATCCGCGTGAGGGACTCCCGGTGCTCGCGTGACCGCGAGCCCACCATGAGCCTCAGGGCGATGATGATGACCGCGAGGTACCGGGCACCGAGGAGAGCGGATGCCGCCAGGACGGCGACTCCGGCAACGAGCACGGTGGAGGGCTCACCCTGTGCGACCGCGAGCACGAGGAACGACGCGGTCAGCAGCAAGACCAGGTGCGCGTGCAGTGCTCTCATGGGGTCCTCGGGTTCGGTGAGTTCGAGGTTACCGGATGGGGTCCCGATGCGCCCGTCGGGTGGGCGCCCCGATCAGTGGGGCGCCGGCGCGTAAGCTCGGGTATATGAGCGAATCGAAGAACACCACCGGCACGACCAAGGACGCCGGCTGGGACGTCGGGGTTCGCAAGACTGTCGCGGCCGCCGTTCCGGAGGTCTGGTCCTACCTCACCGGCCCCGGCCTGCCGATGTGGCTGGGTGAGATCGCAGAGCTTCCGTCGAAGAAGGGCATGCGCTTCCGCACGGACGACGGTGTGCGCGGGGTGATCCGCGGCTACGAAGAGAAAAAACTCGTCAAGCTCACCTGGCACCCGGAAGACTGGCCGCACGAGACGATCCTGACGTTGACCCTCACGAAGGCCGGAGAGGCCACGACCGTCCACGTCCACCACGGTGACCTCGCCGACCGCGACGAACGGCGCATGATGCTCGGTCACTGGCACCGCGTCACCGACTCCATCGTGGCGCAGTTCGCCAATTAGGCTGGAACGGTGGCAACGGCATCCCTCACCCTCATCGGCAAACCGGGCTGTCATCTCTGTGATGACGCACGCACGGTCGTCACCGGTGTGATCGACGACCTGTCGACGAGAACGGATGCCCCGTCGATCACCCTCGACGAGGTCTCGATCCTTGACGATCCGGCGCTGTCGGCGAAGTACGTCGAGGAGATCCCCGTGCTGCTCATCAACGGGCGGGTCCACAACTACTGGCGGATCGACCCGGTCCGCCTGACCACCGCACTCCTGGAGCTCACATGATCCGCCACATCGTCTGCTGGAAACTCGCCGCGACGGATGCCGCCACCAAGGCGGAGCACGCCGCCGAGATCACCCGTCAGATGAACGAGCTCCCGGCACTCATCCCCGAGATCCGCGCGCTCGAGGTGGGAAGCAACGTGCTGTTCCCGGAGGCCAACTGGGACGTCGTGCTCGTCGCTGACTTCGACGATGCCGACGCGCTCGAGCGGTACTCGGTGCACCCGGAACACCAGCGAGTCGGCAAGTACATCGGCGAGGTCCGTGCAGACCGCGTCGCCGTCGACTTCGAGGTCTGACGCGCGTCGCATCCGCGTTTTCACTCGTTCCGGTCGGATACACCCGTCCTAACGGGTGAATCCGACCGCACCACGTGAATTGGCGCGTTGCTGAGGTCGTCGAACGACCTACGGGAGCAGGCGCGTCGGTCCGCGGAACAGGTACGTGACCTCGCGGATCGACGTCTCGTGCAGCATGAGCATCAGCACGCGGGCGAGCCCCATGCCGAAGCCGCCGTGCGGGGGAACGCCGTAGCGGAAGAAGTCGAGGTAAAACTCCAGTTCCTCGGGCTCGAGACCCTTCTCCTTCGCCTGCGCGATGAGCACGTCGATGCGGTGCTCACGCTGGGCGCCGGTCGAGATTTCGACACCGTTGAAGATGAGGTCGTAGCTCTTGGTGATCGACGCGTCGCCGTCGTGACGCATGTGATAGAACGGGCGGATGCTGGACGCGTAGTCCGTGAGAAACACGAATTCGTGCCCGAACGTCTCGGCGACGTACGCCGCGATCTGGCGCTCGCCCTCTGGATCCATGTCGTCGTCTGCACGCGGAACCTCGTAGCCGCGCTCGGCGACGATGCGCTTCGCCTCGGCGAGCGGGATCCGCGGGAACGGGGTCGTCGGAACGATGACCTCGATGTCGAAGAGTGCCTTGATCTCGTCGCCGTGCTTCTCCTTGACCGCACTGAAGCCGGCGACGATGAGGTCCTCGTGCAACTGCATGACGTCGTCGTGCGAGTCGATCCAGCTGATCTCGGAGTCGATCGAGGTGAACTCGGTGGCGTGGCGCGAGGTGAACGACGGGTCGGCGCGGAACGCCGGTCCGACCTCGAAGATCTTTCCGAAGCCGGCCGACTGGGCCATCTGCTTGAAGAACTGGGGGCTCTGCGCGAGGTACGCCTTGGTGTCGAAGTACTCGACCTCGAACAGCTCTGCGCGTGACTCGCTCGCCGACGCCATGAGCTTCGGCGTGTGCAGCTCGATGAAGTCGTTGTCCATCCAGTAGGTGCGGAGTGCGTGCTCGAACGTGGTCTGGATGCGGAAGATGAGGTTCTGCTTCGGGTTGCGCAGGTCGAGGAAGCGCCAGTCCATGCGCTTGTCGAGGCTCGAGTCCGCGGCGATGGGGGTGTCGGGCAGTGCCTCTCCGACGACGTCGAGGGTGTCGAGCTTGATCTCGAGCCCGCCGAGCTTGACCCGCTCGTCGTGCTTGAGCGTGCCGGTGACGGTGATGAACGAGCCGTGAGCCAGCGCAGAGATCGTCTCGGTGATGGCGAGCTTCGATGCGGATGCGTCGTCCTCGTCGTTCAGTTCGCGAACGGCCGGATTGACCAGCTGGGCGGCGCCGGACTCATCGCGGAGAACGATGAACTGCACCTTCTTCTGGTCGCGGACGGTCTCGACCCAACCGGAGACGGAGACGGGGCCCTCGGGGAGGTCGGCCAGGTTCTTGATCAATGCGCGTGTAGTCACGGGGGTCAAGCTTACGCGAGCCGTCAACTCGCGCGGATTCCTGCTTCTGTCCGGCGGCAGCGCTCACGGTACTTTCCAAGTTCTACGAAACGTAGACTGGGAGGTGTGGTAGCCAGCCAGATCCATCTCGTCCGTCACGGCGAGGTGCATAATCCCCTCCGCGTCCTCTACGGGCGCCTTCCCGGGTACCGCCTGTCCGAACTCGGTGAACGGATGGCGGCGGCCGCTGCCGATGATCTCGCCGCGCGCGACCGCGAGATCACGCGACTCGTGGCATCCCCCCTCCAGCGGGCACAGGAATCGGCTGCGCCGATCGCCGATCGTTTCGAGCTCGGCATCGAAACCGATGAGCGGATCATCGAACCCACCAACCACTTCGAGGGCACCGTCATGCGGCTCGCCCTGCGGAACCCCGCCAACTGGTTCGCGCTGCGGAACCCGAGCAAGCCAACGTGGGGCGAGCCGTACGTGTCGATCGTCGCTCGCATGCTCGACGCTGTTCGCGACGCCTGGGAGTCGACGCCGTCTGGTGACGTCGTCCTGGTCAGCCACCAGCTTCCGATCTGGATGGTCCACTCAGCGCTCGGCGACGGCAAACTCCCGCACGACCCGCGCCAGCGCCGGTGCGCCCTGTCGAGCATCACGACGTTCGAGCACCGCGACGGGGTCTTCGTCGAGGTCGGTTACACCGACCCGGCCGCCTCGCTCGCCGAGGACGCAACGGACGTGGGAGCGGTATGAGACGACGGA
This sequence comes from Mycetocola manganoxydans, assembly GCF_003667545.1. Classification (GTDB taxonomy): domain Bacteria; phylum Actinomycetota; class Actinomycetes; order Actinomycetales; family Microbacteriaceae; genus Mycetocola_A; species Mycetocola_A manganoxydans. The sequence continues at coordinate 58,830 of NZ_RCUV01000018.1, read as the reverse complement.
TGCGCGCGGTCGCGATCGCTGTCGCCGCCACCCTCCTTCTTGCCGGCTGCTCCAGCGACCCGCTTGCCGATCAATACAAAGAGGGCAGCAACAAGGGTTACATCGCCGGCGACGGGTCGGTCACCGAGATTCCGGAGGGGGAGCGTGGCGAATCCATCAGCTTCTCCGGTGAGATCGAGACCGGTGAGGAGATCTCCTCCGCCGACTTCGCCGGAGACGTTCTCGTCGTCAACTTCTGGTACGCCGCGTGTGCTCCCTGCCGTGCCGAAGCACCCGACCTGCAGGAACTCAGTGCGGAATTCGACGGCAAGGGTGCCCAGTTCATCGGCGTCAACGTCTATGACCAGGCCGACACCGCCCTGTCCTTCAACGAGAGCTACGGCATCACCTACCCCTCGATCCTCGACGTCCAGGACGGCGCAGTGAAGCTCGCATTCACCGGAACCGTCCCGCCGAAGGCAGTGCCCACGACGATCGTGCTCGACAAGGAAGGCCGTGTCTCGGCCCGCATCCTCGGCCAGCTCAAGGACGCTTCCATTCTCCGCACGCTCATCAGCGACGCGATCGCGGAGTAGCGCAGACATGAACCCGGGTGAGATCGTCCTCAACGGCCAGCTCATCGCGGCCGTCCCCATAGCCCTGCTCGCCGGTCTGGTGTCGTTCGCGTCGCCGTGCGTTCTGCCCCTCGTCCCCGGCTACCTCGGTTACGTCAGCGGCATGTCGAACGGCCCACGCACCAAGCAGGCTCCAGCCCGCTCCCGGGTGATGCTCGGAGCGCTGCTGTTCGTGCTCGGCTTCAGCATCGTCTTCGTTCTCATCGGTGCCTTCGCCGGCACGATCGGCGCCTTCGTGGTTCAGTGGCAGGATGTCATCACTCGCGTTCTCGGCGTCGTCGTCATCGTGATGGGACTTGTCTTCGTCGGCCAGTTCTCGTTCCTGCAGCGCACGGTGAAGTCCTCGTTCCGTCCGGTGACGGGGCTCGCCGGTGCCCCACTCCTCGGCGTCGTCTTCGCGATCGGCTGGGCGCCGTGCCTCGGTCCCACCCTCATCGCGATCCAGGCGCTCAGCCTCAACTCGGGGTCGACAGGGCGCGGTGCGCTCCTCGGCCTCGTCTACTGCCTCGGCCTCGGGATTCCGTTCCTCCTCGTCGCCGCAGGACTCAACTGGGTCACCGGATCGGTTGCATTCCTGAAACGGCATATCCGCGCGATCAACGTCGCAGGCGGCATCCTGCTCATCCTCATCGGTGTGCTCATGGTGTCCGGCCTGTGGGGAGTCCTCATGTCACGAGTCGGAGTATTGATAGACGGTTATGTCACGACCATCTGATTACGTTGACGCGGGCGCTCCCCAGCGCGCCGACGGTCCATCGAACGACATCATGCAGCCCAAGCTGGGCTTCGTCGGCACCCTTCGCTTCATCTGGCGGCAGCTGACGAGCATGCGCACGGCGCTGCTGCTGCTCCTGCTGCTCGCGATCGCCGCTGTTCCCGGTTCGCTTGTTCCGCAACGCAGCTCGGACCCCAACGGTGTCATCCAGTACTTCACAGACAACCCCGACCTCGCGCCGATCCTCGACAACATCCAGATGTTCGACGTGTACGGTTCCGTCTGGTTCTCGAGCATCTACCTGCTGTTGTTCGTGTCTCTCATCGGCTGTGTCGTCCCGCGAACGAAGCACCACTTCCAGGCGATGCGTTCGAAGCCGCCGCGCACGCCGGCACGACTGGAGCGACTGGCGGCGCACACCGATGTCACCCTTGAAGGCGGCGATGCCGGAGCGGCGATCGAATCCGCGCACACCCTGCTCAAGAAGTCGGGTTACCGGACCGAGCTGTACCAGGGCAAGAACGGTGACGTGTCCGTCTCGGCCGAACGCGGCTACCTGCGCGAGACCGGCAACCTCGTCTTCCACTCCGCCCTCGTCGGGATGCTCGTCACCGTCGCGGTCGGTGGCGGGCTCGGGTACGCCGGGCAACGCGTCGTGGTCGAGGGCCAGACCTTCGTCAACACCCTTCTCGACTACAACTCGTTCAACCCCGGCCGTTTCTACAACCCAGACGACCTCGCTCCGTACGCGCTCACCCTCGACAAGTTCGATGTGACGTACGAGAAGGAGAACCTCGACGCGTACGGCCAGCCGATCGACTTCACGGCGAACGTCACCACCCGGCTGCCGAACGGCGACACCGAGGAACGCGCCGTCAAGGTCAACGATCCGCTCCGCTTCGAGGGGACGGACGTCTACCTGCTCGGCAACGGGTACGCCCCCAAAATCACCGTGCGGGACCCGGATGGCACCATCGTGTGGACGGACTCGGTGCCCTTCCTTCCCCAGGACGGCAACCTCACCTCGCTCGGAGTGATCAAGGTTCCAGACGGCCTCGAGGAACAGCTCGGCATGATCGGGTTCCTGTACCCGACCGCTTACGAACTCGAGACCGGTGCGTACACCTCCACGTATCCCGACCTCGTCTTCCCCGTCCTCACCCTCAACGTGTACTCCGGCGACCTCGGTATCAACGACGGTGCGCCAAAGTCGGTGTACTCGCTCGACATCGACGACATGACACAGCTCACCGGAGGCAAGACCGGCGTCGACTCGATCGAGCTCATGCCGGGACAGAGCCAGGATCTTCCCGGTGGCCGCGGCACGATCACCTTCGAGAACGCGAATCCGGATGCCGCGGCGCCCGCTGAGGATGCCGTCACGACCGCCGACTTCGCGGGTTCCGTCGCGCGCTTTGCTTCGTTCGACGTACACCGCGACCCGACCCAGGGCTGGGTGCTCACCTTCGCCATCCTCATCCTCGGTGGACTGCTGACCTCACTGTTCGTTCCCCGCCGCCGGGTGTGGATCAAGGCGACAGACAATGCCGACGGCACGGTCCGGGTCGAATACGCCGGGCTCGCCCGTGGTGAAGACCCCGGACTCGGTGAAGCCGTGGATGCCCTCGCCTACCGGCACGGGACAGCTCTCGGCCTGCCCCGATGAGTACCTCGTTGGGCTACAGCGCACGCGCGTTCGGCTTCGACCTTGCGGCCACCCTGCTGTTCGTGATCGTCGGCAGGGCAACCCACCAGGAGACCCCCGGCATCCTCGGGCTGCTCATCGCCTGGTGGCCGTTCGCTGCAGCGCTCACCGCCGCCTGGCTCGTCGTCGCGGTGCTTCGCCGTCCGGTGAGCGTCGGCCAGGGGGTCTGGATCTGGGTCGTGACCGTAACCGGCGGGATGCTGCTTCGCGCGGCATCCGGTCAGGGCACCGCCGTGCCGTTCATCATCGTCGCAACGCTGGTACTCGGCCTGCTGTTCGTGGGCTGGCGCGCGATCGACGCGCTCATCCGCCGCCGCCGTCGTTCGCTGGCGGCATCCGCAGAATCTCGCCGCACAACCGAGAGGTACCCTTAGATCGTGGATCTCAACCAACTGTCAGTGCTCTCCCTCTGGTCGGCAATGGCGATGTACGCGCTCGCCTTCATCGCGTTCTCGCTCGACCTCGCCCGTCGCTCAGCCGACGTCACGGCCGTGGCGGACGGGATGGCATCCGGGAACGCTGCGTCAGCTGCTGCCGGGGCCGTCGCCGCGCGAACCGGCGATTCATCCGTCGCCACGCTCACCAGGCCAGACGTCGACGCCCCGCAGGTCGAAGCCCGGCGCTCGCCCGTTCTGCGGGTCGCGCTCGCGCTGACGGTGCTTGCTTTCCTGTTGCACCTGACCTCCGTGATCACCCGCGGCGTCGCCGCCGAGCGGGTGCCGTGGGCGAACATGTACGAGTTCGGCCTGACCGGAACAGTCCTCATCACAGCCGTGTACCTCGTGGTGCTCCTGCGGATCGACCTGCGCTTTCTCGGTACGTTCATCACCGGGCTCGTTCTTGTTCTGCTCGGGATCGCCGCCGTCAACTTCTACGTCGAGGTCGTGCCGCTTCCGCCGGCGTTGCAGTCTGCCTGGCTGATCATCCACGTGTTCGTCGCGTCTGCAGCGACCGCGTTCTTCGCCCTCGGTTTCGCGCTGTCCGTTCTCCAGCTCGTTCAGCACCGTCGCCAGAGTGGCGGGGCCGACCTGAAGACGCTCAAACTCAAGTTCCTCGCCACGCTGCCGACGGCGCAGCGGCTCGAGAACCTTGCCTACCGCACCAACATCGTCGGCTTCATCCTGTGGACGTTCACCCTCATCGCCGGTGCGATCTGGGCCGAGCGCGCGTGGGGCCGGTATTGGGGCTGGGACACCAAAGAGGTGTGGACCTTCATCATCTGGGTGATCTACGCCGGGTACATCCACGCGCGGGCCACTCGCGGCTGGCGTGGCTCACGGTCCGCCTGGCTCGCGATCATCGGATTCGCCGCGGTGATGTTCAACTTCTCGGTCGTGAACCTCTTCTTCAAGGGCCTGCACGCGTACTCGGGCCTCTAGCCCTCCCAGGTCCGCGATTTGCCCGGTTTCGCGGGTGCACGGCGCTCCGCACCCACGAAAGTGGGCAACTCGCGATCAGAGGAGCGCGTAGCAGCGCTTCAGGCGGTCCAGCCACCAGTCGCGACGCTCAGCGGATGCCGCGTAGCCGTCCAGCAGGCGCGGCGACGGGATGACCCGCCGCACATCGATCGACCCGTTCACCGCGTGCAGCGGATCGTCCGTGACATCCGCCGACAGGAGTGACGCGGTGCCCAGCCCGCAGTCGTAGTCGAGCTCGGGGACGGCGGCAGCGAGCCACGCCCCCATCGACAGGCCGACGGAGGTGTCGAGCGCACTCGACACGACGGCGGGAAGCCCGGCCTCGGCGATCACGTCGAGCGCTCGACGGATGCCCCCGAGCGGCTGAGCCTTGAGCACGAGGATGTCTGCCGCCCCGCTCCGCGCGACCGCGATCGGGTCGTCCTCCTTGCGGACGCTCTCGTCCGCGGCGATGGGAACGCCCATGTACTTGGTCCTGCGCCGGATCTCCACGAGCTCGGGCACGGTCTCGCACGGCTGCTCGACGTACTCGAGGTCGAACTCGGCGAGGGCGTGGATGGCGTGCTCGGCCTCGTCCACGTTCCAGCCGCCGTTGGCGTCGACGCGGATCCGGCCTTCAGGGCCCATCAGATCTCGAACACGCCGGACCCGTGAGATGTCCTCGACGAGGGTCTGCCCGCGTTCCGCGACCTTGATCTTGGCCGTACGGCATCCGTCGAATCTCTTGAGGATGCCGGCGACCCGGTCCACGTGCACGGCAGGAACCGTCGCATTGACCGGGATGCTCCTGCGGAGCACCGCAGGAACCTCACCCCACGCGAACTCGACAGCAGCCCGCAACCAGGTCGCACTTTCGGCGTCGTCGTACTCGAGGAACGGGGAGAACTCGGCCCAGCCGTTCTCGCCCTCGAGGAGGAGCGCCTCGCGTTCGTCGATACCGCGGAACCGCGTCGCGAGCGGCAACGTCACGACTCGTGCCGACGCGATCAGCTCAGCGAGGTCCGGCAGGGGCCGGGCGAACGACGGTGTCTCAGGCATGATCCCATTCTGCCGTGTCGTGCTCGCTCAACAGGTGACGACCGGCGAAACGCCGCGTTTACGCCTGTCGGCCGCTCCATCCGTGCGCATTCGCCTGTTGAGCGGACAACAACAACCAGGAGCGGACGGGTGCGCACGGCGCTCTAGGCTGGATTCATGACGGTGTCTGAGATTTTCGACGAAAGCCAGTGGGCAGAGGTCGCCGGTTTCGGCGCGCTGACCGACATCACGTACCACCACGACCTCACGGGGAGGATCGCGCGGGTTGCCTTCAACCGGCCCGAGGTCCGCAACGCGTTCCGCCCGCACACCGTCGACGAGCTTTACCGCGCCCTCGAGGACGCCCGTACGAACCAGCGGATCGGTGTCGTGCTGCTCACCGGCAACGGCCCAAGCCCGAAGGACGGCGGCTGGGCGTTCTGCTCCGGCGGCGACCAGCGCATCCGCGGACGCGACGGGTACCAGTACTCCGAAAGCGACTCGGCTTCGGGCGTCGACACCGCTCGGAGCGGACGTCTCCACATCCTCGAGGTACAGCGACTCATTCGCTTCATGCCCAAGGTCGTCATCGCGGTCGTCCCTGGCTGGGCGGCTGGCGGCGGCCACTCCCTGCACGTGGTCTGCGACCTCACGATCGCGAGCGAGGAACACGGCAGATTCAAACAGACGGATGCCGACGTCGGCTCCTTCGACGCCGGTTACGGCAGCGCGTACTTTGCCCGCCAGATCGGGCAGAAATTCGCCCGTGAGGTCTTCTTCCTTGCCGAGGAATACTCCGCCAGGCGCGCATACGAGATGGGCGCCGTCAACGCCGTCGTCCCGCATGCCGAACTCGAGTCGACGGCACTGGACTGGGCCCGCACCATCCTCACCAAGTCCCCGACGGCCATCCGGATGCTGAAGTACGCCTTCAATGCCGTCGACGACGGGCTCATGGGCCAGCAGGTCTTCGCCGGCGAGGCCACCCGACTGGCATACGGAACCGATGAGGCCGTCGAAGGTCGGGACTCGTTCCTGGAGAAACGGGAGCCCGACTGGTCGCCGTACCCGTGGCAGTTCTGAGCCGAACGCCTTCGCGGGACGCACACTGCCCTCACGCGTCGGTTTGAGAGCAGTTTGCGTCTCTCGAACGCGCGATCTCGGCGGTTGGGGGGCACGGCAGGAAAGCCGGCCGTGCCTACACTGAGTTCATGACGCGGATGCTCGTTCGGGTGCCGGCGACCAGGCCCCTCGATCTCATGGTGGAGCTGCGCCGGGCGCTCGACCGTTCGGGGCCGGCGATCACTCCCGTCGACAGCGAGTCGGACAGCATCCCAGAGGTCGCCGGTGCTGGGGAAACCGTCGCGCAGCCCGTCTGTGTCGTTCTCGAGACCTCCGGTTCCACCGGCATCCCGAAGCGGGTCGCTCTCAGTTGTGACGCGCTTCTCGCGAGCGCGTCCGCGAGTGCGACGGCCCTCGAGGGGCAGGGTCAGTGGCTGCTCGCCCTACCCGCCCACTACGTTGCCGGGCTTCAAGTACTCACCCGGTCGATCGCTGCAGGCACGGTTCCCGTCGTCCTTCCGCCCGGCCGGTTCGATCCTGCCGTCTTCGCCGAGGCATCCCGCTCCCTCAGCGGTGAGCAGCACTACACGTCGCTCGTGCCGCTCCAACTGGCCCGGCTGCTCGAGTCGAGGGCCGGCGTGATGGCGCTGCGCCGCTTCGACGGCATCCTCGTCGGTGGCCAGGCCACACCGCCGCAACTGCTGCAGCGAACCGAGCAGCTCGGACTCCCCGTCTTCCGCACGTACGGGTCGAGCGAAACGTCGGGCGGATGCGTCTACAACGGAATTCCGCTGCCCGGCGTCCACGTGCGAATCGTCGAGGGGCAGATCGAACTCGCCGGCCCGATGCTCGCCGAGGGGTACCTCGGTGACGATGAACTCACCGCTCGCACGTTCACCGTCGCCGACGGGCTGCGCTGGTATCGCACGGGCGATCTCGGCGAGTTCGACAACGGCGTACTGCGCGTGCACGGCCGCGCCGACAACGTCATCATTTCCGGAGGCGTCAACGTCTCGCTGGACCGGGTCGAGCGTGTGGTCCGCGGCCTGCCCGACCTGACGGAGTCCGTTGTCGTCGGCACTCAGCACCCGGAGTGGGGGCAGGTGCCCGTCGTCGTGACGAGCGCGCGGTATGCGTCTCTGACCGAGATAGCGGATGCTGTCGCCGCGTCCCTCGGGAAACCGGCACGTCCGGCGCACATCATCCGGCTCGATGAGCTCCCGCTCCTGCCGTCTGGCAAGCCGGATCGCCTCGCGATCGTGGCGATCGTCGCGGTTCAGCTGACGGGCGACGGCGAAGATTCCGCGCTGGACTCCGTGTGAAATTTAAGCCGAGGGCATACGAAGACGGCCGGGGCAAGCGCCCCGGCCGTCTTCCGTATACGCGAATCAGGCGTCGACGGACTTTTGCCCTTCCTTCACGGTGAGGCTCTCCTGCTCGTTGCCTGACGCGACCTCGATCTTGCGCGGTTTCGCTCGCTCGCTGACCGGGATCGTGACGCTGAGAACGCCGTTCGTGTAGTTCGCGGCAATCTTCTCGACGTCGATTCCCTGGCCGAGGTTCAGCTGACGGAGGAAGGAACCGGCCTGGCGCTCACGGGCGATCCACTTGGCTCCCTCAGCTGCCCCGAGGGTGCGCTCCGCGCGGATCGTCAGGAGCTGCCCATCCACGTCGATGTCGACGGACCCCGGGTCGATGCCGGGAAGATCTGCCGCGAGAACGTAGTGGTCGCCTTCGCGGTACAGGTCCATCGGCATCACGCGCGGACCCTGACGTGCTCCGAGCAGAGTGTCTGTCATACGGTCGAGTTCGCGGAACGGGTCGAAGTTCAGTGCCATGTGATGTGTCCTCTCTGTTCGTGGCTTCTGTGTTGGGGTTTATGGAGTTGAGCCGATGTGACTCAACTTCTGAAAAAATGGTAAGAAATCACGACGAAATTGTCCAGTCCAGTTCTGTTTGCTCTGAGAGAACAGCCGCTCCCGCCAGCGAAGGTAAGCTTCTCGCGGAACAGAGGGAGGTTGCCCGGTGGCAGCTAAGCAGCAAAGACTCACGCCCCCACAGTCGCCGAGCGGCGCACGACCGAAGGGCCGCGGGAGAAGCGGAAACCCCGCGGCGAAGCGTTACGAACAGGTGCGTCCAGCGACGTTCGGTGACTGGATCGCAGGGGCCCGCGTCTTCACGCTCTCGATGTCGATCTCGCCGGTTCTCGTGGGAACCGGCGCGGCGGCTGTCGCCAACGACCCGGGCGAGTTCCACTGGGTGCGCGCGCTGCTCTGCCTCGTCATCGCGGTCAGCCTGCAGATCGGCGTGAACTACGCGAACGACTATTCCGATGGCATCCGTGGCACAGACGAGCACCGCGTCGGCCCGTTCCGGCTCGTCGGCAGCGGCAAGGCCCGCCCGAAAACGGTGCTCATCGTCGCCCTGTCCTTCTTCGGCATTGCCGCCGTTGCGGGCCTGATCCTCACGATCATCACCGCCCAGTGGTGGCTCCTCGCCGTCGGCGCCGTCGCGATCCTCGCGGCGTGGTTCTACACCGGTGGCCGGCGACCGTACGGCTACAACGCCCTCGGTGAAGTGTTCGTGTTCGTGTTTTTCGGGCTCGTCGCCACTCTCGGCACGGCGTTCGTCCAGTCCTTCACGCTCAACCAGGAAGCCTGGCTCGGTGCGATCGGTGTCGGCCTCATCTCGGTTGCGACGCTCGTGGTCAACAACATCCGCGACATCGCGCAGGACAAGGCCGCCGGCAAGAGGACCCTCACGGTTCTGCTCGGCCCGACGCCGAGCAAGGTGTTCTACATCGTGTGCCTGCTCGCACCGTTCGGCATCGCGGTCTGGCTCGCGGTCTTCTATCCGATCGCGTGGTTCGCCCTCTTCGGCCTGCTCGCAGCGCTTCCCGCCGCGCTCATCGTCGCGACCGCCCGCACCGCGAGAGAGTTCGTCCTCGCGCTCAAGCTGTCTGGCCTCGTCCAGCTCCTCTTCGGAGTCGCGCTGCTCTGGGCCTTCTGGAAGTAGGTCAGCGCCCGCCGGCGGTGTTTCCGGATGCGGCGGCATCCGTCGCGCCATCCGTCACGGAATCCTCTGCGGCCGCGTCCGTGTGCGTCTCCTTCGACCCGTGGCGGGCGTTGTAGAGGTCGCGCGCGACCGCCTCGCGCGGGCCGCGCAGGAAGATGTACGAAACGCTGAGGCCGATGAGGGCCGCGATCACCGTTGCGATCCACGGCTCGATTCCGACCAGGAGAAGCAGGGTCAGCGGAACCGCAAACGTGAGCAGGCGGAGCACGGTGTAGTACACGACGGGAGGGATGCGTTTCACGTCTCCAGTGTAGGCATGCGCGCTGGGAGAGAGCCCGGTACTCCTTGGTCAACGAGGGGCAAGTTCCCAGAACTCCGAGCTACGATGGGCACATGCGTTGGTGGATCATTCTGATAGTCGGTCTCGTTGTTGCGACGATCTATTCGGTGATCGATTGCGCCCTGATTCCCGCGAACCGGGTTCGCGGATTGAAGAAGCCGGCATGGATCCTCATCATCCTTCTCCTCCCGGTTCTCGGCGTCATCCTGTGGTTCGCAATCGGTCGCGCACGAGCGGACCAGGTTGCCAAGCCACGCCTCGCTCCAGACGACGATCCCGCCTTCATCGGAACTCTCGGTCGTGACCACGACCAGGACGAACGCATTCGCCGTCTTGAAGAAGAACTCGCGGCGCTCGATTCAGACGCACCGGATCCTGACGTGACCGGCAAGGCGACTCCCACCCCAGACGACAACCCTGACGGCTCGGCCGGGCACTCGCCCGACGACACGGGCAGAACGGATGCCTGACGCCGGTCCGGCAACCACCTTTTCGGTAGCGCTCCTCGAGGAGTTCGTGCGCCTCGGGGTCCAGGACGTCGTCGTCTGCCCCGGGTCGCGATCGCAAGCGCTCGCCCTCGGAGCAGCTGCACTCGAACGCGCAGGGTCCCTCCGGTTGCACGTGCGGATCGATGAGCGCGTCGCCGGTTTCCTGGCGCTCGGACTCGCCGTCGAAAGCGGCGTTCCCGCAGCGGTCATCGTGACGAGCGGAACCGCGGTCGCGAACCTGCACCCGGCAGCGCTCGAAGCCCACCATTCCGGCGTGCCACTGCTTCTGCTCACCGCTGATCGCCCGGATGAGCTTCGCGGCATCCGTTCCAACCAGACCACTCATCAGTCCGGGATCTTCGGGGTGGCGACGAGACTCACGCGCGACGTTCCCGCGCCGATGGGAACCGGCGACGATGCGGCATCCGCTCGTGAGCTCGCGCACGCGGCGATCGACGCCGCAATCGGGATCGGTCCAGCAGGACCGGGTCCGGTCCACCTCAACCTCTCGATGCGCGAACCGCTCTCCACGCCGCTCGCCGCGCTGGACCCGGTCGAACCCGGCGCGCGGCCGGAAGCGGGTCGTGCCCGCATCACCCGGCCTGGCATGCTGCTCGAGCGAGGCAAACGGACCGTCGTGATCGCCGGGCACGGAGCAGGACCGGCCGCCGAATCGCTCGCACACGCGGGTGGCTGGCCGCTGCTCGCCGAAGTCTCGAGCGGTGCCCGTTTCGGACGGAACCTCGTGGTCGCGTACCGCGAATTGCTCACCGACCCGGAGTTCGGCGGCCGGGTAGAGCGTGCCGTCGTGTTCGGTCACCCGACGCTCAGTCGCCAGGTTCCAGCGCTGCTCGCCCGCGACGGCGTCGAAGTCATCGTCGTCGCGCCCGCCGGCGACGAGGTCTACAACCCCGGACGGCGTGCACGCCACATCGTCGGCGCGGTGAACGTCGTCGACGGCAGCGTGGATCGGTCCTGGATCAGCTCGTGGGTGCAGGAGTCTCGGCGGATCTCCGACGAGAAATCGCAGGATGTCGCCCCCGATCTCGAAGCGGCGTCCTCACACGACCCCGCGACCCGGCTGGGCTACGTCAAGGGGGAGTTCCAGGCGATCCGCGCCCGCGTCGACCGCCGGATGCTCGCCCTCGCGGTGTGGGGTGCCACCTGGCCGCACGACCGGCTAGTGCTCGGTGCGTCCCGGCTCATCCGTGACGTCGACGAGGCTGTGCCGGGCAAGAAAATCCGGGTGCACTCGAACCGCGGCCTCGCCGGCATCGACGGCACGGTGTCGACAGCGCTCGGCATCGCCCTGGCGAGCCAGGTCGACGGGGCAGGGATCACGCGCGTGCTGCTCGGCGACCTCACCCTCCTCCACGACATCGGAGCGCTGCTCGGCGGAATGGGGGAGGCGGTCCCGCGGATCCAGGTCATCGTCGGCAACGACGGTGGAGGCACGATCTTCGACGGCCTCGAGGTTGCCGAGTCCACCGAGGGCGCCGATTTCGACCGGGTGCTCTACACCCCGCAGCGGGTGGATCTCGCCGCCCTTGCCGCAGCGTACGGCTGGACGTACGTGAAGGCGACAACCCGTGGAGAGCTGGATCAGGCGCTCACCGCGCCCGTGGCATCCGGGGTGCTCATCGAGGTTCCACTCGCCCGCTGACCGCCCGTCGCCGATGCGCAAGCTCTTGAGGAGCGGTCGTATCGCGACCACACTGTGCAGATGAGCTCATCGTCGAAGCCCCCATCCGCCTGGACCACCGAACCGCTGACCACCCTCCGAGCCGATCCCGGCTTCGTGCTCGCCGCCCTCGACCCGGATTCGACCCCGGGATTCGAGGGAGGCAAAGCGGAGGGCAAGGCAGAACTGGTGCGCGCTGCTGAGGCCCTCGGCGAGGTGCAGGAACGTCTCTTCGCGGCGTCGAAGGGCGGGGCGACGGATGCCGTCCTCCTCGTCCTGCAGGCGATGGACACCGCCGGGAAGGGCGGCATCGTCCGCCATGTCGTCGGCTCGGTGGACCCGCAGGGCGTTGCGCTCGCCGCGTTCAAGTCGCCGACCGAGGAGGAGCTGTCGCACGACTTCCTCTGGCGGATCGCGAAGAAGGTCCCTGGGCCGGGCCTGATCGGGGTGTTCGACCGGTCGCACTACGAGGACGTCCTGATCGCACGGGTGCGGTCTCTTGCCGATGACACGGAGATCGAACGCCGATTCGACGCGATCGTCGAGTTCGAGGCGGAGCTCGCGGCCCGTGGCATCCGCGTGGTCAAGGTAATGCTGCACATCAGCTCCGACGAGCAGAAGGCCAGACTGGCTGAGCGGCTCGATCGCCCCGACAAGTACTGGAAGTTCAACCCGGGCGACATCGACGAACGTCAGCACTGGCCCGCGTACCAGGAGGCGTATCAGAAGGTCTTCGAGCGCACGTCGAGTGAGGCGGCTCCGTGGCACGTGGTTCCCGCGAACAAGAAGTGGTACGCGCGAATCGCCGTCCAGCGGCTCCTGCTCGACGCGCTCACCGCGATCGATCCGCAGTGGCCGGCCGCCGACTTCGATGTCGAGGAACAGAAGAAGCGGCTCGCCGCGACCTGAGGGGTGCCGGGCGGCGGCGGCGCGGTTCGGTGGTCGCTAACGCACGCTGACGGGCCGAAAACGGTGCGTTGGTGACAACGGAACGCGCCGGTGCGGATGCCACGGGTTCATCGGTCCGGAATGTCAGGTTTCCGGCGCGAAAGTGAGCATTCGGGACGGATGAACCCGCCGTGCCCCACCGGCGGCGCGGTTCGGCGGCTCAGCCGAAAGCGTCGACGATCGGGCGGAACTTCATCCGTGTTTCGGCGAGTTCCTTCTCCGGAACGGACTCGGCGACGATCCCACCACCGGCATACGCGGTGACCGTGCCATCCTGATCGACCTGGGCGCAGCGGAGCGCGATCGCCCATTCGCCGTCGCCGTCGGCGCCCACCCAGCCGACCGGTCCGGCGTATCGGCCCCGGTCGAACGGTTCGAGTTCCGCGATCAGGGCGACGGCTGCGGGAGTCGGCGACCCGGCAACGGCAGCCGTCGGATGCAACGCGTCGATGAGGTCGAGCGAGGTGGCGTTGTCGGTGAGCGTGCCCTCCACGTCGGTGGCGAGGTGCCACAGGTTGGGCAGCTTGAGCGTGAACGGGATTTCGCTCGTGAGCACATGGGAGGTGTGCGGCCGCAGCGACGCGAGCACGCTCTGCACGGCGAACTGATGCTCGTCCTGATCCTTTGCGCTCGTCGCGAGGTTGACAGCCGCGTCCTGATCGGAGGCGGCATCCGCACCCCGCGAGGCCGTTCCGGCGAGCACCCGGGCGGTCACCGAGCCGTCCTGAACGCTGACGAGGGTTTCCGGGCTGGAGCCGAGAAGCCCGTCGACGGCGAAGGTCCAGCAGTCCGGATAGCCGACGGCGAGATCCGACACGATGCGGCGGAGGTCAGCGTCCGCGGGGAGATGACCGATGAGATCACGAGACAACACCACCTTGCTGAGATCGCCGGCCAGGATGCGATCGACAGCATCGGCGACGTGCGCCTGGAATCCTGCGGGGGACTCCGCGCCGGGCGTGAGGGTGAGCCGATACGTGGGCCCGAAGGCGGTCGCGAGCGGGTCGGGTGCATCCGATGCCGTGGCATCCAGCCGGATGCGGGTGATCCACGAGGTCCCGTCGCGGCGGCCCAGGATGATCTGCGGCACGAGGAGCACACTGGTCTGGGCGGAGGAATCGTCGAACGCGAACGTGCCGAACGCGACAAGGCCGGTCCCCGGCATCCGGAGAGGGTCTTCGACCGTCGCCGCTGCGGCGATGTCACGCCAGACGACGGCGGCTTCGCGCATGCGGTCAGGTCCCGAGAATTCGAGACGGAGGGCCTCGCCAATCCCGGCCAGGCCGCAGCCTTTCCGCAGCCACAACAGCGGGCGCTGCGGGTCGACGAGTGTGAGGAGTGAGCGGGTGTCGTCGACCTGTTGGGTTTCGACGACGAGTCGCTCGGTAGCGGTGGGAAGTGTGCCGGGTGAAGTCACCCGTCCAGCGTACGCCCGCTCTCTGCGGTTCAGCCGAGGGGCACAGCCCGGACGTACACTGGGGGAATGAACAAGGCAGATCTCTCCAAACAGCCGTCGCAGGTCTCCGCCATGTTCGACCAGGTCTCGACCCACTACGACCGCACCAACACCGTCATGAGCGTCGGCAACGACATGCTCTGGCGGGTCGCGACGACCAAGGCGATCGACCCTCACCCCGGCGACCGCATCCTCGACCTCGCCGCAGGCACCGGCACGTCGAGCGCATCGATCGCAAAGTCCGGCGCCACCGTCATCGCTGCCGATTTCTCGCCCGGCATGATCGAGGTCGGCCGCGAAAAGTACGGTCGCGTGCGCAACATGCAATTCGTCGAAGCGGATGCCACGGATCTCCCGTTCTCCGACAACGAATTCGACGCGACCACGATCTCGTTCGGGCTTCGCAACGTCGTCGAACCGAAGAAGGCGATCGCTGAGATGTTCCGGGTGACGAAGCCGGGCGGGCGCATCGTGATCTGCGAGTTCTCCACCCCGCCGAACCCGGTGATGAAGGGGCTCTACGACTTCTACCTGCAGCGCATCACCCCGCTCCTGGTGAAGGTGTCGAGCTCGAACCCCGACGCTTACGACTACCTCAACGAGTCGATTCAGGCATGGCCGGCACAGGCTGAGTTGGCCTCATGGCTGCGCGGCGCCGGCTGGACCGAAGTGAAGTACAAGAACCTCACCGGCGGCATCGTCGCGCTTCACCGGGGTACGAAGCCCCGCGTCTGAAGCGCTGTCGCGGCTGGACGTCTCTGTCAGGCTCGGTCAGTCTCTGTCGAGCTCGGTCAGTCCCGGTCGGAATCCTCGTGTGAGGCGTACCGATCGAGCAGTTCTCTGGCGTGTTCGCCTGACTCACCCTCTTCGTCGAGTGCTGCCCGCATCTGCTCCAGTTTCTCCCTGCCCGCGGGGAATGGTGGCAGAAGGGGGATCGACGCATCCGTCATGACCTCGAGAACATGTGGCCGGTCCGACTCGAAGGCACGCGACCACGCGTTCTCGAGTTCGTCTGGGTCATCGACGCGCTCACCGTTCAGGCCGAGAAGTTCGGCATACTCTGCGGCAGGGAACCTCGGCAGGTCCTGACTCTCGTCGAATCGGGGTCCGCCCTCCATCTCCCGCTGCTCCCAGCTGACCTCGGCGAGGTCACCGTTGTTCAGCACGCAGACGATGAAGCGGGGATCCTCCCACTCGGTCCACAGCCGGCTGACAGTGATCAACTCGGTCACCCCGCTCATCTGGAACCCACCGTCGCCGGAGAGCACAACCATCGGCCGGTCAGGTGCGGCCAGCTTGCCGGCGATCCCGTACGGGACCCCGCACCCCATGGAGGCGAGGGTTCCCGAAACCTGGGCGACGACTCCCCTCGGCAGGCGGAGTTGCCTGCCGTACCAGTAGACGACGCTGCCGACATCGAGCGCGAGCAATGCGTCGTTCGGGAGTATCGGGCCGAGCTCGGCGAGAACGCGTTCCGGGTTGACGGGAGTCGCCGGTACGCTCGCCCGCTGGCGAGCGATTCTCTGCCAGCGGCCCACCGATTTCTCGACGGCATCCCGCCACTCGCCCGACCTCGGATGCTTCTCCCGGAGTTCTGCGATGCGGGGGAGCAGCGCGCCGAGCGTCATCGCGGCATCCCCGACGAGACCCACCTCGACCGGGTACCGGTTGCCGACGACTTCCCCGTCGATATCGATCTGAACCGCCCGCGCCTGTCCTGGAGCCGGGTAGAACTCCGTCCACGGGTCGTTCGACCCCACGATGAGCAGCGTGTCGCAGTGATCGAAAAGGTAGGCACTCGACGTCGTGCCCAGATGCCCCATGGTTCCGACAGCGTTGGTAAGGGACTCGTCGACGAACGGTTTGCCGAGCAGGCTCGTCGCGATTCCCGCACCCAGAGCATCCGCGATGGCGACGACTTCGTCCTGTGCGCTCATCGCGCCCTGTCCGACGAGAAGCGCCACCCGCTCGCCGGCTGCGAGCACCTCGGCGGCCGCTGTGAGGTCGTCGACGTGCGGCAGAACGCGGGGAGCCCGATACTCCGAGGCGGTGCGCAGGATCCCGTGCTCGTGCTCCAACTCCGGAGCGGTCTCTTTCTGGATGTCATGGGGCACGATGACGACGGCGGGCGCCCGGTTGGCGAGCGCGGACCGGAAGGCGCGGTCGATCACCATGGGTATCTGCTCGGCGCTCGCGACGCTCTGAACGAAACTCGCGACGTCGGAGAACAGGACGGGGAGGTTGATCTCCTGCATGTAACCGGAGCCGAGCACACTCGTTGCCTGCTGCCCGACGATCGCGACCACCGGAACGTTGTCGAGCTTTGCGTCGTAGAGCCCGTTCAGGAGGTGCACCGCCCCCGGGCCTTGCGTCGACGTGACGACACCGACCTCACCGGTGTACTTCGCGTGGCCCACGGCCATGAACGCGGCCCACTCCTCGTGCCTGGCCTGGATGAACCTCGGCTGATTGCCCGCTCGCTGCAGTGCCTCCATGAGTCCGTTGATGCCGTCGCCGCTGTAACCGAAGATGCGGTCGACGCCCCACGCGCCGAGCCGCTCAACGAGGACATCTGAAACGTTGCGTTCCGCCATGAGTTCGTCCCTTTCGCCGGATGCTGCCCCGATTACAGGCTCGACGGTGAGAGATCGATCCGCCAGCCGTTGTTCCTGCGCCGCATCCGTGCCACTATCCGCTGTGACTCAGCCACCGGCATCCGCGCATTCCTGCTCCCGCAGCAGGGCACGAGGGCATTCCGGTGGCAGACTGAAGTGCGGCAAAGGAGGTGCGCGATGGAACTGATCCCGATGACCCCGGTGAATCGCCGGGATGATCTGCGCGCCGACTGCTCCCGCTGCGTCGGGCTGTGCTGTGTGGCGCTGGCTTTCGCGCGCTCCGCTGACTTCGCCTTTACGAAGGACGCGGGTGATCCCTGCGTCAACCTCGACGACGACTATCGGTGCGTCATCCACCCCGAGCTGCGCCAGCGCGGGTTCAAGGGGTGCACCGTCTTCGACTGCTTCGGCGCCGGCCAGAAGGTGACACAACACACTTTCGGCGGGGCGAGCTGGCGCGACGACCCGGAGGTGCGGGCGAGGATGTTCGCCACCTTTCCCCTCGTCCGCCAGCTCCAGGAACTCCTGGTGTACCTCGACGACGCGTCATCCAGGGCGGAGGCGGCCCCGGTTCGCAAGGAACTGGAGCAGGCGTACGCCGACATCGACGCGCTGACCGAAGCATCCCCCGAGGACATCGCTGCAGCAGACATCGACGGACTCCGGCGGGCACTGGGGCCACTGCTCTCTCACGTCAGTGAACTCGTGCGTGACGGCGTCCAGCTGTCGGCGGATGCACGTGCCCGGCGACCGGGAGCGGAACTGTTCGGGGCACACCTGGCCGGGCAGGACCTGCGCGGCGCGAATCTCCGCGGCGCGTGGCTCATCGGCGCGGACCTTCGCTCGGTGGACCTGTCGCACGCGGACGTGCTCGGGGCCGACTTCCGTGATGCCGAACTCGGCGGGGCGAACCTCTCCGAGACCATGTTCCTGACGCAGTTTCAGGTCAATGCTGCGCAGGGGGATGCCATGACGCTGCTCCCCGAATCGGTGTCGCGACCGTCGCACTGGCGTCGCTGACGGATGATGCCGCGCGGCATCCGTCCACGTTTTCACCCGTCGCGGTCGGCTTCACCCGCTACGCCGGATGAATCCGACCGGAGTGGGTGAAAACGCGACGCCGCCACGAACCGGTTCACTCGCCCAGCATCGAGCCGCTGCGGAGTTCGAGGATCTCCTGGTAGTGGGGATTCTGCATCACGCCGAGGATGTTCCCGAACGGGTCGACGACCGATGCCGTGACGAAGCCGGCCTCCCGCGGGGTGATCGGCTCGTGTTCCCGTGCGCCGAGTGCGAGCAGCTTCGCAACAGTTTCCTCGACGTCGTCGACGTGCCAGAACAGGACAGCACCGGCCGGATCGGTCACGGCCGCATGCGGTGAGTAGCGGCGGTCGATGATGCCGAGCTCGTGCTCGTAGTCGCCGATGCGGTACTCGATGTACGCCGCAGGCCCGGTCTCGGGACGGACGAAATAGGGCTGAATGCCGAGGAGCTTCGAGTACCACTCCCGCGCTGCATCGATGTCGTCCGTGAAGAAACTCACGGTGGCCATGCCTCTCAAGATCATCTTCGCTCCCGGGTTCTTGTTTTCGGCCCAACGAAGATCCATGATCCGCCGCTTGACGGCATCCGTCAACGAGTACCGGGCCACCCCGACTGAGGGCATTGACAGTCAAAAGAGCGCGGCAATAGCTTTCAGGCATGACATTCCAGTCGACGGACGCTCCGCGTCCTGCCGCGCCAGGCGGCGCAGGCAAAGGTCTCGCGGCGGGCACTCTCGGCCTCTGGGGCTCGGTGGTCATCGGGCTCGCGTCGACCGCTCCGGTCTACTCGCTCGTTGCGACGCTCGGTTTCGTCGTGCTCGCGGTCGGAGCGCAGGCGCCGATCGCGTTCATCGTCGCGTTCATCCCGATGCTCTTCATCGCCTTCGCCTACCGTGAGCTCAACCGTGCCGTGCCGGACTGCGGCACCACATTCACCTGGGGAACCAAGGCATTCGGTCCCTTCGTCGGGTGGATGGGCGGCTGGGGTGTCGCCGTCGCCGGCATGGTCGTCCTCGCCAATCTCGCCCAGATCGGCGGCCAGTACCTGTGGCTTCTCGTCGGTGACGGATCGCTCGCATCGAACGTCCCCCTCGTCACCGTCACCGGAGTGCTTTTCATCGCCCTCATGACCTGGGTCAGCTACCGCGGAGTCGAGTTCGGTGAGCGGATGCAGAACATCCTCCTCGCCGTTCAGTACATCGCCCTCGCCCTGTTCGTCGTCGTCGCGTTCGTCCACGTCGCAAACGGCACGGCGCCGAACGCCACCCCGGTCTCGCTCGACTGGTTCAACCCGCTCGCCTTCACCGACTACTCGGGCTTCATCGAAGCGGTGCTCCTCGCCCTGTTCATCTACTGGGGCTGGGACACCTGCCTCGCTCTCAACGAGGAAACGAGGGACCCGAAACGCATCCCGGGACTCGCCGCCCTCGTCACCACGGTGATCCTTCTCGTCACCTACGTGGGCGTTGCGGTCGCCGCGATGTCGTACGCGGGACTCGGAACGGATGGTGCGGGGCTCGGCAACGAGGACAATGCGAACGACGTCTTCCTCGCCCTGAAAGACCTCATCCTCGGCCCGTGGGCCTGGATCCTCGTGGTCGCGGTCCTCGTCTCAGCGGTGTCGTCGACCCAGACGACGATTCTTCCCACCGCACGAGGAACCCTCTCGATGGCGGCGTACAAGGCCCTTCCCCGCCGGTTCGCCACCGTGCACCCGAGGTATCACACCCCGTCGTTCTCGACACTCGTCATGGGAATCGTCGCCATCGTCTACTACGTCGGAATGACGTTCATCTCGGAGAACATCCTCGCCGACTCGATTCTTTCCCTCGGTCTCGCGATCGCTTTCTACTACGGCATCACGGGCTTCGCGTGCGTCTGGTACTTCCGGAAAGACCTCTTCAACTCGGCGCGGGACTTCTTCTTCAAAGGGCTCTTTCCGCTCCTCGGCGGGCTGATGCTCGGATACGCGTTCATCCAGTCCTGCATCGACATGTACGACGTCGACTACGGCTACACGGTGCTCTTCGGCATCGGCGGAACCTTCGTCGTCGGTGTCGGAGCTCTCGCGTTCGGCGTCGTCCTCATGCTGATCTGGTGGACACGCCCAGGCTCGAAGCCGTTCTTCCGAGGCGAGAGCCTCAACCGCGATACCGACGTGCTCGTACCGGAGACCCCCGAAACCTTCGGCCGCTCGGTCGACGGCGGACTGACCTAAGGAACCCATGCGCATTCTGATTCTCGGCAGCGGGGGAGTCGGCTCAGCCGCCGTCCGTATCGCCGTCCGACGCGACTTCTTCGATGCCCTCGTCCTCGCCGACTATGACGCGGCCAGGCCCCAGGCGCTCGTCGACGACATCGCAGACGATCGCCTGGTCGCCGCCCAGGTCGACGCCTCTGACAGCGACGCCGTTGCGGATCTCATCCGCGAGCACGAGATCACCCACGTGCTCAACGCCGTCGACCCGCGTTTCGTTCTGCCGATCTTCGACGGCTGCTTCGCCGCGGGGGCCGTCTATCTCGACATGGCAATGAGCCTGTCGCGCCCCCACCCCGAAAAACCCCATGAACTCCCGGGTGTGAAGCTCGGCGATGAACAGTTCGCCCAGGCCGAGAAATGGGCGGATGCCGGTCGGCTCGCCCTCGTCGGGATCGGCGTCGAGCCCGGGCTCTCCGACGTGTTCGCGCGGTACGCCGAAGACGAACTGTTCTCGGAGATCGACGAGCTCGGCGTCCGCGACGGCGCCAACCTCACCGTGGACGGGTACGACTTCGCCCCGTCGTTCTCGATCTGGACGACGATCGAGGAGTGCCTCAACCCGCCGGTGATCTTTGAGAAGGACCGCGGCTGGTACACGACGCCCCCATTCAGCGAACCGGAGGTCTTCGACTTTCCCGAAGGCATCGGACCGGTTGAATGCGTCAACGTCGAACACGAAGAGGTCCTGCTCATGCCGCGGTGGACCAAAGCGAAGCGGGTCACCTTCAAGTACGGGCTCGGTGACGAGTTCATCAACGTCCTCAAGGTGCTCCACACCCTCGGGCTCGACAAGACCGAGCCGCTCACAGTGAAGGGCGTCCAGGTCGCCCCTCGCGACGTCGTCGCTGCAGGCCTCCCGGACCCGGCGACCCTCGGCTCCCGCATGCACGGAAAGACCTGCGCCGGGGTGTGGGTCCGAGGCACCGGCAAAGACGGCAAGGCCCGCTCCACCTACCTCTATCACGTGGCAGACAACGAACAGACGATGGCGGAGTACGGCTCGCAGGCAGTGGTCTGGCAGACCGCGCTCAACCCGGTGATCGCGCTCGAACTGCTCGCGACCGGCGTGTGGACAGGCTCAGGTGTGCTCGGACCCGAGGCGTTCGACGCCCGCCCGTTCCTCGATCTGCTGGCGGCGGATGCTCCGCGCGGCTACGGTTCCCCCTGGGGCATCGAGGAGAAATAATCTCTCAGCCGGGCACGGGTAGGCTAGACACGTGAATCCGAGTGCCACGCGGCGTGCCACGAGTTTGTCCAGCCACCTGGGCTCAACCGACCGCATCTTCGCCTCACCCAAAACCAGGCAATTGCTCGCCGCCGTCGATGACGGCCTCGAGCAGATCGAGCGCGGCCTCGACTCGGAGCTGATGTTCGCGGACACCATCGCCGATGCCTCCACCCGGTACCTCCTCGAGGCCGGCGGCAAGCGCGTGCGGCCGATGCTCATCCTGCTCACCGCCCAGCTCGGCGGCGGGAACACCGTCGACGTGATCACAGCAGCCGAAGCGATCGAGATCACCCACCTCGCCTCCCTGTACCACGACGACGTCATGGACGACGCTGACCGCAGGCGCGGTGTGCCGAGCGCGCACGCCGTCTTCGGCAACTCCGTCGCCATCCTCACCGGTGACCTCCTGTTCGCCCGCGCCAGCCAGCTCATGGCCGGTCTCGGCGAGCGCGCGATCCGCCTGCAGGCGAACACGTTCGAGCGTCTCGTCCTCGGCCAGCTCCACGAGACCGTTGGCCCCAAGGACGGCGAGAACGAAGAGGCGCACTACCTCCAGGTGCTCGCAGACAAGACCGGTTCGCTCATCGCCGCTGCCGCGCAGGCCGGAGTCATCTTCTCCGGCGCGGACGAATCGTACGAAGCCGCCGTCGTCGAGTACGGCGAGAAGATCGGTGTCGCGTTCCAGCTCATCGACGACGTCATCGACCTGTCGCCGCAGCCGGAAGAAACCGGAAAGGTGCCTGGCACCGACCTCCGCGCCGGTGTCGCGACCCTCCCGCTCATCCACCTCCGTGTTCTCGCCGAGACCGATGACGAGGCCGCCGCGCTCCTGGCCCGCATCGAGGCCGAAGCGGCCGGCGGAACCGATGGTGAGGCATCCGTCGATTTCACCGCGGCGATCACAGAACTTCGACAGCACCCAGTGACCACCCGTACCCTCGCCGAAGCTCACCGGTGGGCAGAAGACGCCGTCACGGCTCTCGAGCCGCTGCCGGATGGCCCCGTGAAGCAGGCATTGACACGATTCGCGGAGACGATCGTCGACCGCAGCAAGTAAGGAACCAGACGCAGATGACCAAACTGAGAGTCGCGATTGTCGGCGCCGGACCCGCAGGAATCTACGCAGCGGACATTCTCCTCAAAGCGGAGCGCAAGTTCGAGGTGTCGATCGACCTGTTCGACCGCCTTCCAGCGCCGTACGGACTCGTGCGGTACGGGGTCGCTCCTGACCACCCGCGGATCAAGGGCATCATCAACGCGCTCCGCGAGGTGCTCGACCGCGGCGACATCCGGGTCTTCGGCAACGTGAACTTCGGGACGGACCTCACCCTCGACGACCTCAAGCGGCACTACCACGCCGTCATCTTTGCGACCGGTGCCGTCCGCGACGCTCCCCTCAACATCCCCGGTGTCGAACTCGATGGCTCCTACGGTGCCGCTGATTTCGTGAGCTGGTTCGACGGCCACCCCGATGTTCCGCGCGAGTGGCCGCTCGAGGCCCAGTCCGTCGCCGTCATCGGCAACGGCAACGTCGCGCTGGACGTGTCCCGCATGCTCGCCAAGCACGCGGACGACCTGCTCTCGACCGAGATTCCCGAGAACGTCTACGAGGGCCTCAAGGCATCCCCGGTCACCGACGTCCACGTGTTCGGGCGCCGGGGCCCCGCCCAGGTCAAGTTCACCCCACTCGAATTGCGTGAGCTCGGCGAACTCAACGACGTCGACATGGTGCTCTACGACGAGGACTTCGACTACGACGACGCGTCGAAAACCGCGATCGCGAGCAACAAGCAGGTGATGGTGATCGACAAGATCCTGCAGAAATGGCGCGAACGCCCCGCAGGCACTGCCTCCCGCCGTCTCCACCTGCACTTCTACGCGAAGCCACTCGAGGTCGTCGGCGACGAGAACGGCCGCGTCGCCGCCTTCCGTTACGAGCGCACCAGACCGGATGCCGAGGGTGGCGTCGTCGGGACCGGCGAGATCCGCGAGGTCCCGGTTCAGGCGCTTTACCGGGCCGTCGGATATTTCGGGTCGCCGCTCGAGGGCATCCCGTTCGACAAGAAGCACGGTGTCATCCCGAACCGCGAGGGTGTCGCCCTGAAAAAGGGCAGCAACGATGTTGTCCCCGGTGTCTACGCCACCGGCTGGATCAAGCGCGGCCCCGTTGGTCTGATCGGTCACACCAAGTCGGATGCCATGGAGACGATCCGTCACGTCATCAACGGTGAGGGCAGCTGGTGGGCCCCTGAATCACCGTCCGAGGAATCGGTCGTGGAACTCCTCGACTCGCGCGGTGTGAGGTACACGGATGTCGACGGGTGGCACAATCTCGACCAGCACGAGATCGCGCTCGGCGCACCACACGGGCGGGCTCGCGTGAAGGTCGTCCCACGGGAAGACATGGTTGCCATCTCGCGCAACGAGACAGCGACGGTCTAGGGGAGCTCTCCCCATGGGTCGAGGCAGTCCCCGCCCGATAGGGTGGGGACCATGTCGAACCCAGCGAATTCCCAGACCCCGTATGGCCAGCCGGCGGGAGCCCCTGCGGGCTACCCGCAGCAGTCGCACCGACTTCCGCTCGACAAGTCCGTGCTCCGGCAGGTGATGTTCGGCGGCGCCGTTGTCGTCGGCTACGCCGTGATCTCGAGCGTTCTCGCGATCATCAGCAGGTCCGTCTACGGATTCCGCGCCGAGGTTCTGCTCGGTACGTTCTGGAGCGTCTTCATCGCCCTCGTCTTCGTCGCCGGTGCAGCCGTGAGTGCTCTCTACATCGCCTCGCTCGCGAAGGCAGTGTCCGCCGTCGACCTGCTCAGGAAACTCGCCATCGCCGCAGCCGTCGGTGCTGCCGCGCTTCTCGTGATCAACTTCATCTGGTCGGTCGTCACCGGAGGCGAATACCTCGTCCAGTCGATCGTGAGCTCCGGTATCGTCGGGTCGATCTCGACCGGTTTGATCTACGGCAGCCTCTTCGCCCTCGGTATCCTCATCGCCCGGTTGCTCCCACCCCGGCAGCCCGCACCGCAGGGCGCCGGCCAGCAGCCCTACGGTCAGCCGGCTCCACACAGCGCCCAGCCCCAGGGATATCCGCAGCAGCAGCAGCAGCCGCATGCGCAGCAGCCGCAGGCACCCCATGCTCCCCAGGGCTACGCACCGCAGAACCCCGGGCAGCAGCAACCTCCCTTCCCGCCCCAGGCGTAACCTCCGGTGGCCACCGTCCCGGAGGAGCTACGCGGGCGGTGGGTCCCCGACATCCTGGGATCCCCGTTCGAGTCGCTGACCCTGCCGTTGACAGCGGACTGGCAGGGCGACGTCGTCGCAACGCTCGTGCGGCGGCGTCCCACGCGATTCGCCGGCCTGCGAACGGCCTTCGGCGACGCCGCCGGGTGGGATGTGCTGTACGTCCACGGCTGGTCGGACTACTTCTTCCAGACCGAGTTGGCCGAGTTCTGGGAGGGGCGAGGAGCCCGCTTCTTCGCTCTCGACCTGCGAAAATACGGGCGCAGCCTGCGCGCGGATCAGACACCCGGCTACGCGGCGAGCCTCGACGTGTACGACGAAGATCTCGAGGCAGCGCTCACCGTGATGGGCCACGGAGCGGACAGTGAGAACCGGTCACGACGGCTGCTCCTCATGGGGCACTCGACCGGCGCACTCACCCTCAGCCTGTGGGCGGATCGGCACCCGGGCCGCGCAGACGCCCTCGTGCTCAACAGCCCGTGGCTCGAGTTCCAGGCGGGTGCCATCGCGCGACGTGCGATCGCGCCGCTTGCCAACATCGGTGCCAGGATCGACCCCGGCGGTCAGCTTCCGAACGTCGACCTCGGCTTCTACAGTCGTGCGGTGTCGAAGGCGATGGACGGTGAGTGGGAGTACAACACCGACTGGCGACCTGCCCGCGGGTTCCCGGCGCACCCGGCCTGGCTCGCCGCCGTTCTCGCGGGGCATGCGCGCGTCGACGAGGGGCTCTCAATCACCGCCCCGGTGCTGAGCCTGGTGTCGGCGCGCTCGACCCTGTCGGCGACGTGGTCACCCGCGATGCTGTCGAGCGACATCGTCCTCGTCGTCGACGACATCGCCGAGCACTCGCTCAAACTCGCACCGACGGTCACGGTCGCGCGCATCGACGGGGCACTGCACGACGTGCTCCTCTCCCGGCCCGCCGTGCGGGCGACCGCGTACGCCGAGATCGCGCGCTGGGCGTCCGCGTACCTCGACTGACGGCATCCATCGGGCGGTGCCCCGCTTCGATCGGGCCACGAGGGTCGTCCGTCGTCGGTATTGGTCGCCCTTTCGGCCCGATCGGATGCCTGAACCGCCTCTCGGGACCGATCGACGTGATGGTCAGCCGAGGCCAAGCGCCAGCCACAGGTTGGTCCGCGCCTCGACCGTCGTGAGCGGGGTCGCCGTCAACTTCTCGACGACCGAGATGCGGTTGCGGAGCGTGTGCCGATGGATGCCGAGGGCTCGAGCGGCCGGGTCCCACTGGCCATGGTGCTCGAGCCACACGCCGGTGTCACCGATGAGGTCAGTGCCGTTGGCGGCGTCATACTCACGCACCGGTCTGAGCAGCGTCCGCGCGATCTCCGCGGCGTCGGCGTGGGGCAGAAGAGCGGCGATGCCGCGCTCGGCGACCTCCGAGAAGATGACGACGGATGCCGCGTCACCAGTCCCCGTTGCGGCTCGGGTCGCCCGCGCGAGCGCCTGTGCGGCCTGGTTCGCTCCCGTCGCGGTTTCGCTCCACCTCAGCGGCTCGGAGATGCCAACGGGGAGGGACGAGACGTGACCGAGTTCGCCGGCGAGTTGCACGGCATCCGCTGCCGAAACGGCGACGATCACGCGGCCGTCACTCGCTGCGAAGAACAGGGTTCCCGAAAACTCTGCGTCGCGCGCCTCGAGCTCGCTGACGAGTGCGTCGCGCACTCCCGCCGCAGGAGTGAGCGCGAGAAAACTCACCGGTTCGGCGGGGAGCGCACCGCCCATCTGGCGGACGATCCGGCCGACGAGCGCGACGTTGCCCTCGAGCAGGGTCTGGAACAACCCGCTGCGCAGGCGCGCCCGCGCCCGCGTGAGCTCCCGGTTCTGCTCGAGAGCAAGACCGGTCAGCGCGACGACACTCGTGACGACGGTCTGATCGGCGGAGTCCAGCACTCCGTCACCGGCTACCACGAGAACACCGCGCAAGGCGCCGCGGCGTCCGAGCGTCTGCAGGGCGACGCGACCGGTTCCCACCGCCATGGTCGAACTCGAGCGCTGGCCGCGGCCGATCAGCCGTTCCGCCTCCTGGAGTACCCGGGATCTTGCGGTCTCGTCCGCCAGATCTGGAACCGCGGATGCTTCGTCGAAGCTCAGCGCAAACGTCCCGCGGGTATCGACGAGGGCCACGAAGCGACGCATCTGTCGCGAGAGTTCCTTGAGGATCGCGGCGAGAGCATCCGGCCGGAGCGCCGCGAACGAAATAGCCCGCTGGGCGTTGAGCGCCCAGGTGTCGCGCGCGTGCGCCGCCGCTGCCAGCAGGTCCGCGCTTTCGCGGATGACGGCGATGAACGGCACGCGGTACGGCACTTCGAAGAGCGGAAGCCCCGCACGCTCGCACGCGGCGGCGAGCTCGGGCGGTGTTCCTTCACGGATGACTTCGGTACCGAAGCCCACGCCGACGATGCCGTGTCCGACGAGGCGGTCGACGTAGGCGTCGACGTCGACCCCGGCCGCCGAATCCGCACCGAATTGCGTTCCCGTCGTGAGCACGACCTGCCCGGCGTCGAGGAACGGTGTCGGGTCAGGCAGATCGGAGCTGTGAATCCACGAGATCGGTGCTGTCAGTCGTGCGGAGCCGCCGCCGGCCAGGAGCCGGAGGTCGAGCGCGCGGGTGTCGAGCAGCCGGGAGACGGTTGGGTGCATGCGCCCACCGTACGCGCTTTGACAGACTGGCGAAAGAACTGAATCGGCGTGGACAATTCGTCAGGTTACGGTTCCGGTGAGTTGCTCCTAGTGTGGCAAGCACAGCCCCAAAGGAGAACGCACCGATGCCCACCACCCTGACGACAGCAACCGGAGGGCCGGCCCTCGCCCAGGAACGCCGGATCGTGACAGCGATTCCCGGACCGCGTTCCGAGGAATTGATGGCGCGCAAGACGCGAGCCGTGGCATCCGCTGTCGGAACCACCATGCCGGTCTTTGCCGAGGCAGCCGGCGGCGGTGTCGTTGTTGACGTCGACGGCAACTCGTTCATCGACCTGGGTTCTGGGATCGCCGTGACGGGTGTCGGCAACAGCGCCCCTCGCGTCGTCGAGGCCGTGCAGGCCCAGGTCGCCGCGTTCACCCACACCTGCTTCATGATCACGCCGTACGACTCGTACGTCGAGGTCGCCGAAGCGCTCAACCGGCTCACCCCTGGCGACCACGAGAAGCGCAGCGCCCTGTTCAACTCGGGCGCCGAGGCCGTCGAAAACGCCATCAAGGTCGCCCGTAGCTACACGGGCAAGTCTGCCGTCGTCGCGTTCGACCACGCCTACCACGGCCGCACCAACCTCACCATGGCGCTCACCGCCAAGTCGATGCCGTACAAGAGCGGCTTCGGTCCATTCGCGGCCGAAATCTACCGCGCTCCGATGTCGTACCCGTTCCGCGACGGGCTGAGTGGAGCCGAGGCGGCCAAGCGCGCGATCTCGATGATGGAGAAGCAGATCGGCGCCGCGAACCTCGCCGCGATCATCCTCGAACCGATCCAGGGCGAGGGCGGCTTCATCGTTCCCGCTGAAGGATTCCTCCCCGCGCTCGTCGAGTGGGCCCGCGCCAACGACGTGGTCTTCATCGCCGATGAAGTCCAGACCGGGTTCGCCCGCACCGGCGACATGTTCGCGAGCGAGCACGAGGGAATCGTGCCCGACATCGTCGTCACCGCCAAGGGGATCGCCGGTGGGTTGCCGCTCTCGGCCATCACCGGGCGCGCCGAGATCCTCGACGCCACGCACGCCGGTGGCCTCGGCGGAACCTACGGCGGCAACCCGCTCGCGTGTGCCGCAGCACTCGCTGCGATCGAGACCTACGACGAGGACGACCTTGCCGGAGCGGCACGCCGCATCGGCGACACCATCCAGGCGCGGTTCGCCGAGGCGCAGAGGACCGATCCCCGCATCGGAGACGTCCGTGGCCGCGGTGCCATGATCGCCGTCGAGTTCGTCGACCCGGAAACGAACGAACCGGATGCCGCGCTCACCGGTCGGATCGCGAAGGCGTGTCACGCAGAAGGCGTCATCGTTTTGACCTGCGGAACGTACGGAAACGTCATCCGCTTCCTTCCGCCCCTGTCCATCCCGGAACACCTGCTCACCGAGGGCATCGACATCGTCCTGACCGCATTGGAGAACGCATGACTACCGAGAAGGAACTGATCCAGAAAGTCCCCACCGGGCTCTTCATCGGCGGCGAATGGCGCCAGACCGACAAGCGGATCGACGTGACCGACCCGTCGACTGGTGCCGTCCTGACCTCGATCGCAGACGCATCCGCCGACGACGCCACCGCCGCGCTCGACGCGGCCGTGGCCGTTCAGGACGAGTGGGCGGCGACCGCACCTCGCACCCGCTCGAACATCCTCCGCACGGCGTTCGACCTCATGCAGGAGCGCCGTGACGAATTCGCGCTGCTGATGACGCTCGAAATGGGTAAGCCGCTCAGCGAGTCGAACGGCGAAGTGACCTACGGCGGCGAGTTCCTCCGCTGGTTCAGCGAGGAAGCGGTGCGGATCACCGGCCGTTACGGTGTGAACCCCGAGGGCACCGGCCGCATGACGGTGTCGCAGCACCCGGTCGGACCGTGCTACCTCATCACCCCATGGAACTTCCCGCTCGCGATGGCAACGCGCAAGATCGCGCCGGCGCTCGCGGCCGGCTGCACCGTCGTCATCAAGCCAGCGTCGCTCACACCGCTGACCACCCTCTACTTCGCGAAATTGCTCGAAGACGCCGGCCTTCCCGCCGGTGTGGTGAACGTCATCACGACCTCGTCGTCGGGTGCCGTCACCGAACCGCTTCTCAACGACTCGCGCCTGCGCAAGCTGAGCTTCACCGGATCGACCCCGGTCGGCCAGAAGCTCATCGAGCAGTCGGCGAAGAACGTGCTGCGCACATCGATGGAGCTCGGCGGCAACGCGCCGTTCGTGGTCTTCGAAGACGCGGACCTCGACGCCGCCGTCGACGGCGCGATCGCGGCGAAGTTCCGCAACGTCGGCCAGGCCTGCACAGCGGCGAACCGCTTCATCGTGCACTCGTCCGTCGCGGAGGAGTTCGCCCGCCGGGTGACAGAGCGCGTGAAGGCCTTCGGTCTCGGTCGCGGCACCGAAGATGGCGTCACCATCGGCCCGCTCATCGATGACCGGGCTGTCACCAAGGCGACCGAACTCGTCGACGACGCCGTGTCGAAGGGTGCGACGCTGCTCACCGGCGGCTCCGCCGTGGATCGCGACGGCAGCTTCTACGAACCGACCGTCCTCACCGATGTGAAGAAAGGCTCGAACATCCTCCGTGAGGAGATCTTCGGCCCGGTGCTCGCGATCGTTCCGTTCGACGACGAAGCGGATGCCGTAAGGCTCGCCAACGACACCGAGTACGGTCTCGTGAGCTACGTTTTCACGCAAGACATCGCCCGCGGGCAGCGGATGATCGACAAACTGCAGACCGGAATGATGGGGCTCAATGTGGGCGTCATCTCGAACGCCGCCGCCCCGTTCGGTGGGGTCAAACAATCCGGGATCGGCCGGGAGGGCGGATTCGAAGGAATCCACGAGTACCTCTCGACCAAATACACCATGACCCCGGCCTCCTGAGTTTCGATTCCTCGCAGAAAAGGACAGAACAATGACGTTGACCACCCTCAGCACCCTCCAGAACTACATCGGCGGACAGTTCGTCGACGCCTCACCCGGTGAGACCCTCGACGTCGTCAACCCGGGATCGGGCGAGGTGGTCGCCAGGTCGCCGATCTCGACGGCCGACGATGTGAACGCGGCGTTCGAGGCGGCGAAGGCAGCGTTCCGCACGTGGAAGCGCACGACTCCCGGGCAGCGTCAGCGCATGCTCCTCGAGCTGGCGGACGCGATGGAGACGAACGCCGATGAGCTCGTCGAGGCTCAGCACCGCAACACCGGCCAGCCACGTGAGACGATCCGGGTCGAAGAAGTGATGACCGGCGCCGACCACCTCCGGTTCTTCGCCGGCGCTGCCCGCGTGCTCGAGGGCAAGAGCGCGGGGGAGTACCTCGAAGACCACACCTCGTGGGTCCGCAGGGAACCCATCGGCGTCGTCGCACAGGTGACCCCGTGGAACTACCCGCTCATGATGGCGATCTGGAAGATCGCCCCGGCCCTCGCCGCCGGCAACACCGTCG
This sequence comes from Mycetocola manganoxydans, assembly GCF_003667545.1. Lineage (GTDB taxonomy): Bacteria > Actinomycetota > Actinomycetes > Actinomycetales > Microbacteriaceae > Mycetocola_A > Mycetocola_A manganoxydans. The sequence continues at coordinate 27,838 of NZ_RCUV01000018.1, read as the reverse complement.
TGCTCAAGCCGAGCGACACCACGCCGGAGTCCACCCTCGTCCTCGCCCGGCTCAGCCAGGGCATCCTCCCCGACGGCGTGCTCAACGTCGTCCTCGGCAACGGGTCGACCGGCCAGGCGATGACCGAACACCCGGTACCGGGTCTCGTCTCGATCACCGGTTCCGTGCGCGCCGGAATGGCGGTCGCGGCATCCGCTGCGAAGAACCTGCACCGCGCTCACCTCGAGCTCGGCGGAAAGGCCCCCGCCATCGTCTTCGCCGACGCCGACGTCGAGGCGACGGCCGAGGGGATCGCGGGAGCGGGATACTTCAACGCGGGCCAGGACTGCACGGCCGTCACCCGCGTGCTCGTGCACGAGTCGATCCACGACAAGTTCGTCGACGCGCTCGTCGCGGCTGCTGAGGCGACCAGGACGGGCGATGCCGAGGACCCCGACGCATATTACGGCCCACTCAACAACGCCTCGCATTTCGAGAAGGTGTCGAGCGTCATCGACGCGCTGCCCGATCACGCGAAGGTCGTCACCGGTGGACACCGGATCGGCGAGAAGGGCTTCTATTTCGCCCCGACCGTCATCACCGGTGTGAACCAGGTGGACGCCTGTGTGCAGGAGGAAACCTTCGGCCCGGTCCTCACCGTGCAGACGTTCTCGACCGAAGAAGAAGCGATCGAACTCGCGAACGATGTGCAGTACGCGCTCGCCTCGAGCGTCTGGACTTCCGACCACGGCACGGCGCTCCGGGTCTCCCGCGACCTCGATTTCGGTGCGGTGTGGATCAACACCCACATCCTGCTTGCCGCCGAGATGCCGCACGGCGGATTCAAGATGTCCGGCTACGGCAAGGACCTCTCGTCGTATGGGCTCGAGGACTACACCCGCATCAAGCACGTGATGAGCGCACTGTGAGCGCTGCCTTCCGAATCGAGGAGAACCCCGTGACCGAACTTCAACGTGACGTCGTCATCATCGGCGCGGGAGCATCCGGTCTCACCGCCGCGACGGCCCTGCGCAAGGCAGGACTCAGCGTCGCTGTGCTCGAAGCGCGCGACCGGGTCGGTGGCCGTTTGTGGACAAACGACATCGAGGGTGCGATGCTCGAGATCGGTGGCCAGTGGGTGTCCCCGGATCAGGATGCGCTCATCGAGACGCTCGCGGAACTCGGTCTCGAGACCTACTCGCGCTACCGCGAGGGCGACAGCGTGTACATCAACGCCATCGGAGAACTGACCCGGTTCACCGGTGAACTGTTCCCCGTGAAGGCGTCGACGCAGCGCGAGATGGAACGCCTCATCGCCGTGCTCGATGCCCTCGTCGCCGAGATCGGTCCGAAAGAGCCGTGGGCTCACCCGATGGCTGACGAGCTCGACTCCGTGACCTGGCTTCGGTGGCTCGAGAGCCAGACCGACGACATCGAAGCCCGAGACAACATCGCGCTTTTCATCGCCGAGGCCATGATCACCAAGCCGGCCCACTCCTTCAGTGCGCTGCAGGCGATCCTGATGGCAGCATCCGCGGGGAGCTTCTCGAACCTCGTCGACGCCGACTTCATCCTCGACAAGCGGGTCATCGGTGGGCTGCAGCAGGTTCCGCTGCTGCTCGCCGAGAAGCTGGGGGAGGACGTGTTCCTGGGCCAGCCGGTTCGTCGCCTGGAATGGAGCGACAGCGGGGTCACGGCATCCGCTGACGGAATGACGGTGCACGCCCGCCACGCGATCGTCGCCGTCCCGCCCAACCTGTACTCTCGCATCGACTTCCAGCCGCCGTTGCCGCGCCGCCAGCAGCAGATGCACCAGCACATGTCGCTCGGTTTCGTGATCAAGGTGCACGCGGTCTACGAGACCCCGTTCTGGCGAGACGCCGGCCTCTCGGGCACGTCGTTCAGCCCGTACGAGATCGTGCACGAGGCGTACGACAACACCAACCACGAGGACCCGCGTGGCACCCTCGTCGGTTTTGTGAGCGACACGAAGGCCGATGCGATGTTCGCCCTGTCGCCCGAGGAACGTCGCGAGGCGATTCTCACGTCGCTGTCGCACTACTTCGGCGAGCAGGCTCTGCACCCGGTCGTGTACTACGAGAGCGACTGGGCCTCGGAGGAATGGACGCGCGGTGCGTACGCCGCGAGCTTCGACATGGGCGGACTCGCCCGGTACGGCGCTGAACAGCGCACACCGGTCGGGCCGATCCACTGGTCCTGCAGCGACCTCGCCGCCGAGGGATACCAGCACGTCGATGGCGCCATCCGTGTCGGCCGTGAGACCGCCGCGATGATCCTCGCCAAACACGACGCCTGACCCCAACCCGCCCCCAACCCGCCCCCAACCCGAACCGTCGCCCGACTCGAAGGAGAGCACCGCCTATGCGTTACATCGTTGGTTACACCGACACCCCCGCCGGCGCGGATGCGCTCGCGCTGGGGGTCAGGCTCGCTCGGTCGATGGGGGCGAGTCTCGACATCGTCACCGTCCTCAGGAGTGAAGCACGCCCCACGCTCGTTCCCTCGGACGCGGGTTACGAGCGGTTCCTGCACGAGACGGCGCAAGGCTGGTTGCGGGATGCCGCGGCGGTCGTCCCGCGGGACGTCTCGTCTGAGGGACACATCGTCTACGCGGAGTCGTTCGCCCGCGGACTGCTCGACGTCAGCCGCGATCTCGAGGGCTCGATGATCGTCGTCGGAGCGGCCCGCGGTGGCCTGCTCGGCCGGGCAACCATCGGCAGTGTCGCGAGTGCGCTCCTCCACTCCGCCGTCGTGCCCGTCGCCCTGGCCCCCGGCGGCTCAGGCTCGACGATCGGTCTCAACGACATCACCCGGGTCAGTTGCGCCATCGGCACCCGCGCCGGTGCGAGCGAGTTGCTGGATGCCGCGGTGCTGATCGCGCGCCAGGCTCACGTTCCTCTCCGGCTCCTGTCCCTCGTCACCCTCGACATGGATGACATGTCGACGCCACCTGAGGTCGCGGAACGCGCGGCGACGCACGCGGAACAGGTGCTCGCCTACGCCGCCGACCACCTGCCGAAAGACATCGACGTCGCCGTGCTGACGGCATCCGGAAATCGCGTCGAAGACGCCGTCACCTCGATCGACTGGGAGCCGGAAGAGGTCCTCTTCGTCGGCTCGAGTCGCCTCGCCAAACCCCGCCACATCTTCCTGGGCACGACAGCGGCAAAGATGCTGCGCGAACTGCCCGTCCCGATGATCGTCGTCCCGCGGGACTCCGTTCTGACCCTTGAGGACTGACATCATGAGCACAACGAAATCCGACCGCGGGCTCTCGAAGAAGGGCCTCAGCGCCGGCTCGGTGGGCCTGATCGGCGCCATCGTCATCGGGATCTCCTGCATCGCACCCGCGTACACGATGACGGCGGCACTCGGCCCGACCGTCTCCGAGGTCGGCCTGCAGGTGCCTGCCATCATCCTCGTCGGGTTCATCCCGATGCTCCTCGTCGCCTTCGGCTACCGCGAACTCAACCGCGCGATGCCCGACAGCGGGACCTCGTTCACCTGGGCGACGCGCGCGTTCGGACCGTGGATCGGCTGGATGGCCGGCTGGGGACTCATCGCAGCGACGATTCTCGTGCTCTCGAACCTCGCCGGTATCGCGGTCGACTTCTTCTACCTGATGCTCGCGCAGATCGTGAACAACCCCGACATCGCGAACCTGGCACTGAACCCGGTGATCAACGTCGTCACTTGCCTTGCTTTCATGCTCGGAGCCACGGCCATCTCGTATCGCGACATGCAGACGACCCAGAAGGTCCAGTACGTGCTCGTCGGGTTCCAGGTGATCGTGCTGTTGCTCTTCGGAATCGTCGCCTTCGTGCACGTCGCCAACGGCACGGCATTCGACGCGGTTCCGATCAGCCTCGACTGGTTCAACCCGTTCGCCGTCGAGTCGTTCTCCTCCTTCGCCGCCGGCCTCTCGCTGTCGATCTTCATCTTCTGGGGCTGGGATGTCACGCTCACGATGAACGAGGAAACCAAGGGATCACGGTCCACCCCCGGTCGCGCCGCCACCCTCACCGTGCTCATCATCGTGGTGCTGTACCTGCTCATCGCCACTGCGTCGATCAGCTTCGCCGGCACCGGCGAGGGAGAGTTCGGACTCGGCAACGAGGACATCCAGGGCAACGTGTTCTTCGCCCTCGCCGGACCGGTGCTCGGACCGCTCGCGATCCTCGTGTCGATCGCCGTGCTCTCGAGCTCCGCGGCGTCGCTGCAGTCGACCTTCGTGTCGCCCGCCCGCACCCTCCTCGCGATGGGGCACTACGGCGCCCTGCCGAAGAAGTTCGCGACGGTCAGCCCGCGGTTCCTCACCCCGGGTTACGCGACGATCGTGTCGAGCGTCGTGGCATCCACGTTCTACGCGGTCATGCGGTTCATCTCCGAAGACGTGCTCTGGGACACCATTACGGCGCTCGGCATGATGATCTGCTTCTACTACGGCATCACCGCGTTTGCGACGGTCTGGTACTTCCGGAGGCAGCTCTTCGCCTCGGTGCGGAACTTCTTCTTCCAGCTGCTGTTCCCGCTCGTCGGCGGCATCATCCTCGCCGTGCTGTTCTTCACGACGATCACCGACAGCATGGACCCCGACTACGGTTCGGGATCGAACATCGCCGGCATCGGCCTCGTCTTCATCCTCGGCATGGTCGTCATCGTCTCGGGCATCGTCATCATGATCATCCAGGCGATCCGCCGACCGGCCTTCTTCCGCGGCCAGACCCTCGAGCGCGGAGTCTCCGACGGTAAGGAAGACGAGGCGCTCGACGAGCTGCCGGTGTGACCTGAGCTCACGAGTCGCCCACTCTCACGGGTGTGCCGGCGCGCACACCCGCGAGAGTGGGCAACTCACGAGTTCCTGCTGTTTACCTCGCTCTGGTTGAGTGGGAGCCGTGACACAACATCCCTCACTCTCCCGGCGGCTGAGACTCGGCGACGCCGTCGTCATCGGCCTCGGCTCGATGATCGGCGCCGGGGTCTTCGCGGCGTTCGCTCCCGCGGCTGCCGCAGCCGGCTGGGGACTGCTCGTCGGCCTCGTTCTCGCGGCGATCATCGCGTACTGCAACGCGACAGCGTCGGCCCAGCTCGCCGCCCAGTACCCGTCGTCCGGCGGCACCTACCTGTACGGGCGCGAGCGACTCGGCGAGTGGTGGGGGTTCGCGGCCGGGTGGAGCTTCGTGATCGGCAAGACCGCGAGCTGCGCCGCCATGGCCCTCACATTCGCCGCATACGCCGCACCGGCCGGCTGGGAGAAACCCGTCGCCGCACTCGCCGTTGCCGCCCTCGTCGCCGTCAATTACGTCGGTGTGACCAGGACCGCTTCCCTCACCCGGATGCTCGTCGTCGCCTCGCTGCTCGTTCTCGCGGTCGTCGTCGCTGCCGGGCTGTCTGCTCCTCCGGGGTCTGACCTGCCGGTGTCGGCTGGCGCGACCGCAGGCTCGCTGGCGGCCGGCTCCGGTCTGCTCGACGCCGGTCTCTACGGCATCCTGCAGTCCGCCGGCCTGTTGTTCTTCGCGTTCGCCGGGTACGCCCGCATCGCCACCATGGGGGAGGAGGTACGTGACCCGGCGCGGACCATCCCCCGCGCCATCCTCACCGCCCTCGGGATCGTCGTCGGTATCTACGTCGTCGTCGCCGTCGTCTCGCTGCGCACGATCGGGCCCCAGCGGCTTGCGGTTTCGGCAGCACCCCTCGTCGACGTCGCAACGGCGGGAGGCTGGGACTGGACCGCGCCGGTGGTCCAGGTGGGAGCGGCGGCGGCGTCGCTCGGTGCGTTGCTCGCCCTCATCGCGGGCATCGGGAGGACGAGCCTCGCCATGGCGCGGGAAGGCGACCTTCCGCGCCCGCTCGCGGCGGTGCATCCGCGTTACCGGGTGCCGCACCGCGCCGAACTCCTGCTCGGCGCGGTCGTCATCAGCGTCGTGCTCGTCGCCGACCTCCGCGGGGCCATCGCCTTCTCGTCGTTCGGGGTGTTGCTGTATTACTTCGTCGCCAACCTCGCCGCGTTCGGCCAGGATCGGTCGGTGCGGCGCTTTCCGCGGTGGCTCCAGGTGCTCGGCATGGCGGGATGTCTTCTCCTCGTCGCGACCCTCCCTCCGCTCGGCATCGCGGCGGGCATCGCTGTGCTCGCCGTCGGCCTCGGGGGCCGCCTGCTCGTCCGCCGCGGATCCACATGATCGAGTTGCCCGCTCTCGCGGGTGTTGGCGCGCGAACACCCGCGAGAGTGGGCAACTCGCGGCCGGGCTACCGGCGGTAGGACGCGACCGTCGCGTCGAGCGCTGTGTTCCAGTCCGTGGCGCGCACACCGAGCTGACGTTCGGTTTCTCCTGCATCCGAGAGAAACGGCATCCGGAACTGGTAGCTCGAGGCCGCAACCTCGCGCATCATCGGGCTGGCGAGTCCGATTCCCCTGATGAGCCAGGACGGCAGGGCCGAGACCGAGCCCCAAACGCCGAAGCGGTCGTTCACCTGCCGGCAGATCTGGGTGCGGCTGAGGTCGGTGGCGGCAGGCACGTGCCAGATCCGGCCCCAGTCCCCGGTGTATTCGGCCGCGGCGACGAGCGTGCTCGCGAGGTCGGGAAGGTACGCCCAGCTGTGGGGCAGCGCGGGATCCCCGATCGCCGCCGAGCGTTTGCCCGCGAGTATCGGCTCGAAGAACCGGGTGCCGAGGTGCGCGTCCGCGCCCGCTCCCGGGCCGAAGTAGTCGCTCGCCCGCACCTCGACGGCGCGCACCTCACCGCGCTCGGTCGCCCGGCGCAGTGTCGACCACAGGTCGCGCCGCACCTCGCCCTTCGAGTCGGCGGGATGCTCCGGTGAGCGTTCCGTCATCGGCATCGTCGCTTTTCCGTACGAGTAGAGGTTCCCGACCATCACGATGTCCGCGTGCGTCGCACGGGCGGCCCGCACGACGGCGTCGATGATCGGCGGCCACTCGGTGCGCCACCGGGCATAAGGCGGATTGGTGCACACGACGATCGTCGAGTGACCGTCGGCGGCGCGAGTCAGCGCATCGGCGTCCGAGGCGTCGACGCGCACCGTGGCGGCGCCCGAAACTGCGGTCCCCGACCGGGTGCCCATGGAAACATCGGTCCCGCGATCGAGAAACGCCGCGGTGGCGGTCGACCCCACCGGGCCGGCACCGAGAACAAGAACACTCATCCGGACTCCAACCGTTAGCGCTTCTGCGCGAAGCCTAGCGGCGTAAGGGAGCTACCGGTATGTTCGCGAGATCAGCGGAAGTTGATGAACTGCAGGTCGAGGTCGAGATCTTTGCCCTTGAGCAGCGCGATGACCGACTGCAGATCGTCCCGGCTCTTGGACTGCACGCGCAGCTCGTCGCCCTGGATCTGGCTCTTGACGCCCTTGGGACCCTCGTCGCGGATGATCTTGTTGATCTTCTTCGCGTTCTCCTGGGAGATCCCGTCCTTGAGCTCCGCTTCGATGCGGTATTCCTTACCGCTCGCGTACGGCTCACCGGCGTCGAGGCTCTTCAGGGAGATGCCGCGCTTGATGAGCTTCGACTGGAAGACGTCGAGGATCGCCTTGACGCGCTCCTCACTGTTCGCCTTCATGAGGATCTTGTCGCCGGACTCCGCGATGGATGCTCCGGTGCCCTTGAAGTCGTAGCGCTGTTCGATCTCCTTGTGCGCCTGGTGGATAGCGTTGTCCGCCTCCATCTTGTCGACCTTTGAAACCACGTCAAACGATGAATCAGCCATGGCTCCAGCCTAGAGCTTTCCGCGGCGGAAGGGGCGGGTGGTGAGCTTCACTCAGGCGGGCGCGACGTCGACGACCGCACGATCAGTTCGTATGGCAGTGGCACGTCTGCGCTCGATGGTTCCCCGTGAGCCGGTTCGAGCAGGTGCATGAGAGCTTCGACGGCGTGCTCTCCCTGCCGGATCGGGAACTGGGCGACCGTCGTCAGCCCGAAGAACGACGCGAGCTGGTGGTCGTCGATCCCGACGACCGACAGGTCCCCCGGCACGGAGAGTCCGAGATCGCGAGCGGCGAGGATGCTGCCGATCGCCATCTCGTCGGACGCGGCGACGATCGCCGTTGGCCGGTTGTGCGGGCTCCCGAGCAATTGTTTTGTGGCGTCGTAGCCGCCGGGCAGGGTGAAATCCGCGGGACGGTAGAGAGCGGGATCGACCGGTGCGCCGGCATCCCGCAGTGCGTCCTCGTAGCCCGTGCGACGATGACTCGGCAGGTGGAAGTCGAGGTCGAACTCCTTGCCTCCGCCGATGTGGGCGATACGAGTGTGGCCGAGTGCGATGAGGTGCTCGGTGGCGAGCCGGGTGACGGCCACGTCGTCCATGGTGAGGCTGAGGACCCCCGGGATCGGTCCACCGACACCGATGAGCGGTTTGCCCATCGCGTGCAGGCTCGACACTTCGGCCTCGGTCAGTTCGAGGCCGATGGCGATGACGGCATCCACGCGCTGGCGCAGGAGGAAGTGGTCGAAGACGCTCTTGCGTGCTTCGCCGCCCCCGGTGAGGTTGTACAGGGTGAGGTCGTATCCCTGGCGGAGGAGCGCGCTCTCCGCTCCCTCGATCACCGATGAGAAGAACCAGTGGTTGAGGAACGGTACGACGACACCGACGTTCCTGGTGCGGCCGGAGGCGAGGCTCGATGCGTTCGACGAGACGACGTAGTCGAGTGCAGCGGCGGCGGCGGTGACCTTCTCCCTGGTCGCCTCGGACACGTATCCACGGCCGCTCAATGCCCGCGATACCGTCGCCGTCGAGACGCCCGCGCGACGTGCAACCTCTTCGATGCCCGCCATGGGACCCTTCCGACCTGCCAGTGAGTGCTCGAGTCAGCTTAGCGACGGCGCCGGGCTCCGAAGGCACAGATGCCAGGGACTCGAGTGCGGTGGCGCCGGAGCATCCCGATGTGGGACCCTCGGTACCGGACGAGAGGGGCAGGCATGCACAGGGAAGACGAACGGGTTGTCGTGATCGGTGACGCCCTCATCGATGAATTGCGGGATGCCGGTGGGAGCCGCGAGTTCGTCGGCGGCGCCGCGCTCAACGTGGCTGTCGGGCTGTCTCGGCTCGGCGTTCCGACCACGCTCCTCGCCATGGTCGGCGACGACGCCGATGGTGAGCGGATCCGCGAATTCCTCGACCAGTACGGCGTTGAGCTCATTGCAACGCCGTCGCTCCTCGGCTCTTCGCGCGCGACGAGCGACCGCAGTGAGGGCGAACCGACCTACAGCTTCAACCAGGCCGCGAGGCAGCGCAGGATCGGGTTCGGCGATGAGGAACGGCTCGCGATCGCCGACGCCAGGCTCGTCGTCGTCAGTTGCTTCCCTTTCGACGATGACGAGCAGTCAGCAGCCCTCGAAGATGCGGTGGCGAACCCGTCGCGGCGACTCGTGATCGACCCGAACCCGCGCGCGGGGATGCTCCACGACGCCGCCCAGTTCGTCTCCAACTTCGAGCGCCTCGCGTCGGCCTCGCTCCTCTGCAAGGTCGGCGATGAGGACGCCGAACTGCTGTACGGCGTCGAGCTGGGTACCCTCGTCGACCGGTTGAGGCAGGCCGGCACCGCGAACGTCCTGGCGACGGCCGGCCGGGGCGGAGCATCCGTCGTCACCCCGACCGGAGTGGTGACGCGGCCGATCGCGGATCTGCCCGGGCCGGTCATCGACACGATGGGAGCGGGGGATGCCACGCTCGCGGCGGCCGTTCGCACGCTCGTTCTCGAGGGGGTTCCCGCCGGCGACGCTGAGTGGGGGCGGCTTATCGACGATGCGATGCTCATCGCCGCCCACACCTGCCGGTCGGAGGGGGCGCTCCTGCAACTGCCCCCGGTGGCCTGAGCCCGCCGATTCGCTGAAATCGACCGCCACAGAGTACTATTTTCACGCGCCTTCGGTTGTCTGTACAAGTCGGTCGGGAGCGTCTGGCGAGTTACCCAAGCGGCCAAAGGGATCTGACTGTAAATCAGACTGCTCAGCATTCGGGGGTTCGAATCCCTCACTCGCCACAGATGTGATGAGTCGCGACAGAGGAGACATCTGAGTCGCGACAGATGTTACAGATAAAGCCCCGGCCACGGCCGGGGTTTTTCCGTTGGTCGCCGGCCGCTCGCCCCGAACGCTCGAGGTCTCAGGCGGCAGCCTTCTCCAGACCCCCTGCGCTCGAGCGGCGTTAACGACAACAGGGTGCCCCGCCGAAGCGAGACACCCTGTCGGATCAAACGGAACTACGCGGCGACGAGGGCGCCTTCGCGAACAGCCTCGAGGGCCTTGGCCCACGGAACGAGCTGGTCGAGAACCGGGGCAACGGTCGCGGCGGACAGCTCGGTCGGAGCGAAGGTGCTGAAGTTCTCGAAGTCGGTGAACAGGCTGAACATGCCGGTCTTCTGCACGTGCGCGATCTGCAGCTCGGACAGAACGCCGCGGAGGTGCTCGGCGGCACGGACGCCCATGGCGGAACCGTAGCTGACGATACCGGCGGCCTTGTTGTTGAACTCGGCGTTCAGGTACGACAGTGCATTGGTGAGTGCGGGAATGACCGTGTGGTTGTACTCACCGGTGATGAAGACGTAGCCGTCGAATTCGGCGATCTTTTCCGACCAGACCTTGGTGTGGTCGTTCGTGTAGTTCTGGTACGCGGCGGGGTACGCCTCGTCAAGCAGCGGCAGGTTGAAGTCCGCAATGTCGACCAGTTCGAATTCTGCATCGGAGCGCAGCTGCGCCTGAGCGAGAACCCACTCGGCAACGCCGCGGTTGATGCGGCCTGGACGGGTGCTTCCGGTGACAATGGCGATCTTAGTCATGAAGACCTTTCCTGTAGTTGATGTGTCAATTAGTCTGTCAGTATGAAGTCTGACCGAGTTTGATTGTCATGTCAACTAATCGGGGAAGGAGCGCAGCATGAGTGGAGACGACTCCCAGCAAGCGCGCTGGCTCGATGACAGGGAAAAACACGTCTGGCTGACCCTTCGGGAGTTCATCTGGGGATTCCCGGCGGCGCTCGACCGGCAGGCTCAGCGCGACTCCGCCCTGTCGATCGCCGAGTATTCCGTGCTTGCGGCGCTCTCCGAGGCGCAGGAACACCGGATGCGAGCCGGTGATCTGGCTTCAGAGCTCGGCTGGCAACGCAGTCGGCTCTCCCACCTCGTCGGCCGGATGGAGGCGAAGGGCCTCGTCGAACGTGCGATCTCCTGCGACGACGGCCGGGGACAAGACGTCGCTCTGACGGATGCCGGCTGGTCGGCGATTCGCGCGGCGGCACCCGGACACGTCACCTTCGTCCGCGAAGCCGTGTTCGACCCGTTGACTCCCGCGGAGCAGGACGCCCTCGAATCAGCGCTCACGCGGATTCGCACGCGGATCGCCGATGACGGACTCTGGGCCGCATCCAAGGCACCAGAGTCGTGTCCGCCGGACGTCGACCCGGAGTGCGAAACCGGCGGGTGATGGCAGTGGTCTACCGTTGAAGCCATGACACGCGAGTTGCAGGGCCTGGCCACCGAGATCGCCGAGAAAGCCGCGGAGCTGATTCTCCGGAGGCGCACCGAAGGCGTGACCGTCTCGGCCACGAAGTCCTCGGCAGAGGATGTCGTCACGCTCGCCGACCACGAATCGGAGAAGTTGATCCGCAGCCTCATCGCGGACGCCAGGCCGGACGACGGCTTCCTCGGCGAGGAGTCCGCGGCCTCGACGAGCACGAGCGGGCTGACCTGGATCGTCGACCCGATCGACGGAACGGTCAACTACCTCTACAACATCCCGAACTACGCCGTCAGCATCGCCGTCGTCGAGGGCGAGCCGGACCCCCACAGCTGGAAGGCGCTCGCCGCGACGGTCGTGAACCCGGCAGCAGGTGAGACGTTCTCCGCTGCGCTCGGCGAGGGTGCGACGCTCAACGGCTCCGCGATCCGCGCGAACACCGGAGTGCCGGCGCCGCTCGCACTCCTCGGGACCGGGTTCGCCTACAACGCCGAACGGCGTATCTGGCAGGCGGGCATCGTGCAGCACCTCATCGGCGACGTCCGTGACATCCGCCGCATGGGGTCAGCGGAACTCGACCTGTGCTCCGTCGCGTGCGGGCGGCTCGACGGATATTACGAGCGAGGGCTGAACCCGTGGGACCACGCTGCCGGTGCTCTCATCGCACAGGAGGCGGGTGCCCGCGTCGCGGGACTGCACGGCGCTGCCGCGAGCAGCGACTTCACCCTGGCCGCCGATCCCGATCTGTTCGACGTGTTGCACGACCTGCTTCTCGACGCCGGCGCCGAGGCATCCATCCTGGGTTGATGCTCGCTGCCTCATCCGGGTGATTCGCGCAAGGCCCCACGGAAAATCGGTCAGGATTCGCGTCTGCTTCTACAGTTGCAGCCGGAGGAAACACCATGACCGCAGCAACCAGCCCACAGACCCCGACGACGGACGACGGGCCGCCGACCAAACTGAATCGCAGAATCACCGGCCCCCTGCTCTTCCTCTTCATCCTCGGTGATGTGCTCGGGGCGGGCATCTACGCCCTCATGGGTGTGCTGTCGGAAAACGTCGGTGGCGCGCTCTGGGCGCCACTCGTGCTTGCGCTCCTGCTCGCTCTTCTCACCGCCGGTTCCTACGCGGAACTCGTCACCAAGTACCCGAAGGCCGGAGGCGCCGCGGTGTTCGCCGAGCGGGCGTTCAAGGTGCCGATCGTGTCGTTCCTCGTCGGTTTCAGCATGCTCGCTGCCGGTGTCACGAGCGCTGCCGGCCTCTCTCTCGCGTTCTCGGGCGAATATCTCACAACGTTCATCGACGTGCCGCCGATCCCCGCGGCGATCGTGTTCCTCGCGCTCATCGCCTGCCTGAACGCTCGCGGCATCAGCGAGTCGATGAAGAGCAACGTCGTGATGACGATCATCGAGCTCACGGGCCTCGTCATCGTGATTGTCGTCGTCGCCATCATGCTGGGCAACGGCGGAGGCGACGTCTCCCGCGTCGGTCAGTTCCCGGAGGGCTCCGTGCCCGCCGTCGCCACGCTCGGTGCCGCGATCGTCGCGTACTACTCCTTCGTCGGGTTTGAGACCTCCGCGAACGTTGCGGAGGAGATCCGCAACCCGAGCAAGGTCTATCCCCTCGCGCTGTTCGGTTCGCTCGCGACGGCGGGTGTCGTCTATATCCTCGTCGGGCTGGCGAGCGCCATCGCCCTGCCGGCGTCGGAACTGAGCGAATCGACAGGTCCATTGCTGGCGGTCGTCGCGGCATCCGGTGTCGGAATTCCTGAGTGGCTGTTCAGCCTCATCGCTCTCGTCGCTGTTGCGAACGGTGCGCTGCTCACCATGATCATGTCGAGCCGGCTCGCTTACGGGATGTCGGAGCACGGTCTGCTCCCAAGCCCGCTCAGCCGGGTGCTGCCGAAGCGCAGGACGCCGTGGGTCGCGATCGTTGCCACCACCGTCGTCGCGATGCTGCTGACGCTCATCGGAGATCTCGGAACGCTCGCCGAAACCGTCGTTCTCCTCTTGCTGTTCGTGTTCATCTCGACGAACATCTCGGTGCTCGTGCTGCGCAAGGACAAGGTGGAGCACGAACACTTCCGGGTGTGGACGATCATCCCGATCCTCGGGGTTGGATCATGCATCCTGCTGCTCACCCAGCAGGAGCCACTCGTGTGGCTGTTCGGCGGCATCCTGCTCGCTGTCGGAGCCGTGCTCTACTACATCGCCCGACTGGTGCACAGCAAGACAGCGTCCTGACTCAGGTCACCTCACGCGTTGAGAGCCGTTGCCGCGGTGAGTCCCTCGAGGAGCGGAGTCGTCGGGCGGCCGATCAGGCGCGAGAGTTCGCCGGTTGTCGAGCCGAGCAGCCCATCCCGGGTGTTCTGATCCAGGGCGACGAGGAAGCCCGTCGTTCCCTCGTCGACGCCTGCTGCGAGCAGGGCGGTGCGGTGCTCGTCTGGCGACACCGATGAGAACACCACGTCGCGCCCGGTGACCGTGCTGAGAGCGGCCGCCATCTCGGTTCCGTCCCACGCGGCATCCCCGGAGAGTTCGTAGACGCGCCCGTCGTGACCGTCGGTCGTCAGCACGACCGCCGCCGCCTCGGCGTAATCCGTCCGTGACGCACTCGCGATTCTGCCGTCACCGCTGCTTGCCAGGTACACGCCGGTCGCCCGCGCCTGCTCGATGGTGGCGGCGTAGTTCTCGGTGTACCAGCCGTTGCGAAGGATGGTGAAGCGGATGCCGGAGTCCCGGATGAGCTGCTCGGTCACCTTGTGGTCCGGCGCGAGGATGAGCGCGGAGGTGTCAGCCTGCGGTGCACTCGTGTAGACGATGCGGGAGATGCCCGCCTTTTTGGCCGCTTCGATCACGTTGGTGTGCTGCTCGACGCGTCGCCCAACCTCGTTGCCGGAGACGAGCATGAGGGTGTCGGCGCCGGCGAACGCGGCGTCGAGGGTGCCCGGATCGGAGTAGTCGACGGACGCGGTGCGAACGCCGGACTTCGCAAGCTCGGCAAGCCTGTCGCGGTTGCGGCCGACCCCGACGATCGCGGCAGGGCTGACGCCACGGTTGAGCAGGTGGTCGATGATGTGGCGGCCGAGGGCTCCGGTTGTGCCGGTGACGACGATGGTCATGGTGGTCCTTTCGCCGGCCCGCTCGGGCCGTCTCCGGGGGGAACACCGTTTCAGGTCCAGTTCTTCCCGGGTGCCCAAAACTCGCGACGGATGAACGGATGAACGGATGAACGGATGCCGTTGGCGCACGCGAAAGGGCGGGGAGCCGAAGCTCCCCGCCCTTCCGACACCCCGGTGTTACGGGGTGCGGACCCAGATGGTCGAGTCCGGTCCGATGGATGCTCCGTCGAACTCCGCAGATGCGAGCAGAACCTCGGCGGAGGCGAAGGCTTCCGGCAGTGCGACGGCGGTGTCTCCCGTGTTCGCGATCACGGTGACGTTTCCGTTGCTGAAGGCCGCGACGGCATCCGGGAGCCCGTCGACCCACGAGAGGGTGCCGAGCCCGAGCGTGTGCTCGCGGCGCAGACGCAGTGCTTCGCGGTACAGCTCGAGGGTCGAGCCCTCGACGCCGGCCTGCGAGTCGCGGGCGTACCGGTCCCAGTCGGACGGCTGGGGCAGCCAGGCCGCGCCCGTGTCGTTGAAGCCGTAGGCGGGAGCGCCCGCTTCCCACGGAATCGGCACGCGGCATCCGTCACGACCATACTTCTCACGGTTCGTGCGGAACCAGGTGGGGTCCTGGCGCGAATCGT
This sequence comes from Mycetocola manganoxydans, assembly GCF_003667545.1. Classification (GTDB taxonomy): domain Bacteria; phylum Actinomycetota; class Actinomycetes; order Actinomycetales; family Microbacteriaceae; genus Mycetocola_A; species Mycetocola_A manganoxydans. Next base: position 12,624 of record NZ_RCUV01000018.1, on the reverse strand, counting down.
CTGGCAGGTCGATGACCTCGGGAAGGCCGAGCTCCTCACCCTGGTAGAGGTAGGCGCCGCCGGGCAGGGCGAGCATGAGCGCAGACGCCGCGCGGGCGCGACGCAGGCCGACCTCGCGGATCGGCTGGCCCGGGCTCTTCGGCCCGATGCCGTGACCCTGCGGGTTCTCGGCGGTCAGTGCCAGTCGCGAGGCGTGGCGCACGACGTCGTGGTTGGAGAGAACCCAGGTGCTCGGTGCACCGACAGCGCCGAACGCCTCGATGGACTCGTCGATGACAGTGCGGAGAGCGGATGCCTCCCACGGCGTCTCGAGGTACGGGAAGTTGAACGCCTGCTGCATCTCGTCCGGGCGGACCCATTTCGCCATCTTCGACAGCGGGTAGACCCAGGCCTCGGCGCAGAGGACTCGGTCGCCCTCGTACTCCTCGAGCACGAGGTGCCAGTCGCGGTAGATCTCGTGAACACCCTCCTGGCCCCAGTAGGGTGCGCCCTCGTCTTCCTCGGTCGCGATGTCGTCGATTCCCGGCTCGAGTCCGAGCGGCGTGTTGCCGCCCATGCTGCCGCCTTCGGCGGGAGGGGTGTAGTCGGGCAGGCCGTCAGCCTTGATCATGCCGTGGGCGACGTCGACCCGGAATCCGTCGACACCACGGTCGAGCCAGAACCGGAGCACGCCGCGGAACATCTCGCGAACCTCTTCATTGGTCCAGTCGAAGTCGGGCTGGCTGGAGTCGAAGATGTGCAGGTACCACTGGCCGGCGGTGCCGTCCGGGTTCGTTGTGCGGGTCCAGGCTGGCCCGCCGAAGACGCTCTCCCAGTTGTTCGGCGGGGTGTCGCCGTTCTCACCCTTGCCATCGCGGAACATGTAGCGCGCGCGCTCGGGTGAGCCGGGCCCCGCCGCGAGTGCGGCCTGGAACCACGGGTGAGCATCGGAAGAGTGATTCGGAACGAGGTCGATGATGACGCGGATGCCGCTGTCGTGCGCTTTCGAGGTCATCGCGTCGAAGTCGGAGAGGGTTCCGAAGATGGGGTCGACGTCGCAGTAGTCGGCGACGTCGTAGCCGGCATCCTTCTGGGGGCTCGTCATGAATGGCGAGAGCCAGATCGCGTCGATGCCGAGCGACTTCAGCGAGTCGAGCCGCGACGTGATGCCGGGCAGATCGCCGAGGCCGTCGCCGTTGGCGTCAGCGAAGGACCGGGGATAGATCTGGTAGATGGCGGCTGAACGCCACCACTCTGTGCTGTTGCGCGAATTCATGCCGCCACTCTAAGCCATCCCCTCGCCAATGTGTAAGCGCTTGCTTACGGGCGTCATATCACGAGGTCACGATCAGGCATCCAAATACTCGCTTCAGGTTGTACTTTCCACACCGAGCAGGTATATCTGGAAACGCTTGCAGTACGCAGGCCCGAGAGAACGGTCTTTCACTGACGAGGAGTTCCCCGAAGGGGAACCGGGAACAGCCCCGGAATCCGCGGAGGCAATGGGGCCGGTATCCACTCGACACATTCGATGAAAGGCACACACCAATGAGGGTGAAAAACTCTTCACTTCTGAAGGCAGGCGCGCTCGCTGCCGTCGCGACGCTGGCGCTCGCCGGCTGCGCAGGGGGAGGCGACGCTGCGAGCGACGACTCCAAGTCCGACGCGACACTCACGGTTTGGGTCGACGCCGACCGCGCCCCTGTGCTCAAGGACGCAGCAGCGGACTTCACCGCGGAGTCCGGCGTCAAGGTCAAGCTCGTCCAGAAGGACTTCGCCAAGATCCAGGACGAGTTCATCGCCCAGGTCCCGTCGGGCAAGGGACCCGACATCACCATCGGTGCGCACGACTGGCTGGGCAACTTCGTCACCAACGGTGTCGCGCAGCCGATCGAACTCGGCGACAAGGCCGCTGACTTCGAAGACGTCGCGATCCAGGCGATGAGCTACGAGGGCAAGACCTACGGTCTGCCGTATGCGATCGAGAACATCGCTCTCCTCCGCAACACCGCTCTCGCTCCCGAAGCCCCGACCGACTACAACGACATGGTCGCTGACGGCACCGCCGCCGGCACCGAGTTCCCGTTCCTCGTCCAGGTCGGACCCGAGAGCGACCCGTACCACCTGTACCCGTTCCAGACCTCGTTCGGCGCCCCAGTCTTCGGCACCAACGACGACGGAAGCTACAACCCGGAGGACCTCCAGATCGGAGCGAACACCGAGTTCGCCACCTGGCTCGGTGAGCAGGGTGCAGCGGGACTGCTGAACACCACGGTCACCGGTGACATCGCCAAGGAGAAGTTCAACTCCGGCGCGAGCCCGTACTTCCTCACCGGTCCGTGGAACGTCGGCGACGCTCAGGAAGCCGGCATCGACGTAGCCGTCGACCCGATCCCGTCCGCCGGTGGAGAGGTCGCCCAGCCGTTCGTCGGTGTCCAGGGCTTCTTCGTCTCGGCCAAGAGCAAGAACACCCTCGCCGCCAACGAGTTCCTCACGAACTTCATCGGCACCGAAGAGGTCCAGACGGCGCTCTTCGAAAAGGGACAGCGTCCCCCGGCCCTCTCTGCCGCATTCGAGAAGGCCGCGTCAGACCCCATCGTCGCCGCATTCGGTGAAGTGGGCGCCAACGGTGTGCCGCAGCCGTCCATCCCACAGATGGGCAAGGTCTGGCAGTTCTGGGGCGTCACCGAAGCCGCGATCATCGACGGCGGAGACCCCGTCTCCCTCTGGGAGAAGATGACCGCAGACATCCAGGCTGCGATCGCAGAATAATCCTGAGACGCCGGCCGGGAAGCATCCGCTCCCGGCCGGCATTCTCTGCCCGTCGACCTCGCGAGGCCGGCGGCACGAACACTGAGGCGACAATGAGTACAGGCACGCAGCCCACCGGCACTTCTCCCAAAGTCGCCGAATCGAAGCGATCGAAGCGCGCTGGGCGCATCGCTGACCACGCCTCAGGCGGCGTCGTCGCGCTTCTGGTCAAGATCGGACTGCTCGCGGTCGTCGACGCGATCGCGGTCTACGCTCTCTTCATCCTGTTCCTCAAGCAGGACTGGGTGATCTTCGCGATCGTCGTCGTTTTCACCGCCGCGATCAACATCATCTACTTCTCCAAGCGGATGCTGCCGGCCAAGTACCTGGCGCCGGGTCTCGTCTTCCTTCTCATCTTCCAGGTCTTCGTGATCGGCTACACCGCCTACATCTCGGTCACCAACTACGGCACCGGCCACAACAGCACCAAGGACGACGCGGTCACCTCGCTGATCCAGTCCGCCCAATACCGGGTCCCCGATTCAGCCACCTACGACCTGGCGATCGTGGAGCAGCTCGGCACCTTCAACTTCCTCGTCACCGACCCGGACGGTGACGTCCTCCTCGGCAACACGGACACCCCGCTCGACGAGGTCTCCGGCGCTGACATGTCCGGTGGCAAAGCTGTCGGCCTCGCCGGATACAACACCCTCAACTTCGCTGACATCATCAGCAACCAGGACCAGATCGCGGCGATGACCGTGCAGGTCTCCGACGACCCGAACGACGGCGCTCTTCGCACCCCGGACGGATCGAGCGCGTACCTCTATCTCTCCACCCTGAGCTTCGACGAAGCCGCGGATACGATGACGAACACCGAGACCGGTGTCGTCTACGCGGACACCGGAAACGGCGCGTTCACATCGGCCGACGGTGAAGAGCTCCTCCCGGGCTGGAGTGTCGTCGTCGGTGCGGATAACTACACCAAGGCGTTCACCGACGAGAGCATCCGCGGGCCTCTGCTCAGCGTCACCCTCTGGACCTTCGCCTTTGCCCTCCTGAGCGTCGCGACGACGTTCGTCCTCGGCTTGTTCCTCGCCATCGTCTTCAACGACATGCGGATGCGGGGACGCAAGTTCTATCGCGTGCTCATGATCCTTCCCTACGCCTTCCCCGGATTCCTCGGGGCGCTGGTCTGGGCAGGGATGCTCAACCAGGACTTCGGGTTCGTGAACCTGACCCTGTTCGGCGGGGCAGACATCCCCTGGCTGACCAATGAATGGCTGGCGAAGGGCAGCATCCTCTTCGTCAACCTCTGGCTCGGGTTCCCGTACATGTTCCTCGTCTGTACCGGTGCGCTCCAGTCGATCCCTGACGAGCTCCAGGAGGCAGCCAGGATGGACGGCGCCAACCCGTGGCAGGTGTTCAGGCGGATCAAGTTCCCGCTCCTCCTCGTCTCGATCGCTCCGCTGTTGATCGCGTCGTTCGCCTTCAACTTCAACAACTTCAACCTGATCTACATGCTCACCAACGGTGGGCCGCGAGACGCGTCAGCGAGCATCAACGTCGGAGGTTCCGACATTCTGATCTCGATGGTCTACAAGGTCGCCTTCGTCGGTGCGAACCGTGACTACGGGCTCGCGAGCGCGTTCTCGATCATCATCTTCCTCATCGTTGCGATCATCGCCGTGGTGAGCTTCCGGCAGACCAAGGCCCTGGAGGATCTCAACTAATGGTTACCACGGCACCCGTCCTCCCCCGGGAGAAATCCTCGATTCCAGCCACCAGCGGGAAGCGGCCTTTCTCGTTCAGGCGCTGGTTCGCAGCGACCGGCTGGAGGCACCTCGTCGGCATCGCGATGATCGTCTTCTCGGTCTTCCCGCTGTTGTACGTCCTCTCGGCGTCACTGAACCCGAATGGCACGCTGCTGCAGTCGAACGGGCTGTTCTCGGCCATCGGATTCGACAACTACGCGACACTCTTCAACTCACCCCAGCAGCCGTACGCGGCGTGGTTCATGAACACTCTCGTGATCGGCATCACGACGTCGATCGGGACCGTCTTCCTCGGAGCCCTCGCCGCGTATTGCTTCAGCCGGATGCGATTCACCGGCAGGCGCATCGGGTTGCTGTCGCTTCTGATCGTTCAGATCTTCCCGCAGCTGCTCGCCGTCGTCGCGATCTTCCTCCTGCTGACCACCCTCGGCGACATCTTCCCGGTCCTGGGCCTCGACAACCAGATCGCCCTCATCATGGTCTACCTCGGTGGGGCACTCGGGGTGAACACGTACCTGATGTACGGGTTCTTCAATACGGTTCCGTCGTCACTCGACGAGGCCGCAAAGCTTGATGGAGCCGGGCACGCTCGGATCTTCTTCACCATCATCCTGCGCCTCGTTGCCCCCATCCTCGCGGTTGTAGGACTGCTGAGTTTCATCGCGACGACGAACGACTTCGTCATCTCGAGCGTCGTGCTCGTGACACCCGAGAAGCAGACGCTCGCCGTCGGCCTCTACCAGTTCGTCTCCCAGGAGTTCACGAGCAACTGGGGCGTCTTCGCCGCCGGAGCGGTGCTCGCCGCGCTCCCGGTGATGGCGTTGTTCCTGTACCTGCAGAAGTACATCGTGAGCGGGCTCACCGCCGGAGCGGTCAAGTAACGCTGCCCTGAGCGGGGACCGGCGGCGAAGGGGCTAACCCCTGCCGTTGCCGTTCCCGTTGTTCTTCTTGGGATTGTCGCGCTTGTCCTTGTCTTTCCCGTTCCCGTTTCCGTTTCCGTTTCCGTTCCCGCTCCCGTTCCCGTTCTCACCGTCGTCGTCCCCCTCGTCGTCGTCAGTGACGGGTGGGGCCGGGGTGACTGGTTCTGGTTCTGGTTCTGGTTCTGGTTCTGGTTCTGGTTCCGGCACGGCGGCATCGAGGGCGGCCTGGACGTCCGAGCGCACGGTCACGAGCGCCGCTTCGATGCGCTGGTGGCGTGGGAACGAGACGGTGCCGTCCTGAGCGGCGGCATCGAGTTCCGTTTCGAGAACGGCGAGGGCCTCCATCGCCGCAGTGTGGTCGCCATTCGCCACCGAGGTCGTGATCGATAGCACCCGCGACTGGAGTTGTTCCGCCGTTTCGGTACTCAGATCGGGGGAGCTTGCCTGGCATCCGGACAGCGCGAGAGCGAGGACGACGCCGGCTGCGGCTGCTCGAGCGGAGGTTTTCACGGTTCCACGCTTTCCTGAAGATCCTCGAGATGCTCGCCGATCGTGCCTGGCACCGCTGGATACTCGATCGGGGTGGTCTGGTCGTTCGCGTTGTTCAACGCCGGAATTCCGAAAGCGGCAGCGGCGATGAGAAGGAGTGTGACGACGATGCTCACGATGAGAGCGGTGCGGCGCCGGCGAGGTGTGGCCCCCAGAGCGTCCGGGATGGGCGGTGGACCCTGTTCGAGGACAGCCGTGATGTCGGGTGCCGGCGCGGCAGGCGACGCTTCGGTGTTCGAGTGCTGCGCCTCCGCCTCCGTCGGTGCTGACGTTGGCGCGGTCATCGCGGCCGTGGCATCCGTCTCGGCATCGGCGCTCCTGCGGAACCCGTGGATCGGGGCGATTCCCCGCAGGGCCAACGCGACTTCGTGCGCGGTCGGGCGGTCGCTCGGGTTCCGTACCGTCATCGCGGCGATCGTCTCGGCGAGGATCGGATCGAGTCCCTCGGGGATCTGGGGGTCACGGGTGATGGGAGCGAACGCCACCTCCTTGCCTGACCCACTGAACGCACGCTGACCGGTGACGCACTCGAGCAGGACGAGTCCGAGAGAGTAGACGTCGGTGGGCGGTCCTACGTCGTCGCCACGGGCCTGCTCCGGGCTGAGGTAGCCGGCCGATCCGACCGTGAACGATGTCGCCGTCAGCCTGCTGTCGTCGACGAGTCGGGCGATACCGAAATCACTGAGCTTGGGGTGCGGGCGGGTATCCGTGCCATTCGTGTGGGCGAGCAGGATGTTGGCCGGTTTGATGTCGCGATGGACGACCCCGTTGCTGTGAATGAAGTGCAGCGAGTCGGCGAGGTCCGCGCCGATGGCCCGGATGTCTTCGCTGCGCAGTTCCTTCTCATCGATGGCGTTCCGGAGGTCCGAGCCCCGAATCAATTCCATCACCAGGTACGACCGCGGGTTGAGCGGGTCGGATTCGTCGGTGCCCGCGTCGAACAGGGCGACGAGACCGGGATGCGTCAGAGTCGCGAGAAGGGAGATTTCACTCGCCTGGCGGCGGAGTTCCGTGGGGCCGGTAGCGGCGGCGCGGAAGATTTTGATGGCGACATCCCGACGGAGCGCCTCATCGTGGGCTCGATAAACACTCGCCATGCCTCCGGATCCGATCAGGCGAACGAGCCGGTATCGGTTACTGAGCACAAGGTCGAGAGTCGGGGTGTTCGGCTTCTCAGTCATGGGATCGTCCTGGCCCAATGCTACGGCGAGCGTGCGGTCAGGGCTAAGCGGTCGGGGAACGCTCCGGAGTGATGCTATTCTCTACTGGTGCCATTTTGTGTGGTCACGCTCCGGTAGCTCAGTGGTAGAGCACTTCCTTGGTAAGGAAGAGGTCGTCGGTTCAAACCCGACTCGGGGCTCGTTACTTTCTCGGTAAGCCCGGGCGAAGTTTCGCGGCAGGGTAGCTCAGTTGGTGAGAGCGCACGACTCATAATCGTGAGGTCGCGGGTTCGAATCCCGCTCCTGCTACGGGGAAAGGCTCTCAAAGCCTCTTCCCATGTAGCCCCAAGGTCTCGCCACCTTGGGGCTTTTCACATTGTTCACGTCGCCTACGCAGCCTCGAGGGGTCGAGCGCAAGCCCGGTCAACCATCAGGCGACGGGGACGTAAAATCGAGGGGCGCGATTTTCGGCGCCGATTTCACACGTCGACAGGGAGTTCCCATTGGATGGAAACGCAACGACCACGCATCGCAACGTCGCGCTGCTGTCTGTCGCGACCACCCTCGCCTCCCGCATCACCACCTCGGAGGAGATCGACTCCCGGCTGGACCCGGTTCTGAAGCGGCTCAAGCTTCCCACCGGACTGCTCCAGCGCGTCGCCGGCGTGCACGAACGCCGCAACTGGGACGAGACCGAGTCGTTCGACCGTGCTGCGGTTGACGCCGGGAACCGGGCCCTCGCCTCCGCCGGAGTTTCGGCGGACCGGATCGGGCTCCTCATCAACACGTCCGTAACCCGCAAGCACCTCGAGCCCTCGGTCGCGGTGAAGCTGCACCACGGTCTCGGGCTGCCGTCGTCCGCGATCAACTTCGACATCGCCAACGCATGCCTCGGGTTCGTCAACGGGATGAGCCTCGCCGCGCAGCTGATCGACTCCGGGCAGATCGAATACGCGATGATCATCGACGGCGAAGACGCCGATGACATCCAGAACAACACCATCGAACGCCTCGGCCGGGAAGGAATCGGCCGCAAGGACTTCATGAGCGAGTTCGCGAGCCTCACCCTCGGTTCGGGGGCCGCCGCCGCCGTTCTCGGCCGGGCAGACACGAACCCGGGTGGACACCGCATCCTCGGCGGCGTCACCCGCGCTGCGACCCAGTTCAACGAACTCTGCGTCGGCAGCGTCGACGGCATGTTCACCGATGCCAAGGCCCTGCTCAAGGGCGGGATGCAACTCGTCGTCTCTGCCTGGAAAGAAGCACGCCGCGACTGGACCTGGTCGAACATGGACCGCTACATCATGCACCAGGTCTCCGACGTGCACACGAACGCCATCATCAAAGCAGTCGGGATCGACCGCGATCGCGTCCCGCTCACCTACCCGAAGCTCGGAAACGTCGGCCCCGCGTCCATCCCGATAACCCTCGATCGGGAGACCGCGAGCCTCCGTCCCGGGGACCGGGTTCTTCTCATGGGTGTCGGGTCCGGCCTGAACACCGCCATGATGGAAATCGCCTGGTGACTGGGCGGCTGCCCGCCGTCGGCGGCACCCTCGCTCCGGCGACGCTTCCCCCCGCCGGTCTCGACGGACTCGATCCTTCCTTCTCGCGCGTCGTGCGCGTGACCGAGCGTGGAGCATCCGTCGATCGGGGCTGGCACCTTCTCGACAATGCCGACCGGCTCGCCGAGCTCGGCGTCGAGCCGGTCGGGACGATCCTGTGCGTGCACGGAAATCCGACCTGGTCGTACCTGTGGCGCCGACTCGTCGATGCCGCGACGGATGCTGCAGCGTCTGGCGGCGACGCGTGGCGCGTGATCGCCGTCGACCAGCTCGACATGGGCTTCTCGGAGCGCACGGGTACCCGGCGCCCGCTCGCGCGGCGTGTCCAGGACCTCGGTGACCTCACGAACGCGCTCGGCCTGATTGGACCGGTACTCACGCTCGGGCACGACTGGGGCGGTGTCGTCTCGCTCGGCTGGGCGGTCGACCACCCGGAACTGCTCACCGGCGTGCTGCTGCTGAACACCGCGGTGCACCAGCCCGAGAACAAGCCGATTCCTGCGCCGCTGCGGCTCGCGCTACAGCCCGGCATTCTCGGCCGGGGAACCGTGCTCACGCCGGCGTTCCTCGAAACGACCCTGTCTCTCGCACACCCGCCGCTGCGGTCAGCGGTGAAGGACGGCTACCGTGCGCCATATCGGGGTGCCGAGCGTCGCGGGGGGATCGGTGGATTCGTTGCCGACATCCCCGTCGATGCCGATCACGAGAGCTGGGACGAGCTCGAGCGCATCGCCGACGGCGTCTCGAAACTTCGCGTGCCCGCACTGATGCTCTGGGGTCCGCGCGACCCGATCTTCAGCGACCGCTACCTCGACGACCTGATCGACCGGATGCCACACGCCGACGTTCACCGCTTCGAAGGTGCCGGGCACCTGCTCGCTGAGGACGTGGACTACGCGTCAGCCGTCCTCACCTGGCTGGGCGATCGCATCCGCACCGCAGAAGAGCTGCCGGCCGCTCCCGTCGAGGAGGAACGCGCCCCTCTCTGGCACTACCTCGACGAACTGCAGGGCAGCGACGACGCCGCTGTGATCGACATGGTCCCGCCAAGCGGTGACGCTCCCCGTGTCGTGTCGTGGAAGCTCCTGTCGAAGCGCGTGCGTCAGCTCGCCTCGGGGCTCGGCGCTGCCGGCGTGAAGAAGGGCGACCGGGTGTCGCTCCTCATCCCGCCGAGTGCCGACCTCGTCGCCGTCCTCTACGCGTGCCTGCGCATCGGTGCCATCGTCGTCGTCGCGGACGCCGGTCTCGGACTCGGCGGGCTGACCCGCGCGGTCCGTGGAGCCTGCCCGGATCATGTCATCGGTGCGACGCCGGGCCTCAGCGCAGCGCGAGCGCTCGGCTGGCCGGGTCAGAAGATCTCGACAACGACCTACCCGGCGCCGCTGCGGCGTGCGCTCGGCGTCTCGCACTCGCTCGCGGAACTCGTCGCCCTCGGCGCGGATGAACGGATGCCTGAACCCCCGGCCGCCGTAGACACCGCAGCGATCCTCTTCACATCCGGATCGACCGGCCCGGCGAAGGGTGTCGTCTACACGCACGGGCAGCTCTCCGCCGTACGCGACGCGCTCGCCGCCCAATACGGTGTCGGCGTCGGAACCGGACTCGTCGCCGGATTCGCCCCGTTCGCGCTCCTCGGTCCCGCCCTCGGCGCCCGCTCCGTCACGCCGGACATGGACGTGACAGCACCGAAGACGCTCACGGCGACCGCCGTTGCCGCCGCGGTGAAGGCCGTCGACGCGACCGTCGTGTTCCTGTCGCCGGCCGCCGTCGCGAACGTCGTGGCGACATCCGCAGCCCTGACTGACGACGACCGCAGCGCTCTTGACGGCGTGGAACAGTTCCTCTCGGCCGGTGCTCCCGTTTCGGAGCCGCTTCTCGCGGCAATCTCCGCACTCATGCCGTCGGCAACGGCACACACGCCATACGGCATGACCGAGGGGCTGCTGATGACCGACATCACGCTCGACGGCATCCGCGACGCTGCGACGCAGGACGGCGCTGGCGGCGTCTGTGTCGGCACACCGTCAGGCCCGACGCGCGTGCGTATTTCCCCGCTCGACGACAACGGGCACGCGACAGGGGAACTGACGGATGCGGCATCCGTCACCGGGGAGATCCTCGTTTCTGCGCCGCACGTCGAAGACCACTACGACCGGCTGTGGCTGACCCACCGGGCCAGTCGACTCGGCGGTATCCCGGGGGAGCGCTGGCACCGCACCGGGGACGTCGGACACCTCGACGAAGTCGGGCGACTGTGGGTCGAGGGGCGGATGCCACATGTGCTCGTTACGGCGGACGGCGTCGTCACCCCGGTTCAGCCGGAGTTGCAGGCCCAGTCGGTGTTCGAGGTCGCCCGTGCGGCGATCGTCGGTGTCGGACCACGCGGTTTGCAGCAGGTCGTCGCCGTCGTCGAGACGACGAACCCCGCCCGGCGGGTCTCGCTTGCAAGTCCTGAGCTCGCCGAGGCGATTCGCGACGCGGTGGACGTGCCGCTTGCTGCCGTTCTCGTCGTGCCCCGCTTACCCACAGACATCCGGCACAATTCGAAGATCAACCGGTCGGCGCTTTCGACCTGGGCGGACGGCATCCTCTCCGGCGGGCGGATGGTCGCCCCGTGAGAGTGCTCGTCACCGGCGCCAGCGGTTTGCTCGGGAGGGCTGTCGCGGCTGAGCTGATTGCAGCGGGCCATGAGGTGCGGTGTTTCCAGCGCCGCCCGTCCGGCGTTTCGGGTGCGACGGATGCGCTCGGCTCGATCACAGACGCGGATGCCGTCGCAAGCGCCGTCGACGGATGCGACGCGATCGTACACCTCGCCGCGAAGGTCTCGCTCGCCGGGGACCCCGCAGACTTCGACCGCGTCAACGTGGGCGGTACCCGGACCCTGCTCGATGCCGCGCGAACTGCCGGGATCGAACGCTTTGTGTACGTGTCGTCGCCGTCTGTCGCCCACTCGGGCTCGTCGATCGTCGGTGACGACGCGCTGCCCGCCGACCCGGCGCACGCTCGCGGGGACTATGCGCGCACGAAGGCTGAGGCGGAGTTGCTTGCGCTCGCCGCAGACTCGCCCTCGCTCCGCGTGGTCGCGGTTCGGCCGCACCTGGTCTGGGGACCCGGCGATACGCAACTCGTCGAACGCGTGGTCGAGCGGGCCAGGCACGGGCGGCTCCCACTCCTCGACTCAGGTGCCGCGCTCATCGACACGATCTACATCGACAACGCCGCGTCAGCGATCGCGGCGGCACTCGCCAGGGTCGACGAGGTGCACGGTCGGGCGTATGTGCTCACCAACGGTGAACCGCGTCCGGTGGCCGAACTGCTCGCAGGGATTTGCGCTGCCGCAGGCGTGAGTTCCCCGGGGTGGCGCGTGCCGGCATCCGTCGCCCGTGCCGCCGGGTCGCTCATCGAAGCGGTCTGGCGCATCAAGCCCGGCGTCGACGAGCCGCCGATGACGCGATTCCTGGCCGAGCAGCTCTCGACGGCGCACTGGTTCGACCAGCGCCGCACGCGCGCCGACCTCGAGTGGACGCCTGCGGTGTCGCTCGACGAGGGCTTCCGGCGCCTGGGCGAGCACTATGCGGCCGAGCGCCGCGGAACGGTGGGGCGTCCGTTCCCGTACCGCCGCTGAGGTGGGTCGGGGCGTCGGGGCGTCGGTGCGTCGGCGACTCGTCCGGTGCGACGAAAGGCCAGAATCTGCTGTACATCGCTTTTGCGGAGCGCAGAGTGTGGCGACTCGAGCTTGCGTGCAGCGACGCGCGGTGTCTAGAGCATGAGTGTGAGGTTCGGCGGGAGTTGATCGGTCCCAAAGGGTCGTTCGGCCGATCGATCGGTCCCAAAGGGTGCTCCGCGTTGGGGCGAATTCTAGGTAGTCACGCAACACCGGTGTTTGTGTGTGGGTTTAAGAGTAGTTTGTCGAGTCGTTCGGCGG
>NZ_RCUV01000017.1 GCF_003667545.1 Mycetocola manganoxydans | reverse complement strand
AAGACTCTTTGCGCCGATGGTACTGCAGGGGGGACCCTGTGGGAGAGTAGGACACCGCCGGACTTAACTTAGTAAAATGGCCACCCAGCACGGGTGGCCATTTTGCGTTTAACACGCGCAACACTTTTCAACACAATAGGGAGTACCAATGTCGGATTCTGCGAACGATCGGGACAAGCGTCCGGAGCGCAGTTCGAACGACCGCCAGGGCGGCGCACCGAAGCGCTCCGACGGCGGATCCGGCAGGGGCTACTCCAAGGATGGTGCCTCCGGGGCACGGAACTCCGCGCCACGGAGCGATCGCCCGCGCTCGAGTGGTGGTCGCGACGATCGTCAGCGTGGCGACCGGCCCTCTTATGGCGATAAGCCTCGTGGTGATCGTCCGTCCTATGGTGACAAGCCCCGTGGTGATCGTCCGTCGTACGGTGACAAGCCCCGTGGCGACCGGCCGTCGTATGGTGACAGGCCGCGGACATCTGGCGCGCGCGATGACCGCCCCCGCGCCGGTGGTGCCGGTGGCGACCGCAAGCCACGAACCGGTGATCGGCCGTCGTATGGTGACAAGCCGCGTGGTGATCGTCCGTCGTACGGTGACAAGCCGCGTGGTGATCGTCCGTCGTACGGTGACAAGCCACGTGGCGACCGGCCCTCGTATGGTGACAAACCTCGTGGTGATCGTCCGTCCTATGGTGACAAGCCGCGTGGTGATCGTCCGTCGTACGGTGACAAGCCCCGCGGCGACCGTCCCCGCAGCGATCGACCGCGTTCCGACCGGCCCGCTCGCGATGGCGGCGACAAGCTGTGGACCCGCGGCGGCGCGCCCGCGCGCGGAGACCGTGACGCATTCCGCCAGGAAGAAGAAGTCACCGAAGAGCAGCGGATGCAGCGTGAGTTGCGCATGGTCCGCTCGCAGCACGATGACCCGGACATCCCGGTATCCGTCACGTCCAACGACCTCGACAGGGTGTCGCGCAACGAGCTCAAGACACTGACCACAGACAACGCTGAGCGGGTCGCCCGCCACCTCGCGATGGCTGCGATGCTCATCGACGAGGATCCGGAACTCGCGCATCAGCACGCCCTCTCGGCTGCGCGTCGCGCAGGCCGGATCGGTGTCGTCCGTGAAACTCTCGCGATCACGGCATACGAGACCGGTGATTACGCACTCGCGCTCCGCGAGCTCCGCACCCACCGGCGGATCACCGGGTCGAACGACCAGCTTCCGCTCATGGTCGACAGTGAGCGTGGCGTCGGTCGTCCCGAGCGTGCCCTCGAACTCGGTCGCACCGTTGACCGGGCGACGTTGTCGCCCGCCGTGCGCGTCGCCCTCTCCATCGCAATGTCCGGCGCCCGACTCGACCTCGGCCAGCCCGACCTCGCCCTCGCGGAACTGCAGGTTCCCGAGCTCAACCCCGACCGTGCATTCGAGTGGAGCCCCGAGCTCTTCTCCGCACAGGCTGAGGTGCTCGAGGAACTCCAGCGCGCAGACGAAGCCGCCGTGTGGCGTAAACGCGCGGATGTGGCATCCGCTGCCCTCGCCGAACGTTCCGGTGAGTACGAGTCAGAGACGATGGAAGTCTTCGAGATCCTCGAAATCGACGATGAAGAAGAGACCGCCGTTGTCGACGAAATCGACGCTGAGTCGATGACGGTCACCGAATCGACGGATGCCCCGGCGTCCGTTGACGAGGGAGACGACGCAGAAGACATCGCCGCTGACGATCTGCACAGCCAGGATGACGCGTCCACCGACGCCGATGTGGCCGAAGACGCTCAGAACACTGACGAAACCATCGAGGAGAACCTGAATGACGCCGCTGCTGGGCAGGAAAAGTAAAACGGTGACGCCGCTCGAGGGCGTTGACGTTCTGCTCGCCGACCTCGATGGTGTCGTCTACGCGGGCCCCCACGCGATCCCGCACGCGATCGAGAGTCTCAACCGCGCGGCGGAGAGCATCCGTGTCGGGTACATCACGAACAATGCGTCCCGCACCGACGCATCCGTGGCCGCCCACCTGAGCGAACTCGGCCTGACGGTCGCTCCGGAGGAAGTCGTGACGAGCCCGCAGGCTGCCGTGCGCCTCCTTGCCGATCACGTCCCGGCCGGCTCGACGGTGCTCGTCGTCGGTGGCGAAGGTCTCGTCGTCGAGCTGGAGAAGGGTGGCTACACGGTCACTCGCTCAGCGGAGGACAACCCGGCCGCCGTCCTCCAGGGCTTCGCGCCCGAGGTCGGCTGGACCCAGCTCGCCGAGGCCGCGTTCGCGCTGCACCCGCGCGAGGACGGCGTCGAGATCCCCTGGATCGCGACGAACACCGACTGGACCATCCCGCAGGCCCGCGGAATCGCTCCGGGAAACGGCACACTCGTCTCGGCGGTGCACACCGCCGTCGGCCGGCTCGCGACCGTCGCCGGCAAACCGGAGACACCGATCTTCGACGAGGCGACCGCACGGTTCGGCGCCGAGAAGGCCCTGTTCATCGGTGACCGTCTCGACACCGACATCGTCGGTGCGAACCGCGCAGGCATCGATTCGGTGCTCGTGCTGACCGGGATCGACAAGGCCAAGCACGTCCTCGCGGCAGACAAGTTCTCCCGCCCCACGTTCATCCTCGACGACCTGCGCCAGCTGCACGAGCCGTACCCCGAAACGCGGATGTCACGCGACGGCAGCGAGGCGACCGTCGGCAAGGCTGTCGTCCGGATCGTCGGCAACGATGTCGTCGTCGTCAAAGACGGTGACACCGCGATCGACCTGCTCCGCGCCGCGTGCGCTGCGATCTGGGCATCCGGCCGGGCGATCTACGGGTTCAACGTGCCGGAACGGCTGTATTCCTGATCACCCGGGTAGCCTAGGGACGTGAGCGAAGAGATGCCGGAACCCGGCGACGCCCTGCTGTCGCAACTGCGCCTGGTCGAAGACCAGCCGCTCGATGAACGCGCCCGGGCCTATGGGCAACTGCACGAAGAGCTCCGCGCACGACTCGAAGGCGGCGACGCGGCATCGTCTCGCTCGTGACGAACGACACCGCCCCGGCTGCGTCCGAGCGCCTCGACGCCGCACTCGTGAGCCGCGGGCTCGCGCGCTCACGCACCCTCGCAGCGCGACTCATCGCGGACGGACTCGTCACGGTCGACGGGCGTGCCGTCGTGAAACCGGCAACGAAAGTCCGTCAGAACCAGGACGTCGTCGTCGCCGGTGCTGATCACTACGTCAGCAGGGGAGCACACAAACTCCTCGCGGCACTCGACGCGTTCCCCGTCGATCCGACAGGCCGGGTGGCCCTCGACGCGGGTGCCTCCACCGGCGGGTTCAGCCAGGTGCTCCTCGAGCGCGGTGCGCGTACCGTGATTGCCCTCGACGTGGGTCACGGTCAGCTCTCACCCGAGGTCGCGAACGATCCCCGTGTCGCCGTTGTCGAGGGATTCAACGTGCGTGACCTCACCCCGGAGAGCCTCGCCGGGGCATCCGGAATCTCTGACGCGCCTGACCTCGTCGTCGGCGACCTGTCGTTCATCTCGCTCACCCACGTTCTCGAGCCGCTGCAGCGCTCGGTCGCGCCCGGCTCCGACTTCGTACTGCTCATCAAGCCGCAATTCGAGGTCGGTCGCGGCGGTGTCCGTGAGGGGATCGTCAAGAACGCTGCCCTGCGAGCGGATGCCATTTCCACCGTTCTCTGGCACGCGTGGGACCTCGGGCTCGGCACCGCCGGCCTGATCGAATCCCCGATCATCGGTGGCCACGGAAACCATGAATACGTTGTGTGGTTGCGCGACGCGGGCACCGGTCCAGACGGCGCCGCGGTCAATCCGACAGAATGGATGCAGAGAATCACCGAGATGGCTGGAGTGTGACCGGAATGAGCACAGAAGCTCGCAACATCCTCGTGGTGTCGCACACCGGCCGGTCGGACTCCCTCGATGCCGCGGTGCAGGTCATCGCCCAGCTGCAGGATGCCGGGGCAGTCCCGGTGCTGCAGCGCAATGAGCACGACGAGATCGTCGCGACGGGACTCACCCTCGATGGCGTGGTGATCCTGCACGAGACGGTGGACCCCGCCGATCTCGAACTCGTCATCGTGCTCGGCGGTGACGGCACCATCCTTCGCGCTGCCGAGATGGTTCGCGGCTATTCGGCACCGATGCTCGGCGTGAACCTCGGCCACGTCGGTTTCCTCGCCGAAAGTGAACGCGACGACCTCGCGGACGCCGTGCGTCGAGTCATCGCTAGAGATTACTTCGTCGAGGAACGGCTCACGCTGTCGGTGCGGGTCAAGGTCGACAAGAAAGTTGTCTACGAGACCTGGGCGCTCAACGAAGCCACCGTCGAGAAGGCCAGCAGGGAACGGATGCTCGAGGTCGTCATCGAGGTCGACGGTCGCCCCCTGTCGAGCTTCGGCTGTGACGGCGTCGTCGTCTCCACACCCACCGGCTCCACCGCGTACTCCTTCTCCGCCGGAGGCCCGATCATCTGGCCGAGCGTCGAAGCGATCACCATGGTCCCGCTCAGCGCCCATGCCCTGTTCGCGCGACCCATCGTCGTCGGCCCCGACTCTTCGCTCGCGGTCGAGGTCCTCAAGCGCACCAACGGCACAGGAGTGCTGTGGTGCGATGGCCGTCGCACCCACGACCTCGAACCGGGATCCCGCGTCGTCGTGCGCCGGTCATCGGTCCCCGTGCGTCTTGCCCGCCTGCACGAGAGCCCGTTCACGGACCGGCTCGTGAAGAAGTTCCACTTGCCCGTCACCGGGTGGAGGGGGCCAGCTGCCAGTGATTGAGGAAATCGGCATCCGTGACCTCGGGGTGATCGCCGAAGCCACCCTTCCGCTCGGCGCAGGATTCACCGCCATCACCGGCGAAACCGGTGCGGGCAAAACCATGGTGGTCACCGCACTCGGACTTCTGCTCGGCGGTCGCTCCGATTCCGGCGTGATCCGCCAGGGCAACGACTCCACAAGCGTCGACGGCCGCTGGATCGTGCCGGCCGAAGGCAGCATCGCTGACCGCGTGCGTGAGGCCGGGGGAGACGTCGACCCGTTCGGCGACGACGCCGAGCTCACCCTCGCCCGCTCCGTGCTCGCCTCCGGCCGCAGTCGCGCATCGGTCGGAGGCCGCAGTGCCCCCGTCGGTGTGCTCGCCGAACTCGGCGAACAGCTCGTCGTCGTACACGGCCAGTCCGAGCAGGTTCGCCTCCGCTCCCAGGCCGCTCAACGCGACGCCCTGGATCGATTCGCGGGAGACGACCTCACATCGGTCCTCACCGACTATCGGAGCGCATTTCGCCGCTACGTCGCGAACGCCGCCGAACGCGACACCCTCGTCGAGGAACGCGATCGCCGCGCTGCCGAAGCCGACGAGTTGAGGCTCACCATCGCCGAGATCGATGCCGTCGCGCCGCAGCCGGGCGAAGACGACGAACTCGCGACCCGCGCCGAACGGCTCACCAACCTCGAAGACCTCCGCATCGCGGCCGCCTTCGCCCGCGAGGCGCTCTCCGCCGAGGAATCAGACGGTCCAGATGTCGTCGGCCTGCTGGATGCGGCCCGCAGGCAGCTCGAACGGGTCGCCTCCCACGACGCCGAACTCGGCACGCTGGGGGAGCAGCTCGCCAGCACGAGTTACGCCGTCTCGGAGATCGCCCTCGAACTCTCCCGTTACCTCGCCGGGCTCGACACCGACGGCGCCCGGGAACTCGAAGTACTGCAGGACAGGCGCGCGGAACTCGCCATCCTGATGCGCAAGTACGGCCCCGGCATCGATGACGTCATCGCCACACACGAGGCAGGAAACGCCCGCCTGCTCGAACTCGACGGCGACTCCGACCGGATCGACGAACTCACCGCGATCGTCGAAGCGGATGCCGCGCTCGTCGACGAACTCGCGACTCGCCTCTCCGAGATCCGGCGCGATGCAGCGGCCCGCCTCGGTGACGCGATCTCCACGGAGCTCTCCGCGCTGGCCATGCCGGACGCCACCGTCGTCATCGACGTCACCGACCAGCCCGAACTCGGCCAGCATGGGCGCGACGCGGTCGTCTTCCTGATGCAACCGCACCCGGGAGCCGAACCCCGGCCGATCTCCAAGGGCGCCTCCGGTGGTGAACTGTCGCGGGTCATGCTCGCGATCGAGGTCGTCATCGCCGGCCGAGACCCCGTCCCGACGTTCGTGTTCGACGAGGTCGACGCCGGTGTCGGCGGATCAGCCGCGATCGAGATCGGGCGGCGACTCGCCCGGCTCGCCGAGAGCGCCCAGGTGATCGTCGTCACCCACCTCGCCCAGGTGGCGGCATTCGCGACCAACCACCTCGCGGTCGTGAAGTCCAGTGACGGCACCGTCACGGCATCCAGTGTTCGCCAGCTGACCGGCCAGGACCGGGTCGCCGAAATGGCCAGACTTCTCTCCGGACTCGCCGACAGCGACTCCGGACTTGCCCACGCCGAGGAGCTGCTTTCGCTCGCACGGTCAGACCGAGCTTCTCAGGTGATAGGATAAAAGCCCGTGGTGAACATTACTGACGCGGACCTTTCAAACGACACGACCAAACACATTTTTGTGACCGGTGGTGTCGTTTCTTCTTTGGGCAAGGGACTCACGGCGGCAAGCCTGGGTAACCTCCTCACGGCCAGGGGACTGCGTGTTGTCATGCAGAAACTGGACCCCTACCTCAACGTCGATCCCGGAACGATGAACCCGTTCCAGCACGGCGAAGTCTTCGTCACCGACGACGGCACCGAGACTGACCTCGACATCGGTCACTACGAGCGATTCCTCGACATCAACCTGAGCCAGGCGGCGAACGTCACCACCGGCCAGATCTACTCGACGGTCATCGCCAAGGAGCGCCGCGGCGAATACCTCGGCGACACCGTGCAGGTCATCCCGCACATCACCGACGAGATCAAGCGCCGCATGCGCCTGCAGGCGACGAACGACCCCAAGCCGGACGTGATCATCACCGAGGTCGGAGGAACCGTCGGCGACATCGAGTCGCAGCCGTTCATCGAGGCAGCACGCCAGGTGCGGCACGAGCTCGGGCGCAAGAACGTGTTCTTCGTGCACGTCTCCCTCGTGCCGTTCATGAACGCGTCCGGTGAGCAGAAGACCAAGCCGACGCAGCACTCCGTCGCCGCGCTCCGCGCCATCGGCATCCAGCCGGATGCCCTCGTGCTGCGCAGCGACCGGCCCGTCTCCGAGTCGAACAAGCGCAAGATCGCGCTCATGTGCGACGTCGATGAAGCGGCCGTCGTGAACTGCGTCGACGTGCCCAGCATCTACGATATCCCGAGCGTGCTCCACGACCAGGGCCTCGACGCGTACATCATCGACCTGCTCGGCCTCGAGGCCGGCGACGTCGACTGGACCGCGTGGTCACCGGTGCTGAAGGCCGTGCACGAGCCCAAGCACGAGGTCACCATCGGCCTCGTCGGCAAGTACATCGATCTTCCGGATGCCTACCTCTCGGTCACCGAGGCACTGCGCGCCGGCGGATTCGCCCATGAGTCCAAGGTCAAGCTGCAGTGGATTCCCTCCGATGATTGCGACACCCCGGAGGGCGCAGCGAAAGCACTCGGCGACCTCGACGGAATCTGCATTCCAGGTGGATTCGGCATCCGCGGGATCGAAGGCAAGCTCGGAGCGCTCAAGTTCGCCCGTGACAACAAGATCCCCACGCTCGGCCTGTGCCTCGGCCTGCAGTGCATGGTCATCGAGTACGCCCGCAACGAGGCCGGCCTCGCCGGCGCGAGCTCGAGCGAGTTCGACCCGGACACCGAGTTCCCCGTCATCGCGACCATGGCCGAGCAGGTGGAGATCATCGCCGGGGGAGACCTCGGTGGAACGATGCGACTCGGCCTGTACCCGGCGAAGCTCGCCGAGGGGTCGATCACCGCTGAGCTCTACGGCTCGACGGAGATCTCTGAGCGCCACCGTCACCGCTACGAGGTGAGCAACCGTTACCGCGACCAGATCGCCGAAGCGGGCCTCGTCTTCTCCGGAACGAGCCCGGACGGCCAGCTTGTCGAGTTCGTGGAACTGGACCGCGCTGAGCACCCGTTCTACGTCGGCACCCAGGCCCACCCCGAGTTGCGGTCACGACCGAACAACGCGCACCCGCTGTTCCGTGGCCTCGTCGGCGCGGCGCTGGAGCGCAAGCAGGCCAGCCTGCTGTTCGACGTGAACAATGACTGAATCGCCGCTGGAGGACACCCGCACCGACGTCGACATCCGCTCGAGCGAGCGGGCGTTCGACGGCATGGTGTGGGGTGTCCGCCGCGACGAGTTCGACTACAACGGCTCGGACATCACCCGCGAATATGTGGACCACACCGGAGCTGTCGCGGTCTTCGCCCTCGACGAGAACGACAGGGTGCTGCTGATCAAGCAGTACAGGCACCCGGTCGGGATGCGTGAGTGGGAGATTCCCGCCGGCCTGCTCGACATCGCCGACGAGGATCCGCTCGTCGCGGCGAAGCGCGAACTCGCCGAAGAGGCCGACATCCAGGCCACCGACTGGGCTGTGCTCTCCGAGTTCTACACGAGCCCAGGCGGAAGCGACGAGGCGATCCGGATCTACCTCGCCCGCGGGATCTCGGCGACCGACGGCACATTCGACCGCACGGACGAAGAAGCCGACATGGAGCTGCGCTGGGTCGCGCTCGATGAGCTCGTCGACGCCGTCCTCGCGCGCAAGTTGCAGAACCCGTCGCTCGTCATCGCGACGATGGCCGCTCAGCTCGGTCGGGAACGCGACTGGAGCACTCTCGCCGCGGCGGATGCTCCGTGGCCGCGGCATCCGAAACTCCGTCGCCCGGGCGACTGACCATGCCCCTCGCCCGCGACCTCGACTCGTACCTGCGACACGTCGCGATCGAACGCGGTCTCGCCGAGAACACCATCGCCGCGTACCGCCGGGACCTCGGCGGCTACGTCGAGTGGCTCGGCGCACGCGGGGTCTCCGAGGTCGGCGAGGTGACCGAGCAGCAGGTCTCGGAGTACGTCCGAGAGCTCGGCAGCCGCGAAGAGGCGCCGCTCACGGCGTCCTCGCTTGCCCGGGTGCTGTCGTCGGTGCGTGGCTGGCACCGCTTCCTGCTCGAAGAAGGCCGGATCGAGGCCGACGTCGCGCGCGAGGTCAAACCGCCGAAGCTGCCGAGCCGCCTGCCAAAGGCCCTCAGCATCGACCAGGTCACCGCGCTTCTCGACGCGGCGGCGGGTGACGACATCCAGGCGCTGCGTGACAAGGCGCTGCTCGAACTGCTCTACGCCACCGGCGCCCGGGTCAGCGAAGCGGTCTCGCTCAACGTCGACGACGTCTTCGACGAAGACATCGTCCGGCTCCGCGGCAAGGGCAACAAAGAACGGATCGTGCCGCTCGGCCGATTCGCCCGCGAGGCGATCGACGCCTACCTCGTGCGCGCCCGGCCGGTGTTCTCGGTGCGGGGAACGGCGACGCCCGCCCTGTTCCTCGGCATCCGGGGCCAGAGGGTCTCACGGCAGAACGCGTGGCTCATCATCCGGCAGGCGGCCGAGAGAGCAGACCTCGTTGCGCACGTGTCACCGCACACGCTCCGCCACTCGTTCGCGACCCACCTGCTGCAGGGCGGTGCCGACGTCCGTGTGGTGCAGGAGTTGCTCGGGCACTCGTCCGTCGCGACGACCCAGATCTACACGATGGTGACCGCAGACACCCTCCGCGACATGTACACCACCGCCCACCCCCGGGCCCGCTGAGCGCAACGGACCAGCACGGATGCCGCGTGGCCGCGCCGTATCCGGGAAGCGCCCCGTTAGAATCAGGAGTCAGCAGACGAGGGACGCGACGGGAGTGAGGACGAACCAGGTGGCCACAAAAAACGAAGAGCTCTTCTCGGTGGAGGAAACCATCGAGAAAAAAGGTCCGACAGGTCGCACCCTTACTGAGTTCCCGGACCCCGCTCCACTGAAGAGCCACGGCCCCGCCCGCATCATCTCGCTGTGCAACCAGAAGGGTGGCGTCGGCAAGACGACCACCACCATCAGCCTCGGTGCGGCCCTCGCCGACTACGGCCGCCGCGTGCTGTGCATCGACTTCGACCCGCAGGGCGCACTCTCGGCCGGCCTCGGCGTCAACACCCACGACGCGCTGACCATCTACGACCTGCTGCTGTCGAACAAGCACGAGGCGACGGATGCCATCCAGCACACGTCCGTCGAGGGCCTCGACATCATCCCCGCCAACATCGACCTGTCCGCCGCCGAAGTGCACCTCGTCAACGAGGTCGCTCGTGAGCAGATCCTTGCCCGTGTGCTCCGCAAGGTCGGCGCCGACTACGACGTCGTCCTCATCGACTGCCAGCCATCGCTCGGGCTGCTCACCGTCAACGCGCTCACCGCGAGCCACGGCGTCCTCATCCCACTCGAGTGCGAGTTCTTCGCGCTGCGCGGCGTCGCCCTGCTCATCGAGACCATCGAGAAGGTCAAGGACCGGCTGAACCCGGCGATCGAGCTCGACGGCATCCTCGCCACCATGTTCGACTCGCGCACGCTCCACTCCCGTGAGGTGCTCGAGCGAGTCGTCGACGCCTTCGGCGATGACGTGCTCGAGACGGTCATCGGCCGCACGGTGAAGTTCCCCGACGCGAGCGTGGCCGGCACCCCGATCACCGAGTTCGCTCCCGAGCATGCGTCGGCCAAGGCCTACCGCAAGCTCGCGCGGGAGCTGGTAGCCCGTGGCGCTGTCGCCTGATGCCCACGCCGTAAACGGCTCGACCGCAGCACCGCCGGCCACCCCGGCGACGATGGACACGTCTGCTGGGTTCCAGGTCGCTCTCGCCAACTTCGAGGGACCGTTCGACCTTCTGCTGTCGCTCATCGGCAAGCACGAACTCGACATCACCGAGATCTCGCTCTCGAAGGTGACGAACGAGTTCATCGCCTACCTGTCGAGCCTCGACTCCGCCGCCGAACTTGACCAGGCCAGCGAATTCCTCGTCGTCGCGGCGACCCTCCTCGACCTCAAGGTCGCCGGGCTCCTGCCGCAGGGTGAACTCGTCGACGCCGAAGACGTCGCGCTGCTCGAGGCACGCGACCTGCTGTTCGCCCGGCTGCTGCAATATCGCGCCTTCAAGGAGGCATCCGGCTGGTTCGCCGCCCACCTCGATGCCGAGGCGTCGAGGCATCCGCGGTCCGTCCGGCTCGAAGACAAGTTCCGTGCGCGCACACCCGAGCTGGTGTGGACCCTCACCCTCGAAGACTTCGCCGCCCTCGCCGCCGTCGCCATGGCACCGCGCGAGATCCCGGTGGTCGGCCTCGATCACCTGCACGCGCCGCTCATCAGCATCCGGGAGCAGGCGGCGCACGTCGTCGCGATGCTGCGCTCCGGCGAGTCGATGTCATTCCGGCAGCTCATCGCCGGCGCAGACCAGAAGGGCGTCATCGTCGCCCGGTTCCTCGCCGTGCTCGAGCTCTACCGGCACGCGGCCCTCAGCTTCGAGCAACTCGAACCGCTGGGCGAGCTCACGTTACGCTGGAGCGCCGAGAACTGGTCAGAGGACAACCTCGCCAATCTGGGAGCAGATTATGACAATTGACACCACGGACTTTCCAGACACGGATGCCGCGACGCCCGAAACCGCGCCGGCTCCCGTCGATCTCGACCGCGCCGTCGAGGCCATCCTCATGATCGCCGACGAACCGCAGAGTCTCGTCAGCCTCGCCACCGCGCTTCGCCGCCCGGTGAAGGCCGTGCACGAAGCGATCAACCGACTTGTCGCCGACTACGACGGTGTCGACGGCACCGTCGTGCGCGGATTCGAACTCCGTGAGGTCGGGGGAGGGTGGCGGTTCTTCGTTCGCGCGACGTACGACGACGTCGTCGCCGACTTCGTGACATCCGAAAACCCGAGCAAGCTGTCGCAGGCCGCGCTCGAGACCCTCGCCGTCATCGCCTACAAGCAGCCCATTCCACGCAGCTCGATCGCCGCCATCCGTGCGGTCAACGTCGACTCGGTCGTTCGAACCCTCGCCGGCCGCGGGCTCATCACCGAGCTGTTCACCGACAGTGAGACCGGCGCGATCAATTACGGCACCACCCCGCTGATG
This sequence comes from Mycetocola manganoxydans, assembly GCF_003667545.1. Classification (GTDB taxonomy): domain Bacteria; phylum Actinomycetota; class Actinomycetes; order Actinomycetales; family Microbacteriaceae; genus Mycetocola_A; species Mycetocola_A manganoxydans. The sequence goes on along the minus strand of NZ_RCUV01000017.1, from coordinate 81,805 downwards.
CTCCAGCAGCTCGGCATCAACTCGCTCGACGAGCTCCCACCCATTTCACCCCTGCTCGCCGATGGCTCCGAAGGATTTGACAGTGATTTCCGATAACCCCGACATCCCCGCGCACGACCCGTACGCCCCCGAGGGCGTCCGCCTGCAGAAGGTACTCGCCGCAGCCGGCGTCGCCTCCCGCCGGGTCTCCGAGCAGTACATCACCGAAGGGCGCGTTCGCGTCAACGGTGAGACCGTGAAAGAGCTCGGTCGCCGGATCGACCCCGAGACCGACCACGTCGAGGTCAACGGCGTCGCGGTGCAGCTGGACACCACCAAGCGCTACGTCGTGCTCAACAAGCCCGTCGGCGTCGTCAGCACCATGAGCGACGAACGCGGACGCCCTGACCTCACCCAGTACACCAAGGACTACGAGGAGCGGCTGTTCAACGTCGGCCGCCTCGACGCCGAAACGAGCGGACTGCTCATCCTCACCAACGACGGCGACCTCGCACACGTCCTCGCCCACCCGTCATTCGGCGTGACCAAGACGTACATCGCCAAGGTGAACGGCAAGGTCACCGCCCAGGTGATCCAGAAGCTCACGCGAGGCGTCGAACTCGACGACGGTGTCATCGCCGCAGACAAGGCGCGACTGCTCGACACCCGCACCGCCCCGAACGGCGACGAGTCGAGCATGGTCGAGATCACCCTGCACTCCGGCAAGAACCGCATCGTCCGGCGGATGCTCGCGGCCGTCGGACACCCAGTCCAGGCGCTCGTCCGCCGCCAGTTCGGCCCGGTGAACCTCGGCACCCTGCGGTCGGGCCAGACCCGCGACCTGACTAAAGTGGAACTCGGCGAACTGCTGACGATCTCCCGGCAGTCGCAGCTGCAGAACGGCCCCGACGCCGACATCGAACCAGCCGCCGCCAGCGAACCAGCCGAGTAGAGAAGACTTCGTGAACGACATCCCAGAGCGCCGCCCGAACGCCCCTCGCCTCACCGGCCAGGTCCGCATCGTCGGCGCCGGGCTCCTCGGTGCGAGCATCGGCCTCGCGCTGCAGAACCAGCGCATCGACGTGATCCTCGCCGATTCTTCACCGGCACAATTGCGTCTCGCCGTCGACTACGGCGCCGGCCGCCCCGAGCAGCCGGGCGACAACCCGAGCATCGTCGTCGTCAGCGTGCCACCGGATGTCACGGCATCCGTCATCGAGGCCGAACTCGCCCGGTTCCCCGGCGCGGTCATCACCGACGTCGCGAGCGTCAAGCTCGAACCGTTCCGTGCCCTCACCGATCGCGGCGTCGACCTCACCCGCTACATCGGGTCGCACCCGCTCGCCGGGCGGGAACGCGGGGGAGCGATCTCGGCGCGCGCCGACCTGTTCCTCGGCCGGCCCTGGGTGATCTGCCGCGACGACGAAACACCTCCGGACGCCCTCGCCCTCATCGAGGACCTCGCGCTCGACCTCGGCGCATCACCGATCGAGATGACGCCGGAGGAACACGACCGGTCGGTCGGCCTTGTCTCCCACGTTCCGCAGCTCGTCGCGAGCATCCTCGCCAAGCAGCTCGTCAGCGCCCCTGACTCCGCCGTGCGGCTCACCGGCCAGGGCCTGCGCGACACCACCCGCATCGCCTCCAGTGCACCGGAACTGTGGGTGCAGATCCTCGGCTCGAACGCCGGCCCCGTCGTAGACGTTCTCGACGGAATCGCCGCCGACCTCGCCAAAGTCACAGACGCCCTTCGCTCACCGGATGCTCCCGGTGCCCGCCGCACCCTCGCCGACACCATTGCCGCAGGCAACACCGGTGTCGCTCGGCTGCCGGGCAAGCACGGCCAGGACCGTCGCTACGCCTCGATCGTCGTCATGGTCGACGACCGGCCGGGGCAGCTCGGACTTCTCCTCACCGAACTCGGTGACATCGGGGTCAACATGGAAGACCTCCGGCTCGAGCACTCCCCGGGTGCTCAGATCGGCCTCGCCGAGATCGCCGTTCTTCCCGAAGTCCAGCAGCGCACCATCGAAGACCTCGAAGCGCGCGGCTGGCGGATTGCGAGCGTCTGAACGATGACCAAAACAGTAGTGGCCGTCGACGGCCCCGCCGGCAGCGGCAAATCCAGTGTGTCGAAAGCGGCCGCCACACGGCTCGGCTTCGACTACCTTGACACCGGTGCGGCCTACCGTGCGCTGTCCTGGTACATCCTCGACGCCGGGATCGACTCGGCGGATGCCGCTGCGGTCGTCTCCTCGCTCGGCGGATTCGACTACACCATCGGCACGGACCCGATCGGGTACCACGTGCGGGTGGGGCAGACCGACGTGACGGACAGCATCCGTGAGCCCCGTGTCACCGCCGTCGTGAGCAACATCGCCCGCGTTCCCGAGGTGCGCGCTCACGTCACCGGGATCTTCCGCGACATCATCCGCGACTCCATGGCACCCGGCATCGTGGTCGAAGGCCGCGACATCACCACGGTCGTCGCTCCGGATGCCACAGCCCGCATTCTGCTCACGGCCACCGAAGAGGCTAGAATGTCTAGACGCTCTGCTGAACTTGCATCCGAATCGGCTTCGGAGGTTGCGAGTGCGTTGCAAAAGCGTGATCGCGCAGATTCGCGCGTCGTCGACTTCATGACCGCCGCACCTGGCGTCACCACCGTCGATTCCACCACACTCAACTTTGACGAGACCGTCGACGCCGTGCTCGATGTGATCCGTACTTCGCAAAAACCCTAGATCGACCCGGGCCCGGGTGCAGATCGCAGAGAGAGACCACTATGGCTGATTTTGAAGACACACAAGAGCTGGACGACCAGCTCGCCGAGCGGATGGGGGCCCTCGACGAGGACCTCGCGCACCGCCGGGCCGAAGCGCTCCGCGCCGGCCTCGCCGACTACGACCTCGGTGATGACGACCTCGAGATCCTCGACGCCGCAGGCGAGGACCCCGACGCGATCCGCTACCTTCCCGCTCTGCCGGTGCTGGCCATCGTCGGTCGCCCGAACGTCGGCAAGTCCGCGCTCGTGAACCGGATCCTCGGCCGGCGTGAAGCCGTCGTCGAGGACACCCCCGGCGTCACGCGTGACCGCGTGAAGTACAAGGCCGAGTGGAACGAACGCCAGTTCACCCTCGTCGACACCGGCGGCTGGGAGCCCGACGCCAAGGGCATCGATGCCTCTGTCGCCGCCCAGGCCGAGGTCGCGATCGACCTCTCCGACGCCGTTCTGTTCGTCGTGGACGCCAACGTCGGCGCCACCGCGACCGACGAGCAGGTCGTGCGGTTGCTCCGCAAGATGGACAAGCCCGTCTTCCTCGTCGCGAACAAGGTCGACGACGTCCGCCAGGAGCCGAATGCGGCATCCCTCTGGTCCCTCGGACTCGGTGAGCCGTACCCGGTTTCCGCTCTGCACGGCCGCGGTGTCGCTGACCTGCTCGACCTCATCATGACCAAGCTGCCGAAGGTGTCGGCCGTCGCCAAGGACGAAGTCGGCGGCCCCCGCCGCGTCGCGATCCTCGGCCGGCCGAACGTCGGCAAGTCCAGCCTGCTCAACAAGGCTGCCGGTGAAGAGCGCGTTGTCGTCAACGAACTCGCCGGAACCACGCGTGACCCCGTCGACGAGCAGGTCGAGATCGGCGGCAAGGTCTGGCGTTTCGTCGACACCGCAGGCATCCGTCGCCGCGTGCACCTGCAGCAGGGTGCCGACTTCTATGCAACGCTCCGCACGAGCGCCGCGCTGGAGAAGGCCGAAGTTGCCATCGTCATGCTCGATGTCTCCGAGCCGATCTCCGAGCAGGACATCCGGATCATCGACCTCGTGCTCGAGTCCGGCCGCGCGCTCGTTCTCGCGTTCAACAAGTGGGACCTCCTCGACGACGAACGTCGCCGGTACCTCGAGCGTGAGATCGAGCAGGACCTGGCGCACGTCGCCTGGGCTCCCCGCGTCAACATCTCCGCCCGCACCGGCCGGCACATGGAGAAGCTCGTTCCTGCCCTCGAGCTCGCGCTCGAGTCGTGGGACACCCGCCTCCCCACTGGCAAGTTCAACGCGTTCCTCGCCGAACTCACCGCCGAGCACCCGCACCCCGTGCGTGGAGGCAAGCAGCCCCGCGTGCTCTTCGGTACGCAGGCGTCGAGTCGTCCGCCGACATTCGTGCTCTTCACGACCGGATTCCTCGACCCGGGCTACCGTCGCTACATCCAGCGTCGCCTGCGCGAGATCTACGGATTCGAAGGCAGCCCGATCAACGTCAACATGCGCGTACGCGAGAAGCGCAAGCGCACGTAACCCCCAGCTGGTGATGCACGGCTCGTGAGAAGCTGAAGAAGTGACTTCCGAGTTCGTGCCCCCGCATCCCCGCAACCCGGGTGACGCCTGGGTCTTCGCCGACGACGGCTCCAAGTACTGGGGACGTTTCGGTGCTGCCGGGCTTCTCGCCGTCGACCCCGATCGTGGCGTGCTCCTTCAGCATCGAGCCCTGTGGAGTCACTTCGGTGGCACCTGGGGTCTTCCCGGTGGTGCCCGTCACGAGGGCGAGGCTGCCGTCGACGGTGCGATCCGTGAGGCGAGCGAAGAGGCGGCCGTCGTTCCGGATGCCGTCCGGTCGCGTTTCAGTCACACCCTCGACCTCGACATCTGGTCGTACGTGACCGTGGTCGCCGATGTGATCGCCCCGTTCGAGCCGACCGTCTCGGACCCCGAGAGCCTCGAGATCCGCTGGGTCCCGGTCGATGAGGTCGATGCTCTGCCGCTTCACCCCGGATTCGAACGGATGTGGGCGTCGCTTCGCCGCGACCTCGCTGTGCGCCCGGTTCTCGTCGTCGATATGGCGAACGTCGTCGGTTCACGCCCCGACGGCTGGTGGAAGGACCGCGCCGGCGCTGCCGAGCGCCTCGGCGCGCAGTTGCGGTCGCTCGCCGGGCTCGGGATGCCGGCCGAAGCGCTCCAGCTTGGGCAGACACACTGGTGGCCCGAGGTTCTCGCTGTACTCGAGGGCCAGGCGAACGGCGCCTCGGTGGAGCCGGGGGAGCGCTTCGGTGTGGTCCGGGCCGACACCGACGGAGACTCCCGGATCGTTCACGAAGTGGAGCGGCTTGCGGGCCGGCCAGGGGCATCCGTCACCGTCGTCACGAGTGACCGGGAGCTGCGGGCGCGGGTCGAGGCGCTCGGTGCGCAGACCCGTGGCGCCGGGTGGCTCCTCGAGCAGCTGGACGCGCTGGACGGGTAAGCAGCTGGATGCGCTGGGCGGGTAGGCCCGTCGCGGCCGCGTCGAGACTCCTCTCGTGGCTATACCCGCAACTCGAGCTGCATGACCGCGCGATCCGGCGTCGGGCGAGATACTTCGCGAAAGCCATGCGCTTCGAACTGTGACACGATCCCGTAGTACAGCTCGGCGGATGTCACCTTCGCACGTTGAGATGGATCCACCGGGTACCCCTCCACGAGCCGTGCCCCTCCGCGTCGCGCATGCTCGATCGCACCGCCGAGCAACGCGCGCCCGATGCCACGTTTGCGGAACCCGACCCGCACGACGAAACAGGTCACTGACCAGACCGACGGGTCGTCCGAGGCTTCGGGACTCCCGCTGATCACCCGGGTGCGGTCGAGCCGGCCGTAGTTCGGGCGGGGCTCGACGGCACACCAGCCGACCGGTTCACCCTCGAGATAGGCGATCATGCCCGGCGCCGGGTCGAGTTCCTTCACCTGCTGTTTCAGGAGCGGCTCACAGGTCTCACGGCTGGCGGTCTTCCACTCTTCGGTACTCATCTTGAAGTACTGGCACCAGCAACTCGACGGGTCGCCACGGGTGCCGAAAACTCTCTGCACGTCGTGCCACGGGGCATCCGTCACGGAGACGATATCGATGGCTGCGTTCGTCATGACGAGAGCCTAGGGGAGCGGGACCGGCAGGTCGAGGGCCCCGAAGACGGGATCATTCCTCCACAGAAAAGAATCTCAGAAAGTTATTCACACCGGCCGTTTTGCGCGCTTATCCGGCGCCTCAATGTCGGTGGTCACTGGAAAACTTAAGCCATGGAGAACCCCAAGGAACCACCAGGAGACGCGTCGTCGTCGGGTGAGTCAGCGAGCTTCGGCGTTCCGCCGGTGCCCGTCTCGTGGGACGAGTTCGACAGCGCCCAGTGGCAGTCTCCGATTCTGAATCTGTCTTCGATCGAGTCCACGTACAGCGGGGCACTCGCCGACGGCTGCTCGAGCATTGTCGATGAGATCGCCCATCTCGACCGATCCGCGAATCGACAGCAGGCGTGGAGGATCGAGCGCATTGACGAAGCTCGTCGCTTGTCCGAGGCAACCTTGCACGGTGTTCAGGTGCTCGGTTCAGAGCTGTCAGAGGCGCAGCAACGCGAGATGGCACGACGCTCCCTCGTCGCCGAGCTGGCGTGTGCGCTGCGGATGCCGGAATCCACTGTCGTCGGCATGGTCACCGACGCCGAAGCCCTGATGCACCGGTTGCCGGCGACCATGGCGGCGCTGCGCGAGGGAGACATCTCGTACCGCCACGCCCAGGTCCTCATCGATCAGACCAACACACTCGCGCCGGAGGCGGCGCTGGTGCTCGAAGAGCAGGCGCTGGGGTACGCCCGCACTGTGACGGTGGCGAAGCTCCGGGTAAAGACTCGTCGGCTGCGCGAGCGCCTCGACCCGGAATCCATCTCCGCGCGGGCTGCGAGATCGGAGCGAGACCGTTGCCTCTGCTTCGAACCTGCGGATGACGGCATGGCGTGGCTCAGCCTGTATACGACCGCTCCGGAGGCCACCTCCATCTACTCGGCTGCTCGCGAGTACGCGAAAGCGGTGAAAGGCTCGGGAGACCCGCGCACTCTCACGCAGCTGACCGCGGATGTCTTCACCGACGCCGTATCCGCTGGACTGTCGGGTGATGGTGATCTCGTCGCGCACGCTCACGACACCAAAACGGATGCCGGCATCGGCGTCGGCGGCGATCCCAGCCCGATTGTGGTCCCTGGGCCGCTCCGGAGCGGCGAGTCAGGCACCAGACGTGGGTCGGGCACTGCGTTCGGGTGGATTCGTCCGACGGTGACGGTCACTGTGCCAGCGCTCACTCTTCTGGGACTCACCGATGAACCGGCGATGCTCGAGGGATACGGCCCGATCGATCCGGATACCGCTCGAGCACTCGCTGGCCAGTCGAACACCTGGTACCGCATGCTCACCGACCCGAAAACCGGAGCTCCGATCGCGTTCGACAGCACGACGTACCGTCCGACCACAGCGATGAAACGGTACCTTCGCTATATCGACGGAACCTGTCGATTCCCCGGCTGCAACCGTGCCGCCCAGCACTGTGACCTCGACCATACGAAGGATCACCAGTTCGGTGGTCCGACCGAGTGCGAGAACCTGTCGCATCTTTGTCCTAAACACCATCGGTTGAAGCACCAGACCACCTGGCGGGTAGAGCAACGCGGTGGGGGCCTGTTGGAGTGGACCTCACCGGGCGGGCGTACCTATGTCACCGAACCCGAAGTGCTGCTGACGCCACCCGAACCGCCGCCCGGCAACCGGGCGTCCGGACAGGTTACGCACCCAGACCCACCTACGTCGGCCAGATCACCCGACTCCGAGCAAGCTCCGCCGTTCTAACGAGCGCGCGCACGTCAGCCCTTGACCGCCCCCTGCGTGACGCCCTCCATCACCCAGCGCTGGGTGAACAGGTACACGATGATCGCGGGCGCCATCGCCATGAGGTATGACGCGAACGAGACGTTGTAGTTCGTACTGAATTGCGTTTGGAAGATGTTCTGGACCACCGGGATCGTCTGTTGCGAAGCATCCGCAATGATCAGTGACGGCATCATGAAGTCGTTCCACGAGGCGAGGAAGGCGAAGATGGCGACCGTCGCACTCATCGGCGCGAGCAGCGGGAAGATCAGCTGCCAGAATGTCTGCCACGTCGTCGCCCCGTCGATCCGCGCGCTCTCCTCGAGTTCGAGGGGGATCGAGCGCAGGAACGCGGTGAACAGCAGGATGCTGAACGACAGCTGGAACATGATGTGCAGGATCGTCACACCGACCGGGTTCGCCAGGCCGACCAGGCCGGTCAGTTGAATCTGGGGGAGTGCGACAACCGGGAACGGCAGGAACATCGCCGCGAGCAGGTAGAAGAACGAGTACCGGAACAGGCGGTGCTCCCAGTTGCGCACGATCGCGTACGACGCGAGCGCGGAGAGGAGAACTGCCCCGACGACCGATCCGATCGTCACGAGAACGGAGATCGTGAACGTGACGGGGAAGTTGGTGAGTTCCCACGCCTCCGCGAAGCCAGAGAAGTCGAACGGAGCGGGAAGTGAGAACGCATTGCCGTCGACGGCCTGCTTTGTTGATTTCATCGACATCGAGATGGTCACGTACAACGGCAGCAGCACCGTCAGCGAGCACAGGAAGAGGATGATCATGACCGGCCAGTTGGTGGTCTCCTGACCGACCTTGCCGCGTTTGCGGCGGCTGGTTGAGCCGGTCGTCTTTGGCGAGGAACCCGTCGCCGGAGCGAGCGGCTTCGTGCTTTCCTGCGTCATGAGAGTGCCGCCCTTCCACGGGTGAGCCGAAGTTGGAGTATCGAAATGATGACCGCGATGATGAAGAAGATCGTGGCGTTTGCCATCTGGTACGCGTAGTCGCCGCCGGTGAATCCGGTGAAGATCGTCATCGCGATGCTGCGGGTCGACGTGCCCGGCCCGCCGTTGGTCAGACCCACGATGACGTCATAGGCGTTGAGGTAATTCTTGAAGCCGAGAATGACATTGATCAGCACATATCCGGCGACGAGCGGGAGGGTGACCGAGCGCAGTCGCACCCAGGCACTGGCGCCGTCGATGTCCGCCGCTTCATAGACCTCACCCGGAATCGACAACAGCCCTGCGATGTAGATCAAGAGGGCACCGGGGATCGACTGCCACGTCGTGACGATGACGACCGCGAGCCAGGCGAGGTTCTCGTTCGCAAGGATCGACTCGGACAACCAGCCGATTCCGGCGGCGGAACCGAACGCGGGAACCGAGTTCGAGAAGAGGAACTTGAACACGAACGCGATGACGATGCCGGAGATGACCATGGGGATCACGAAGACCGCGCGCAGTGGCGTTTTCAACCGGATGCGGGATGTCAGGGCTACCGCGAGGAGGAACGCGATCACGTTGACGAGAATCACCGTGACGATCGCGAACCCGAATGTGAAGGCGTAGCTCGAGAGGATCGCGGGGTCGGAGAACACCGCGATGTAGTTGGTGAAGCCGACCAGTTCCCAGTCACCGAAACCGATGAAGTTGGTGAAGCTGTAGAAGATCCCGAGGATCGCCGGGAGCGTGATGGCGAGGGTGAACAGGATCAGGGTTGGCAGCAGGAACAGGTAGTAGACCGGATCGACCCGGGGTTTGCCACGCTTCGAACGGGAGCCGGCGATGTGGTCGCCCTGACCGTGTTCAGTCTTGTCGACGAGAGATCCCGCTGAGGCCGACGCCGGGGTGATGGGAGTGGTCATGTCGTTTCCCTCCTGATGTTTTCGTCAGTCCCGCAGAGCGAGTCGTGCCCAGTCGGCGTCGAGGCGACGGAGCGTCGAGTCGATGTCGGCGCCGGTCGCGATCGCCTGGATGTAGTTGGCGGTCGGGATGCTCAGGTGCACCCGCTGTGACGCCCCCAGGTAGAAGCGCCCGTCCTCGTAGTACTCCTGCATGCCGAGGATCCGCTCATCGGTGACGGGCGCAGCATCCGTCGTCGTTCCGAAACCGAGGTACGTCGCGTTGTACTCGTCCATGGTGTCCTGCTCCATGAGGAACGAGACGAACGTGCGCGCGGCATCCTGAGCGTCGCTGATCTCGGGAATCCACAGGGCGAGGTCGAGGTTCACCCGCACCTTGAGGTCATCGGGGTTGTCGGTGACGGGAAGCGGGAAGGTGCCGAGGTTGAGTTCGTCGTTGGTCTTCGCGATCTCGCCGAGTGCCCACGGACCCTGCATCAGCATGGCTGCTTCGCCGTTGGCGAAGGCGACGTTTCCGTCTCCGTAGGTGCGGCTCGCGGCGTTCTCATTTGAGTACCCGGCAAGCTCCACCATCTTCTTAACCGGCTCCGTCATGTCCTTCTGGAACGAGACGGGGGAGTCCGGGCCGACCTCGGTGCCGAGTTCGTTCATCTGCTCGAAGAAGTCGGCGACGTCGACGGATCCTCCGACGGTGTAGTCGAAGAGCCCCTGCGCGATGGTCCACGGCTCCTGGAACGTGCTGAAGATCGGCGTGACGCCGGCTGCTTCGAGGGTTTCGCACGCGTCGATTAGTTCGTCCCACGTCGTCGGGATGTCGATCCCGTTCTCTTCGAAGATGTCGACGTTGTAGATGACGGATGCCGCGGCGACAGAATAGGGGAGCACGCTCGTTCGACCCGGGTAGGTCGCGTACTGGTCGACGAGGTCCTGCACCTCGGGACGGATGCGGTCCGCCTCCGCCATGTCGGAGAGGTCGGAGAGAGCGCCGCGTTCCATGAAGCGCGACATCTCCATGTTGTAGTTGAGGAGTCCGACGTCGGGCGGGTTGCCGCGGAGGAATCCCGCGGAGAGGTTCGATGCGGTGTCGAGCTCCACCTCGACCTCGGACTGCTGTTCGTTGAACTGGGCGACCAGGTCGCGGAAGTACGGGATCGCCTCCGGTTTGCTCATGTGGAAGGTGATCTCGGTTGCGCCGCCGCCGGAGTTGGCGCACCCGGTCAGTGCGGCTGATACGCCGATGATGCCCGCCATGGCGAGGCTGAAGCGCGATGCGAATCGTTTGCTGTGGAGCACGTCGTTGTCCCCCCTGTTCAGGTGGGGTAATCCTGCTCCCGGGATGGGGAAAAGTACAAGGCCTTGCCCGGACCAATATTCGTCCGGGACAAGCGACCGCCCTGGGCCTACTTTTTGTCGGAGTGGTTGTCTCCGTCGTTGTTATGCGGGCTGGAGGCGAACAGGTCCAGTCCCAGTCGCCGGCTGAGGTAGGCGGTGGCCCGCTGCCCGCGGATGCTGTTGCCCGCGTTGTCGAGACGGGGCGAGAAAGTCGCGATCCCACCCTTGCCCGGGGCGACGGTCATGATGCCGCCGGTCACGCCGGACTTGCCGGGGAGGCCGATGTTGAAGAGCCACTCGCCGGACTTTTGGTACAGCCCGCTCGCGGCGAGGACCGCCAGGGTGTCGTGGCAGACCTCATCGGAGACGACCTGTACGCCGGTCACCGGGTTCACTCCACCGTGGGCGAGCGTTGCGCCCATCACGGCGAGGTCGGTCGCGGTGACCAGAAGAGAGCATTGCTTCGTGTAGATGTCGACGACTTCGAGGGGGTCGGAGTCGATGCGTCCGTAACTTTCAAGCAGGTGGGCGATGCCCTGGTTGCGCTGGTTGTGGGCGCTCTCGGACTCGTAGACGTCGGCGTCGACTTCGAGCTGTCGCCCGGCGAAGCGGGAGAACCCGTCGAGGATGCGTTCCCACTGGTCGTCGGCGGTCTTGCCGGGGATGAGAGCGGTGGATGCCAGTGCTCCGGCGTTCGCCATCGGGTTCATCGGGTGGCCGTCGTTGAGTTCGATCGCCATCACCGAGTCGAAGGCGAGACCGGTGTTGTTGACGCCGATGACCTCGAGGAGTTTCTCCGGGCCGAGCTCTTCGCACGCGAGCGCCCAGACGAATGCTTTGGAGATCGACTGGATGGTGAATGCATGGTCGACGTCACCGACTCCGTGCTTGGAACCGTCGTTTTCGACCACCGAGATGCCGAAGAGTTCGGGATCCACCTTCGCGAGGATCGGGATGTAATCCGCGACCTTCCCGTCGTCGGTGTCGACGCTGCGATCGTAAGCATCCTGGATCGCCTCATCGACAAGGTCGCTGTCGGGCGGCGCTCCGGTTGAAACCGAATACGGTACCGCGCTGACGTCGAGATCGATGTCGTCGAGGTCTACATCCATGAGTGCTCCTAAGCGTCATGTCATATTCTCCTGCACGCGGGATGGGCTGGCCTGCGAACGCTCCGATCGGGGCATCCGCTTTGCCGGAATGGGCGCTCACGGCCGGGCGCTGAGTGATCGGAGGGACCTCGATTGTCCTGTAGCATTGACGAGGTTGCCCGAGAGGGTGACTGGTCGCGGGCTGTGGCGCAGCTTGGTAGCGCACTTGACTGGGGGTCAAGGGGTCGCAGGTTCAAATCCTGTCAGCCCGACCGAATGTCCCGGAAACTCAAGGGTTTCCGGGACTTTTTAGGTTAACGAATTTGATTACCCCATCAAAAACCCACCTTTTACTCCTCTCACAAGGCCCTGAGGCCGCGCTCCCGTCCGTGGAGTTGACGTCGTTCTGGGTCAGGTTGGGTCCTTCGGGATTCTCGTGTGCACCTTCTGGGCATGAGTATCCACGACGATCGCCCAACCTCTCCACCCACCGACGCATGGGGTCTGGAGCCCCTGATGGACGTCGCCGAACTGGCGTCCTACCTCGGCATACCGCTCTCCACGGTCTACGACTGGCGCGTGCACGGCAAAGGGCCGACGGCCTACCGGTTCGGCAAACATCTGAAGTTCGCCGTTTCCGACGTGCGGGCCTGGATCGCCGAGCAGCGCGAACCGTCCAAATAGCTCGGTCACACCGATCGGCGGTGAACTGAGATGGCCCGGCCACGGTTGACGATCGGCACCTTCGGCGACGTCACCACGCGGTTGATGCCATCCGGCCGTTTCGAGGCACGAACCCGCTACCGTGACTGGGACGGTCGAGCGCGCCAAGTGCAGGCCACCGGCGCCACCGCCAAGGCCGCCGAAGGCGCGCTGAAAGCGAAGCTCGCTGAGCGGTCCCTGCTCCGGCCCACCGACTCCACCCTGACACCCGACAGCCTGTTCGCAGACCTCGTGACCTACTGGTTGAATGACATCGACCTGGAGGGCCGGATCTCCAAAACCACCCGGAACCTGTATGAGCGCAATATGCGCACCCTCGTCTCTCCGGCGTTCGACAGCCTCACGCTGCGCGAGATCGGCGTCGCCCGGTGCGACCAGTTCATCAAACAGCTAGCGAAGATCTCCTACAGCCGCGCCAAGCAGGCGCGGGTAGTGCTGCGGCTGGCGCTAGAGCTCGCGGTGCGGCATGAGGTCCTGCCGCGCAACCCGATGGACCACGTCTCCCGCCTGCACCGCGAGCCGCACATTCCCGATGCGCTCATGGCCCCCGAGGTGAACACGATCCGCGCGGCGATCGCCCAGTGGGAGAGCGCCGCCGACCACATCTCCGGCCCCAAGCCCGACGGCCAGCTCGGTGCGATCATCGAGGTGATGCTCGGCACCTCAGCGCGGATCGGCGAGGTGCTGGCCGTCCGTCGCCGGGACGTCGACGTCACCAGCCCTGTGCCCTCCATCCGCCTGGCCGGCACGATCATCAGCCGCAAGGGTGAGCAGACTTTCCGGCAGGATCACCCCAAAACCGCCAGGTCCACCCGCGTTGTGGCCATCCCCACCTTCACCGCCGACGCCGTCCGCCAGCGGCTCGCCAAGGTCGGAAGCCTGGGCCTGGACGAATTGCTGTTCCAGTCCCGGGACGGCACTCCGCTGACAACCGCGAACGTGCGCAGACAACTGCGGCAGGTACTGGAAGGAGCGGGCATCAAGGGAGTGACCCCGCACATGTTCCGCCGCACGGTTGCCACCGCGGTCAACACCAACGCCAGCATCGAACTCGCCTCAGAGCTGCTCGGCCACACGGACACCAAGATCACTGTGCAGCACTACATCCAACGCAGCGAGATGGTGAACCCGGCCACTGCCGCGCTCCTCGACCGGGCGTTCCCGAAGGATGACGAGTAAACGCGGTGCTGCCACGGTGGCAGCACCGTTCATCCCGGGTTTCGCCGCTTCTCAGCGGATCATCACCGACTTTTCGCGGTGCCGCCACGGTGGCGGCACCGCGTCTTCTGGGGCTTTGTTGGCGAGCGTCGACTGCGGATCGCGGTGGTGCCACAGTGGCACCACCGTCTCTTCTGGAGTTATACCCAAAGCCCGAGAATCAGGTCCTTGATGCAACGTGCGCGCCTCCTCAGATCTACCTTCCATTGTGCGCCGAGGATCGAGGGTTCGCAATGGCTCCATCCGCGAAAGCGGAACCCAAAACGGGATCTCTGAGCATAAAATCACATGGTCCGTCGGCTCAGCGACCAGGACAGGCGCGGCGTCCGGGGCATTCACGCGTAAGGAGTCCGACACGAGCGCACGCACGACCTACAACCGGCTGCTGTGCCCGGCGGCGTTCGTGTGGGCCGAGGCTCGAGGGAAGGACCCCGCCGTCGTCGCAGCGGCGGCCGATGCCGCAAGGAACGAGCCGAGCGCACGGAAAACGCCCCCAGGCTGTTGCGTAGACGCTTGCCGTGGGCGCGGATTTCGCGTCTATCGCAGCCCACTAGCTGAATCACGCCGAAGTCAGCTCAGACCCGATTGTCCGCGGCGGCTGCCGTGGGATTTGTCCCGTGACCTCCGTCAGGAGAAAGACCATCGTTGATCAGACTTCAAGCACGTTGCGTCCGGTGTGGTGAGGTCTGGTGTTTTGGCTGAAGGTTGGCGCTAATCACGAGCGACCCGGTAGCCAGGTCGACGGCAGCAAACCATCTTCTCTTGTCCCCGTTCCGAACGACGTATTGCAAAGTGCACAGTCGAGCATCCCGGACGTGGACACGGCATGTGGTCCCATGTGCTCGCACATCGGGCATTCGGTGTACTCAAAGATCGCACCGTGCGCGCCGTGGAGGATCATGGATAGCACCCTAGCGGAGTTTCGTCGGCCAGTATTTTCGACATTTGGCTCGAAAGGCTGCTGTGGTGTTCTCCATGGTCTTTTTGTCTGTTCGCGTCGATATTGGACGGCTGGTGCGCCCTGTCTGGCACGTTTCGGAGCGCCACGCCTTGGCTAGCTTATGTTGCGTCGAGTCGTGCACATCCGGAAGGTGCAGCTAGGAAGGAAGGTCCTCACCGCGCTTCTTGAGTGTGTCATATCGCCACGCTCTTGATCACCGCTCGCGAACCATCCGTTCGACGATTTGACGGGGTCTAAACTCACCCAGGGGGACTGCATGTGCTAAAGAAATCGCAGAAGCGGGGGACGACATTGTGGACAGCGTAGAGATAGATATTTTCTTGGGCGGACGCTCGCGATGGTTGGCCACGGTTTCCGATCGTGTCAGTCCCGACCGGTTGTCTGCGGTTGACGGGTTTGCTGGCCTCACTCCGTGCGAAAGGGCGCTGGTGACCGTCCACGTCGGGTTGGGGCACATGCTCGGTGTTGCCGAGACCGACTTGGTCGTCGACGGCTTCGTCTCAGGAAAGGCCATCAATTATCTGATTTCGCATTGGTGGCGATCGGGAAGTGCTGACGAGTTGACTTCGTCCTACCTCCTACCCTGTTGGATCGCACTGTTCCAGCTCGGCCGCGACACAGGTGTTTGCAGGGCAGACTTGCTCGCGCAACTCCTTTCGTCTCAAGCTGGACGGCGGATCCAGCAGTACACAAGCAGCAATCTCTCTCCTGTCGCAGGTGACGTCGAGGCGTTACGGGATCTCCTAATGCGCTCCGAAGCGGTCGAGTTCAGTGTGGAAACCGAGACTCATCAAGGAAGGGCTTATTGGTGGGAAGTTGAAGGCAGCCACCTCGATCTCGTCCGCGGGCTAGTCGAGCAGCACGGTGTTCGTGCCCTAGCGGGGAAGCTTTCGCTGCTTGAACTTATCGCGAGCATGTCGAGTGGCCCCGAGGTCGGCTGGGCCATTGAGGCGCTGCGAAAGGCAAAAGGCACACTCCACGTTCACCGGTCGATGCCAGGCGGATGGCCAGGCCCCGGTCTAACCGATATTCCTTCTTGGGTACGGGACGTGGTCACCGTAAACGGCGCGAGAATGTTCAACACATCCGCTGGGTATGTATCAGCATGGATGTTCGTTGCAGAGACTGATGAAGAGCTACATGCAGTCAACCGTTGGAGTTACGCACCCGCGATGGGTCTGGACCTAGACCAAGACCAGAGAGGCGTGACTTTCGTTGTGCCGCTCGAGTTCGGGCCGGCAGACACCGGCTACTTGACCTATCACTACAACGTCACAAATGCGTCCTCACTCAATTGGTTACGCGCACTATTGGCGGTGGGAGTGCTCCGTATTGAGGTCTACCGGCTTGACCCGAGCAGCCGGCTCCAATACGTCACTTCGTTCGGATTTCTCCTGCCAGAGGAAATTCGTGAGGCTGGTCGAGCTATCGTATCCGATCTGCTTGCGGCCAGCGGCGAGCCGTCTTGGTTTACCCCGATGGCGGCCCTCGACGGCCTGACCTATATGAGGCAGATCGAGCGAACCTTCTTTGAAAACCTCGCGGTTTGCGCACCAGAGCTAGACCGGGCTTCCTCCGTCGGGATCGCCTACAGGCACCGGCTGCAAATTCTCAAGTCAGCGACCGCGGACTGGTTTCGTGGTGCGGCCGTTGACGACAGGCTTCTCAGCGAGGCTACAGAGAAGCTGCGCATCGAGGTGTCGAAGTCCACGCGCGAAGCGCTTGAACCCTTACCTATAGAGAACCTCGGGCCGGGCCGGGCCATCGTACAGTTTGTCGCGACGTTGGATGCACCCCTGACCCTTCGCGCATACACCGCCTATGTCGACGATGAGACGCAACTGCACTACGAGACTTTCGAGTTCTCGGCGGAGCTGGATCTTTCTCAGCTGCCAGATGACCTAGAAGAACTAACCGCATACCTAGCTGAAGGACTCAGAAGACTGCGGGAGATTCAAGAAAAAGGGATCAAATTCGCAGTCGTGTCGGCAGGCGCGGGCATATACAACTTGCCGTTTCACGAGGCGTTGCTGGCGCTAGGTTTTGAAGAAGCGAGTTTTACCCATCGGGTCGAAAGCCTCCTGCCGCGACCGGCCGTGGACGGTGCCGGAGACTCCCTCGTTCTTGGCTTCTCGGGTGAGGGCGCATCCCACATTCCTGCGGTCGACACCGAGGTAGCGATCGTGCGATCCATCACTCAAGCGGCCCACAACGATGACTTCCACACCGGTCCGCTACCGTCTGTTGTGCACCTAGCCGGACACGCTCGAACAGGCAGTAGGGAGTACGAGGTGGGAATTCAACTTGGTCCAGCGGCGCCACTCTCTGCGGCGGCGGTGATGTTGGATCTCGATCTCTCTGAGACTGATGTTGTCTTTTTGTCCGCGTGCTCCACGGGAGCCGGCGACTTTCCGGTTGGAGAGCTAATCGGGGCGACGCCTCTCGATGTGACCTTCATAGAAAAGGGTGCGCAAGTCGTGATTTCGACGTCCGCACCTATCGACGATTTGATCGCATGTTTCTATGCGAGCATCTTCCACTCCGCCCTTGCGGGTGGCACAAGCGTTTGGGAAAGCTATCGTGTCGCTCGCGCCGCCACCGCATCGGCATCAGTACCAGACGACATGCATGCTCTGCACGAGTTACTTGCGAGTCAATGGCCGACGTGGAAAGACGACATCATGGCTCGCAATCGGGTATCGCCCGGTCAATGGAGGTTGTTCCGCATCTCGGGACGTCACTGGTAGCCGACTGAGTACGAAGGCTTGCGCTCACAGTGGCCTTGCGCTGACTTCGTGCCGCCGGCGCTGCAACTGACGTTGCGTTCAGCCTCCCGTTTGATCACGATCTGCCAGCACAAGCCCGCCGAGCCGGCTGCCGATGGCGGAGCGCGACATGACTCAAGCGAGGCCTCCGACGCAGGTTCAATCACTCCCCGCACGCGTTATCGTGCCGGCCGTTGCGAGTGCGCCAGCCAACAAAGATGTGCAGCGGCAGGTCCGCAAGCTTGGCGTCGCGGATGCCGCGCACGCAGGTGGCGGCACACTGATCAGCGAGCAGATCCTCGTTGTGAACCAAAAAGCCAAGTTATTCGAAAGGAAAGCTGAGTATTCGGTCTTCAGTCAGCACGCACACAAGGTTGGCGGCGTCCGGCAGTTCGGCACGGGCATGTCGCGAATGGTCGTCGGGCGGGACAACGCCACCAAGCGGCTCGAGATCGTCGACGCGTCGGGCCGCCCGATCTTGACGCTCATCAAGCCGGCCACAGTTCTGAAATCGAAAGTGACCGTCATGCGTCACGATGGTACGCCCGTGGGTAAGATCGTGCAGGAGAACCTTGGTTTGATGGCATCCCCGTTCGGGGGCCGGTTCAACATTCGCTTTCGGATGTAATCGGACTATGTGCTTCAAATGCATCGAACGCTTGAAGATCCTCTGCTTTCGCTTATGGTATCCGCGGCGCTCGCCGTGGATACGGTACTGAGACCGTGCGAGGACCAGCGAAGTCGCTGACAGACGGACCTCGCGGGTCAGGTGGCAGAGGCGCGTTCATCTCCCACTCTCTTCTCCTACTGATGGGAACATGGTGATCATGGCCGGCAGATCTCTGAGCGACGACATGCACGTGCGCGACTTCGCCCGCGTACTCAGGCGGCTGGAGCCGCACCTTCCTGTCTCAGACGCCTACGAGCGTGACCTGCCCCAGCTCAGGGGTACTTGGTGGTCGAGTCAAAAAGAGCACATGGTCCGCTGGTTCAGTGACCAGGACAGCCGCGGCTCGGGGGCGTTCACGCGTGCGGAGCCCAACACGAGCGCGCGAAAAACGTACAACCGCTTGCTGTGCCCGGCGGCGGTCGTTTGGATGGCAGAGGCGCTAGGGGAGCACCCCGTCGTTGTGCAGGAAGCTGCCGATGCAGCGAGGGACGAGCCGGGCGCCAGGAAACGTTCAGGGCTGCTGCGCAAGCATCTCCCGTGGGAGCGAATCGCACAGCTCGCGCGGGAGGTCCGGTATCCGGATGACGCTGGGCCCGGCATTTGAACGAGTGACGCTGTCGGACACATACGGTCGTGCCGGGCGAGAACGCAGCGACCACAGCGTCGAAGGCAGCCTTGGTAACCGGGCGGCGAAGCAACGGTGGTGCTACCGCTGGAATCTGCCCCCGACCGTGCGGGCGCCCTGTCTCCCCTCAGCCTCTCGGCTGGGGGGCACAAAGCCTGTTGCAAGCGGAAGGACTGCTTTGCACCCGTTCCTGTCCTGGCGCTTACGGTCGTGCCGCGTCAAGCTAGCGAGTGATCGGAGACCTAGACCGGTAGCTTCTCTATGGCTGTCGCGAACCGCTCTCGGAAGCGCTTCTGCTGTCCGCTGCCCGGAAATGGGATGAACTCGTCATGGAGCAACGGTAGGCCAGCCTCGAGGATCGGGCCCTGCAGAAGCTCAAAGACATTCTGCTTCACCAGAACGACTCCGTCCGGCTTGAGCTCGGCGGCGAGCGAGACGGTCGCGGCAATGTTGCGCTGCAACGCGACGGCTCGCTCTGATGGTGAGTGATGGTTGACCGGCACCGAAGCGAGATCGATTAGGTAAACGCCCCCGGCCTTGAGCTTCTCTAGCCAGGGCACTTTTGCGTTCGGCCCCGTCGCCAGCGCTGGATTGATGATGAGGGCTCGGACGACTTCACGGAATAGTCCGTCCTTGCCGGTCAAGTTTTCGTCGTAGAAGAAGCGCCGCTTGGCAATGTCGCCACCGTCGTCAGGCGCACTCTCCGCGATGAGTAGCAGCCGGACATGATCAGGCTTCCAACGAGCGCGGCGCTCCGAGTACCAAGAATCTTCACTCATCCATGCTCCATGCCAATGACTCTAGAGGAAGACATGAACTATCCCGCCTGAGTCAGGATCAGATCAGATACTGCTTCGGGCCGAGCATCGCTAGGGGTCTGCCCGGCGGGCTCGGGTGGCGAGGGTTGCCCTTGTTGGTCAGAGGATCCCAAGTGAACAACCGGACTCCCATCTGGTCGAGCAGCGCCACGACGTCGGTCTTCGCGCGCTTGAGCGTGCGGTGGGGCATGTTTCCCCACGCGCCGAGCACCTCGGTCGCGCCATATCTCAGCAGCACCTGTTCGATCGCGGCGCAGTTCAGCGCCGATAGGGCCGCGTCGAACGCGGAGAGCTGGCTCGGCTTGGGCGAACGCTCCGGATAGAGGTTGAGCATGACCCAGCCGGCGTAGCCGTGGCGCACGCTGGCCTCGATGAGCCTGTTAACGGTCCTGTCGGCCTGTGCTTCCCGCGCGTGCGAGGGGTTCATGCCGATAGCGATGAGCGGTGGAGCGCCTGCGCTCGACCTGGAAGTGTTGCCGAGGGCGAATCGGTGCGACTGCACGCCGGGGTCCGGCTCCCAGAAATCGGGATCGTGGCCTGGTGGATACTCGATCATGATCTGCTGCCCCGCTCCATGAAAACGACCCTATCCAGAAACGATGTCGAAGTCGTAGAGAGCGGGTCGGCGGTACTTCCCTCACTCCGATGCAGTAAGGGATCCCGCGTGACTGCCTAGAACCCTGCCTCCAACCCCAAGTTGAAATTGCCAGCGCAAAGGTGAGCAGACTTTCTGGCAGGATCACCCCAAAACCGCCAGGTCCACCCGTGCTGTCGCCATCCACACCTTCACCGCCGACGCGGTCCGCCGGCGGCTCGCCAAGGTGGGGAGTCTGGGTCTGGACGAATTGCTTTATCCAATCCCGGGACGGTACCCCGCTGACAACCTCGAACGTGCGCAGACAACTGCGACAGGTACTCGAAGGAGCCGGCATCAAGGCAGTGACCCCGCACATGTTCCGTCGCACGGTTGCGACCGCGGTCAACGCCAACGCCGGTACTGAACTCGCCTCAGAAATGCTCGGCCACACGGACACAAGATCACGGGGCAGCACTACATTCAGCGCAGCGAGGTGGTGAACCCGGCCACCGCCGCGCTCCTCGATCGGGCCTTCGCGAAGGACGAAGGTTCACGGTGCCTCCGCGGTGGCGGCACCGTTTCACGCGGTCGTTGAAGAGAGGGCCTCGACAGCTTCGAGGAACAGCTAGCCACGAAAGCCGATTAAGCCGCTCCCGGCGGCTGACGCACTAACTTGGGCTGGCGCTGCTGCCGATCGCGGTCAGCGGATCGTCCAACACCTTAGGGTGTCGTTGAGACTCGCGAGTAGAAGTCTCGACTCGGATCGAAGCGCTTCACGAGCCAGCCTCCGACCTCCTGGGCTGTGGAGGCCCACCGAAGGGCATGGGAAGGGCCAACTGAATCACCGTCTCCGTGTGCAATCTTTTTTCGGGCATTCACGAGCGCACCCAGATCGCTGCGCCTGTTCCGGAGGCCGGAATCGTCATCGAGAAAGTCCGTCAGTTCGATTGCCCACTCGGGATGAAAGGATTGCACAAAATCGATCAATTGGGCGGGGCGCACACCCTGGCCGCCCCGCAGTCCGGATCGGATGCGATTGGTTACGAGGTCGATCGCTACGCGACTGACGAACAGATCGGCGACGTCGTCGCGGACCGCTTCGATATACCCCGCAGCGCGCACAATCGTGTAACGGGAGAGTGCCACAGTGAGATCACCTGCCTTTGGGTCAAGACCCTGGAGCACCGTTGTCAGCTCGAGCAGGTCTTGTTTGCGGCTCCGAACGGCGGCCGGCGGCCAACTGGTCACGCGGAGAAGGCCTTCGCTGCCTTGTCTAGCCGGAGTAGTACGAAGTCCTTGTCCGCTGTGGAGCGCGTGGTGGCAGTAACAAATTCCGCGTCCTTATCCAACGCGTCGATCGCTAGCTGAAGATTTGTGGTTAGCCTCCCATCAGCAATCGCGCGCATGGCACCCACGAAAATCGCTTCCGTTCGGGCCGCATTGATCTGGGAAGCCCCTTGGTTGCGAAGTGCCGAAGGCCCAAGGGGCAAAAGGACCTCGGCCGCCTGTTCAAACAACTTGCTTGCGGCGACCACCGTGTCGGTGGGCTGACGCACGGTGCTCGCAAAGCTGTTGAGGAACGTTTTCAGCGGTCGTGCGTACTTATCAGCATTGGTGAACAGTGCGATGATGCGGAGCGTGAGCTCCTGGTCGCGCAGGCGGGCGCTACGTGGGCCATACAATCCACGCCAGGACTCATTCGAGTTCAGCCGTTCGAGGAGTTCGATGATGGGCCCCGCGGAAAGTGCAACCCGTATCTCATGAGCGGTCAGTTGAGTTCCACCTGAATTGAGGCGCTCGAAGATTTGGTAGATCGCCTCGTTCATCTCTGCTGAGCCGTCTGTCGTCACGATTGTCGCGTGTAGATAGGAGTCGTCTAAACGAAACTGGAGAGAGTCGCCGAGCGTCTTGTACGTCAGGCCCTTGAACTGCTCGCTGACGTTTTTCAGAGAGAACTCCTTCTTCGCGTGGATCCCCTCATAGAACCTTTGAAGAGTGAGCAAACGTTGCTGCCCGTCCAACACGAGCAGCCGATTGCTTGCCGTTTGCTTGACTAGGAATATGCCCGGGATCGGAAACCCGAGAAGAAGCGATTCGATAAATCGGTCCATCTGAGCCTTGGTCCAGACGAATCCGCGTTGGAACCCGTCTGTGTCGATTCTGGCATCGTCCTTTCCGTAGGTCGGAACAAGCATCGATCCGCGATCCAAGCGAAGAACAAGGCCCGCCACATCGAAGGACTGGGTCGAGAACGTGACTGCGGAGGAAATCTCTTCCGCAGCCGTGATGTCCTCAAGCTCGTCGTCGGTGAGTACGCGGTCGAATAGATTTGGCGCGGTCGGATCAGGATCAATGTGGGTCATGTCCCAACGATATCGGTGTCGCGTTCGGAGGCCGGAGCTGTTTTCGACTGGGAACACTTGAGTACCGCGTTGTCCGAAAACCTGTGCTAGCCAGCCGGAAACGGGCTCGAAAGCCCTACGCAGGAGGCGAGGAGGAATCAAACGGTAGTCATGAGGGCGCTGACGCCGCGACGGCGTTGAGGCCGCGATCTCGACGATCCGGCTTCAGCGGCCTCTTGAGCGACCGGTTCGAAACCCAAACCTGAACTGCCACGCCTCTTGCAGGTCGAGGTGGCGCACCTCTTAAGCAATATGGGAGGTGTCCCGGTGACGGTGTCGATGCGGGTAATGAGCGCCGGCAATGGCTACAAGTACCTGCTGCGCACAGTGGCTGCTGGAGACGGGCAGCGGTCGCTGTCCACGCCGTTGACTCGTTACTACGGCGCGAAAGGAACGCCGCCGGGTCGATGGATGGGAAGCGGCCTCCCTGGCCTCGGCTCGGGTCGCATCGTCGAGGGCGATGAAGTGACGGAGCCACATCTGCAGAGCTTGATCGGGTTGGGGCGAGACCCGGTCGACGGCTCGCCTCTTGGTTGCGCCTATCCCGTGTACCGAAGCCCAGCAGATCCAGCGCCGACCGGCATGTCCCAGGAGATGAGTGCCCGGCGACGTGCGGTCGCCGGATACGACTTCACGTTCTCGATTCCGAAGTCGGCGAGCATCCTTTGGGGTGTGGCGGACGCAGCGACACAGTCGCGGATCGCGGAGGTGCATCATGCGGCAGTTGCCGAGGTCGTCGCATTCATGGAGCGCGAGATCGCGGCGACGCGGACGGGAACCACGGCGCACGACGGAGCCGTTGCGCAAGTCGAAGTGACCGGCCTGATCGCCACGGCGTTCGACCATTTCGACAGCCGGGCCAGTGACCCTCACCTGCACACGCACGTGGTGATCAGCAACAAAGTGCAAACCGTGTTCGACAGCAAGTGGCGCTCTCTCGACGGCCGACCGATGCACGCGGCAGTGGTTGCGCTTTCCGAACTACATGAAGCCCTGTTCGCCGACGCGCTCACTCGAGCGCTCGGCGTGCAGTGGGAGAGGAGGGAGCGGGGGAGAGATCGCCACCCCGCGTGGGCGATCAGCTTCATTCCCGAGGCGCTCGTCGCGGAATTCTCGACCAGGTCGCGACACATCGATGTCGAGACGGACGAGTTAATTGAGGCGTACGTGGGAAGGCGCGGTCGTCGTCCCGGGCCGGCCACCATCATGAAGCTGCGCGCTCAGGCCGCGCTGTCCACACGACCGTCAAAGCAAGTGCGCTCGCTCACAGAACTCACCAGAGAATGGCGTGCACGAGCGGAACAGGTGCTGGAACGGGATGCAACGACATGGGCGAGCACCGCCTCCGCCGGCTCCCCGGCGCTGCTGATACGTGCAGAGGAGGTGCCGCCCGAAGCCGTCCATTCGCTGGGGTTGAGCGTGATGACGGCGGTTAGCGAGAAGCGGTCCACCTGGCGGCATTGGAACCTCGTAGCCGAAGCGGCGCGCCAGACCATGGGGCTCCGATTCGCGTCGGCATCCGAGCGCGAAGCCGTCCTCGACCGTGTCGTCGATGCCGCCGAACGCGCGTCGCTGAGGATCACGCCGCCCGATCTGGCGTCGAGTCCGGAGGCATTCCGGCGAGAGGATGGGACATCAGTGTTCCGCCCGAGGCGCTCCCTCGTGTTCACGTCGTCGGAGCTGCTCGACGCGGAGACCCGACTGCTTGAACGCGCAGCTAATGAGAAAGGACCACGAGTCGCACTGGCAACCTTGCGTTCGGTTTCCCGGACGCCGATGCCCGGTGTGGATGTACTCGCCGATAATCAGCTCGGGGCGCTCGAGAAAATCGCTGGGTCCGGACGCGTCATCGATGTCCTCGTGGGCCCGGCCGGCGCCGGCAAGACAACGGCAATGTACGCGCTCCGGCAAGCCTGGGAGGCGGCACACGGTGCGGGATCAGTCATCGGGCTTGCCCCCTCGGCGGCCGCCGCGCAGGTTCTGGGGGAGGATCTCGGCATCCCCACCGAAAACTTGGCCAAATGGTGGCAGAACCACTTGGTTCACGGAGCGACTTTCCGCTCCGGTCAACTCGCGATCATCGACGAGGCGTCTCTCGCAGGGACACTGTCCCTAGACAGGGTGACCGCGCTCGCTTCCGACTCCGGCGCGAAAGTCCTTCTGGTTGGCGATCACGCCCAGCTCCAGTCAGTCGATGCAGGCGGAGGGTTCTCGCTACTGGTTCATAATCGGTCGGATGCGCCTGAGCTCGTCGACGTCTACCGGTTTGCCGAAGAGTGGGAGAAGGGGGCATCCCTCGGGCTGCGTCACGGCGACCCCGAGTCCATCGAGCTGTACGTCGCACATGATCGCATCCGCGAAGGCAGCACTGACGTAATGGCGGATGCCGCATATGAGGCTTGGAGAAGTGACACCCATGCCGGCAAGCGAACGCTTCTGATCAGTGATTCGAACGAGGCGGTGGCGTCGCTGAACCTGCGCGCGCGGACGGAACTGATTCTGGAGGGTCGTGTCGATGCTCTCCGTGAAGTGGCCCTTCATGACGGGACCCGCGCGGGCGTCGGTGACACCGTGATCACACGCCGGAATGACCGGCGGCTTCGCGCGGGGCGGTCGTGGGTGCGCAATGGAGACCAGTGGACCGTGGTCGCAGTGCACCGAAACGGCTCGGTCGAACTCCGACCGCACGAGAGAAGAAGCAGCGTGTTACTTCCCGCTGAATACAGCCAGCGCCACATTGAACTCGGCTACGCGATCACCTCTCACCGTGCGCAAGGCATCACCACCGACACCGCGCACGTCGTCGTCGCCTCCAGCATGACGCGAGAGAACTTCTACGTCGCCATGACGCGAGGCCGCGAGACAAACACGGCCTACGTGGCTGTCGATCAGCCGGATGTCGCGCACGTTGGACCTCGCCCGGGCAATGACACCGACCCGACAGCGCGCAGTGTCCTCTATGGCGTGCTGCAGCACGTCGGTGCCGAATCGTCTGCGCACGCGACGATCGCGGGGGAGCAGGACGCATGGGGATCGATCGCGCAACTCGCCGCAGAGTACGAAACCATCGCCGCGGCCGCGCAACGGGAGAGGTGGGCTTCGATCCTGCGGGACATCGGGCTCGCTCCAAGCCAGGCCAACGACGCCGTCCATTCGGACGCGTTCGGGGCGCTGACGGCAGAACTCCGTCGAGCCGAGGCACTTCACTTGAATGTCAGAAGCCTCCTCCAGCGGACCGTTGTGGCCCGCGGATTCGACGACGCCGAGGACGTCGCCGCCGTCCTGCACAGCCGGATCGCCTCAGCGATAGCCCGAAACGGCGGTGCCAGTCGTCCCGGGCGCGAGCCAGCCCTGTTGGTCGGGCTCATCCCGCCAGCGCTGGGACCGATGGAACCTGACATGCGGCGCGCTCTCGACGAGCGCAGCGAGATGATGGAGGCACGAGCAAGTGTCGTACTAGATGCGGCATTGCTTACCAGGGCCCCGTGGGCCCTGACGTTGGGGCCGACACCGCGCGGCTCCGCCGCAGCCGCGTGGCGGCGATCCGCATGCACGGTCGCCGCGTACCGGGACCGTTACGGGGTCGTTAGTGCGAGAGCCCTCGGTCCGTCACCTCGAACGATGGCCCAGGAACGGGACGCCGCCCGTGCTCGTGCCGCACTCCGCGCGGCGCAGCAACTCGCGGAACAGGGACATGCTTTCGAGACATCAGGAGTCGTCATTCGGTCAGGACGCAAGCCTGTCGGCCTCCGGTTCTAGCTAAGAGCTAGCAGCCGGTAGCGCCGCCGACGCGTTAAGCTCTTCATTCCAATACCGTCTGACGCTCGATCTGCCGAGGTCCACAAACGAGTGCGACGACGGCCAGTAAGTAGCCCAACTACAATCGGGGGAGTCATTGCTCTACTCCCAGGACTGGATCACTAATTGCAGCGGCCGTATGAGGCACGCGGGATTCTATTGATCGAAGCAACACCTACTTCTTAAGTGGTTCGGAATAATTTCGTATTTCTTGGTCAGCAGCAGGGGTTCGGCTTCTTGCCGAAAATGAAGAAGGCCGCGGTTCCGGACCCTCCGGCCGCGACGCCGGTATCGATAAGGAAGTCGGCTACCGCTGGCTGCGCGAGTTGTACCCGCACCTGCGTCGGGCGGGCAAGACGCCGGCCAAGACAATCGCGGATCTCGGGTTCACCACGTCCCGAGTGCTCGTATCGGAAGCCGACGTCGGCCGGGTCACTGACCGCCGGCATGCCGAGCAGCGACTCGGTGCAGTGCTCTCGGCCGCGCAGCAACGCCGAGTGGAGCGGGCGACGCGTATTGGCAGCTGATGCACGACGGGGTGAGCAACGCGGAAGCATGCAGACTTCTCCGGATCTCGCATCGACCTTTGGCAACCGCCTCTGCCCCGTTCACTCGTAGGAGGCACCACCGGCACCCCAGGGGAGGTAATTGATATAGCGCGCGAAGTTTAGGGCGGCGAAAGAGCTGATCTCTTTCACCGACCGGCGCAAACCGCGCCGCTCGTGCCGCAGCGTGGGTTGCGGTTTCTGAACGAAGGATCTCCTCAGATCAGACTCTCGACTGTCACCAACGTCATGGCCGGGTATAGCAAGGCCGGGGCGGAAGTGTTCTTGGCCCAACCCCTTGTGCAGCGTCAGAGCCACGCCTGCGCAGAGCTGTAACTCAGCAGGCGATCAGCCTCAGTGGCAATCGCGCGAAGCTCGATTCCTGCTTCACCGCGCGCCTGATCAGCGCTGAGAATCAAATCCTGGGCCACCTGAAGGTCTGCAAGTAGCTCGTCCATAGGTGGGTCAACGATTGCCCGAAGTTTCTGACGCGCACTTGTTGCGATCTTGTCGGCGTGGCCCATGATCTCGGTGACGAGGGCCGAATGCTGGCGATCGCTTTCGATCTGAGCTTGGCGCGCCTCGCGTTCGTTCTTCAGAACCTCGTAGCCAGCCAGGCCGATCTGGATGACAAAACCGCCGACTTTGGCTGCCTTGCCGATCTTGTCGGCAAGCTTCACTGCTTGCCACGGCTTGAACTTGTGGCCGAATGTATGGCCGACATCCTTCACGATCTTGTGGCCGATGGATCCAGATGCCTGCTGGAGCCCGTCACCAGCTCCCCACCAGCCCTGGCCTCTTTGGAGCAGGTCACGGACCATGTCCCAATCCACGGCATGCGAGGGCAGAGGAGACGTTGCCCCATCCGACGATTCGCTTCGCACTTGATTCGGGGACTCCAGCGAGATGTCGCCGGTCGGACGGAGAAGGCGCTCAACTCGGTTGCTCTGACTGATTTCCAGAAGCTCTTCGGACAACGTGTCTAACTGTGCCTGTGTCAGCCGGTTGATCGCACCCGCGAACTGCCCTGCGTGGCGCTCGAGCGATTCCACGAGCCTCGCTTCGGCCGCGTCCAGCACGTCTTGAGCCGTCACGTCGGCTGCGTCGAGACGGGTAACAATGTCAACGAACCCCGTTACGTCTACTAAGCACTGCGACTTGAACTCCGCCTCGGCGCCAACGAACGCGCGCTCGAGCATGAAGCGTCGATGGGAAACGACAGCCCTTTGTTTGGAGAGCAGCGCAAGCGCGGACCGTGAGCGTTCGTCCTTCACGAAGAGCTGCTGCGCCTCATCGCACAGTTGGCGAATCAGGTGGAGTGGCTGTCTGAGCTGGGCTAGGTCGCCACGGTCCTCGCTCATTTTGTTGATTGCTGCGCGCAACTCGTCGATGCCAGACCGATCCCGCAGGAGTTCGGCCTTCGCGCCGCCTTCAAGGCTTCTCATGTAGAGCACGGAGTCGACCTCAGCCACCGGGAGATTGAATGTTGCTGTGCCAAGTGCATCTTTGACCGCTTGCTCGCGCACGCCCTCGGCTGCTGGCCGAGTGCCAGCTCGCGTGATCACGAGGAGCATTTGGCCGAAGAGCTGAAGCTCGTTCGCGAGGTGCCGTAAGTAGTCCCTGGACGCGTCATCGAAGAGATTTACAGTGACGACGAACAGGATGAAGTCGGCTCTGCCAATCGCTTCCAAAGCCAGTTCATCGTGACTTCGCAGACCCGACTGAACGCCAGGCGTATCCACGAGTATGACGGCGCCGTCCCAGGGGTAATCCGTGACTTCGTCTGTGGCAATGTCCGCATCGATCACCGGGTCGACGTCGCCGTCCGTGAGAGCCCTGACTAGGCTCGACTTGCCGCTACTGAACTGACCAGTGACAACCATCCTTGGCTTCTGGCTTGGTTCCATCCGCGCACGAATAAGAAGCTGCTCAGCAAGCGCTCCCGAGCTCGTCTGCAGGGCACTTCGTAACCGGGTCAGTAACTCCTGGGTCTGTTCAGGGAGCTCGTGGATGAGAACCTTTGTCACTTTGCGTCTCCTTCGACCGATACGTTGATTCGTGTTTTGATACTCGTATGAGCTTGGGCGAGAGCTTCCCAAGCTTCCCGAACGCCCGGTGTCGCGGGCGAACCCAAGGTGAGAAGAAGACGGTCCTGTTGCATCGTGTGGACGGTTATCTCGCGATCCGTCAAGCTCCGGATCACCTGGAGCGCGCTGGCCGGCATGGTGGCCAGCGCTGATGTCGGCAGCATGCGCTCCACGGCGTCGTCGACGGGAAAGAGCACCATCTCGCTGAATGCAGGTTCGAGCAGTTCGACTGCCATACCCGCTCCGCGCCAGCGCGTGGCACGCGTGACTGCTGAAGCTGCCCGAGAACGACCGATGTTGCGCAGGATCTCGCGGGCGAGTTCGGTATCGACCCGAGTCAGGGCAGGATCAAGTTCTTCGGATGAGATGCGCAAAAGGACCGCCAATGAGTGCTCTACGGAGTCACTAGCGGCAGACTGACGTGCGACCTCGTCTTCCACCGCCTGCACCCAAGTGCGTTTCATTTCACCACTGGCGGATTTGAGCTTCTCGTTGAGTTCCTTGAGTAACGGTGCCAACTGATCTCGGACCTTTTGACGTCGGCGCTCATGGACTTCCGACGAACTCCGGAACGCTTTGTCCCCGAGCCAGTCGAAGAACCGACCGGCGGGGAGGAGTCCTACGACAAGGCCGATGAGAGCGCCTGCGCCTAGTCCAATAGCAGTACCAAGACCCGGGCCAATAGCCGTGCCGGCCAGTGCGCCGATCTTGGCCCCGGCAGCAGCCCCAGCCCACGCGCTGAGACTACCGACGCCCACTCCAGCAGCGACCCGCCCACCGAGCTTCACCAGCCGATTGCCCCAGATCGCGCCCCGACCTCCAAGATCACGGAAGCCCCCGATGTCCAACTGGGACCAGTCATCGGCAACATCGAGTGCAATCACCTTGAGCGCAGCTTCCAGACGCTGACCAATGTCAGCCCCGGACCCTTCAATTTCTGCGCGGAGCAGGGCGATTTCTTGGTCCCACTGTTGATTGATCCTGCGGTCGCTCTGGTCCACTTCAACTAGCTCGATCCACCGTTCACGGGACGTGATGGCGCCGGCAAAAGCGGCGTTGAGCTCCTCGTATGCGTCCGCAATGCGCCGATCGGCGCGCGTTTGAAACTCACGCTGGCTGCCTCTACTCGCTTCGAGCGCGGCACGTGCGACAAGGACTGCGTCGGCAAGCGAACTGGCCGTCTCCAAGAGCTCAACTCGCAAGACGTCGCCAATGCTTACAAGCCTGCGCAGCTCCGCGGTGCGATCCCGCTGCTGGCGAATCGCCGTGATCAGCGAGTCGATACGACTGTTTTGGTGCAGTACCCGGGATTCGTCGTCGGTCAGTTCGCCCGAGATCGAGAGCCGCGCTGCCTGGGCGTGGATCGCCACAACACCGAGGTCCTGCCCTCCTGCCTTTGACAAGTGGCGCCGAATGGGCGCCAGGTTGCCTTCAGCATCGCCTCCGAACACAAGCTCTGGTTCCTCGAGCATGTCCATCAAGCCGATCTCGTCACTAACATCGGCGAGACAATTGAGAGCAACGAAGATGGGCTTCCCAAGATCTGAGAGCCGCTCGAGTGCTCGACCGGTCTGCTCCTGGGTGGCTTCATTGGTCGCGACCCAAAGAATCAGGTCTGCATCGGCGACCTGGCTGAAAGCCGTCTCATAGTCCTCCTGGCCGTCCATGGCGCCGACACCCGGTGTGTCGACGATTTCCACGTCGAGATCGATCGCGGTCCGGATGGAGATCTCACGGGTATAACGCTGGCCACCATCCCCGACACGTGTTCCATCTCCACCCGACAGGTATTCGAACAGGGTGCTCTTTCCAGCCATAGTCCGCCCCATGAGGACGACTCGAAAGGGTCGCTCCACATCCCGCCCTGCGAGGTCCTCGCGGACGCTCGCGAGTTGCGACGAACTCTCCCGGAGCCCATCGATGAAAGCCACGTGTAGCTGATGAAGTTCGGTGTGGCCAGTCAGCCCCTCCAACTCTTCGGCCGCTAGCTCGAGAGCGCGGGCCGCCTCTCCAGCGCATGCCACAACACGCTCCTTGAAGACTCGTGGGGAAGATCGTGACGCAACATCGCCCCCAAAGAGAGTCTCGCGCGCCCACTCCTGCCCCGTGGTCCTAGGTTGACTGGAAACGCGCCAGATCACGGGCCAACCCAGGTCACGCTGTAATTGCGAAATAGCCGACACCGCATGAAACCGGGGCCGCTACGCGCAGTCAGAGACGAGCGCATGGAGTCGGCGCGCCCTTCTGACCAGAAATCTCATCGACTCAGGAATTCGCGAGTCGAACTGCAAGCCTGCAGGGATTCGCCACGAGTCCACCTCGTCCCAGGTCGAAGCCCTTTCCGCAAAGCTCAGGTCGGTCATTCTGGCTCCGTCCCACTGCGGAAGTAACTAACGCCAAACGCGACAACCTGCCGGAACTCCTGGCGTCGAGCGCCGAGGTCGTACTGACTGCCGGAGCCCTTCTGGAAGATATCGAGGCCTCGCCCGAGCAGAATCTTCCAGCCGTTGTCGGCGCGGATTGACCGGTCGTGGATTGACTCGTCCCAAGTGACCGAGAAGTTGATCCCGACGGTCGCGGCCCCGTCCTGTATCTCCTTCAGCATTAGGAGGTGCTGCCTATGGAACTCGCCGGTGTCTTCCTTCGTCACGAGGGTGACAGCGATCTCGTCGGCGGGATCTTTTGCCGCCGCGAGGAGGGCGAGGAGGTCGACGAGGTTTCGCCCCTGATGCGGTAGTCGGATGTACGGGTCGACGATCGTGATCTCCCCGGACCCGAGCAGGTACGGCAGCAGGATCGTGTCGTAGGAGACGCCGCGCTGGTTCTCCTGGAACTCCCGGTGCCCCTCGAAGAGGGTCTGCGCGACCGGCGGTGCAACCGCAGGTGGCTCCTCAACGACGGTGTTGTTAGACGAGGGTTCGCCCTGCTCATCGCTCGCGGAATTGTCGCCTGCTCCTGCATGGCGACGGTGGTAATACGCGGGGTACTCGTCTTCTTCGAGCGTTGAGACCGCGTGCCAAACGCCAGCAGTGTCCGAGTACCCGAACTTCACGTCGGCCATCGTCGAATCAATGCGCAGGATCTGATCCTTGACGCGCTTGCGTCCCTCGATAGCGAGGCGCAGGACCTCCGCGATCTCCTCCTGCGTCGCCTCTTCGTGCGGGAAGAGCAGCTTCATCAGCCCCGAGAAGGTCTTGTGGATGCCATCACGGTCGCGCGTTGAGATGTCCGAGCCCAGGGTGAAGTGCTGCTGGTAACGGTCCGAGTGGTCGGAGTTCCGCATCGACTTGAGTACTTCGGCGATGTAGTCGACGACGAAGCCGTACCCATTCGAGAACATTTCGCTGCGGATGGTGTCAACTTCC
The DNA here is from genome assembly GCF_003667545.1 of Mycetocola manganoxydans. GTDB lineage: Bacteria > Actinomycetota > Actinomycetes > Actinomycetales > Microbacteriaceae > Mycetocola_A > Mycetocola_A manganoxydans. The sequence continues at coordinate 49,325 of NZ_RCUV01000017.1, read as the reverse complement.
CAGCCCGGTATGTAGTGGTGCAACCGGTCGAGGTAGGCGGAGTCGTGATAGCTCTCGGGGAGTTCGTCGAAAAGGTCGGAGTGCTTGAGCATGTACGGCACCGTGTGCGAGGTGTTGCCGACGAAAACCATCGAAGCTTCGGCTCCTTCGACTGAGGTTCCCCTCGAGAAGGACTTGTTAGCCATGTAGTTCTTCATGATGTCGACCAGCGACTTGTCTGTGCGCTTCTTCTTGCCCGCGAACTCGTCGAAGGCGACGACGTCCCAGTAGCCGACGAGGCCAAGACGACCGTTGGCATTGTTGATGAAGAGCTTCGGCACCGTGACCTCGCCGCCGGATATCAGCATCCCGTGGGGCGAGAACTCGGAGAAGATGTGCGACTTGCCGGTGCCCTTCGGTCCGAGTTCGACAAGGTTGTAGTTGCGTTCCACAAACGGGATGAGGCGCACAAGCTGGATGAGCTTGGCCCGCCGGCCGAACATGTCGGGATTGAAACCGATCGATTGGATGAGCAGGTCGATCCACTCATCGGTCGTAAACTCCCTGCGCCCGGCGAGATATCCGTCGAAGTCGAAGCTCGACATCTGAATCGGCTTGAGTGAGCCGAGGATCCACGGCACCGAGCGTGCGTCATCCGTGTGGAAGTACTCGACGTCGCAGATGCACCAAACACCACCTACAAGCAGTTTCGGATGTGCCTTGATCGTTGCGCTTTCGACTAGAACGCCCTTGATGCCGAGGTTCGCGAACTCCGCCTGATAGACATCGTCCTTCTCGTTGAGGGTGACCGTCACTTTGTCGATCACCCGGTGACGACCGCGCTCCTTGATCGTGGACTTCACCAACTCCGCCTGGTTTCGCTGCACGTAATGATCGGCGAGGATCTTCCGTACTGCCTCGATCCCGGCCTGAATGGTTGCTTCGTCGTCGGATGCCGCATACTGGCCGAGCAGGTACTCCAGCACATACGAGGGCACGATCGCGTTGCCCTTGACCGCCTTCACCAAGTCCTTGCGCACGACCGAGCCGGCAAAGAACCTGTTTATCTTCCGGTCGAGGTCAGTCTTAGCTGGTGGGCCTTCCATAACGGCGCCTTCGGGCGCGTCGACGCCCGGCTCCGTGACGCTGTCGAGTGTCATGACTGTCCTGTCCTAGAAGTCGAAGTCTGACGCGAACGATCGCTTCAGCGTGTAGAGCGCCTTCGCATACGTGCGCCACTGATTGGTGTTCGGGATGCGCTCCTCGAGTCGGAACTCGACGGATCGGTTGTTAAACGCATTGGCTTCTTGGCTGAGCAGCATGTGTGCACTCTGGTAACGATCCCGCTTGTCGGTTGACTGCTGGTCGAAGGTAACCTCGGGTTCGTTCGAAATTAGGGTCTCGCCTACATAGAGCCCCGCACGCACGGTCCGCGGCTGCACCTTGTCGTCCACCGGCTCAGACTGGAACAACTTCACGACGAGCTGCCCGGTCGTAATCTTGTCGGATTCGGGCAGCACCTCGATGTTGACAAGCCGGATGTCGCTCTTGCGCTTCTTGTTGATTGTCAGCACGGGCACAACGATCTCCTGCAGAGCTGCTCCTCCATGGACGAACCGTGACCCCGCGCCGGCAAGCCGAAGCCGGTGAATCGACTTCGGGATCTGCACCTGGAGGTCGCTGGCGAGGCCGACCTTCTCCGGCGCGAAGGTGCGAAAGGCGGGGTCGTCCTTCATTCCACGCCCGAGCACGTACCGACGGTTGGTGGCGACGATCTCGTCGCCCTGTGGAAGCGTGGAGAGGTAGAACGAATCCGAAAGCGCCGTGTCTTGGAACAGGAACCCGTGGTCGGCTGTGATGAGTATGTTGGTGGCGTTCGCGTTCGTCAGGCGCTTGACGAGATCGACCAGCTCGCGCAGCGTCTCCTCCGCGGCCTCGAATACCTGACGCTCCGTGCGGGCCTTGTCGCCAGTCGAGTCGATGCGGTCGTGGTAGACGTACAGCACCTGGTGCTGCGCATACAGCTCGCGCAACTCGTCGCGTGACATCCCGAGTACATCCTCGGCCTGAATTGCTTTTCCGTCCACCGCGGCGAGCACCTTGTTCCGGTTCGCGGTGCCGTCCGAGCGCCGCCCGTCGACGAGAACAGGGTCGCCACCCTTCGAGTGGCCGATCGACTTATGCGGCAGGAGCGCTGCCATACCGAGTTGAGTGTAACTAGGCAGTACTCCAAGTACAGCTTCCAGGGTCGCGTCATAGCGGTCTTCTCGGCGCATGCGCGTGCCGAGCTCTTCGGCAACCTCGTAACGCAGCGCGTCAGAAATGATGACGACGGCCTTCTTGCGGCCATCTCGCACGATGGGCGCCACGTGCTCTGCGTAGAACGCGGTCTGCGGTCGTAGAGCGGATGAGCGCCACCGATCCGTCCTGTCCACCTGTTGCTGCCAGACGTTGCCTAGCTCGTACACGAACTTGTTTGTGTAGAGCTTCTCGACATCGCCGCGAAGTGCTTCAAGCGGGCCGACGTGCTCTGCCGTTCGCGCGGCAAACACGAAGTGGCGATAGAGCTGGTCAATACGGAACCACTCGCCCCGATAGCGTTCAAGCCCCTCGTCGAAGGATGAGACCGAGAGCGTCGTCGTCGCGAGCTCGCCCATAAGCTCAGCGGCAGCTCCGATCGCCACGTAGACCTTTCGGTAATCGTCGATCCACATGCTGCTTTGCCGACTCCGAATGACCTCGCTCACCTCACGTGCACTGACAGAGCGTTCCGAGACGGCGCGGGCCAGGTCGCTGATGATCTTGCGTTCAACTTCTTCGAAGAGGTCGTTGCCGGCGAGGTCCCGGAATGTGCGATCTTGGATTGCGCTGGCGTAGTCGAGGTCGGATGCCGCACGCTTGGCGAGCGTTGCAAGCGCGCCCGTACTACGCCGGTCGTTGCGGAGGCTGGCGAAGTCGAGCTGGATGTTGCGCAACGCTCCCGGACGGTCCGACGTGAAGCCGTCAGCCGCTTGCCGGAACGTCCACAATGAGAAGTCATCGACGCTGGGGCTCGGCGACGTGTAGCCGTAGATCGCGGCGACACCGGTCCAGTGGAACTCGTCGAGGTCATGTTCGACAAGCGCACGATACTTTGTGTCGCCGCCCGCAGCGTTCTCCATCAGCAGCGCGCGCGTGAGTTCGAGCATGCTGTGCTCACGCTGCGCAAGCAGCACAGCAGACATCTTCGCTCGCAGTGTATCGGCGTCGTCTCTCGGGTTGAGCAGCGCCTTGATACTCTGCACTCGCTTCGTGGACCGGAAGAACTTCTCGTGTTTGCGGACAGCGACGTCGATCCCGTTCGAGGTCAGGCCGAGTTCTTGCTGCACGAGGGAGGCGCGGTCGGCGGTAAACACTCCGTACGCGAGTTCCAGGTCAAGCAGCCAGTTCTCCACCCCGTTCGGCACCGCACCCGGCCTATAGACCAGGAACTTGGACTTGGGGTCGACGTGCAACAGCCGGTTCTTCACCGCGTACTCGTCGTTGACGACCCGCACCGTCTCCACGCCATCGAGGTGGAGGTCATCGAGATAGCTCCCGTACTCGCCGGCAGGGTCATGCCAAAACACGATGCGTTGGCGTTCGAAGCGCCGCGCGAGATGCTCCTTGACTGTGCCGGTCTCACTCATCGCTCGTCTCCAGTCCAGGAATCCTCTTGAGCGCGGCTCCAAACTTCGGGTAGTTAACCTTCACGCCGTCATCGAGGTCGATCGCGATCTGCTGAGTGGCGAGTGGGTAGAGCACGTCGTGCTCATACTCGTCCAGTTCGAGCAGCACCTTGCGAAGACGATCGACTTCCTTCTCGGCCGCAGCATTCTCGCGGGGCGTGGCCGAACTAAGGGCAACGCGCTCGTGGTGCTGGCGGCTCGCATCCAGCTTTGCGCGGAACTCACGCAGATACTCGTTCAATACGATTGAGACAGTCGTCGGCGTGTATCGATGCATGTAGATGAGCGCGTTGAACGACCCCTGTGGGCTGGAAAACAGCCAATAGATCGGGCGCTTCTTATACCGCTGAACGTGGTCTTTATAGAACGACTTGACGAAGTAGTCGCGCATGTCTTTAACACCGAGCGACTCAGTGACGAAGCGCAGGTTCTCCTCAAAATACTCTTCGCCGAACGTGACCCGCAGGAACTGCCGGAATCTCGCCACGATGTCATCTTCGAACCAGTCGCCATCCACGATCGGGATCACGTTGTCTTGGTCGGGTGGGAAAGACGGGGCAGATACCACAGCGAGGTAGTCGCGCAAGGTGTCTCCTTGGTTGGCGAGAATCAGCCCTGGCTTTTCGATGCTGAATCTACCGAAATGACAGCCCACCGCGTAAGAGACCAGGTCGCGCACCGCGTCTGCTTGCCCGCGCTTCGCGCGTTCGGATGGAGCCTGTCCGGGGTATGCGAAGGCAATGTTGGAGAAAAGAGTTATACGTTCCAAAGGGACCACAGGTGACAGCTCGTCCTGCAATCCGTAGCTCTCTATAAGTCTTTCGTTGATCTGCTCTTCCAAGGCTTGAAGCTCCCGTGTCCGCTCCGCCCTCACTTCAGCGAGTCCTTCAACGCTTCGCTGGAGCGAACTCGATCTTGAGTACTCCACGATTGGGTTGCGCAAAAAGCCCCACGATGTTTCCTGGTCATGCCAGTCCGACGCGGCAATCTGAATAGCGCGCTCGACTAGGAGATTTGTTTCGGCGGACGGCTCGCCTATGAATGGTACGCGGCCCACGGGGCCTTCGTGGAAGTCGAGGGTCGGAGACAGAGCGGCCAAGATGGAGCCCATCACTGGCGAGTTCCCGAGGGCTAATACCGACTTCGCCGTGAACTCATCGGCGTAGCAGACAGCGCCCTTCGTCTCCGAAATGAATCCTGGTGGCGCGTATCGCATGGAAAACGCGCCCGACGTGACCGTTGACCAGGTCGCTCCCGGACGAAAGTAATAGTCCATGTTCTGAGGTCGGGATCGCAATCGCCCGCCTCCGTCGTTGAAGTTGCGGATCTCGTCCCCATCTCGATACCAATTGACGACCAAATCTGTGTTCCCATACCACTTTCGGAAGGGTCCCCCCTTCAGACATGGAAACCATCTGCGTCCGCTGGCGATCGCGGACTCTCGGCTGGTCTCGGAAAGCCCCAATCGCGATACCGAAACTTCCGCCCAGTTGCGAAGGAACTTGTTGTTGTCCCCAGTAGCGAGTCCCTGCCGCGGTTGTGCAATGGTTGCTAGCGGGACCCCTTCTGAGAAGGCAGCCCTTGTCTTCTCAGAGAGCTGGTAGGCGATCGGTGATCCCGGGATCGCTCGAAAGTCAGACGGCGCGGCGACGAAAACAATCGCAGCATCGAGGCCTGCCGCTGCCGCGATGAACTTTTGCCTTTTCTGTTGTCCATCGAGCGGATCGAGATATATGAACGTGCACAGACTGCGGCTAGCGGGCCCGGTTGTCAGTACGAACGCAACGTTCGCACCAAAAATGTCCGAGTGGTACGCAGTGTCCCGTAGATGAACAACGCTGTGCAACGTGGTGTGGTCGAGAACCCACTCGCGCATGCGGTCGAATGTCTTGATGGTCATCCAACTGTCGCCGGTGATCATCGCCACGAGACCCCCGCGAACCGCGAGCCGAGAGGCACGTAGGATGAACGCCCCGTACAGATCCTGCTTTCCAGTCGGATAATGGGCACGAAGCCACTCCGAGAGCAGGCCATCCATGTTCTTGCCCCCCATATATGGGGGGTTCGCGACTACAACCGAATACTTCTGGACAAGGAAGTCTGCTTGCTGCAGAACCATCGTGGCTCTAGTGTGAACGCCCGCCGCAAAGAGGTCGCCATCCGAATAGACACTTTCTTCGATGAGCCGCTTCAATGAAGGTACGAGTTGCTCCGGCGGATGGATTAGTGCACCAATTGTGTCAGCGTGCCGGAAGGACTGCCAGAAGGCATCCGATTGCTGACGGTCCGCAATGCCTTGGCTCAGCGTCGCGAGGTAGTCCAGTTCGTCATCATCGAACGAAATTGGCCGTACCACGGATATCTGTGGGTGCAGTCCGCCAGCTGCCGCCGAGCGGGTGAAATAGGAACGTTGCTTCGCTCGAGCCTTCATCGCGAGCGCAAAGGCCGCGAGAGCACCCGCGCGCGGATCGATCTCGGTGCCGAAGAGGTTCTTGCTCAGAATCAGGCCAGGGATGTCGGCGGGCGCATACCCGTCCTCCTCGTAGATTGCATAGAGGAGATCGAAGGCATAGGTGAGCATATGACCCGAGCCACATGCGGGGTCGATGACCTTAAGGTCCTCGGGAGTGCGGATCTTTATGAATTCAGTTTCCTGGTCAGCTGGCTCGAGGTAGTAGTCCATTTGCTCGGCGATTCGCGAAGTCGGGCGGTTGAGAAGCCAGAGACGGCCAATCGAGTTTTCTACTAGGTAGCGGACGATCCAATGTGGTGTGAAGAGCTGCGTAGCGGCCGGGATTTCCGTGGCGCTGGCCTTGAGCTTTTGCTTGAACTGGGTGAAGACCTCTAGTTTCCGCTCGGCAATATAGAACTGGTATAGCCAGCCGATCACCTCGACGTCCGCGCAGACATCCTCGGTGAGCACAGCGGCGACCCGCGCGAGCACAGAATCGTCGGCGAGCAGGTTGGCGGGGATGAGCAGCTCGGTGTAGTCACCCGCGCGCTCGAACATGAATGGCATGGCGCGATTCCAGTAACGGCAATACTCGGTGAGGAGCAGTGCGTACGCCTCGCCCTGCGGGTCGTCGCTGCGGCGTGCTCCGTCGAGCAACGCGGTGATCGTTTCAATTGCGCGGGCGCTCGTCACGACGGCGGAGTCGATTGTCCCACGCTTGGCGTCCGCCAGCACCTCGGGCTGCCCCACAGCGTGACCGCTTTGCGGCGAGACCACGCCGATGCCGGTGTAGCCGTTCGCATCCATGAAGCGCAGCGCGATGATGCGGTTGAACCAGGTGTACGCGACCTTATCGGCAACTGCGTCGCGCCCCTTGTCACCACCTCCGGCGGCGGTGATGTCCTGTTCGAGTGTGGCGACTGCGCTTTCGTTCTCGACCCGCTCCTTCGAGGCCGGTGCCAGCACGGCCGCGACACGCGCCGTCACCTCGCGGATGAGTGCCGTGCGCGCCCAGGTGGCGAAGGACTTCAGGGGTGCGGTTTCCATGTCTGTGGTTCGTCCTTACAGCGCGATGCGCTTGCCTTCGTTGAGTGTGTTGATGAGCGCTGCCCGGAGTGCGGCGACATACCGATCGACATCGTTGGCTGTCTCCAGCACACCGTTCACACCGGCGGCCGAGATCGTCTTGACCGAAACCGTCTGCTTGACCGGGGCAATTACCGGATCGTCGCCTTCATCGTCGGGCCGGGCTGCGGCCGCAAGCTGGTCGAGAAGCGCGGGGTAGACGGTCTGCTCGAAGCCATTGCCTAGTTCGCGGATGAGTGCGATCTGTCGTTCGCCGCCGATTCGAGCGATGACCTGGTCGATAGCTCTAATGACGCGCTGCTGCGCCTCCTCGGTCGCGTTGAGGTACATGATGCTGGCAAGGAGGGCTGACTTGCGTGACTCGATCTCTGCCATAGCAGCCGCGCGATTAGCGGTGAGAGCCGTGTCGATGGAGGTCCGCAGTGCGTCGGCGGCCCGCTTGAGTTGAGCCATGCGGTTCCCGCGGAACGCCTGCGGGTCATCGAGAAGGGTCGTGATCTGTTCGTCGCTGCGGGGTGCGAGGTACCCCAGGTTGCTGACGTTCGAGCGCAGTAGCTCAGCCGCGTCCTCATAGATCGCTCGCTGGCCGCCACTGAGGAACGCCTGGATCGGGTCCATTACGCTCTCCTTGGCGTCGAGGAGTTCATCGCCAAGAGCGAATTCCGACAGGTACCACTCGTTGGGCTTGCCAACCGTCTGCTCGAGAAGGGCAATCGGCGCATCGAGCTGACCCACGAACGGATACTTCGAGCCGATCGCGAGTGCCTTCAGCTCGTCGAGCTTGCTGCGGAGCATGTCACGACCGTGGCGGGCGAGCTCGAGGGAGTCCTTGATCGGAGTGGCCTCGTCGAAGAACTGGGTGCAGAAGGCGCGGAACGCGGCGACCTTTCGCTCGTCGAAGATTTTCTGCGGAGCGACAACGATGTGGGCGTGCTTCTGCGTGTTTCGTAGCGCCGCGGTGACTTCGCTGCGCCTGAGTGCATTGCTGTCGACTGAGAGGGTGACCTTCGAGGCGCCAACAAGCCACGCGATCACGACTTCGATCGAGGCGAGATCCCAGCCGTAGGGCTTGGCCTGGAAGGTATCGACGATCGACTTCACCGTTACCTGCTCGGCGAGACGGTCGCGGCGTAGAACATACGAGAGGACCTCCTCGCCCGGCACCGCGAGCGTCGAGACTGACGCGTCCTCGATGAGCCCGACCGGTCCAGGATTGGCGAAACCGGTGATCTGCTGTTCGCTGTAGCTCATGCCGCCCAGCAAACTGAGCTGCGTGTAGGTGCGAGCCACGAGGTCCTGGAAGCCGTCGGTGACGCGGGCTACCGCGTCCTGCGCCCCAGATATGACATCAGCGGCGTTGATGACCAGCTCGGCCTTTCCGACGGCACGGCGGACGCGTTCCACGAGTTCCTTCTCGCGCTCGACGTTCTGTGCTGCTTTCGAGCGCAGGATCTGGTCTTCGATGGCCGACAGTGATGTCGTCTGCTTGCGCTTCGTATACTTCTCGGTCTTGATCAGCAGCCTAAGGTCGGACAGCACCCGCTCATCCGGCTCGAGAATGACACGAAGTTCGTCCTTGCCCGCACTGTGCATCCGAGTCTCCACCGGCCCGTACGGGTACTCGGGAGTGATGAAGTGCACCGATAACTCGCGCTGCTGCCCGTACACCTGGTCGTCGAGCTTGTATCCGAACGCGAAGTCCTGCCCGTTCTTGGCGTACCGCAGCTTTGTAGCACGCATGATTTCTTGCAGGATCTTGACTAGGCGACCCGAGACTTCGGATGCGTCGATGTCGACGTTCTTGATCTCCTCCTCGATGACCTGCTCTTCGTTGGTCAAATAGTTGTAGACGGTGCCGTTGCGTTGCACATAGGTTTGGGTCTCGAGCTTCGCGAGTGCTTCCTGCACGCGCTTCGACAACGCAGGCAGGTCAAGGCCGAACCGGTCGTACATGAGAACCGTGAGGTTGCGCGCGGTCGCCTGGAAGCTGTCCACGTATTTCACCAGAAACAGTGCCTTCAGGATCCGGACAGCAAGCTCGTCGTCGAGGTTGCGTTCGGCGACGTCGATGGAACGTTGCGCGGCCGACTTCAACGAAGACCGGATGCCGGCAAACATGTGGTCGAAAGTGGCCAATCGGCCGACCTTGACATCTCCAATGTCTTTGGCGACCTGCTGCACGACCCCGAGCATGGAACGTTCGCCGACGGAGCTGTTGCGGCCTTCGAAGACGTTGTGGTCGGAGATGCCCTCGATCGCCGCTTGGAACAGCGGGAATTGGTAGCTGACGAATGGGTATGTTCCGATGAAGTGATCCTCATCGGTGTAGTTGCGGTAAGACTTTGCGCCGTCGACGAAGTCGAAGAGGGTCTTGAAGTTCGCCGACTCGGCCGCGTAAATCACGCGCAGCTCCTCCGCACCCTTGATGCTCTTCTCGAGTAGTCGTTTGCGGATGACTTCCTCGACATCGGCGCTGGTCAGCTTCATCCGGGTCTTGAAGCGTGCCTGGATCTTGGAGAAGTCGTTTCCCTGCTGCTTTGTGCGATCGCCGACGACCTTGTCCATGTCTTCTTGCGAGGTCACGAAGATCCACGCGCGGCCCTGGCACTTTGTGTTCAACGACTCGGCTATCGTCTGCAGGTTGAGCATCAGGTGCGTGTTCGACCCGATGAACTGCCCCACCTCGTCGACGAAGAAGTTCAGGCGGAACGAGGGGTCTTGCTTGTCGAGCCATGCCTTCACTTCGTCTGCGAAGTCTTCGATCGACACGGAGTACTCGGTGCGGTACTTCGTAAGGATGTTGGTCGGCGTACCGTCCGAGTGGCCAGTGATCTCGGCGTACGCCCGGGCGACGTTCGACTCTTCGAGCACGCCTTCCTCTCGCCCTTGAGCCCAATCCCGGCCCGAGACACGCATGTACGCGGACTTGAACTCATCGAGCTGCCCGCGGTTGTCGAGGTCGCGCTCGAACCGCGCGACGTGTCCCTGGTTTCCGAAGTAGCCGCGGGACTCGTCGAACACCTTCACGAACACCTTCAGCAGGGCATCCGACTGGTCTTTGCTAATCAGCGTCGCCTTCTGATCGATATTGAAAAGCAGACTCTTTGCCGGGATGCGATCAGCCTTGATGATCAGCGCCGGCAGGAACGCGTCATCCGCCTTGTCGAGGAAGCTCGCCGAGACTCTGTCCCGTGGAAAGTCCTGACCCGCAACGTCGCCAAGGAGGTGAGCGAGCATCTTGAGCAGGTGCGACTTGCCGGAGCCGAAGAAGCCCGAGATCCAGACGCCGTTCGCGTTGGTGTAATTCGTGTATGCCTCTAGGAGGAGTTCAAGGCCTTTCGCGGCCTCGTTCGTGAGGACATACTCGTCGACCTCGGTGCCGAGGTGTGCGGTGTCATCCGCTTTGATGACGCCCTCGATCGGACGCTGAACGTCCTTGGCGAAGATCTCATTGAGCTGCATGGGTCACGGTTCCTGTTCGAGAATGTTCTTAGCGCGGTAATACTGGTCGTCCTTGAGCCGGCCGAACAGCACAAGCGAAGAACCGAGGGTGTCGGACTGCTCGTAGCGGCCGGGAAAGAACATGAGCATCGGCTTGCCGGTGACGACGCTTTGCAGGTTATTCAGCACGTTGTGCGAACGAACGTACGGGAACACCTCTCCGATGCCGGTGAGGAAGAAGATGTCGAAGCCGCCGTCGGCGATCTTGTCGCGGATGGCCGGCGCGAGGTGAAGCTGCGGATCGAGCATGCCCTGCAAGAGCTGGCGGAAGTCGTCTTTGTCCTGTTCGACTTCGAGCGCCAGTAGGCGCTCCCACACGCCGCGTTCTTTCAGAACTTCGACCGAGAGATCGTAGAGGTTGACCTCTTTCACCTCGATGCCCTTGGCGCGCAGCTTGTTCTTGACTCGCTTCTTCGAGTCGGCAACCGCGAGAGCATCCTCAGCGTCGTACGGGTAGATGAAGAAGGGCACCTCGTTGCTGAGCCCTTCCATGCGGAGGAAGCGATCGCCGCTGAGCACCGAGAACAGGTGGTCTTCATTGCGGGCCACGTCGGCGGCGGTCATCCAATCATGTCCAAGCTCGTCGGGAAGTATCGGATATCACTCGGGCTGCGCTCGTCTAGGAGTGCGGCGAGCCGATCGGAGAGCGCCGTGCGAACGATGTTGCCCTGCTTCGTCGTAAGGCCGGCTTCGACAAGCATTTGAAAGATCGTGGACCGCAGCTTCTGCATAGTTGAGTCCTTTAGCTCAACGAGCTCTGGGTGCCAGATAGCCTTGCCGCGAACGAATCCATCGAACTCGTTGTAGCTGACGGTGGGAGTGAGAAGGAGAAAACGTTCGCGCACCACCTCTTCCGCGAAGTCACCGATGAACTCGTACCGACGGCACGCGGCGACCCACATGAGATGAGCCCGCTCGGTGCCAGTCGAGTCGATCACCAGGTCCAGTTCGGGATCGGAGAGCATCGCGAGACGCTGGGCGACCTCACGGTTGAGCCGGATGCGTGACGACGTCGTCCGGGTTTGGAGCAAGTTATCTGCAGCGAGCCGAGCACGGACACGGCTCCAGTCGTGTTCTTGCAGGTACAAGGGCGCCGCGATGGTGGCCTCGCGCGTAAGTAGGGACCCCACGGTGAAAGAGAGTGCATAGCGGAGCTCGCTGGTTTCAGCCACAGTTCAACACCCCTTTGTCCGGAAACAGGCAAGTCGATCAGGATACGACCGACCGCCGACATCTTGGCCGGAAACGGCCCTCCGCGGCGAAACGGATCTCATCCAGCGTCCCCACGGCGGACCCACTCGTCGACCTCTGTCCGCTGAAACTTCCAGAGACGGCCGACCTTGTGTGCGGGCATCCCTTTGTCTGCGATCCAGGAGTAGACGGTGTCTTTGGTCACGCCAAGGTGCTCGGCGATGTCATCTGCTGACAGCCACGACTCGGACATTCGCGCCCCCATGCGGATCGAGCCGGATTTTTCCGGGTATTTCCGAGCCTAGCGGTACGGACGCTGGGTCTTCGAACCAGCTTGCAGCTCAGCGCGACTCTTCGGGTGTGCCTTAGGGCGCTGCCGACGATCGTCCTAGAGATCAACGCCTGGGGTGACTCACGAATAGCCGGAGTAGAGAAGACTTTCATCATCCAGCCGGCTACCCGTACCGATCATCGCTCACCATTACACCCGTAGCCTTCGGGTGCGTCGTTTGGCTGAAGGGGGCAGAGCAGCTCCGCGTTGATTCTTCAGTTTGAAGTGGGCGAGCAGAGATTCACCGTCCGGGTCGTGTTTCCAGGAGCCGCCGACATATTCGGCGCCAAACAATTGTCCGGAGGGGCTGAAAACGAGACCCAGCGCCCTCGGCGCCCTCATTTGGTACTTTTTCAAGAGCAAGTATTTGCCCATCCGCTCCATCCCCTCACGCGATGTCTCCCCATTCAGCGCCACCGTGGCGACGAACATCGAGTAGCCCCAGTGCCCGGAAAGACCACGCGCAACACTGTGTTCTGCGCCATCGGCATTCGCACGCCGAAGCAACTCGTCGAGAGCAGACGCGAGGACCTTCTGGGCTTTCGGACCGCCGTCCAATAAATCGGCCCCAAACTCGAACCAGCCCGGTTTGTGCTCCTCGATCAGGAAGTCGACGATCTCGAGAAGGCGTCGATTCGCGTGCAGGGCCGGCCGTGGTGCTGGTGTTGATCGTTGCCCTTGCTTGTAGTACATCCATGCAGCGAGGTCGTCCGTCTGTGATTGCACGACGATTTCCGGTTGCTTCTCGTATCGAGCGATCTTTCCCGATGTCACATGTGCGCTCATCGGATTTTTCGCAGCGAGCACTCGGGGATCAGCCATCGCCCATAGGTGCCCACGCAAGAAAAGGATGTATAGATCCAACTCATCGCCGGCGTTGAACAGCCGCGAGATCTGCGGTGATGTCCTTTGCCGCAAATACAGCAGAAACGCCGGCGGCCGCTCGTCAATTTCGGCGATCACCGCGAGGTCGTGAAGCGAAACGACCCATGGCAGCGTGTCTTCCGGGATGACGCCGGATCTGACGAGCGCGTCGATGTCTATTGCAGCTCGACCGAGTTCCTCGGCCGAGACGACGATCATATGGACGTCGACGATCTGACTCAGGTCTAGCCACGACCCGTCGGCGGACACAACGCCTCCGTCCTCTCTCGCGAGCTGCTCAAGACGCGCTGCTTGTGTGGCGCCGTGTCCGACGGTCTTTCGCAGATCGGTTACCAGCCGAACCGGGTCCCCTGCGCGCGCTTGACTGCTGAACGAAGCCGATTTCACCTCGACGATCAGGGCGACGGAGTCAAAAATGAAGAGGGCATCTGCCTCGGCGAGTTCTGGAGCCGGATCTGAAGGCGAGGGTTTGCTCCTGTATTTCAGCGACGTGTACGTCGCGGGGACACCGAGGATTTGTTCGAGGAGCTCGACTGCGATTCCTTCAGCTTGCTTCCCTCGCCATTTGTTGTAGGAATTCTGCGCCCGCGGGTTTGACTTGAGGGCGTTCTCGAACGTGTCCCTGAGACGATCGGTTGCCGCTGCCGTGTTTACGAGCACGTATCGCTGATCTAGTCGAAGGTAGGCCTTGCCCCGCATGGGGTCGCGACCCGAGGCAATGCGTTCCACGACTTTCAGCGGTTCGACACTTCCTGTCGGGTGGCTCAGAAGGTCGAGTGCGGCACGGACGATAGCTGGGCTTAGTCCGGTCGCGGTAACGAGGTCGCCCTCCGTGAACGAGCCGAGACGTCCCATTTCGGCGTAGAGCGAACGAAGAAGATATCCCGCGGGTGATGCCGGCTCGACGAAGTCCGCACCCTTGGTGTCGACTAACTGATTGAGCTCATGCAGGGCAGCTTCCAGACGCTCGGAGTAGAGCGCCTCCGACGCGTCCAGAACGATAGTTGCCTCATCGTAAGTTAACCCGAGAGCCTGTCGAGCGTGAACCTCGATGTGCGGCGCGGAGAGAAACCGCCGGCAGTGGTTTCTCTCAATGTGGGAGTACTGGTTGCCTCGGAGCATTAGCATTCGCGAGAACAGATTCGAGGAAAGATAGGCCGTGGCATCGTTACCATGACTTGTTTCGTGCCGCGCTATCAGGTCGATGCAGGAAATGATCTCGTGAGCGAGTTGGGACAGCCGTTCGACGGCCGGCCCGAGGTCCGCGACGAAATCGATCGTACTGGCACGCACCTCTACGGGTTCTCGAACTAGCATCGCGGCCAACTCAATGGCCACGCTCAATCCTGGATCCTCTGTTTCCCGGTAGTCCTCGAGGTCACTGGGGAACTCGTGCCTGCGGAGAGCCTCAACAACGTCAAAGGGATGCAGACCATACGAAACCTGAGAGAATTCCCGTACTCGGTCTTCAATGCGCGACTTTAGCCCGGCGACGATTTCCGCTGGGGTGGTGTGCCCCTTCTCAACCTGGCTAACGAAGGTTCGATGACTCCCTAACTTTCGAAGGACGGCTCCGTTATCAATGGCGAGCACGGGTGAAGGAGTGTGCCGACTCTTCCTTCTCTCTTCACCGGCGTTCGCTGTAAGGGCGAGGCCATCGTGAAGCGACTGCCCCAACTTCCTCACCATGGTCAGTCGCCTGTGTAATTCAGGTCCTGAGTGTCCTCGACCGCCAAAGGGAGTTCGCCCAGGCTGCGGTGACGCAGCTGCACGTGGAACTGGGTGAACGATTCCCGGATGAGGGTTTCGGCTGCAATATCGTGCACCAGAAAACTGGTGACAGGAATCTTGCCGTGAACACGGCCGTACATCTGCAGCGCCTCGTAATCTGTGATCGACGTGGCTTCGCGATCGACGGCATAAACGTAGAAGTAGCCCTTCTCAACGCCGACGACCGTGATGTCGATTGACAGGATCCACCAACGGTCTCGGTCGAGTCCTGCAACTTCATACGGATTCAGATGCCCAATCGTCTGGTGCTCGTCTGCGGCAGCAGTCCCGAGCCAATCGCCGTAGGTCACGCCGGCGTGGCCCAAGTTGTCGTGTGTCATTGTTCCCTCCGGAATACCGAGGATCGGCATACCCGACCAAACTATGGCCACCCCCGGACATCGATAACCCAATCGGTGCGAAAGGACCCGAATTGGGGCGTCGCATTCGCTTGATGACCTTTGACACGGCCTGCAAGTGTCACCTGAGGAAGAAACACGAGCTAGGTCGACGAGCCTCACGCCCGGCGGTGCCTTGATCGGATAAGTTCCAGACTGAGGAATGCAAAAGGAGCCGCAGTTGGACCGTAAGGAAGTCTTGGAGACTCGGGGGTATCTCTCCGATGTCGCGGTATGGCCCAGCCCAAGTCGCATGGATCTCGGTGGTTGGCTCGACAACTTTGACCAGGGTCTAGATTCGGAAATCGCGATTGCTTTGCTTGAGGCTCACGTTCACATCGATGAAGAGCAGATCGTGTACGCCGTTGCTTCTACGATCCGGGGCATTTCATCGCGAGTTGAGTTCGGTGACAGCATCAGCAGAGCTGCGAATTGGTCAGAATTCGTTCGCGACGTTCTCATCTCGTTTCCGCTAAGTCGGTCGGGTGACCCTACCGCGTCCGGTTATGTGTTCGCCCGGATCGCAAAGAGACTTCGTTTTGAGGAAAACAGAATTCTCGACAGCGAGCATCTCATCAAGAAGATTCTGACATCCGGGCCAAGCTCCGTTATCTTCCTAGATGATCTCGCTGCTTCTGGGACTCAATTCACACGGGATTGGCGTCGGCGCTACCAGACCGATAGTGGAAAGGTTTCGCTTGCCGATCTTCAATCCAAAGATTTCATCTCTTCGGCGTATTACCTGCCTGTGGTGGCTACTCAAGACGCAATAACCAAGATCGAATCGGAGTGCGGTGTGATCGTTGCTCCGACATATTCGCTGGACCGGGATTATCAGGCTCTTGACGCCAACACACGGCTAGTACCGGTTGCATTGCGGCCGTCGTTACCGGAATTCTTCGCAAAGTACTCCCCTCGCACCGGCAGAGATGAGTACGGCCCAGTTGGCTACGGCGATCTGGGACTCGCGCTATCCTTCCACCACTCTTGCCCCAACAACACACTCCCTGTATTGCAGTGGTCGCCTTGCGCCGAATCGTGGAGGCCGTTGCTCAAATGAACAGTCTTTCGAGTCCGGATCTCCTGGAGCGCGTCAATCGAGCACTGGGTCAGGTGCGTGCCGAGTATGAAAGCGACGACGAACTGTACCGACGGTTTGCCGCTCCTCTGTACTTCAAACAGCTCGTCGGGATCTCGCCGTCCTTTCTGGTTGGCGGACGCGGCACGGGTAAGACCACGACGCTGCGGTCGATGTCATTTGGGGGACAGGCGCGGATCACGGAATCGCTGGACCCACAGGCGTGGGAAGTCGTCGGTAATTACTGGAAGGTGGAGCCGAACGTCGTCTCCGTGTTTCGAGGTAAGGGCCTCCCGGAGGATTTGTGGTCACGTGTCTTCTCCCACTACTTGAACTTGAAGCTCAGTTCGCTTGTCCTGGACTACGCGGCCTGGCTGTCTCGGAATTCTCACGTCGTGCTGCTGAAAGAGCACGAGCTCACGTTGTTCACTCGTTCTCTTCATCTAGCAAAGTCGACGTCCATTGACGAGCTATCGAACGCGATCGATCTCGCGCTCGTTGACGTAGAGGCGAAGATAAACGGGAACATTTCGGCATTGTCGGATTCCTCACTCTCACTGTTGGGCAAGCCCCTCGATTACCTGTTCAGTGCAATCGACGATCTGGGAGTGAGTCGACTAAGACCTTTCATGTTCTGCCTTGACGAATATGAAAACCTCTCGGCATATCAACAGAAGCTTGTCAATACGCTGATCAAACAGGTAGGGAACGCGCCGTACACGTTCAAGATAGGCGTTCGGAACACGGTCGCAATCGACCGTGCGACCCTCATCAATGACCAGCCGTTGCAGGAGCCCGCGGACTTCACGACCGTGGACATAGTGACGGATCTGAAAGGTGAGTCATTTGAACGATTCGCCGCTACCGTTCTGGAACAAAGGCTGGCTCTGATTGATCCAGATCACATGGATCCGAGCCGGCTTCTACCTCAGTTGAGCATTGAGCAGGAAGCGGATCTTCTTGGCGCGAAGGTCGTGAAGGCGGACTTGCTCAGTCGGCTTTCTCGAGCCCCCGGCGCTTCGCCCGAGGACCTTGAATTCGCGCAGTCGCTTTCCGACCTCAGTGCTTGCATCGTTTTGAAGTGGGCTGAATCGCATGACGAGGAAGTACTTGAGGTTCTACGGTTCGCGATGCGACATCCGAAGAAGTGGGCTGTCCGCGTTGGTAACTATGGATACGCCGCACTCTTCGCTATTCGAGAGAACCGAGTAGGCGACCGCAAGTACTACGCGGGCTGGAAGTCATACTGTCAACTGGCGGACGGCAACATTCGTTACATGATCCGCCTTGTTTACGAGGCCTTGAGGCTCCACGTAATCGAAGGCGGCCAGCTAAACACCTCGGTTTCAGTTGTCCATCAAACCCGTGCAGCGGCTCGCGTAGGGGAGACGACAATTCGAGATCTCCAAGGATGGTCGCGGCAAGGGGCATCGTTGACGAGGCTCGCTCTCGGATTGGGGAGCATCTTCGGCGCTCTAGCGAGGGAGATGGCTCTCGCAACCCCTGAAGTGAATCAGTTCCGTGTTAGCTACACGGGCAGTTTCGCCGCTGCGACGGACGTGGACCAGCTGCTCGGAGAAGCAGTTGGGCAAGGCATACTTCTGAGCTTCAACGGAGACAAGAACGCTAGGCACTCCGGCGCTACACGCGAAATGGATTTCCAGTTACATCCCGTCCTCGCTCCGTATTTCGTCTATAGCGCTCGGCGGAAGCGGCGGATGACAATTCGCGCGGACGACATCATGGCGCTCACTCAGCGTGAACGCGCGGCCGCGACAGTACGGCGAATCCTTGCAACGCGGGGTACGGAGTCCAGCGATCTACCCGACCAGTTGCTGTTTTGGGAGTGACCCATGCTCGATGTCACCGAACCCGATTTCACGCGTCGCCTACAGTCAACTCAGATTTCAAGCCTAGGGATAGCGCACCTTCTGTACGGAGCAGACATAGAAGAAGAGCGCGCCGAGACCATTGTCGAGGAATTGAACCAAGTTGCAGACATTCAACTGTGCCGACTCGAGGTGTTGGACGAGGCGCGGTGCTTCATACACGGTCCTAACATCGAAGTGAACCTGTTCGAGTTCGGGGACTTGGAAGGTTTTGCCCGCAGTTTGGCTGGCCCAGTCGCCGTGGACTTGACGAGCCTGGAACATAGGGTGTGGGCTCCCCTGATTAAGGCGCTCGTGGCTTGCCACGACGAGGTGCTAGCGCTCTATGCGGAACCCAATGACTATCGGCGGAGCGACGAACTTCCAGGTGCTGTGT
This sequence comes from Mycetocola manganoxydans, assembly GCF_003667545.1. Classification (GTDB taxonomy): domain Bacteria; phylum Actinomycetota; class Actinomycetes; order Actinomycetales; family Microbacteriaceae; genus Mycetocola_A; species Mycetocola_A manganoxydans. The sequence continues at coordinate 30,682 of NZ_RCUV01000017.1, read as the reverse complement.
ATGACCTCAGCACTGGTCGGGGGATAGAACCGTTGCCTGGATTTGCTCGTCTCGCGCGAAGAAGTGACGACGAGGGTTACTTTGCACCCTTACTAGGATTCGAGGGAGCACGGCTCGGGCACATTTTTGATCAGGAGGAGGTCGAACTCCGCCGCACATCCCCAATCATCGGTTCTCCCGGATTTCGAGTCGAATACCCGACCTACACATATCTTGCCAATAGGGACATCCTCGAGCATGACCGCATGGACCGCCGTGTAGAGTACGCGCGAGCCAGCTGCCCTTTTGAGGCCTACCGGGCGATAGAACGCATCCACGCGAAGGCTGGAGGAAAGCACCTCCGTGTTGCGCCAATCGGAACCAAACCTCATGCTCTCGGAGCTGTGCTTTATGCTATTCAACATTCGGCCCTCGTGGAGCTCATTTATGACCACCCCGTGCGTTCAAAAGGTCGTACGCGAGGATCCCGCGGCGTGTACGTCTACGAAGTGAGCAGCTTCCTCCGGTGGATAGCTCCTTGACTTCGCGAAAGCGTGCCGTGGACGCGTTTTACACGCCGCGCGCTGTTGCAGAACGGGTGGCCGCCGCGATGCCCGAGGACTTCTCGGGACGCGTACTCGATCCTGCCGTCGGCGCCGGGGCACTTCTATCGGCCGTCCAAGAGCGGTTCGGGACGAAGGTGTCGCTTTATGGGATTGACGTTGATGCAACAGTTGTTCGTGGCCTGCGTCGGGCGCAGCCTGGCTGGGTGATTAGCCAAGCTGACCTGTTGCAGAATAAGGCCAAAACCGCGAGTCGGGCCTGGCGGGCCGCAAGGGAGGAGATCGCGGCTGTTGTCCTGAATCCGCCCTTTTCATATCGGGGCAATGGGGGCGACCGGATCGGGTATAAGGAGTTTTCTGGTCGAGTCGCGCCCGCGATGAGATTTCTTGTCGAGGTGTTGTCCGACCTCGAGCCCAGCGTTGGGGTCTACGCGATCCTCCCCGATGGTGCAGTGGATGCTGAACGGCACCAGCCACTTTGGGAAGCGATTCGAAGGCGTTATACGGTTTCCCGTCTGGAGCGGTTCAAGACCACGTCCTTTCATGGGGCACGGGTTTCTACTTCGTTGGTTCGGCTGATGCCGGGAGATTCTTACGACCAGCCAGCAGTGATCCGTCGGGATGCCCTCGAGCCGTCCCTCGACGGTTGTCGTTGTGTTGAGGTGATCAGAGGTCGTGTTCCCGTGCACAGCGTGCGCGCCACTGTCCCAACTGACCCTCTGCCGTTCCTACATACGACCAACTTGCGCATGCGGACCCCCGATATGGTGGCGTCTGCTGCGTTGGCTGATGAAGGTCCGCTCATCATGATCAGCCGCGTCGGCCGGTGGAGTGATCCGACACTATTGGATGTCGGGCGGGCCGTGCTCAGCGACTGTTTAGTGGCGCTCCGGCCACGGTCTCGTACCCAACTAGATTCCCTGCAGGGTTCCTTGCGCGAAGCGAAGGCGAACTTTTTGAGCGCGTATCGGGGCACCGGTGCACAGTACTTGACTCTTGCAGCTATTCAGGCCCAACTAGAAGAGCTCGGCTGGCATACCCACGTCGTCAAAGCTAGTGGCTCGGTGGAAGCTTGTTGCTGCGGAGACAGTGCTGCTCGCGAATGTGAGCGTGCCTGAGGTTCTCTTGTACGTGGAATGGTGCTCCTCTTCTGCTCCCTCATCAGGCGCGTCGGCATACATCGAGAATGGGCTTTGCTGCACGGAGAGGGGACGATGGCATTTGGTTTTTCCCATCATTTACCCATCAGATTGACTCGTGAGGGACCCCCCGCGACCGGGTAGAATCGGAGTGACCGAACCTCCGGTTCCCTGTAAACACAAGGGAACCCGCGAGTTTTCGAAGACATTCGGCAACAACCAAAATAGGCCCTGAGCCTCCAAGGGGTCGCAGGTTCAAATCGCGTAAGCCCGACCAATAAAGCCCTGATAAAGGCGCACATCGGCGTGGTTGCTGTCCACGTCGGCAGGACGCGTCCAGGGCGAATAGCCCGTTCGGACGCAGTAGGGCGCATGAATCGGTTCCGCGGGCCGTCACAGGGATCTCTTGCAGGGGCACAGGCCTCCTCCGCGTCCGCTCGACTGTTTCAACTGCAGTTCCCGGGTGCGGCTATTAACCGGTGTTTGCAGGCGTGGTCGACCTTCATGACGGGCTTGCGCTCACGCTAGCGTTCCGACTCGAGCGCCACTCGGCTTCGGATTAACGGCCGACCGCCGCTCGGAGGAAACGGCGCGCCGGGGGTCGAACTTAGGCAATGCGTGTCCGGTGAATGGCGCTCCTCATTTCAGAGCTCACCAAAGCGGCTGGAATGCTTGCGCAACATTTGCTTAGGGGGTGAGCATGTGTAATACTCATCGCAGGTGAGCAGATGATCTCGCCTTGCACGAATGCTCACAGTGTTGTGAAGGAGTCAGGGTGTCGGACATAGTGGCGCAGCGCCCAGTGGTCGCGCAGGTGGAACACCTTTGGAAGTCCTACGGCGGCATCCCTGTGCTTCAAGGTGTGAACATCGACGTACACGAAGGAGAGATTCACGCGCTCGTCGGTGGAAATGGCGCCGGAAAGTCGACGCTCATGAAGGCGATAACCGGGGTCATCGATCCTGACGCAGGAACCATCACCATCGGTGGAAATCGAGTCAAGAATCTTTCACCAAAGGCTGCCCACGCCAACTCGGTGTACATGGTTCCCCAAGAACCGAAACTCTTCCCGAACCTTTCGGTTTACGAGAATGTCGTTCTTGCGCTTGGCAAGCGCAAGGTCACCAAAGCCAAGGTGGCCGAGGTTATCGACTCTCTCGGCCATCGGATCAATCTCGACCAGCCGGCAGGCGAGCTGTCGATTTCAGATCAGCAGCTCATCGAACTCGTCCGCGGAATCCTCCGCGAGGCACGCCTCCTTATCGTCGACGAACCAACAGCGGCACTCACCGCACGCGAAGTGGACCGATTGTTCTCGCAGCTCAGACGGCTTGCCGAGAACGGCGTCGGCATCTTCTACGTGAGCCACCGCATGTCCGAGATCTTCGAACTCTGCCACCGCGTCACAGTCCTACGCGACGGCAACATGGTGCTGCAGGAGAAGACCGCCGACGTCGACATCGACGCTCTCGTGCAGGCGATGGTCCCCGATGCGCAACTGCAACTGCGTCGTAACAGCACGATTACAGTCGACCGTGCCTGCGAGCCATCGATGCGGGTGGCCAATATGACGGGCCAGGGCTTCGCCAACATCTCATTTGACGTCTTCCCAGGTGAGGTGCTGGGGATCGCCGGAGTCGTCGGAAGCGGCCGTACGGAACTCGCGGAGACTTTGTACGGCCTGCGCCCCGGGACCGGCTCGATCGAACTGAACGGCAAGACTTACGATCACCCCACGCCGAGGAGGTCACTTCGTCGAGGCCTCGCCTACGTACCCGAGGACCGACACGCCCACGGCATCTTCCTCATTGGCGACATCGTCGACAACATGGTGGCATCTGTGCTCGACAAGGTGAGCACCGCTGGCTTCATCAGTCGGAGCAAGGAGAACGAGCTGACAGCCCGCTTCTCTAAAGATTTGTCGCTGCAAGCCGGAAGCCCGAAGCGTCGCCTCGCGAACCTGTCCGGTGGAAACCAACAGAAAGTCTCGCTCGCCAAAGCGCTCGCTGCAGAGCCCACCGTCGTCATTCTCGACGAACCCTCACGCGGTGTCGATGTCGGGGCCCGCGAAGATCTCTACCTTCTCATCGACCAGCTCGCAAAGGAGGGTCTCGCGGTCGTCCTCATCTCGTCGGACTTCGAAGAGGTTGTCGACTTGAGCCACCGAATTGTGGTGATGCGGGAGGGCCGCATTCGCGAGGTACTTGCCGGGGACGAGATCAGCTTGAAATCTGTCCGAGACCTGTCTTTCGGGTCAGCAGCAGGAGAGGACAACCAATCATGAAGGCCTTTTTGAGGCAGCGAGAGTTCATAACTATCGGGGGCGTCGTCCTGCTGTTCGTGTTTGTCGGCCTGTTTCATGGAAGCTTCATCGATCCGTCGAACATTGCGCGGGTCCTCAACTCAACCGTCATTCTTGCGCTGCTGGGCGCAGGCAGCGCGATCGTAATACTTACGAAAAACATTGACGTGTCGGTTGGATCGACGCTCGCTCTTTCCGGGATCGTCGGAGCCATGCTCATGCGAGATGGCGCACCTATCTGGCTCGCGGTGATGGCAGTGATTTCCATCGGAGCCATACTCGGCGCGATCAACGGCATCGGCGTAACCTACGGGCACGTCCCCTCGATCGTGATGACTCTCGGAACACTCGCCGCCTATCGCGGAATATCTTTCCTGGTTACCGGCGGGTACTCGATCGAGAGCCTTCCCGCCGCATACCGCCAGATTGGGCGCGTCGAGCTCCTAGGGCTGCCGGTCCTCGTCTGGGCGACCATTGCGCTCATCGGCGTCATCGCGATCCTCATGGCCCGCACAAAGTTTGGACGAAGCTTCTATGCAACCGGAGACAACGCCGACGGAGCATACCTGGTCGGAATTTCGACAAACCGCTTCGTAATCCTCGCTTACACCCTCTCCGGAGTGTTCGCGGCCCTCGCTGCGCTCGTCTTCCTTGCCCAGGTTGGATCGATTGGAAACCAGGCCGGCCAGGGAATCGAGATGCGCGCCATCGCCGCAGCCGTGATCGGCGGAGTCTCCCTCACTGGTGGCGTCGGCACCGTAACAGGCGCGGCCTTTGGCGCCCTCTTCATCAGCACGGCGACAAGCTCGTTGAGCTTTCTCCGGATTCCCGGTTCATGGTCAGACACAGTGATCGGTGCCATTCTGCTCATCGCACTCTTCGCGGACTCGCGGGTGAGGGCACTTGTCTCTCAGAAACGTCTTTCTGCGCGCTATGCCGCACTCGACGACGTGCCAAGAAAGAATCCCGAACTAGTCGAAAGCGAGGTGCGCTCATGAAGGCGCTACAAGCAAAGTTGAAGCCCTTTGCTCGCTGGGAGGTCAGCCTCATTGGAGTGCTCGTGCTTGAACTCGTCGTGTTCAGCGCGCTGAGCCCGAAGTTCCTTGATCCTAACCGCCTCTTGTTTTCGATGTCCGACTTCGTATATCTCGGAATCATCGCTTTGCCGCTGGCCATCGTCATGATCACCGGTGGAATCGACATCAGCTTTGCGTCGATCGCATCGCTGGCAGCCATCATGATGGGGGTCACGTTCAAGTCGGGTGCGAATATCTGGGTCGCGGTGATCGTGGGTTTGATCGCCGCACTGGCGGCGGGGCTGATCAATGGCCTGCTCATCATCTTGACGCGCGCAAATCCCATGGTGATCACCCTCGGTACCCAATTCCTTTTTGCCGGCCTGGCGCTTGCCGCATCGGGGCTCGGTGGTGTCTCCGCATTCGAGGGTGTCTCCGGCCTCCCCGAAGAATTCACTGCGATCGCGGGCGGCAGGACTCTGGGCCTACCGAACATGCTGATCGTGTTCATCATCTTTGCGATCCTCTTTGCCATCCTGCTGAGTCGCACGACCTTCGGCCGCCAGGCACGACTCATCGGTGCGAACCCGGTCGCTGCGCGCTACGCAGGGTTCCGCTCCGACGCTGTGCTTATCGGGGCCTACGTGCTCACCGCATTCGCTGCCGGAATTGTCGGGCTGCTCCTCTCGTCCTACGTCGGATCGGCTCGTGCCGACGTGGGAAGTGCTTTGCTCATGCCGGTGCTCACCCTCGTGGTCATCGGCGGTGTGTCGATGTACGGCGGCGAGGGGACCATCTTCGGCGTCATCGTGGCTACCTTCGTAATCGGTTTCTTGCAGCAGGGACTGCGCTTTGCGCACCTCACCGAGAATGAGGTCGCCGTCTTCACCGGTGTGATCCTTGTCACCGTCGCGAGCCTCCGCTGGTGGAGTGGGCGCTGGTCCGAGCGCGTGCGTAACAGCCGTGTGCGCAGAGAAAATCTGCGACGCATGGGTACCGCGGCGACGGCCGAACGCACAGACGTTCTCGTATAAATCCCGAGTGTGTAACCCCCCTACGTGGCAAGAACTTGTCACCTAACGATTGGAGAGATTCGATGAGGAATCAAATGAAGGTCGCGGTTGCGGCAATGACACTGGGCTTGGTCGCCCTTACAGGTTGCAGTAGCGCAGCTGGTGGCGAAGGGGGCGGGGGAGATTCGAGCACCGCGGACGGCGCTCAAATTGCCTTCATCCCGAAGCTCACTGGCGTCGGCTTCTTCGAAGCGGGCGGCGAGGGAGCTGTGGCTGCCGGAAAAGATCTGGGACTCGATGTGCAGTATCTCGGCTCGCCGGAAGCTTCGGCTGCGAAGCAGGTTGAGCTCATCAACACGTACGTTGGCCAGGGGTTCGACGCGATCATCGTGTCATCGACGACTCCGGACGGGCTCTGCCAGTCACTGGACAAGGCACGCGAGCAAGGCCTCGTTACCCTGACGTGGGACTCCGATGTGAATCCCGAGTGCCGCCAGTTCTACATCAGTCAGGGCACTCCTGATCAGCTGGGCAAGATGCTCGTGGACATGACCCTCGAAGACATCGGCGCTGACGACGCGGCGCAGGTGGCATTCCACTACTCCAGCCCGACCGTGACAGATCAGAACCAGTGGGCTGAAGAGGCGAAGTCGATCATCGCGGAAGACACCAACTGGGAGGTCGTAGATACCATCTTCTCCGAGAACCAGACGGAGCAGGCAGTGCAGCAGGCTGAGGCACTCATCAACGCAAACCCCAACCTCAAGGCGATCATCGCTCCAGACGCAAACGCTCTACCGGGCACCGCTCAGGCGTTGGAGAACCTCGGTCGCACTGATATCACCCTGGTTGGATTTTCAACTCCGAATGCGATGAAGGAATACATTGCCAACGGGACTCTCAAGCGCTTCGCGCTGTGGGACGCACAGGCGCAGGGCGCCCTTTCGGTTCAGATCGCGAAGATGCTCATCGAGGGCAAAGAACTCAACGTTGGCGACAAATTCGAGGTCGACGGCTTTGGGGAGCTCGAAGTCCAGCCGAACTCAGTCCAGGGCTATGACTATGAGGCGGACGGAAACGGCATCATCGTGATGCCGGAGCGCACGATCTTCACGGCCGAGAACATCGACGACTTCGACTTCTAGTCGTCGCGTGTGGTGAGGGGGTGAAACCTCCCTCACCACACACCCTGAAATACGCACTACACGAGCTGGAGAGGATGCGCGATGAACACCGCGGACAGTGACAACTGGGAGACCCAGGAGCAGATTCTACGGGCCGCCTGGTACTACTACGTCGATCAGCTCACGCAGGACGAGGTCGCCAAGCGTCTCTCGATCTCTCGGGCTACCGCCGGGCGTCTGCTCGAGCGAAGCCGCCAGTCAGGCATCGTCACCTTCACGCTCGGCTCGAGCAACTTCGACGCGTTCCAGGTGGGGCGCAAACTTCGTGAAACGTTCAATCTCAAGGAAGCGCTCGTGCCCCCAGCGCTCGAGGACCAGCCGAATGATCCCCACGCTATTGCGCAACGTCTGGCCAGGGGCGGTGCCCAATACCTCCAGAACACGCTCGAAACCGGTCAAACGCTCGCGCTCGGATGGGGCGAGACGGTACAGGCCACGATGCAGCGGCTACCCGTCGAACAGCGCGAGAAGATCAGCACGGTAACGCTGACTGGTGGCGTGAATACCTATGCCCCGACCCCTCGCCGGGGACACGGAGCACCGGGGATCCACTTCGATGCTGCAATACCGGCGCCGATCGTGGTGTCATCGGCAAAGCTTGCTGAGGACCTGCGATCCGAGCCCATGATCCAGAGTGTTCTCGAGCGCTCGCGGACAGCAGATCAGGCCCTCGTGGGGATAGGCGGCGTGGCTGAACAGGCGACCCTCGCGCAACAGGGCTACGTGACCGATGCGGAACTCGTTGAGTTTCGGAAGCTCGGAGCCGTCGGCGACATCCTCGGAATCTTTTATGACGCGAATGGCGAGGTTCTGGACGTGTCGCTCCACGAACGGCGTATCGGCATCGGAATCGACGAGCTTCGCGGCATCCCCAATGTGGTCGGTATCGCCGGCGGCATTTCCAAGGTTGATGCGATTCTCGGTGCACTTCGCGGTGGGTATCTCGATGTGCTGGTCACTACCGAAGAGGTTGCCCGAGCGCTGCTTGCCGCCGAGGGCGTCCATGTCTCACCGGAAAAGAACACGATATGAACTACGTCCTGGCGATTGATGCAGGGACCGGCTCGGTGCGCGCATGCATATTCGATATGGGCGGCACCCCTGTAGCGATCTCACAGCGTAGCTGGGAACACGATCCTGAGCCCGGTATCCCCGGGTCCATGAGCTTCGCGACGGATCGGAACTGGGCGCTTATCCGCGAGATCATTCGCGAGGCACTTGCGAAGGCCGGCATCTCCGGATCCGATGTGGCTGCGGTGAGCTCGACCTCGATGCGCGAAGGCATTGTCGTTCTTGATCAAGACGGCCGTGAGATTTGGGCCTGCGCGAACGTCGACGCCCGCGCCGAGACGGAGGTGCGAGCGCTGGCTGCGAATCCCGGTCTGGAAGAGAGCATCTACGCCCAAACCGGGCAGATGTTCGCATTGGCAGCCGGCCCGCGACTTCTGTGGCTCAAAACGCACCGCCCCGATTTGTACGACAACGCTGCCACAGTGCTGATGCTCAGCGAATGGGTCCTGTTCCGACTCAGCGGTGTGCGCGCGATGGAGCCCTCAAACGGATCCACCTCTGGCTTCGTATCGCTCGCGAGCCGCGCAGGGGACCCCGAGCTGTTGCGACTGTGTGGGCTTCGCGACGATCTTCTCCCCGAGACAGCCGAGCCCGGCACCGTGATAGGACAGGTAACCGCCGCATCCGCTTACGAGACCGGTCTCAGCACGTCGACATTCGTCGTGCTCGGCGGCGGGGACGCGCAGCTGGCAGCCCTCTCCATGGGGCTGACCGCACCAGGGGAAGCGGCCATCGTCGCCGGCACGTTCTGGCAACAGTTCGTGAACCTTCCGACGCCCACCGTTGACCCAAGCATGCGGGTGCGGGTGAACGCGGCAGCTATCCCCAACATGTGGCAGGCAGAGGCGATTGCGTTCCACTCCGGAACGGCAGTCCGTTGGTTCCGTGACACGTTCGCTCATCAGGAGACAGAGATCGCCCGTGCCACGGGCCGCGATCCACTTGATCTGCTTACCGCGGCCGCAGCCGACATCCCGATCGGGGCAGACGGTGTCATCCCAATCTTCTCGGACGTCATGAACTACCGGCAGTGGAAGCATGCCGCGCCCTCGTTCCTGAACCTGTCGCTGGATGGCGGGCCGAGGCTGCGCGCGGCTATGTTCCGCTCGCTCCTTGAGAATGCAGCAATCGTCGCATCACTGAACCTGGAAATGGTCGAAGGGTTCAGCGGCACTCGGGCGGACCACGTGGTGTTTGCCGGCGGTTCCGCAAAGAGTGAGATGTGGACTCAGCTGGTCGCCGACGTGCTGGGCAGACCGATCCGCATCCCGGCGGTGACCGAGTCCACGGCGCAGGGGGCCGCCGCATGCGCGGCAGCAGGCGCAGGGGTGTTTGATACGCCTTCGACAGCGGCACAAAGCTGGCTCTCGTGGGAACGAGAAGTCGTGCCCGACACGGAAGCACACAAGGCCTACGGGGCGGTCCGCGAGCGCTGGATCACCGCGTACGCGCCTCAGCTCGAACTCATGAACTCCGGAATCACCAGCCCACTTTGGCGCGCGCCAGGCAGCTAAAAGAACAAGAAAGAGAAACGATGGAACTCACGAAAACCACCAATGCCGAATTCCGATTCGGGGAGTTCGGCCCAGGTTATGTCATGCGCGGCCCCCTCACCGATTTCGGTGTAGTTCAGTTGCGGCCGGGAGATGACGCTTCCAATCACTACCACGCAAACATCGAGGAAACTTTCGTCGTCATCGAAGGCCAAGCCACTGTGTGGATCGACTGCCAGCAAAGCCATGACCTCAACGTCGGAGACATCGTGCGCTGCGATCCCGGTGAGATGCACTACTTCGTGAACAATTCCGACGTCGTGTTCCGTGCAGTGTTCGTCAAGGCCCCCTACGATCCCGCCGACGGCGTCCAAGTGCCCTGGACACCGGGAGACCCCATCCCGACCGACGCGATCTCGACCGCCAAGGGCGCAGCGGCATAACGCGCGCGCGCACGAGACCTCATTCACAGCCAGAGAAAGGACCACACAATGGCAGATCTAGAAGGCAACATCGATTCCAAGGATTTCGGTATCGGCACTCCGCAGGTAACGCAGGGTTCACCCGTGAAGGGTGCGGGTCAGCTCGATTTCGGCATGCGCCACCGCCTGTCGCGGATCTTCAAGGACGACGGCCGCACAGTCATGCTCGCATTTGACCACGGCTATTTCCAAGGCCCGACGAGCGGGTTGGAGCGCGTGGATCTCAACATAGTTCCGCTTGCTCCCCTGGCGGACGCACTCATGGCAACCCGCGGCATCCTACGCTCAGTCGTGCCGGCGCAGCTCGACACCGCTCTTGTAGTTCGCGCGTCCGGCGGCCCCTCGATCCTCAAAGATCTTTCGGACGAGCGTATCGCGATGGCCATGGAGGATGCCGCACGCATCGACGCAGCAGCGGTCGCCGTGCAGGTATTTGTCGGCGGGGAGCACGAGACACAGTCGGTGCATAACCTAACGCAGCAGATCGACGCAGGCCTTCGCCTTGGCATCCCGGTGCTCGGGGTGACTGCAGTTGGCACCCAGCTCACCCGTGACTCGCGCTACCTCGGCCTCGCAACCCGCATCATCGCTGAGCTAGGAGCTCAGGTGGTAAAGACGTACTACTGCGAGGAAGGCTTTGAGCAGGTCACGTCGGGCTGCCCCGTCCCGGTGATCATGGCCGGTGGGAAGAAGCTTCCGTCGCTTGACGCCCTGACGATGGCCTACAAGGCGATCTCTGAAGGTGCTGCTGGCGTGGATATGGGACGCAACATCTTCCAGCGACAAGCACCCGCAGCGATGATTCAGGCTGTGCGGTCGGTCGTCCACGGCGGCGTCACTCCCGAAGCCGCTCACGCGGAGTACCAGGAGCTCTCGGGTGGAGCCGACGACTAGGTTAATTGCCGGGCGTGCAGTCGGTGCTTCGCAGCGACTGCACGCCCACTTTTTGGGCAACGGTTGAATTGCGAGCAGAGGGCGTAAAAATGGCGAAACACGATGACATGGAGGCGCTTCGCTCGGAGACGGTCGTTGCCTCGAGAGTTCTTGGCGGCGATCCGTTCCTGGTTCTGCACGGCGGTGGAAACACCTCCGTGAAGAACGACGAGTTCATCTGGGCGAAAGCCTCGGGCTTCGACCTTGGATCGCTCGTGCCCGAGGGACTCGTGCAGCTTCGGCGAGAAGACCTTAACGTGCTTCTCGAACAAGACGAGTTAAGCGATATCGCCATGATGGATGGCTACGCCTCCGCCACGGTGCTTCCGGATCAGCCAGCGCCAACGATCGAAGCAATGTTCCACCATGCGCTGCCCTTCGCGTCCGTGCTGCATTCCCACGCTGACGCGATCGTGACACTAACTGACACGGTTCGAGGGCTGGATCTTATCGCCGAAGTGTTCGGCGACGACGTGGTTGCGGTCCCGTATGTAATGCCTGGGTTCGAGCTCGCCAAGCTGGCGCCAGATCTGTGGCGTCGGTCGGGTGGTCGGGCACGGGCCATGGTGTTGCAGCACCACGGGCTTTTCACTATGGGGGACACCGTCGCTGAGGCCCTCGAACTCCATTTGTCCCTCGTAAATCGCGCCGAAGCTTACATCGCGGCGCAGGGCGTTAACATTCGTGCCCAGTTCGATTCGTCGGTTGACGACCTGAAAGACAACGCAGGCCCGGTCGCAAAGTACCTGCTTGAAGATCTGTTGGCACAATCCACCGAGCAAGCCCTCGTTGTGCTTCGTTGTGACGACGCAGAGGTCAGGGCTTTTGTTGAGAGCCCGGACCTCAAGCGGGTGACGAGCCTTGGACCGACGACCCTTGAACATGTCATTCGCACTAAGCGAGTACCTCTTATTGGTGACGACATCGCTCAGTACGTGCAAGATTACCGCGCATACTTCGAACGAAACCGGACGGAGGGCGATGGCCTCCGAATGCTCGATCCCACACCGCGAGTGATACTGCACCGAGAACTGGGGCTTCTCGCCATCGGTACTTCCAAGAAGGCAGCCTTGGCCGTGATGGACATCTACCGCCACACGATCCGAATCATTCACGCTGCTGAACGAATGGGCGGATACCAAACCGTCTCAGAAGGGCAGGCATTCGGGCTCGAGTACTGGGAACTCGAGCAGCGGCGGCTCAAGTGAGTAGATTTTCCTGTTGAAAGCGTGACGCGCACCTTGAGTCAACAACATACAGGCCACGAACGACTGTGCTGCTGAGGAAGCGCAGGAGCCCAAGTCGGCTGAGCCCCATGACCACCCGAGGACGGCATCCCCGACGATGTCCATTCTCTAGTTGGGTGTGAGACCTGATTCGTGCGGCGACATGGAACGCCCAGCAGGCGGCGGTGGGCGCGAGCCAGGGGAAACCGATTTCGCATCTTGAATAACAAAAGTCCCGACACCCCCACCGCCGCCGCGGAAGAGGATGGTCTCTCCGACCGTGAGCTGGGTTCTCGTGACCGGAGACCCTGACCCTGTCTCTCCGACGGTGTCCGACCGGGCGCGAGCCCTGCGTCACTGAAGATCAGGGAGCTCAGTTCGCTCTCGCGTGATCTCTGACATACCGGACGGCTCGCACGGTCGTGCACTTTTCTCGCCTGTTCGAGTCGGGAGGATTGCTGGCGATCTAGATCTTGTATGCGGAGCGCGGCACGTACTTCTCAATGGGCGTTACCGTCTCGACAAGCGGTTCGCCGAGCGGCGCGACAGCACGACCGCCGCCACCGCTGTGACCAGGACGCCGAGCGCGATCGTTCCCCACGGATTGGGCCGGGAGGGAACCGGCGAAGCGGACAAGTCGCGGGCTTCAAAACGCCGCGACTCACGGAGGTCGCGGCGGCAGCCAGTTTTCCGCTTTCGGCTAGTCGCCCGTCAGCGCGTCTTTCACAGCAGCGGCCGCTTTACCGACCGGACCGGGCACGGGCATGGTGCCATAGAGGCCGACGTCCGGCTGGGTCGGCGGCGGCATCGGAACGCTCGAACCGGGACCCTCGGCGTAGCTGAATTCGCCAAGCCCATCGGGGGTCGGACCCGACGCCCACGATCCGTTCGCTGCCTCTTTGCCATCAGAGAAGTTGAGGTAGGTGTACGCCACATCCCTCTCCTCGTTCTCGAGCGGGAACTTGTTCGGCACGGGCAGACCCTCCAGCCCCTCTTCCTGCAGCTCACGAGCCGCTGCGATCCACTGATTCTGGTGCATCGTGTCCCGCGCCAGAAGGAACGACAGCAGGTCTCGAACACCGTGGTCATCGGTCATGTGCCACAACCTCGCCACCTGGACGCGGCCCTGCATCTCCGCATTGGCGTTCGCGGTGAAGTCGGCCAGCAGGTTTCGGCTCGCCGTGATGAACGACCCCTGCCACGGGTTCCCGTTGCTGTCGACCGGTCGCGCTCCCGCGCCGGCGACGATCGCGTGCTGCACATCCATGCCACCGATGACGGCGGCAAGTGTGGGGTCCGAGTTCACCGCGGACTCCAGGTCCTCGGCGGGCGCTTTCTCGAGAAGCTGGGCGATCATGATCGCGAGCATCTCGACGTGCCCAAACTCTTCGGCTCCGATGCCGTAGAGAAGGTCACGGTACTTCCCGGGTAAGTGTGAGTTCCACGCCTGGAAGCCGTATTGCATGGCCACGGTGATTTCGCCGTACTGGCCGCCGAGTACTTCCTGCAACTTTCGCGCGAAGGCGGGATCTGCTTTGTCTGGTGATGCTTTGTGCTGGAGTTCCTGTCTGTGAAAGAACATTGACCTGCCCCACTTGTCGAGCTCGTCCTCGGGAATGGCCGGTCCGGATGACCCACCGGGCGAGTAGTTGCTTCACAAAAGTTAGGCTTGGCCGCGATTTGCGTCTAGGGGGATTTCTCGAATCGGGAATCTCGATAGCATGCACTGTTCCGGCCAGGTGGGATGCCATCGGCTCTCCCTCCGGCTATCGCGAACAGTCGTTCAGGGGCGCGCCCGGGGTGCGCTCCAGCAGCGCCTCGGACCAGTCGATCAAGGCGGGGAGGAAAACAGACTTCGGTTGCAGGATGCGCAGGTGGCCGTAACCGGCGTACTCTTCCCAGCGCACCTGCTCGCCGTTTTGGCACTGCTGTTCTACGAAGTCGTGTTGGAGAGACGGTGGCAGGACCTCGTCTTTCGCGCCCCATGCGACGAACAGGGGAGTGCCGAACGGTCCGGTGACCGCATTCTCCTGAAGGCGATTCCCCAGCGCACCCCCGGTGAGGTCGCCGACGAACAACGGTCGGTCCAGCCCGATGCCGAGCGCGGTGAGGACGGACACCATCAGTCCCGGCTCGGACGGGCACCGTTGTGTCATCTCACGCACCATGACCCGACCACTCGTCGCGACATGATCGCGCAGGTCGACCTCCCGGTAGGTCTCTGAATAGGGGACCAGTACCCAGGAGATCAGCAACGTCTGCTGGGGGGATGCGTCGCCCCGGGTGAAGACGTCACCCAGCGCGTAGGGATCTGTCACTGGGGCCAATGCAGCGGTGCCGAGAACATTCAGCCCTGGGGTGTAGTTCTCGGAAATCTGTGTGGTCCACAGGGCAGCGTGACCGCCCTGCGAGTGACCCCACACCAGGGTGTCCGGCGAAAGCACAAGATCCTCGAGTTCGCCGGCAGCAAGCACCGCGTCGAGTGAGGATCGGGCCTCACCCTTACCGATCAGGTAGGGGAAGTCCCCGGGCGCGCCCTGCCCGGAGTAGTCAGAGGCGATGACCACCCATCCGCGCTCGAGCGCTTCCTCGACCGCGGGGATGTCCCACTCTGTCGCGGCCTTGTTCCGAAGGCTGGGGGCACACCCCTGAGCGACTCCTGTCGTGCCGTGGTTCCAGATGACCACCGGCCGGGGCCCGGGCGGCGGGTCGACGGGGCGGATGACGAGCCCGCTGGCGACAGCATCCGCACCGATGGCATCCCGGGTCGTGTAGAGGATGCGCTCGACCGTCCCGCCCTCGGGAATCTCACCCCGGTAGTCGTCCGAACGGATCAGCTGGCCGTGACCCGAAGGGATGTCGCCTGGCGGGTAGTAGAAGGCGTCGACCACGATTGCGCCGTCCTCGAGCCAGTCATTGACCCACCAGCCAGCGGAAGCGGTGACGACCAGCAGGAGAGCGAGGGCATAGCGGGCGCCGTCAGCCAGGCGGTTCTGCCGACGGCGGGTCTTCGGGTCCGGTTCCACGGTGACGAGCGAAGGGTGAGGGTCGGTCCATTGCCGTGCGCCGCGGCTGAACAGGGCAACACCGAAGGCGATGGTTCGGACACCGAAGGCGACCGCGACGGCGAGGAGCGTGGCATCCGGCCAGGTGAGTGACAGGAGTCCGAAGACGATCTGCGCCCCACCCCAGCACACGGCGAGGACACGCTGCGACAACCTGCCGCGGGCGAGAGCGTCGCCCAGGGATGCCAATCCTCCGAGGACGAGCATCACCGCGAGTGCCTGCGGTAAGAGTTCGAGACTTCTTCCCAGCCAGATCAGCACCACGACGCCGCCGGACACCCACAGAATCGCGAGTAACCACCGCCACCACCGTGAGGGCTCGCCGTTCGGGATGACGTTGGCGATTCCTGACACGATTGCGGCGATGCCGACGTAGATGCCCAGGAGGAGCAGGGAGGTGAGCGGACGGACAACGATCTGGAGCCCGAGAACGATGACGCCGGCCCCGGTCAGGGTGACGACGGATGGCGGTGGAGAGGCGAGCCACTGAGACAGCGACCTGACCTGCCATCCGCGCCACTGAGCCGGGGAACCAGCGGTCACGCGTTCGACGGCTTCACGGGGTCGGACAGCGAAGCCTGGGGGATCGGTGCATGGCTCACCTGCATAGTCTGATCATCCGCGAATGAATGCGCAATTCTGCGCCAGCGGCGGTCGCCCTGTTGCGGGCGAGCCAGCTGTCAGAGTATGCCCGTCGGCGGAGACTGCCGCGCCCCCCGTTCGCGCATTTTCCTTGCCCGGACGTGCCGGATCAATAGACTGTGGCCCATGTACGTCGTCGTCTCGGCCCTGACCCTCGTCCTCGTCGTTGGCGCCCTCGTCGACATCATCACGCGGCAGGACGGGCAGGTGAAGCACCTGCCCAAGATGGTCTGGATTCTGCTCGTGGTGTTTCTCCCGCTGATCGGCAGCATCCTCTGGTTCATCATCGGCCGGGAGTACCCCGAACGCACCCGCAGGCCGGCGGCGACGCGGCAGGCGACACGACAGCATCCCGAGCCTTCTTTCTCGACCCCACGACCGGAGTCGACCGAGGAACAGCTGCTGCGGGTCGAACGTGAGATCGAGTTCTACGAAAAGCAGGCGCGCATCCGGCAGCTGGAGGCCGAAGCTGACAGGCGGCGTCTGCAGGCCGAGTAACGCCCGCGCCACGGGCAGCTCAGCCGACGATGCCCAGCTCGTACGCCCGGATGACCGCTTCCACGCGGTTGCGGAGGTCGAGCTTGGCCAGCACCCGCCCGACGTTCGCCTTGACCGTCGATTCGCTCAGGTGAAGCCGCGCGGCGATCTCACCGTTGGTATCGCCCCGCCCGATGAGCACGAAGATCTCACGTTCTCGCGCCGTCAACTCGGCGAGCGCATCATCGGCGGTGTCAGAACGCCCGCCACCGAGGTGAGGAGCTGCGACCTCGATGAGCTTTGCCGTGATCCGCGGTGACACGACCGCGTCCCCGGAGTGAACGGCGCGTACAGCCGCGACGAGGTCTTCGGGCCGGGTGTCCTTGAGCAAGAACCCGGCGGCGCCGGCGGTCAGGGCACCAAAGGCGTATTCGTCGAGGTCGTAGGTGGTGAGCACAAGAACCCGCGTGTCGGGGCGCATGCTCATGATGCGTTTGGTGGCTTCGATGCCGCCGACACCCGGCATGCGGACATCCATCAACACGACATCCGGCTTGAGCCGTTCCACGGCACCGATCGCGTCGGCCCCGTCGCTCGCTTCACCGACGACGACCATTCCCGCCGTTGACCCGAGCATGAGCCGGAAGCCGTAACGCACCAACTCCTGGTCATCGACGAGAAGGATCCGGATGCTGTCTCCCACTACCCATCCTCCCGTTGCAGGCGCGCAAAGACGCGCCATCCACCATCCTCGTGCGGCCCGGCCTCGATCACGCCGTCGTACAGCGCGACCCGTTCCCTCATTCCGAGAATCCCTCGGCCGGTGTTCGAGGATAGCGCGACGGACGAGGACAGATCGCGGACCACGATCGTCACGGCATCCGTCAGCCACGTCACGATCACCGTCGCCGACGTCACCCGCCGGGCGTGGCGCAGGACATTGGTGAGCGACTCCTGGACGATTCGATAGACCGTCAGCCCGAGAGCCGGGTCTACGGATGGCGCGCCGGTCACGACGAGACGCACCGGGAGGCCGGCTGCAGCGAATTCGGTCACGAGCGACGTCAGTTGTGACGCATCAGGCTGCGGTGCGTGGGTGGGCGCGCCCTGGTCGACGCGGACGGAGCCGAGCAGACGGCGAACTTCTCCGAGTGTCCTCCGTCCGGTCTCAGCCACCCGGGCGATCGCTTTCTTCGCTTCGTCGGGCCGTTCATCCGCGGCAGCGTGGGCGCCGTCGGAGATGGCGATCATCACGGTGAGGCTGTGCGCGATGACGTCGTGCATCTCACGCGCGATCCGCTCACGTTCGAGGATTCGTGCCGTCTCCGCCTGCTGGTCACGCTCACGCGCGAGTCGCTCGGCGCGGTCCACGAGCTCGCGGATGTGACGCTGACGATGTCCTCGGTTCGTGCCCAGGAGTGTCGCGATGAGAAGCACCATGGCTATCACCGAGTACAGGTTTACCCAGTCCAGCGATGTGCCACCGGGCACCATTCGCGGCGCGAGGCCGAGGATCGGGGGCAGGAGGCTTCCCCGAGCGGTGAACGCCAGCGCGCCGATCGCACCGCAGGCCATCGCAATGGTGAAGGACAACCACGCGGTCCGGGCGTTGCAGCGCACCCCCGCGCTGTAGACGGCCACCACCGCGAGCAGCGATTCGGCGCTCGATCCGCCGACGAGCGAGAGCACGGGCAGAACCATCGCTCCGGCGAACGCGATTCTCGGGTAGCGGTGGCGTCCGGCGAGAACCGCGATGCCGCCCACGCCGAGAGCCACCATCGGCCACAGCGGCGTGACGTGCGGAGGCTCGAGCGACAGCCACCCCATGAGCACAGCGAGCGTTACGTACACCACCATGATCAGCGCGTTCGGGATCCACGACTTCCTGGCTTGCAGGCGGATCCGGGGAGCGCGATCGCGCGGCACCTCGATCGAGGTGCCGCGCGATCCGCTGAGCGGGGGAGTCAGGCGTCCCCCCGACGCAGCCGGATGGCGCCCAGCACCAGGAACGCACCGGCCCACACCGCGGCCACGAGCCATCCGGCAGCCGAGCTGACATAGCCGTTGGCGAGATTCAGGAACCCGCCGTCGAACTCGGCAGCGCTCGACATCGCGTCACCCGCCTTGGACATTGAGAGAAGATGGACGTTCCTGACCAGTTGTGATGCCGGGAGGACCGACAACACGATGGGCAGCAGAAGAATCACTGAGATGACGGTTGCAACGCCGGCAGCGACGGCACGAAGCAGCGCCCCGATTCCCAATCCGAGGATAGCCGAGAGGCCGACGTACACGGCCCCGCCGACCAGCGCCATGAGCACTCCCGGTTCTGACAGCCCGATCTCGATCCCAAATCTCTCGAACATCGGGTAGGTCAGTGCCCACGACCCGAAGAGGGCGACGAGAGCGGATGCCGTCACCGTCAGGAACAGGACGACCGCCTTCGCCGCGAGAACCGACAGGCGGGTCGGAACAGCGATCAACGTCGACTGAATCGTTCCGCTCGAATACTCGCTGCTGATCACGAGCACTCCGAGTACCCCGGCGATGAGCTGGCCGAAGAGGACCGTTCCGATGGTGACCTGATCGAGCATGAAACCAACGGATGCCTGCCCTGGCAGTCCGGCGTCCTCGAGCGTCAGACCCAGCGCGGCACTCACGGCGAGGCCGAACAGGGGAATCGCGAGGAGAAGCCCGATGGTGGAGCGAAGGCTCGTGAGCTTGATGAACTCCGAACGCAGGACGCCTGAAAACCTCAACCGGTCCGGGCCGGGAACGAAGGTCGCACGTGACTTTTCGAGAGTACTCATTTGTGGGCTCCTGTTCCCGCTGCGCTCGACGAGCGGTATTCGACTTCTCCGGCGGTGAGGGCGATGTACGCCTCTTCGAGCGACCCCGACATCGAGGCGATTTCGTGCAGCACGATGCCGGCGGTGGACGCGGCAACGGCGACCTGTTCGGCGGTGAGGCCCGAGACCTCGATCGCACCGTCGGCGAGAACGGAGACGACGACGCCAGGACCGGCGATCGTCGCCATCAGGCGCTCGGATTCATGAGTGCGGACGCGCGTCACCGAGCGGGTGGCGCCGGAGATGACATCCGCGATGGGGTCATCCGCGAGGATTCGACCGCGGCCGATCACGATGAGCCGGTCGGCGGTCTGCGCCATCTCGCTCATGAGGTGTGACGACAGGAGCACGGTGCGGCCCTCGGCAGCCAGGTTCCTCATCAGAGTGCGCACCCATCGGACGCCCTCCGGGTCCAGGCCGTTGACCGGCTCGTCCAGGATGATGGTTGCTGGATCTCCAAGCAGGGCTGTGGCGATTCCCAGTCGCTGGCCCATCCCGAGCGAGAACCCGCCAACACGTTTGCCGGCAACGGAGTCGAGTCCGGCGAGGCCGATGACCTCCTTCACGCGTGCGGCGCCGATGCCGTGCGTCGCGGCGATCGCGAGCAGGTGTTTGTAGGCCGACCGTCCGCCGTTCGCCGCCTTCGCATCCAGGAGGACGCCGACTTCGCGGAGGGGTGCACGGTGCTCCCGGTAGGGGCGCCCGTTGACCTCGGTCCGGCCCGACGTCGGTTTGTCGAGCCCGACGATCATCCTCATGGTCGTGGACTTGCCGGCGCCGTTCGGCCCCAGGAACCCCGTCACCTGACCGGGCCTGACGGTGAAGTCGATCGAATCGACGGCGACCTTGTTTCCGTATTGCTTGACGAGAGCCTGTGCTGTGATCATGTACTTTCCCTTCGCATAGTGACGAGGCTACGAAGGTTCCGCCGCTGGCACAGTGCACGACGGTCTCGCCGTGTTCGGCGACCAGTACCGGGGTACTGTCCGGGTCCGTTTGCAAGCTGTGAACCGCATCCCAATCCCTATCGGTGTCGTCACGAGCGATATATCGTTGAGTGTCGTTCGTACACAATCGGGAGGTCATCATGGGTAACTCATTCCCCACTGGAGGATTCGGCGCCGGCATCCACACCGACGGTATGTGGCAGATCATGGACCAGTTGAGGTCGACATTCGACAAGCGACCCTCGGGTCGAATGGGCAAGGGTGACGTGCGCGCCGCCGTGCTCGCGTTGCTCGCCGAAAACCCGATGCACGGATACCAGATCATCCGTGAGATCGAGGAACGCAGCAACGGATCCTGGAAGCCGAGCGCCGGCTCTGTCTACCCGACGCTCCAGCTCCTCGCCGACGAGGGGCTCATCACCGCTGAAGAACTGAACGGCCGCAAGACCTACACTCTGACCGAAGCGGGTCGTGAAGTGATCGCAGAGTCGGAATCCGCGGCACCGTGGGAGAGTTCGGGATCCGACGAGAAGACCGGATTCACCGCCCTTCCGAAGGCGGGAGTCGAACTCGCGCAGGCCGCTGCGCAGGTCGGCCGCTCCGGTTCGCCTGAGCAGGTCAAGCAGGCGGTGACGGTGCTCGACGAGGCGCGTCGCCGGCTTTACGCGATCCTCGCACAGGACTGACGGCGGTGCCGCCGACCCGGCAGAGGCAACAACACTCGCAGTCCGGGGCAGGAAACACGCGCGCCCGCTACCGTCGCATTCTTCGGTTCGCGGGATGGAACCTCGCGGTGACGTGGTGGTTCGAGCTGTTCCTGCCCCGCATCGGGCTTACCCGGCTCGCGGAGCGAACCCGGCCGCGCCGGATGAAACGCTTCGCACGACGGTTCCATGTGCTCGCCGTCGACCTCGGCGGCCTGATGATCAAGGTCGGCCAGTTCATGTCGTCGCGCCTCGACGTGCTCCCACCCGAGATCACGAAAGAACTCGAGGGCCTGCAGGACGAGGTTCCTGCCGTGCCGTTCCCGGCGATCCGGGCGCTGGCGGAGGCAGAGCTGGGGGTGCCGCTCGCACAGGCATTCGCGACGATCAGCGAGTCGCCGGTGGCTGCGGCATCCCTCGGCCAGGCGCACCGTGCGACCTTGAGCGCCCTGGATATGGCCGACACCGGGCTGACCGCGGCCGTGATGAAGGTTCAGCGACCGGGCATCGATGAGATCGTCGACGTCGACCTCGCCGCCCTGCGCAAAGTGGGCGGATGGCTCAGCCGCGTGCGCATCGTCTCGAATCGAGTTCACGTTCCCGCGCTCGTCGAAGAGTTCGCGGTCACGAGCCTCGAGGAGATCGACTACCTGCACGAAGCGGCGAACTCGGAGCGATTCGCGGCGAACTTCGCCGGCGACGACAGGGTGGCGGTTCCCGCGGTGGTCTGGGAACGGACGACCTGCCGTGTTCTCACCCTCGAAGATGTCACGGCGATCAAAATCACCGACCGGGAGGCGCTGCTCGCCGCCGGAATCGACCCGGGCGAGGTCGCCTCGGTCTTCGCCACGGTGATGTTCGACCAACTGTTCACCCACGGGTTCTTCCACGCCGACCCCCACCCGGGCAACATCTTCGTCACTCCCGTCGTCGGCGGCCCGGGCGAGCGACCGTGGAAACTGACGTTCATCGACTTCGGCATGATGGGCGAGGCCCCTGCCAGCACCCGCAGTGGCCTGCGCAAGATGCTCATCGCTGCCGCAGCTCGCGACGGCAAAGGCCTCGTCAACGCGATGCGTGACCTCGGCGTGCTGCTGCCCACCGCCGAGACGACCGAACTCGAACGGGCCATGGTTGAGCTGTTCGCGCGGTTCGGCGGCATGGGATTCGCCGAGTTACGTGACGTCGACCCGCGGGAGTTCCGCGACTTCGCCAAACAATTCGGCGACGTCATCCGTTCGCTGCCGTTCCAGTTGCCGGAGAACTTCCTGCTGATCGTTCGCGCCATGTCACTCACCTCTGGTGTGTGCAGTTCCCTCGACCCGCGGTTCAACCTGTGGGACTCGGTCGAGCCGTACGCGGCCCAGTTGCTGCGTGACGAGGGCGGCAATGTCGTGAAGGATGCCACGCAGCAGGCTCTCGAAATCGCCGGTATCGCCGTGCGACTGCCGAGGCGGCTGGACAACGTCATCACCGGGCTCGAGGACGGCACCCTCTCGGTGCAGAGCCTCGCCCTCGAACGCCGTGTTGCGCGACTCGAGCGCCTTGCGCAGAGACTGCTCTCGGCAATTCTGTTCGGTGGACTCCTCATCGCCGGCGCCGCGGTTCGTTCGGACGATGCCGGGCTCGGCACCGTCCTGATGGTGGCGTCCGTTCTGCCACTGCTCCACGCGCTCTTTGCACCTCGCCGCGGTTAGGAGCCGCCCGGCTACCGTGTCGGCGACTGCTGTGCTTCGTCGGGGTGATTCGGGTTCCAGCCGAACCAGCCGTCCTCAGCCGCCATCACCGTCCACGTTCCACACGCGAACACCTCGCCAGCCTTGTAGGGGTCGGGAGAACCCTCTACCTGGTAGGCAGGGGCGGACTGGCGGGAAACGACGGCACAGAGCTCGGGATCGAGCTCGGCGTCGCTGGCGGCGAGGAGAACCGCCGTGTCGTCGATCGTGGACTCGCGGATTTCGATCGCAGTGGCGTCTGCGGGCAACCAGGCGGCATCCCCCTTCCACCGGTCCGTGACCTCAGCCGCGGTGTCGAAAGAGACGCTCTGCTCCTTGGGGTTGAACCCGTCGACCACCGAGCATCCGGTGAGAGCGAGCGCGAGCGGAATGGTGGAGAGGAGGGCGAAAGTGCGGGCACGGTGGGCAGTCTTGTTCATGCCTCCATCGTGCGCGAACGACCGGATACGGGGCGTCAGTCCGCGGATGTATCCGGGTAGAGCTCGCGGATGACATCGTCGGCGGCGAACTCCTGTCGGTCAGACGGTGACATCGCTAGTTTCTTCGGCCAGGAGACTGCTCATTCTGGTCGCGGCACCGTAACCGTCGTCGTTCGGGTCTGGAAGGGCTACGGGCGGTTCAGCGAATCGCCGTCCCACGTGAGATCGGCGTCGGTGCGGATGGGCAGCACCTCAAGGCCCGGCGTCTGCACCAGCTCACGAATGAGCTGAGTAGAGCCAGCGATGAGGGTCGAGTCGAAGTCGATCTCGGTCGCGAGCACCCAGGAATGATCGTCGGGCCAAAGGATGCTCGGCGACTGGGCCCACATGACCTCTGCGACCCAGGGCGCTCGACCGGGCCACGCGGCATCCGCCAGATCGTTCGCTCCTGCTTCGAACAGGACATAGCGCCGCCCGGTGTTTCCGTGCAGATCGAAGCGCGATCCTGCCGCGACCTCGCGGCGAAGGAGACCCGACCCTGGCTGCGGGTCGCGGATGTCCGGTGCCGGCGCGTCGTCGCCCGCCTCGAAGCGAAGGTAGGCGACCCCTGCTGCGCTGATGAGTCCGCCCCATCCTTCCCACACCGCGGCGATCCCAGCATCCGGAGTCGATGTGTGGCGAGCGAGAACCGCGGATGCCACGGCGAGCGAGGTGGGATCGAGGCGACCTTCTTCGGTGTCGCCGTAGCGCCAGCCGGCAGCATCGATCACTCCGCCGACGTCACCGTAGTCGCGTCGAGCGAGTCGGGCGAACTGCGCTTCGGCGTGCATCGTCGTGCCGAACGCGGTCGCGACCTCAGCCCACGTGGCGCGCTCGGTCTCGAGTGCAGCGCCGATGTCAACGACGTCGTCGAAGTGGGTCATCTGGTCGACACCGTGCCAGGTGCGGGTGTCGCGCGGGCGGTCACGCTCAACCGGGTGGAAGAGGCGCGCATAGGCTTCGAAACCGCGAGGAACAACAGAGAGGATGCTGCCCAGCGGCTCGGCCTCCATCGGGCGCAGCCACTCACCGCGCGAGATGTCGGGCTCCCACTCAAAAGGTTTCGGCATGCGCTCAGTCTGGCCTATCTCCGATGACGTAAGGGCTATCCCTCCTGTCACGCCGCAGGGAGACAGGACTCACATTTCTGTAGGGTGAAGGCCACGATCGAAAGAAGGCGAGTCTTCCCATGGCCGAAGCTCCTGGTCCGCTCGACCACACGTTCACCGCGCCGATCGGAGTGGAGGTGAAGGGGGAGATGTGGTCGTGTGTCGAGATGCCCGACTCGACCGACTTCTTCGGCACCGGCAAGTCGGTGAGAGTGGCGGCGACCGTTGACGATGAGCCCCTCACCGCCGGCCTCATGCCCACAGGCGCCGGCGGGCACATGCTCTCGATCAGCGCGAAGCTGCGGAAGAAGCTCGGCAAGGAGATCGGTGACAACGTGACCGTTCACCTCAGCGAGCGACTGAGCTGAGTGGCTACGCACGGGTGATTTTGCTGCGAAGATGAATGCCGGAAAGGGCAACCACATGGCATCCGAAGCGAACGCAGTCACTCTCGAGGCGGAGCTGTTGATTCCGGACGTTCCAGCGGTCGAACAGGTCTATCCGGCGTCGCTGCCGACTCCGAAGCTCCACGCCCGCTGGATCGAGGATGAGGGCGTCTCGCTCACCTTCATCGAGATCGGTGACATCGCCATGCACGTCGAGACCACGGATGAGGACCTGTCGTGGCACCTGCACGTCGGTGGTTATGACGGACCGCCGCTGGACGGCACGCCCTGGGATGAGCAGACCACCGAGGCGCTGCTCCTGTGGATGGAAGAGTTCGCGAGCAAAGTCCACGTCTGCATGGAGACGATCGACGAGGACATCTTCGACGCCATCGACCTGTTTGAGGCAGGAGCGACGTCCGCACCGTTCTCGGCCGCGGGTCTCGAGCCCGAAGACTGGGCGTCGTACAAGAAGGAAGACTTCCTGGTGTTCCGTGTTGCCGCTCCCGGTCAGGCAGAACCGCAGATCTGGACCGGCACCGGCGACGCGTGGCACCTGCACGACGAGGAACGCGACGGTGACGCTGAGCTGCTGTGGACACCGCCCGGCGCCGAAAACCACATCCACCTCGGCGCCGTCATCATGTCGCCGGAGACCGGGCTGCCCGCGACGTTCGCGAACCCCGCGATCGACTGGGACGAGGTCGGGATGGCAGAAGACGACGCCATGGACTGGTTGCTCCGGGAACACCGGAACTGTGTCTGGGCGTCAGCCATTCACGATGCCATCACCGAAGAGGTGCTCAAGATGCTCGGCGGGTTCACCGCACCGGTGGTCTCACCGCATCGGGTGGGTTAGCGCACCAGAGACTCGAGTACCCGGATGCTGTATTCCAGCCCGCGCTCGGACCGAACCAGTGCGCCGGTGCGTTCCGCGCGTTCCCGGAACGAGTCCATCCGGGCCAGCGCTGCGTCCAGCCGGGTTTTTGTGAGCTTCTTCCGCGGGATCGGCGCCGGACCGAGGCCCAGGGTGTGCACGCGCTGACCCCAGAACGGCTGGTCGGCGAGAAACGGTACGACGATCGACGGGATGCCGGCGCGCGCGACGGCATGAACGGTACCGGCGCCACCGTGATGGATCGCCGCCGTCGCCCGGGGCAGGACGCTTCCGTGCGGCACGGTTTGCGCGACGAACACGTCGTCGGTGCGGTGCGATCCGGGAACGCGGAGCCCACCCCATCCTTCAGCGGCGACCACGCGGCATCCGATCGTCCTGGCTGATTCGATGATGGCGACCGCACGGCCGACGGGATCACCGCCGACCATCGACCCGAATCCGGCATAGAGGAACGGGCCACCGGCGATGAAACTTTCAAGCGCTGGATCGTCATGGCCGTGAGAGTCCTCGTCACGCCAGGCGCCGGTCAGGTGGACGGTCGCGGGCCAGTCCTTGGGCCGGCGCAGCAGTTGGGGGCTGATCGGCAAGAGCGTCGCGGATGGCGGCGTCGGTGTCGGAGTGGACGGCCGGGGGAGCAGCGTACGCGCGGCAGCGAGCTCCCTGCGGAAGAGTGCGCCGGCGCTGTTCACCGCCGTGTACGTCGCCCGGTTGAGCGGCCCGAGGTTTGCCCGCGAAATTGCCGGGGCAGGGAAGGCGCGCGTGGAGGTGACGGAGGGCACCATCTCGACCAGGACATGCGGGACTCCCAGCGCGTCGGCGACGAGCGGCGCGCTGAGCACCTTCGGGTGGTAGACGATGAGGTCGGGTGCGAAGGTGAGTGCCTCCCGAACCGCCGTGGCGAGGAACCGCTTCATCGCCGGCCGGATGCTCTCAGTGAATGCTCTCGCTGCACTCAGAGCTGAGAGACCCTGCGGCGCGAGCGTCGCGAAGTCGATCCGGAGGCTCACCGCGTCGATCCCGCTGAGGTCAGCGCCTGAGTTGTCCGGCACGCCCAGACGCACCGAGTGACCGTGTGCCGCCGCCGCTCTGGCGAGCGCGGCGAAGGGTTCGACGTCGCCGCGGGAACCGCCGGTCAGGAGGAGAATTCTCATGAAAGCCGTCCCTTCGCTGATGCTCGTTTCGTCGCGGAGCTCACTCGCGATCCTGTCGTTCTTCGACCGTAGTCCGTCTCCGGCAGTCACAGTGAGCGTGCCCAGGCAGCTCTCGCCGAATGCACTCAGGTTCGAGAGCCGGCGATCACCCGCGTACTGTCATCGAATTGCTCCGCATCGGCGGCCGATTGGCGCCGATCCAGTCGGCCACCGACGGCTCGCAGCGCGGCGAGGATCGTCGCAAGATCGACCAGTTCCTGGAGCAGCGCCCCGGCCGTCGCCGGGATCATCCCGAAGGCAGCGATGACCATGAGTACGACCGAGATCGCGATCCCCAGCCAGATGCTCTGCAGCGCGATCCGCACCGTGTCGCGGCCGATCCGGACGGCGCGCGCGACGCGAGAGATGTCGTCGACGAGGATCACGGCATCCGCTGATTCGCTCGCAGCAGTCGCGCCTTTGGCACCCATGGCGATGCCGACGTCGGCCGCCGCGAGGACCGGCGCGTCGTTCACTCCGTCTCCGACCATGATCACTGGCCGCTCGGTGATACCCGCGACCTCGGTCACTTTGTCTGCGGGCAGGCACTCCGCGCGCACTCGGGTGATACCCAGTTCGGATGCCACGTGGTGCGCGGTTTCGGAGGCGTCGCCGGTCAGCATCATCGAGTTCCGCACCCCGAGCGTCTCCAGTCGCTGGAGCGTGGACTTCGCGTTGGCGCGCACGCGATCGCTGGCCAGGAGTGCGCCCGCGTACTGTCCACCGATCGCCACATAGACGGCAAGTTCGCCCGCGTCGATCTCGGTGCGCCTGGCATCGGGAGCATGCTCAGCGACGAACGCGAACTTGCCGACGACGACCTCGCGGCCGTGCACCCGGGCGATGACGCCATTGGTGGCGGCTTCGCGCGCATCTTCTGCTTCGTACAGAGGCAGCCCGCGGTCCCGGGCGGCGGCGATCATCGACGCGGCGAGCACGTGCGAGGAATATTGTTCGACGCTCGCGACGAGGCTCAGGACCTCGTCGGCGGTGAACGGAGCCTCCGCGCGTACGCCGGAGAAGGCCGGGGTTCCGTGGGTGAGTGTCCCGGTCTTGTCGAAAACGACCGTCTTCGCCGCGGACAACTGCTCGAGCACGCCACCGCTCTTCACGATGACTCCGTTGCGGGCGGCACGGCTCATCCCGCCGATGAACGCGACAGGGGCGGCGATCAGCAGCGGGCACGGGGTGGCGAGCACCAGCACTTCGGCGAACCGGACCGGGTCACCGCTCACCCACCACGCCACCGCACCGAGGATGAGGGAGAAGATCGTGAACGGCACGGCGTACCGGTCGGCGAGGCGAACAACGGGTGCTTTGCTCTCGGCAGCATGCGCGACCAGCGCGACGATCTGCTGGTACTGACTCGCCGCCGCTGTTTCCGTCGCGCGGATCTCGACGGCGGCCTGCCCATTGACCACTCCGCTGAGCACGGCGTCGCCGGCGCGTTTCTCCACCGGGATGCTCTCACCGGTGATGGAGGACTCGTCGAGGCTCGTCTCTGCGGAGAGCAGTATCCCGTCCACCGGCAGGATCTCCGACGGCCGAACGAGCAGGACGTCACCGACTCTCACCTCCGAAACCGGCAGGTCGCGGTAGCCGCCGTCGACAGCGAGGTGCGCCAATTGCGGCGCCCGGCTGAGCAGGGCATCCAGTTCGCGTTTCGCGCGCTGGTTCGCGTACGCCTCCAGCGCTTCACCGCCGGTCAGCATGAGCACGACGAGCAGGGCGGCGATGTACTCACCGACGACAACGGTGGAGACAATGGCCGTGACGGCGAGGATGTCGAGTCCGAACTCCCTGCGCAGCAGGGCGCGCACCATCCCGATGCCCTGCCAGGCCGCGACGGCGAGGGAGTATGCGCTGAACAGCCACTTGACCACATCGCCGGCACCGGCAACGGCCAGCAGGATCCCGGAAATGCCCACAGCGATCGTGAGAGTGACCGGCCAGAACCGCCGGGCCAAACCAGCAACGCGGAGCATGAGACCAGTCTGTCGGATGGCGACCCGATTCAGAGCCGCTGTCGGCTCTGATTGGGCGCAGCATCTTTGCGAGCTCTCTCGATAACACCGTCCGGGTTGGGCAAGGATGGGGTCATGAGAATCGCTGTTGCTGGAGGGACCGGGGTCGTCGGGCGCCACGTCGTCGACATCGCGCGCGAGCGCGGGAACGAGGTCGTCATCCTCTCCCGGTTCACGGGAGTCGACCTGCTGACGAGGACCGGCCTCGATCAAAGACTCGAAGGAACGGATGCCGTCATCGACGTCACCTCGATCCTCACGCAATCGGGCCCGAAATCCCGCGCATTCTTTTCCATCGTCACGGCGAACCTTCTCGAGGCGGAAAAGGCGGCGGGAGTCGGCCACCATATCGTTCTCTCGATCGTCGGCAGCGATCGGGCACCGTTCGGTTACTACGCCGGGAAGGCCGCGCAGGAACAACTCGTGACCGGGGGCGAGGTCCCGTGGACGATCCTTCGGGCCACACAGTTCCACGAGTTCGCCGGGCAACTGTACTTGCGGATCAAGCTCGGACCGGTCAACATCGTGCCCACGATGACGTCGCAGCCGGTGGCGGCACGTGAAGTCGCCGAGCGCCTCGTCGAACTCGCCGAAGCGACTCCGTCCGGCCGGGCGACCGACATTGCCGGCCCGGAGGTGCTCCGGATGGCAGACATGGTGACGAGATACAAAAAAGCGATCGGTGCCCCCGGCCCGGTGCTCGAGGCTCCTCTGCCTGGTGGCTTCGGCACCGCCATGCGGGACGGCACCCTCCTGCCCGGCCCCTCGGCCGAGCTCGGCAGCCAGACCTTCGCGGACTGGGTGGCAGGAGTCGAGCAGGAGCACCGCGGGACGGGACGCTAGCTCTCCCGACGAACAGAGGGCCACGGGGAATTCCCCGTGGCCCTCTTGTTTGTGCGTCGCTGTTAGACGATGGCGGCGCGCAGCTCAGCTGCAGCGGCGCCGACATCGGACGCGCCGTAGATAGCTCCGCCGGCGACGGCGACCTGTGCACCTGACTTCTGCACCGATGCGATCGTTGAAGCGTTGATGCCGCCGGCGACCGAGAACGGTGAACCGGATGCTTCGCCGTCACGCAGCAGCGTCGCGAACGTGAATCCCTCTTCGGCCTGCTCGTCGAGTCCTGCGTGCATCTCGACGAACTCAGCGCCCAGGGCGATGACCTCGCGTGCGCGGCCCGGCTTGTCTGCGACACCGATGAGGTCGACGACGACGCCCTTGCCGTGCTTCTTCGCCGCGGTGACGGCTCCGGCGATGGTGCTGTCTCCAGCGACACCGAGCACGGTCACGAGGTCAGCACCGGCGGCGAACGCGATGTCTGCTTCGAGCTCGCCGGCGTCCATCGTCTTGAGGTCGGCGAAGACGATCTTGTCCGGGTGGGCCTCCTTGATCGCGGTGATCGCGGAGAGACCGGCGCTCTTGATGAGCGGTGTGCCGAGCTCGAGGATGTCGACGTGCGGCGCGGCGGCGGCAGCGAGCTCGAGAGCGGCCTCGGTGGTCAGGGTGTCCATGGCGAACTGCAACTTCATAGTGTTTCCTTCGGTTGTGGGATGGCCCGCGCGGATGCGATCAGGCCGAGAATGTCGAACGAGTGTTATTCGAGATTGGAGTGACGAGGCCAGAGCTCGTCTGCGGTCTGCCCGGAACGGAGCCACAGGCTGTGGAAGAGCGCATCTCCGAGCAGCATGACCGTCTGCTCGAACAGGCTTCCTGCGTACTGGGCCGAGACGGTGGCGGAGCGATCGAGCTTGCCGGCCGCAGGGACGACAACGGTCGCTGTCGCGAGTTTGGCTAGC
>NZ_RCUV01000016.1 GCF_003667545.1 Mycetocola manganoxydans | reverse complement strand
AACGCCTTTGCGTGACGGGGGAGACCACAACGTGTCAGTCGCAAACGAGCGGATGCAAGACCGGCCTAGCCGCGCGAACGAACCACTGTTAATCTGGGGGCATGAGCGACGTGAATGTGAATCCAGAAGAGGCCGCTGCAAAAGCGCGGCAGATTATTGAAGCCGACGTAAACACGCGTGTTGAAGCGGTGCGCTCATTGGCGGATGCCGCCAACCGCTTCGACACTGCAGAGCAGCAGCTGAAGGAAGCAACAGCGACGCATGAGCGTGCTTGGAGTGCGGCGATTAGCGCTGGATGGAGTGAGAAAGATTTGCGAGCAACGGGCGTTCGTGCGCCTGGCGCTTCGGCACCGCGGCCGCGAAAGCGCCGTACCGTGTCTGCCGTTCAGTCGGCTCCTGGGGAGTAACGCACCGCTCCCCCGCTACCCGCTTATGGTCCCACCCGGTTCTCCCAGGTGGGGCCAGTCCTATGTGAGCCGGGTTCTTGTTCTGCTTTGTGGTGGAACTGGTTGCACTGCGCTCACGAGGGAGTAAAGGGTGCTTCGCAGATTCCTCCGGAATCCGACCTGCGGCCGCCCTTGACACCCTCTCCGCTGCGCGCAACTGGCGAGTGTCAACCGATGGCGGGCCATCGGCTGCAAGCCGACAATCCGGAGACCATGAGGACCAACGAGGTCCGATCCGGTTACGTGCTCGCCACCCCGGAAGGACAAACACCATGAGCCGCGAAACGATCCCAGCTCCCCTTCTTCTGACACCAGAAGAGACCAGCGCAATACTCGGCCGCACGCTCGAAGAGCTGCGCCAATGGCGCGTCCAGAACACGGGACCGACCTTCCACCGGCTCGGGGACCGGCTCATCCGCTACAGCCGGGCCGCGGTTGCCGAATGCATAGATTTATCTGTCAGGACCACCACTAGT
>NZ_RCUV01000015.1 GCF_003667545.1 Mycetocola manganoxydans | reverse complement strand
ACATCTTCAGCGGGGACAAATAGGAGAACAACGATTTTCCGCGCCTGCGAAATTGCTTGTGTTCAGCACGCCCAACCCTGAGCGCGACAGACGAGCTTGCAAAACTTCGACACGACATGCGACCGCTCAGGTGCAGCCGAGTACACGTGGTCATGCACTCGGTCCCGCGATTCGAGGTGTGGAAGTATCCCGCTGATCGAACCGGCAACACGACGATGGCGCGCTAGTCGGCGCTAATCGTAGAAGGCTTGGTTCTTTTCTCACCCCGGCCGATGCGGATTCCCCCGGTGGTGGCCATCGCCGCGAAGAAGAAGAAAACGCTGGTGGTGTTCCAGTCAGGGAGTGCCGTGATTACCTGGCCGCCTTCACTTCTCCAGTCGCAGGCACGCCCGAAGGGCAACAGAGAGATGTAGGCCCGCTCAGGCTCACGGGGAATAAGCGCGGGGTACGGTCGCGATTCGGGGAATGGCCCCTCGACCACGCAGTTATGTTCGATGCCGTCACGCCAGGCGAGAAACCCACCGCCAGCTAGAGTCCACATCATTCCGAGGACTCCGACGACTATGAGGAACATGTAGAGATGTTGCACATCCCTCGATTGCTCGTCACTCATGCACCGAACATATCGGACGCAGCCGCTGTCGCGGATGCGTGGGCGAACCCTGTCCGCAACAGCCCCTCATGAATTCGCTCGAGTGGATCTGTTGTGAGACACGATGACCACGGCGGGCGGTACAAATGCTGAACTCATCAAGAAAATGACTCCTAGACCCCATTCAAAAAAGAGGAACATCGCTCCAATCCCTACGAGTATCACACCGCCTACAAGTAACAGCACGCTTGCCACGGGCCGCCGATATCCCCGATCGTTCCTCCACAACGGGATCCGGCGCCCGCCTGCCGCTCGCACCTCAAGGATCCTCGAACGCGCGGAGACCGCAAGACCTGCGAGGAGGAACAGGAAGCCAATGATGATAAGCAACATGTACTCCGATGGATGCCGGTGGGTCGTACTCGTGTTCTCGAGACTGTACGCTGATGCCCCGCCGCGCGGGTAATTCGCGCGTCGGGCCATTGCAGAAAGCCCAACGAGAACCCTCACTCAAGTTTCTATGCAACGATCCGACCATTCGCGACTTTGGTCAACTTGGCACGAATCGGCGCCTAGAAATAGTCACTGTGCAGATTCGTAGGGTGGTCATTCGAGGGACGGCCAGCGACGCTCTGCGGGAACCTTCTAGGTGTACTGCCCAGCCAGGTTGGTTAACCGGCTGATGGGTGGGTGGCCTCCGATGGCGGTGTGGGGTCTGTGGTGATTGTATTCGTGGAGCCAGGCCGGGAGTGCGTTTCGGCGGGCTGACTCGGTTGTGTAGTGCTTGCTGAATGCCCAACCGTCGGCGAGGGTGCGGTGGAAGCGTTCGATCTTTCCGTTTGTCTGCGGCCGGTAGGGCCGGGTCTTCTTTGCTTTGATGCCGAGCTCGGTGCAGGTGTCGCGCCAGAGGTGGGATTTGTAGGCGGAACCGTTATCGGAGAGTACCCGCTC
>NZ_RCUV01000014.1 GCF_003667545.1 Mycetocola manganoxydans | reverse complement strand
CAACTCCCACTCTGCAACCGGAGGTCCTCACCTCATTCGCAGCAACTACAGCGAGTCGTCACACCGATTCAACCAACGTCCCTGGGCAGTACATCTAGAAGGAGGATCTCGCCCGGCCGAGAGGCCGGAGCTTTCGGTACGGTCACGATTTACCGGGGCGAAATGTGACGATTTGTCACGGACCCCCTCCCTTGGGGGACTTGCACGGTCCCCCAAGTGGAGGATCCTAGAGATCACGCATCACGGGTTGCCCCGCCCGAAATGCCGCGTCACCATCCCGAAAATTCCCGCGAGGACTGCTGCCCCCAGTATTCGCCTTTGCTGGAGAAATTCATCTATGTTCACAAGCACAACTGATCGGGGACCCGAAACCCCCATCAGGCTCATGGTAATTATCGGCAGCGTCCGTCCAGGACGTGTCGGACTGTCCGTCGCCCTGTGGGTACACGAACACGTCACAGCCCGCGGTGGATTCGACATCGATTTTGTCGACCTCGCCGAACTCAACCTTCCTCCCGTCGATGAACACCGACTGCCTCGGACCGGGCAATACGGTCGCAAGCACACCGCAGCGTGGAGCGAGCGCGTGCAGAACGCGGATGCCTTCCTCTTCGTCTCTCCGGAAATCAACTCGAGTTTCTCACCGTGCCTCAAGAACGCTCTGGACTTCCTGTTCTCCGAGTGGAGCCGCAAGCCTGTCGGCCTCGTGAGCTACGGCGGAAAGGGAGGCGGTGCTTTCGGCGTTGCCGCCCTGCGCCCTGTGCTGTCGGACCTCGGGCTCGTCACCGCGAGCTCGCATCTCAATATCTCCCGTGTGTCCGAACAGGTCGATGACGGGTTCTTCCTTCCGAGCGATGACCAGATCGCACGACTCGACGGACTGCTCGACGAGCTTCGTGCGCTCGCGCCGGCTCTGCGCTCGGTGCGGGAGTCGACCCTCGTCGCCAGTTAGGCCGCGATCGAACGATCCAGGTTCTCCGTCAGCCGCGGGGGACCTGGATCGGTTCCGTATCGGGGATCGGGCTGGCATCGCGCCCCCGCAGATCCGGATGCCAGCGCTTGCCGAGGAGCGGTACGAGGAAGCCGACGAACGCCAGTCCGGCAGCAGCCCAGAATGCTCCCACCGCGCCGCTCTGGTCGATGAGCAGGCCCGCCACCGCCGACCCCAGGGCTGCGCCGATGAGCTGGCCGGTTCCGACCCAGCCGTACGCCTCAGCCGTGTCGCTGAACTTGACGCTTGCCGACACCATGGCGAACAGCACCGTGAGGGCCGGAGCGATGCCGATGCCGGCCACGAACAGCGTGATCGACAGCATGACGGCGCTGGAGAAGAACATCGAGATCGTGATCCCGGCGAAGACGATGAACATCCGCCTGGCGAGTGCCCATGGGCCGATGGGAATGTGGCCGAGAGCGAGTCCTCCGGCGAGGCTGCCCAGCGAGAAGATGCCGAGAACGATTCCCGCGTCGAGTCCGTCGTGGCCGAAGGTCGCGACGACGCCCGCTTCCAGCGCGGCGCATGCTCCGATGAGGAGGAAGCCGACGACCGTTGCGAGGAGGACGGGCGGGCGCTTGAGGACCACGCCGAGCTTACGTTTGCTGCGGGGAATCCGGACGCGACTGACCTCGGGAGAAGCAATGAACCAGGCTCCGCCGAAGACCATGATGATGACGGCAGTGAGAATGCCCCAGTCGGTGCCAACCTGTGTCGAAATGAAGGTGGTGATCACCGGCCCGAGAACCCAGATGATCTCCTGTGCCGAGGCGTCGAGGGAGAAGAGCGGGGTGAGCTGCTTCGAGTTCACCATTTTCGGATAGATCGTGCGCACCGCAGGCTGGACCGGAGGGGTCGCAAGCCCGGCGACGAGAGCGAATGCCATGTAAACGGGAACCGTCATGGGCACGAGGGCAACCGTGGTGACCGTCACCGCGCAAACCGCGAGAGTGAGCAGGAGAACCGGGCGCATGCCCCACACGCCCATCCACCGGCTGGTGAGTGGCCCTGCTGCGGCCTGGCCCACACTCGCCGCAGCGAGGACGAGCCCGGCGGCCCCGTATGAACCGGTCTCCTGCTCGACGTGCAGGAGGAACGCAAGCGACAGCATCCCGAACGGGAACCGTGCGACGAGTTGAGCGGCGATGATTCGAGCGACGCCTGACGTTTTCAACAGGCTCGAGTATCCGCTCATGATTCACAATTCTACGGATGCGCCGGGGCGGGAACGAACGCGGACCGATCGGCGCGCGACACGCCGGGTCCGAGCCGGGCTCGTCAAAATTAAATGTCGGAGGGGCGGCGTACCGTTTCATCTGTGGAGAAACCGGCCGTGAGGGCCGTCGACCTGTGTCAATCCGCTGATCTGGTCGTCCGAGTTGCTGTGGATAAAGAGGTGGAGAAACAGTGGAAAACGGAACAAAACGGTGGAATCGGTTGTTGATAACTACAGGCGTGTAACTACTACTGGTTGGGGTTCTCCCCAAGGCGACCAACTATATGTAGTATTGGACCACCGGCAAGCCAGTGCCGCTCAACAACTTGTGGAAATACAGAAGAAGGGCCCCAGTTCGATGACAATCACGGTCTACACCAAGCCTTCGTGCGTTCAGTGCACCGCGACCTATCGTGCGCTCGACAACAAGGGAATCGAGTACGAGATTCTCGACCTCTCAGCTGACGAAAACGCTCTCGAAGCGGTCAAGGCACTCGGTTACCTTCAGGCGCCCGTGGTCATCACCGACGAGGACCACTGGTCCGGATTCCGCCCGGACAAGATCAACGAGTTGGCCAGCCGTCTCGCTTAGGGATCTCGACTCGGTTGCTGAGCTTGTCGAAGTGCGATCACCGTTGAACCGAGGTTGGTTGGGTTTCGACAAGCTCAACCACCGTTGAACTGAAGTTGGGGTGGACCCATGACGAAGCTGGTGTACTTTTCCAGCGTTTCGGGGAACACCCGTCGCTTCATCGACAAACTCGATGTACCGGCATCACGGATCCCTCTGCACGCGAAGGATCCTGCTCTGTCGGTCAACGAGCCTTATGTGCTCGTCACTCCTACCTATGGCGGGGGAGACGGCAAGGGGGCAGTGCCCAAGCAGGTCATCCGGTTCCTCAACGATGAGGGCAACCGGAAGCTTCTGCGAGGTGTGATCGCTGCCGGGAACACCAACTTCGGATCGGCATATGGGCTGGCCGGAGACATCATCTCTGCGAAGTGCCAGGTGCCGAACCTGTATCGCTTTGAAGTATTCGGAACACCGGACGACGTTCGAGTCGTCCACGAGGGATTGGAATCATTTTGGCTGGAACAGTAGTGACCGAGGTGCCGATGGACACCGGTATGGACTACCACTCGCTTAACGCGATGCTCAACCTGTACGGCCCGAACGGTGAAATCCAGTTCGAGAAGGACCAGGAGGCGGCGCGGGAATTCTTCCTGCAGCACGTCAACCAGAACACCGTCTTCTTCCACTCGCTGCGCGAGCGCCTCGACTATCTGGTTGAGAAGGAGTACTACGAGAAGGCTGTTCTCGACGCGTACTCGTTCGAGTTCATCACGAAGCTCAACGACCTCGCCTACTCGAAGAAGTTCCGGTTCCAGACCTTCCTCGGCGCGTTCAAGTACTACACGTCCTACACACTCAAGACGTTCGACGGCAAGCGTTACCTGGAGCGTTTCGAAGACCGCGTCGTGATGACTGCCCTCGGCCTCGCCCAGGGCGACGAAAAACTCGCAGTTGCGCTCGTCGAGGAGATCATCGCCGGCCGTTTCCAGCCCGCGACTCCGACCTTCCTCAACTCGGGCAAGGCACAGCGAGGCGAACTCGTGTCGTGTTTCCTGCTCCGCATCGAAGACAACATGGAGTCCATCTCACGCGGCATCAACTCGTCTCTGCAGCTGTCGAAGCGCGGCGGCGGCGTCGCCCTCCTGCTCTCGAACATCCGTGAGGCCGGCGCACCGATCAAGCAGATCGAGAACCAGTCCAGCGGAATCATCCCCGTGATGAAGCTCCTCGAAGACTCCTTCAGCTACGCCAACCAGCTCGGTGCCCGCCAGGGCGCAGGGGCCGTCTACCTGCAGGCGCACCACCCAGACATCATGCGGTTCCTCGACACGAAGCGTGAAAACGCCGACGAGAAGATCCGGATCAAGACGCTGTCGCTCGGTGTCGTCGTTCCCGACATCACCTTCGAACTCGCCAAAAAGGGCGAGGACATGTACCTCTTCTCGCCGTACGACGTCGAAAAGGTCTATGGCGTTCCGTTCGGCGACATCTCTGTCACCGAGAAGTACCACGAGATGGTCAACGACGCCCGGATCAAGAAGACCAAGATCAAGGCCCGCGACTTCTTCCAGACGCTCGCCGAGATCCAGTTCGAGTCCGGTTACCCGTACATCATGTTCGAGGACACCGTGAACAAGGCGAACCCGATCGAGGGTCGTATCAACATGTCGAACCTCTGCTCGGAGATTCTCCAGGTCAACACACCGACCACCTACAACGCGGACCTCTCCTACGACGTCATCGGCAAGGACATCTCCTGCAACCTCGGCTCGATGAACATCGCGCTGTCGATGGACTCGCCCGACTTCGGTCGCACCGTCGAGACCGCCATCCGCGGCCTCAGCTCGGTGTCTGACCAGAGCCACATCGAATCCGTCCGGTCGATCGAAGACGGCAACGACAAGTCGCACGCCATCGGCCTCGGCCAGATGAATCTCCACGGATACCTCGCTCGCGAGCGGGTCTACTATGGCTCCGAAGAGGGCATCGACTTCACGAACATCTACTTCTACACCGTGTTGTTCCACGCTCTCCGCGCCTCCAACCGGATCGCGATCGAGCGCGGCATCGCCTTCGATGGTTTCGAGCGGTCGACCTACGCATCCGGCACGTTCTTCGACAAGTACACCGACCAGGTGTGGGAGCCGGCAACGGCTCGCGTCGCCGAGCTGTTCGAGAAGTCGGCCGTCTCGATCCCGACGCAGGCCGACTGGGCCGCGCTGAAGGCATCCGTCATGGAGCACGGAATCTACAACCAGAACCTCCAGGCTGTTCCTCCGACCGGCTCGATCTCGTACATCAACAACTCGACGTCGTCGATCCACCCGATCGCGTCGAAGATCGAGATCCGCAAGGAAGGCAAGCTCGGTCGCGTCTACTACCCGGCACCGTTCATGACGAACGACAACCTGGACTACTACCAGGACGCGTACGAAATCGGCGCTGAGAAGATCATCGACACCTACGCCGCTGCGACGCAGCACGTCGACCAGGGGCTCTCGCTGACGCTGTTCTTCAAGGACACCGCGACAACACGTGACATCAACAAGGCGCAGATCTACGCATGGCGCAAGGGCATCAAGACGATCTACTACATCCGCCTGCGCCAGCTCGCGCTCGAGGGTACCGAGGTTGACGGTTGCGTCAGCTGCATGCTCTGATCTCGACCTTTTCGACACCTAAGGAACACAATGATTGAGAAGCTCAAGCTGGTCGACCAGGTCCAGGCGATCAACTGGAACAAGATCGAGGACGAGAAGGACGTCGAGGTGTGGAACCGCCTCGTCAATAACTTCTGGTTGCCCGAGAAGGTTCCGCTCTCGAACGACATCCAGTCGTGGAACACGCTGACGCCTGAGGAGCAGCAGCTCACCATGCGGGTGTTCACGGGGCTCACGCTCCTCGACACCCTGCAGGGCACTGTGGGTGCCGTATCGCTGATTCCGGATGCCATCACCCCGCACGAAGAAGCGGTGTACACGAACATCGCCTTCATGGAGTCCGTGCACGCGAAGAGCTACTCCTCGATCTTCTCGACCCTGTGCTCCACGAAGGAGATCGACGAGGCGTTCCGCTGGTCGATCGAGAACGAGAACCTTCAGAAGAAGGCCGCGATCGTCATGGGCTACTACACCGGTGACGACCCGATGAAGCGCAAGATCGCGTCGACTCTGCTCGAATCGTTCCTGTTCTACTCCGGGTTCTACCTGCCGATGTACTGGTCGAGCCGGGCGAAGCTCACCAACACCGCCGACATGATCCGCCTCATCATCCGTGACGAGGCTGTTCATGGTTACTACATCGGATACAAGTTCCAGAAGGGCCTCGAGAACGAGACCGAGGAGCGCCGACAGGAGCTCAAGGACTACACGTTCAATCTGCTTTTCGAGCTCTACGACAACGAGGTGCAGTACACGCAGGACCTCTACGACACGGTCGGTCTGACCGAGGACGTCAAGAAGTTCCTGCACTACAACGCCAACAAGGCCCTCATGAACCTCGGCTACGAGCCGATGTTCCCGAAGACGGTCACCGATGTGAACCCGGCGATCCTGTCGGCCCTCTCACCGAACGCCGACGAGAACCACGACTTCTTCTCCGGGTCGGGTTCGTCGTACGTCATCGGGAAGGCTGTTGTCACCGAAGACGAGGACTGGGACTTCTAACCATGAGTTCTCGAGAAAGCGGTCGCCCGATGGGCGGCCGCTTTTTCGTTCGCCCGTCTCCTCGCCCCGACCCTGTGACAATGGGACTCGTGAGAGCGCGCGCTGAATCGTTGGAACGGCACCAGGTGCCGCTCTATGTGGCTGCCCTCCTGGGCGGGGCCGCGATCGGCCTGTTGATACCCGCGGTCGCGCGCCCCGCTGAGCTCGCCATCACCCCGGTTCTCGGGTTGCTGCTCTACGCGACATTCCTCGGGGTGCCGTTCGCAGACATCCGTCATGCATTCCGGGACCGCCGATTCCTCGCCACCGTTCTCGCGGTGAACTTCGCCATCGCGCCCGCCGTCGTGTTCGTGTTGTCCCGATTCATCGCACACGATGAGGCGTTGCTCATCGGAGTGCTCTTCGTCCTGCTCACCCCGTGCATCGATTATGTGATCGTGTTCGCGGGGATCGCCGGCGGCGCGAGGGAGCGGCTGGTCGCGGCGACGCCGCTCCTCATGCTCGGGCAGCTGCTCCTTCTGCCGGTGTACCTGTGGCTGATGGTCGGACCCGCTTTCGCCGAAACGGTGGACCCGGGCCCATTCGTCGAGGCGTTCCTGCTCCTGATCGCACTGCCGCTGGCCGCGGCCGCACTCACGCAGCTTGCTGCGCGCACCCGGATCGCGCTCGCGGTTCGCGAGGTGGTGATGAGTGCCATGGTGCCGCTCATGATGCTCACGCTGGCGGTCGTCGTCGCGTCCCAGATCGGGGGAGTGAGTCAGGAACTTCCCCGGCTTCTCGGTGCGGTTCCGATTTTCGTTGCCTTCGCCGCGGTCATGACGCTGGTCGGCATCGGCGCGGGTCGCGTGGCCCGGCTCGATGTCCCGGCTCAGCGCGCCGTGGTGTTCAGCGGTGTCACCCGCAATTCCCTCGTCGTGCTTCCCCTGGTGCTCGCTTTACCGGCCACATACGCCCTGTCGCCGCTTGTCGTTGTCACGCAGACCCTCGTCGAACTGTTGCTCATGGTCGCCTTCGTCCGGGCTATTCCGCACCTCGTTCGGATGCGTCGCGATCCGGTCGTGAGCTGACGTCGACTCCCGCGTCGTCATCGTTGTCACCGTCATCGTCGGCAAACAGCTCGAACGGGGAGTCGACGTCTCCTTGCCATGCTCCGATCCCCTCACGGATCGCGAACGCGGCGATGGCCAACGCTGCGACGGCATCCGCCCAGCTCCAGCCGAGCATGGTGTTGAAGAGCAGACCGAGAAGAACCGAGGCCGAAAGCCAGGCGCAGAGCAGAAGCTGCCTGGCGTCCGCCATCACGCTGGCCGAGCCGAGTTCTTGGCCTGTTCGCCGCTCGAACCACGCAAGGGCGGGCATGATGACGAGGCTGAGCGCCGCAATCGTGATCCCGAGCGGGCTGTCGTCGACCTCGTCGAGGCCCGCGAGTGAGAGGAATGAGTCGACGATGACGTATGCGGCCAGCGCGAAGAAGGCGAGAGCGATGACCCGCACCGTGAGCTTCTCCCACCGCTCCGGATCCTTTCGCGTGAATTGCCACGCGACAGCAGCTGCGGACAGTACCTCGGTGATCGAGTCGAGACCGAACCCGATGAGCGCTGCCGAAGAAGCGAGAGCGCCAGCCGTGATCGCGACGATCGCCTCGATGACGTTGTAGCCGATCGTGAACGCAACGATCCATCGCACGCGCCGGGAAAGGACGGCCCGGCGTTCCGGCGTGACGACCGCGTTCATGGGTTAGCCGTGGTCAGCATGTGATGACTTTACAGTCCCCACTGCACGACGTCAGCGGCACGGGGGCTCGCGGCGAAGCGCGGCTCGATGTCGGTGGTCGGGTGTTCACTTGTGGCATGGAAAGCAACGAGGCTCCTGACGAAACCGGCGATGGCGCCGGACCGGAACTGCCCTTGCCTGCGTTGGTCGCCGAGACCTGCAGCGCGATGCTCGACGCCGTTGCCATCATCGACCGAATCGAGGCAAAGCAGGACGCCTGGAAGATCGAGTTCCTCGACCAGGCCCGACGCATCGCGGAGACCACGGAGCACGGGGTCCTCACCGTCGGGTCGAAACTGACCGAGGTGCAGCGGCGAGAGATGGTTCGCCGGTCGTTCGTCGCTGAAGTGGCGGCAGTTCTGCGGATCCCTGAGGTCACCGCCGGCCGACTGATCGACGACAGCGAGATACTGATGCACCGGTTGCCGTCGACGTATGCGGCTCTGAGGGAGGGGGACATCTCCCTGCGTCACGCCCGTACCATCGTCGATCAAATTGCAACCCTTTCCGACAATCACGCTCTCGAACTGGAGGAGGCTGCGCTCGGGTACGCGAAGAAGCTCACGGTGTCGAAGTTCAGTCAGAAGGTCCGCGTGCTGCGTGAGCGGATCGACGCCGACTCGATCACCGAGCGGCGCGTGAAGTCAGCACAGGACCGGAGGGTGGAGTTCGTCCCGGCCCGCGACGGGATGGCGTGGCTGAACCTCTACACTACGGCTCCCGAGGCAGCTTCCCTGTACACAGCCATCCGAGACACAGCCATCACGCTCCAATCAAGAATCCAAACCCGAACGCTCACACAATTGGGCGCCGATGTCTGTGCCGACGCGCTCGCGACGGGATTGGTCAACGGGATGCACGCTTCCGGGCCCGCGAAGTGGAAAGCGCAGGTTACGCCGAGACCCGGATCGGATGCCACGGGGCAGCGCGCGGCGACGGCATCCAGCCGGATTTCCCCTACCGTTCTCGTAACCGTTCCGGCGATGACGCTGCTCGGTAAGAGTGATGAACCAGGGGATCTCGCCGGGTATGGTCCGATCGATCCCGACACGGCTCGAAAGCTCGCCGGATCATCGACGACCTGGTTCCGGCTCCTCACGGATCCCGACACCGGCGCTCCACTCTCCCTCGGTCGAACCAGATATCAGCCGACGAAGAGAATGCGGGCATATCTCGAACTGCGCGACGGCACCTGCCGGTGGCAGGGCTGCAACCGGCAGGCGAAGCACTGTGACATCGACC
The DNA here is from genome assembly GCF_003667545.1 of Mycetocola manganoxydans. Classification (GTDB taxonomy): domain Bacteria; phylum Actinomycetota; class Actinomycetes; order Actinomycetales; family Microbacteriaceae; genus Mycetocola_A; species Mycetocola_A manganoxydans. The sequence continues at coordinate 2,536 of NZ_RCUV01000014.1, read as the reverse complement.
ACACCGTGTCGTGGGATCACGGTGGGCCGACCGAATGCGAGAACCTCAGCCATCTGTGTCCCAAACACCACCGCGTGAAACACGAAACGACGTGGCATCCGCGGCAACTCGGGGGTGGGGTGATCGAGTGGACATCACCCGACGGTCGCACCTACGTCACCGAACCGGAGGTGGCGCTTCCGCCGCCGCCCGAACCGGGATACTCTCCGGAAGCTCCGGAAGCTCCGGAAGCTCCGGAACCGGAACTGGAATCCGGGGAGCCGCCGCCGAGGTTCGAACCACCACCGGTCGACGACGGTTCGCCGCCGTTCTGATCCGGACTGTTTCCGTACTGGTCTGATCAGAAGATCCTCATGCCAATCTCCGCCGGTGCCGCGAGGAGACCCTCGATCTCGTCGTCAAGCCGTACGAGAGTGACCGAGAAGCCGGCCATGTCGAGCGACGTGCAGTATTCGCCGACATAGCTCCGCGCAACGGTGATGCCTCGCTCCGCCAGTTGCTTGTGGGCGTGACCGTACGCGAGGTAGAGCTCGCTGATCGGGGTGCCACCCAGGCCGTTGATCATCAGGGCGACCCGGTCACCGCTCTCGAACGGCAGATCGTTCACCACCGGTTCGAGAAGGGTGTCGACCAGTTCGTTGCCGGGCATGATCTTCGCGCGCCGGCGTCCTGGCTCGCCGTGGATGCCGACGCCGATCTCGATCTCGTCGTCACCCAATTCGAAGAGGGGGGAGCCCTTGGCCGGCGGGGTGCACGCTGTCAACGCGAGACCCATCGTGCGAGTGACGGAATTCACCTTCTCACCGATGCGCACAACCTCATCGAGATCGGCACCTGCCTCGGATGCCGCGCCGACGGCCTTGATCACGAAGAAATTGCCGGCAACACCTCGCCTGCCGACGGTCCACGTCGAATCCTGAACAGCGACGTCATCGTCGATGAACAGGGTCTTCACCGTGACGCCGTCAGCCAGGCTCATTTCCTGCGCCATATCGAATGCCATCCGGTCACCGGTGTAGTTATTCACCAGCAGGAGAACGCCCTTCGACGAGTTCACGAGCTTCGTCGTCTCGTAGACGTAGTCCATCGGGGGAGCCGCGAAGACATCACCGGGACAGGCAGCGTCCAGCATGCCTTTGCCGACCGCCATGACGTGGGCAGGTTCGTGACCGGAACCGGATCCCTGAACGATCGAGACCTTGTCGTCTCGCGGAGCATCCGTTCTCATGATGAGGTTGTATTCGGGCACGTAACGGAGCGTGTCCGGGTTGGCGAGGGCGAGCCCTTCGAGCATCTCGGGAACGAAGCGCTGTGGGTCGTTGACGATCTTCTTCATCTGTTCTTCTCCAGTACTGTTCGGGTGCTGCACACACTGTCGGGATCAGCTCACGCTGTCCTGTTCCCCCACCGCGAGGCGAGGGCCTCGAGAATCACGGCCACCGCGACGGCTCCGGCATCGGGTGAGCCGATGCTGCGCTCGCCGGTGTAGGCGGCGCGTCCACGCCTGGCGACCATCGGCGTTGTGGCATCTGCTGCCCGGCGCGCGGTGGCTGCGGCCGCCGACACGATGCGTTCCGAAGAATCGCCGGCGGCGATGCTCTCCTCGATGGTGTCCGCCACAGGGGAGAGCGCGTCGAGCAGGGTCTTTTCGCCGAGTTCGGCGCCGCCCCGCGCCATGATGCCCGCGATGGCTGCACGGAGCATGGGAACGACGTCGTCTCCGCTGACCTCGCTGTGTCCCTTGACCGTCGCCGCAGCGCGAAGAAAGGCGGTTCCCCAGATCGGGCCGGAGGTGCCCCCGATACGCCCCGTGATCGCGATGGCGATCTTCGAGAGAAACGTGCTCACATCGGTGCGATCGTAGGAATCCCAGTCCTTGAGCACGATCTCGAAGCCCCTGGCGAGGGAGTAGCCGAAGTCGCCGTCACCGACCACGGAGTCGAGGTCGCCGAAGTACTTCTCATTGTCCACAGCCGTCTGCGCGATGGTCCGCACGACGAATTCGACGTCGCTGAAGGTCGTCATCAGTTCTCCTCGGTTCTGTTCGCGGCCGCGAGGATCGCGGAAAGGTCGTGAAGCGTAATTTGCCGCCCGGGTTGGATCCCGAGCGGGTCGTCGATCACTGTTGCGGGCTCGTCGTCATCTCCGAGGGAGCTGACGACAAGTGCCGCACCAGAGAAGTCCTCCTCGGTCGTGTAGGCGCTCACCGTGACCACCGTGCTGAGGCCGGCCGCCTCTGCCGCGCGGAACCCGTTGGCGCTGTCCTCGATGACCACCGCCTCCGCCGGATCAGCGCCGAGCTCCCGCAGCGCAAGCAGGTAGATGTCCGGGGCCGGTTTCTTGCGCGGAACAATGTCACCGGCAAATACAGAGAAGCCCGCGGCCGCCTCCCGCCCGACAGCGTGTTCGAGGACGGCACGAACGGATGCCTCTGCGGACGTCGACGCGACGGCGAGACCCCAGCCGGCGGATGCTGCTTCCCCGACAATGCGGGCGATCCCCGGTCGGGCCGGAAGAGCCCCGGATGCCACGAGTT
>NZ_RCUV01000013.1 GCF_003667545.1 Mycetocola manganoxydans | reverse complement strand
GCTTCCCCGACAATGCGGGCGATCCCCGGTCGGGCCGGAAGAGCCCCGGATGCCACGAGTTCGGTGTAGATCTCGGTCTTGCGTCTGTGCCACCGTGCGAGCACGTCACGCTGGCCGTCCTCGTGGGCCGGCAGATCGTTCGCCCGGACGAACTCAGGTGTAAAGAGGCTCTTCATCCGCTCCTTGCCGCCTCCGATGCGGACCTTGTCGGCGTACTGTTCGTCGTTCCACTCGACCGGAACGCCGAATTCCGCGAACGTCCGGTTGAAAGAGGGAAGGTGCCCGTTGCGTTCGGTGTCGGCGAGGACGCCGTCACAGTCGAAGATGAGGAACGGCATCCTCACCACGCCTTCCCGCTACTGCCGAAGGTGTGCGTGAGTCCGGTCGTGAGGTCGACGATGTGCTGCCGGACGTCGGCGAACAGGGAGGGCGGATCCCACTTGTCCTTTTCCTCTGCGCCCTTCAGGAACTCGAGGCTCGATTTCATGAACTCGATCTTGAGTGCCGTGGAGATGTTGACCTTGGCACAACCGCGCGAGATGAGGTCAGCGAACTGGTCGTCGGTCATCCCGCTTCCGCCGTGCAGGGCGATCGGCGTCGAGGTCGCCTCGACCAGATCGGTCACCCGCTGGAAGTCAAGGTCCGGCGTCGAGGAGTAGACGCCGTGGGCGTTCCCGATCGACGGGGCGAACACGTCGACACCGGTGGTTCGGATGAAGTCGACCGCCGTCTCGATGCTCTCCCTGCGCGTGGCGGTCTCGACTCCGATGCCGTCCTCGACGCCCTGGATCGCTTCGATCTCTCCCTCGACGTGCGCCCCGTAGCTTCGAGCCTCGGCGACGACCTCGACGGTCTGCCGTTGATTCTCTTCGACGGGCATGGTGGACGCATCGAACAACACGGAGTTCCATCCGCGAGCGAGGCACTCGCTGATCACCTGGCGGTCCGGGCAATGGTCGAGGTGCAAGGTCACGGGCACCTCGATCCCGCGCGTCATGGACTCCCACATGGTGAACAGCACATCCACACCGATCGCCTTGACGGTTTTCACCGATGTCTGAACGATGAGCGGCGAGTTGGCTTCGACCGCGCCGGCGAGGACCGCTTCGAGAGTGAGGTCGTTCACGATGTTGATCGCCGGCACGCCGTATTTTTCCGCGAACGCCCGATCGACGATCTCCTTGAGAGAAACCACTGGCATGGGGAACCTCCTTGTCGCCCGTTCCGTGAGCATATGCTCGCGATGTAGGACGGCGACATACGGGCTTCCCCTACCGGACGGTAGGGGTTTCCCCCAGAACCCTGAGCGTCAGTGCGGAACAGACTGGCCGGCGAGTACCGTCCGGTTTGCAGCACCTGTCTTCCGGAGGACAGCGCCCACATGTTTCTCGACGGTCTTGACCGAGATGCGCAACTCGGCCGCTATCCGTTTGTCGGGAAGCCCCTGCTCCACGAGCGCACGCACCTCCCGCTCGCGTGCGGTGAGCGGGTGAGTGTCCCTCGCCGTCAGTGACGCAGTGAACCGGCTCAAAAACTCGGCTGAGAGAAGAGAATCACCGCGAGCCGCCGCGAGAATCGACCGGGCGAGCACCGCCGGGTCTGCCCCGGCTTCGACGAGGCCGATAGCACCCACCTGGGCTGCTTCCCGGATGCGGTCGTCGGTGACGGAGTCGATGAGAAGGACGACAGCGGCGGCCGGATCGGCAGCGCGGAGGTAGGCGGTGAGCTGAACCCCGTCGATCCGGGAGAGATCGAGGTTCGCCAGGACGACGTTGGGGCGGAGCAGGGAGTATGCCTCGACTGCCTGCATCGCATCGGAGATCTCTCCGACGATGTGGATGTCCGGTTCGACCTGGCCCAGGAGCCGGACGAGACCGGCGCGGACGATCGGATTCTCGTGGACGAGCAACAGTCGCCAGCGGAACTGGGAGGTGTCCACCGGTTCAGAGCTGACGTAGGGAATCTCTGCCCGCACACGGGTTCCCCAGTGCGGGGTCGAGTCAACATCGAGCGACCCGCCGAGGAGCCGGGCACGCGCGGTAAGGGTGCGCAAACCGAGCCCGCGTGAGTGATCAGACGATCTGCCGGTGATCGTGGCCAGATCGAATCCGCGCCCGTCGTCCTCGACGAGCGCTGTCACACTTCGGTCGCCGTACACGAGCCCGACGCGCACATGCCGTGCCCGAGCGTGCTCGATCACGTTCGTCAGGGATTCCTGCACGATCCGGAAGAGCTGCCTGGCCGTGTCAGCTGGCAGCGCCTCCGGCTCTCCCGCGACGACGAGGCGGGTCTCGATCGCCGCCGTGGACTGAACCCACGCCAGTTCGAGCGCGATCGCTTCGTTGAGCGGACGGCCGTCGAGGAGGGCTGGGCCGAGGCCGAGGACGGTCCGCTGGGTTTCATGCAAGGCGGACCGGGTGGCGGTCCGCGCGGCGGCGATCGCGTGGCGCGGGTCGCCGCCCCCAGCCAGGTCGCGATCCGCAGAATCCAGCGCGAGCAGCACGGTCGCCAACCCACGGCCCACTGTGTCGTGCACGTCACGCACGACACGTTCGCGTTCCGCCATGATTGCGGCATCCCGCTCCCTCTGCGCCGCCAGCGCATGCATCTTGGCGTTGGCGATGGCGACCGCGGCGTGTGTTGCGAACAACTCCACGAGTGCGGTGTCCTCACCGGTGAAGCGACGGCCGGGTTCCTTGCTGAACACGACGCAGGCCCCGATGATCGCGCCGTCCCACCGGATGGGAACTCCGATGACCCCGTGCAGCGATGCCCGGTCCTCCCTGCTGATGTGCCCGCCGCGCACGTCGGAGTACTCATCGAAGATCACCGAACGGCGCGCTCGAACGACCTCGCCCGTGACCCCCTCATCGAGAGGGAACGTCTGGCCAGACAGGCAGCCGACACCGACGTCCACCTCTTTGCGGTACGTGCCTGCGACCTCATCAACCGTGCAGATCGATCCGCTCTCGCACCCGAGCAGGTCGATCGCGTGGCGAAGAATACGGGCAAGCAACGGGGCGAGAGCGAATTGTCCAGCGAGGTCGGCAGCAGAAGCGGTGAGGGCGTGCAGGCGGAGATCTGCGGGGCCCGAAGAGGACGGCCGGTCCGCTGACGTCATGCGCATTGATCCTCACTGATTGCCCGCACACCCTCGACGAGCCCATCATGGCCTGTGGGAGATGATTGCGCTAGGGGCGCGGCCGGTTACAACTTGGTTTCGCGCGCGAAGCGCCTGCCGCCAGTTGAGTTAGTCTCGGTGTACCGTCACGGTAGACGTAGCGACCTTTAAGGAACAGAACCATGCGCAGAAAATCCCTCCTCGCACCCTTCGCACTCGCGGCAGCAGCGGCCTTCGTGCTGACCGGCTGCGTGAACAATGAGGAAGCCCCCACCGGTGGCTCGAGTGCCGGCGGCTCCGTCAGCGCTGATGAAGAGCTCGCCAACCTCGTTCCCGATGACATCGCCGAGGCAGGTGTGCTGAAGATCGGCGTCGACGCCAGCTACGCCCCCAACGAGTTCGAAGCAGACGACGGATCGGTCACCGGCTGGGACGCAGAACTCGCCGAGGCTGTCGCAGCCAAGCTCGGCCTCGAGGTGGAATGGGAAAAGTCGCTCTTCGACGCCATCCTCCCGAAGGTCGCCGGTGGAACACTCGACCTCGGCTGGTCGAGCTTCACCGACAACGCCGAACGCCAGGCACAGGTCGACTTCGTCGACTACTACAACGCGGGACTCCAGTTCGCCAAGGGCGCGGATGCTCCGGACCTCACCGAATACTGCGGCGTGACCATCGCCATCCAGGCGTCCACGACCTCGGAGCAGTTCCTCCAGGCTGAGAGCGACGCCTGCGTCGCCGAGGGCAAGGCGGCCGTCGACATGCTCAAGTCGGACGGACAGGACGAAGCGACGAACAACGCAGTCCTCGGTCGCGCCGACTACCTGCTCGGTGACTCGCCGATCATTCAGTACGGCGTCGCCCAGTCGGAGGAGAAGCTCGTCCTCAGCGGCGACGTCTTCGATGCTGCACCGTACGGCGTCGTCATCGAGAAGGACGGCGACCTGGTGGAGGCCATTCAGGCAGCGATGCAGGCACTCATGGATGACGGCACCTACCTCGACATCCTCTCCGAGTGGGGCGTCGAGGCCGGAGCCGTGACCGAGGCAACGGTCAACGCCGGCTGACGATAGTGGACCCCGCAACCGAACCGATCAAGGCGGTCAAGCTTCGGCACCCGATCCGCACGGCTCTCGCTGTCGTCATCCTGCTGCTCGTCGTTCTGTTCGTCTGGGATGCCGCCACCCGGGAGGCCTACCAGTGGCCGCTCGTCGGACAGTACCTGCTCGACCGCCGGATCAGCCAGGCGGCTCTCATCACTCTCGCCCTGACCATCTTCGCGATGGTCCTGGCGATTGTCATGGGGTTGCTCCTGGCCGTGATGCGGCTCAGCGACAACCCGGTCCTCAAGGCTGTGTCGTGGGCCTACCTCTGGCTGTTCCGCGGCACCCCGGTGTACGTCCAACTGGTTTTCTGGGGTCTGCTCGGCACCATCTATCGCTCCGTGAGCGTGGGAGTGCCGTTCACCGACATCGAGTTCTTCACGGTCTCTCCGTTTGAAGCCATCGATTTGTTCTGGCTCGCGGTCCTCGGTCTCGCGTTCAACGAGGCTGCGTACATGGCGGAGATCGTGCGTGGCGGCATCCTCAGCGTCCCGCGTGGACAGGATGAAGCAGCGCGCGCTCTCGGCATGAGCTGGCGTCAGACCATGCTTCGGATCGTGGTTCCGCAGTCGATGCGGGTGATCATCCCGCCGACCGGCAACGAGGTCATCTCGATGCTGAAGACGACGTCGCTCGTCACGGCGCTCGGCTTCTCGCTCGAGTTGTACGCGCGAACGAGGGCGATATCTGCGCAGATCTACGCAACGGTTCCGCTGCTCATCGTCGCAAGCATCTGGTACCTGCTGGTCACGAGCATCCTCATGGTCGGGCAGCACTACCTCGAGAAGTACTACGGGCGCGGCGTGGCGCCTCAGCGGGCACCGGAGACCGACCCCGTCGAAACCGGATCCGTCGCCACGGTGGCCGGCACACCAGAGACGGGCGACTCGAACACCGTTCCGCCGCCGAAGAGGGAGCACCAATGACAGACGTTCCGATGGTCCACGCGGACCACATCGTCAAAAGCTACGGCACCCACGAGGTCCTCAAGGACATCTCCGTCACGGTCAAGCGTGGCGAGGTGGCTTGCCTCATCGGGCCCAGTGGATCCGGCAAGTCGACGTTCCTCCGGTGCATCAACCACCTCGAAGCCATCAACGGCGGCCGTCTCTCCGTCGACGGCGACCTGATCGGCTACCGGCAGCGCGGCGACAAACTGTACGAGATGTCGCCATCAGAGGTATCGAAGCAGCGCGCCGACATCGGGATGGTCTTCCAGTCATTCAACCTGTTCCCGCACATGACGGTGCTCGAGAACATCATCGAGGCGCCGACCCGGGTCAAGGGAATCAAGAAGGCTGATGCGGTCGCAACAGCGTACGAACTGCTCGAACGCGTGGGCCTGGCCCACAAAGCCAAGGTGTATCCCGCTCACCTGTCCGGTGGGCAGCAGCAGCGCATCGCCATCGCCCGAGCACTCGCAATGAGCCCGAAGCTGATGCTGTTCGACGAGCCGACGAGCGCTCTTGACCCCGAACTGGTCGGCGAGGTGCTCGATGTCATGAAGGGCCTGGCTGAGTCCGGCATGACGATGATCGTTGTCACCCACGAGATCGGCTTCGCCCGCGAGGTGGGCGATTCGCTGTTCTTCATGGATGGCGGCGTGATCGTGGAGTCCGGTGATCCCCGCGATGTGCTGAACAACCCGAAGCACCAGCGCACCCAGTCGTTCCTGTCGAAGGTCCTCTAGCCGGCGAGCACTTTCCGGATCCGCTGCAGCGACACGGTCTCGGCGGCGCCGATGCTCTGCGCGAACAGGCTGAGCCGTAGTTCCTCGAGCATCCAGCGCGCCTTGACGAGGTGCGGCGGAGCGAACGGGTCGAGCGGAATGCTGCCGCCGGCCGCTTCGAACAGCTCTGTCGCAGCCTGGATCTCGTTCATCCAGACCCGGTCCCGGCTCGGGTTGTCCGGCAGCTTCTCCGCGCGGTGGGCGATCCCCGCCAGGTAACGGCGCAGGGATGCCAGCCGGCCGCTGCCGGTCGCAGACACGAATCCGGCGAAGACGAGTCCGTTCAGCTGGGCGGTCGCATCCGACAGAGCGGGAAGCAGGTTGAGGCTCGTCGCTCGCTTGATCGCCTTCTCTGCCGTACGGGCGGCGCTGAGGACCTTCGCGACGAGCGAGACGGTGTCGAACATCGTGTTCATCATCGCGCCAGACACCCGGTCGCGAACCATCTCGAACTCGGCCCGCATGAAGATGCATCCGTCGGTCGATACGCGGAAGAGGACGTCGTCGATGCACGCGACGAGGCAGTCGTCGAAGAGGGCCTGGGTAGACGGGTACGGGCTTGTGGCGAGAACCAGTTTTTCGGCCGACGTGAGATGCTGCTGCACGTACGTCACGGGCGACGGAATGGCGAGCAGCAGCAGGCGCCGGACCCCGCCTGGCATTGCCCGGCGCTGGTCCGCCTCGGTGGCCATGATCCGGATGGACACGGAGGTTCGATCATCGACGAGCGCGGGGTATCCGCGGATCGTGTTTCCGGCATGGCGGGTATCGACATACCGGGGAAGTTCGTCGAAGTCCCAGCGGGTGATCCCCGAGCGCTCGAGGGCATTCGGCGTCGCCTCTGCGACCTTGGCGACGCTTTCCCTGGTTCGTGACGCAAGCCGGCGTTGCAGGTCCTGGAGGTCCTTACCCGCCGCGACCTGACGCCCCTTGTCGTCGACGACCCGGAATGTCACCCGAAGGTGCCCGGGTATCCGGGACAGGTCGAAGTCAGATGCTTCGATCGGCATATAGGAGAGTCGCTTGATCGCGATGGCGAGGTGGGCCGCGAGCGTGTCGTGGTTCGTCGCCTGCGGTGCCGGTTGCGGCGGCGACGCCGGCAACTCGGCCATGAGCTTGCGTGCCCAGTCGGCTGCCGGCACGACGTTGCGACGGATCGCCTTCGGCAGCGACTTGATCATGGCCGTGACAAGGTCCTGGCGCAGGCCGGGTACCTGCCAGTCGAACCCGGCGGGGGAGAGGCGCGGGAGCAGCGGAAGCGGTACCTGCACCGTGACCCCGTCGTCCTCTGCGCCCGGTTCGAACCGGTAGCGGAGGCTGAGTTTCTGATCGCCCTGTCTCCACACCGGTGGGAACTCGGTTTCATCGACTTCGGGTGCGTCGTCTGGCAACAGGTCTTCCTGCCGCATGGTGAGCAGATTCGGCGTGGCTTTCTTCGCGTCGCGCCACCATCCCTCGAAACTGCGGGTCGAGAACACGTCGGCGGGGATGCGTGAGTTGTAGAAGTCGAAAACGGCCTCGTCGTCGAACAGGATGTCACGACGCCGCGTGCGCTCCTCGAGTTCGGCGAGTTCCTTCCGGAGCTTGCGATTGGCGCGGTCGAACGCCTGGGGTGAGTCCCATTCACCCTCGACGAGCGCGTGCCGGATGAACAGTTCGCGAGAGAGCTCCGGATCGATGCGGGAGTACTGCACGCGGCGGCGCGGAATAATGGCGAGCCCGAAAAGCATGACCTTCTCCCACGCGACGACCGCCCCCTGGCCCTTCTCCCAGTGCGGCTCCGAGTAACTGCGCTTGACGAGGTCGCCCGCGATGGATTCAGCCCACGCCGGGTCGATGGCGGCGTTGGTGCGGGCGAACAGCCGGGAGGTCTCCACGAGTTCGGCAGCCATGATCGCATTCGGTTGCTTCTTCGCGAGTGCGGAACCGGGGAAGATCACGAACCGAGTCTGCCTCGCGCCGATGTAGTCACCCTTTTTCGGCGGCGCGGGTCGAGCGCCCTTTCCGCGAGCCGAATTCGCCGCCGCTGCCGCGGCATCCTTCAAGCCGATGTGGGAGAGGAGGCCGGCGAGGAGCGACTTGTGAATGCCGTCCGGGTTGATCGTGCGGTCGCCGAGCGTGAGGCCGAGGGGTTTCGACAGCTGGCGAAGCTGGCGGACGACGTCCTGCCACTCGCGAACCCGCAGATAGTTGAGGTACTCGTTCTTGCACAGGCGCCTGAATGCGCTGGAACCGAGTTCTTTCTGCTTGTCCTCCAGATAGTTCCAGAGGTTGAGCAGCGAGAGGAAGTCGCTCGTCGGATCGACGAAGCGGGCATGCTGCTCGTCGGCCTGGGCCCGGCGTTCAAGCGGGCGTTCCCTCGGGTCCTGGATGGTGAGGGCGGCGACGATCGCCATCACCTCGCGAGAGACTCCGTGGCGTTTCGATTCGACGACCATCCGGGCGAAGCGCGGGTCGATCGGCAACCGCGAAAGGTCCCGCCCGACGCGCGTGAGCGTCGGCGTTCTTCCCTCCGCCACGGTGATGGCGTTGAGCTCCCGAAGCAGATCGATCCCATCCTTGATGCCGCGCGAGTCCGGCGGCTGGAGGAACGGGAATGCGGCGATGTCGCCGAGGCCCAGCGACACCATCTGCAGGATGACGGCGGCCAGGTTGGTGCGGAGGATCTCCGGTTCGGTGAACTCCGGCCGGGCTCCGAAGTCCTGCTCGGAGTAGAGCCGGATCGCGATGCCGTCACTCGTGCGGCCGGATCGACCTGAACGCTGGTTCGCGGATGCCTGCGAGATCGCCTCGATCGGCAGCCGCTGGATCTTGGAGCGCACGCTGTAGCGGGAGATCCTCGCCGTGCCTGCGTCGATGACGTACTTGATGCCAGGGACGGTAAGGCTCGTCTCGGCGACGTTGGTGGCGAGCACGATACGGCGGCGAACCCCGGCGATCGCGCTCGGCCGAAAGACGCGGTGCTGTTCGGCGCTCGTCAGCCGCCCGTACAGCGGGAGGACTTCGGTGACACCGGCGCCTCCGGATGCGTAGCGAGCACGGAGGGCGTCCGCGGTGTCGCGGATCTCGGTCTCGCCGCTGAGGAAGACGAGGACGTCGCCCATCGACTCCTGAGCGAGTTCGTCGAGTGCCGCCGTGATCCCATCGATCGGGTCGCGGTCGGGCTCGGTGTCGGATGCGTCGTCCTGGTCGTCGTCCTCGGCAGGCGCGTCTGCGACGAGAGGCCGGTACCGGATCTCGACGGGGAACGTCCGCCCTGACACCTCGACGATCGGCGCGTCATCGAAGTGGCGCGAGAAGCTCTGAGGGTCGATTGTCGCCGACGTGATGACGACCTTCAGGTCCGGGCGCTTCGGGAGCAACTGTTTGAGGTAGCCGAGCAGGAAGTCGATGTTGAGGCTGCGCTCGTGTGCCTCGTCGATGATGATCGTGTCGTAGGAACGCAACATCCGGTCGCGGTGAATCGCGTTCAGCAGGATGCCGTCGGTCATCAGTTTGACCTTCGTGTCCTTTCCCGCCTGGTCGGTGAACCGCACCTGGTAGCCCACGACGCCACCGAGCTCGACACCGAGCTCTTCGGCGATGCGCTCGGCGATGGTCCGGGCGGCGAGCCGTCTCGGCTGGGTGTGCGCGATCGACTCGCGGCCGAGTTCGAGAAGGATCTTCGGCAACTGGGTGGTCTTGCCCGACCCGGTGGCGCCAGCGACGATGACGACCTGGTGATCGCGAAGAACCTCTTTGATCTCGTCCTTCATCTGGCTGACGGGCAGCTCGGGAGGATAGGAGATCGTGAAAGACATAGCCCTCCATCGTAGGACACACTGCCCGCGCGTTGCCCGGTGTCGCGGGTGTGGGGCATCCGTCACCCGAATATCCCAACAACTCGAGTCAGGAGCGCCGATTCCGCTGACGGCGAAGAGGCGCAGCGACAGGTGCCACGCGCGCCGCAAGGGTGGTTAGCTGGAGCAATGACGACAACGTGGACCGGTCCGGTACTTTCCCTCAATTCAGGCGCAACCATCCCGCAGCTCGGCTTCGGCGTGTTCAAGGTCGACCCTGCAGAGACCGAGCGCATCGTGAGCGATGCCCTCGAACTCGGTTACCGCCACATCGACACGGCGGCGATCTACGGCAACGAGGAGGGGGTCGGGCGCGCGATCGCAGCCAGCGGCATCCCCCGTGAAGACCTGTTCATCACGACCAAGCTGTGGAATGACGACCAGGGCACCCAGTCGGCGCACGACGCCATCGACGCGAGCCTCGAAAAGCTGGGCCTCGACGCCGTCGACCTCTACCTCATCCACTGGCCGACGCCGCAGCGCGACCTGTACCGCGAGAGCTGGAAGGCGATGCAGCAGATCCAGGCCGACGGGAAGGCGACATCGATCGGTGTCTCCAACTTCCTCGTCGAGCACCTCGAGAATCTGCTCGCCGACGGTGGCACGGTTCCCGCCGTCAACCAGATCGAGCTGCACCCCGCGCTCCAGCAGCGCGAGGTCGTCGAATTCTCGCGGGCGAACGGCATTCAGATCGAGTCGTGGGGGCCGCTCGGCCAGAGCAAATACCCGCTGTTCGATGAGCCAAGTGTGACGGATGCCGCGTCGGCACACGACAAGACGCCAGCCCAGGTGGTCCTCCGCTGGCACCTGCAGAACGGCATCATCGTGTTCCCGAAGTCCAACAGTCGGGCCAGGATCGCGGAGAACCTCGACCTCTTCGACTTCGAACTGACGGATGCCGAGATGGCCGCGATCACCGCTCTCGAGCGCGACGGCCGGGTCGGGTCTCACCCGAACGACGTCAACTGACCGGAGAATTTCAATGGCACTGCCTGACACGTTCGACTCCAGCACCGACAGTTTCGCCGCTGACTGGGCCACCTGGCACGAGGCGCGGGAGCGGGGGACCGGTTCCCCGCTCGGCGTCGCGTCGCTCGTTGCGACCCACTGGCTCGCAGGCGCACCATCCGAGCTCGAGGGCGTTCCGGGCAGATGGCACGCTGCACCTGAAGGGATCGTCGGCTCGGGGCATGAGCTCACCGGCCTCACGCTCCTGCAGGGCGGACGCCCCATCGATGTGATCGAGGAAGACACCGTCACCCTCACCGCGGGTCAGGACATCGAGTGGGGTGAGAAGCGTCTGCGTTACTTCGAGCGGGATGGCGCTCTCGCGCTTCGCCTCCTCGACCCGGAAGCACCGTCCCGTGTGGCGCTCGGCGGCATCGATGCGTTCGAACCGAGCGAGAGCTTCGTGATCTCCGGACGGTTCCGCCCGGCGGCGCCGGACGCGAGCGTCGAATTCACGACCATCGACGGACATCGTTCCGAGGATGCCCCCGCCGGTTTCGTCGACCTCGATCTCGCCGACGGGCCGGTCTCGCTTACCGTGACGCTCGAACGAGGGCGCCTTCACGCGGTCTTCTCCGACGGAACGAGCGGCGAGGAGAGCTATCGCTTCCGGTTCCTCGACCTCGCCCTCCCCGTTGCGGACGGAACGGTGATCGCAGACTTCAACCGGGCGTACTTGCCCCCGTGCGCGTTCAGCGACTTCTACGTCTGCCCGCTTCCGCCCGCCGGCAACCGATTCGCCACGCCGATCCGCGCCGGGGAGAAGAACCTGATCCGCGCCGCGTGATCCCCGGTTACGCCGTGTTTCAGTCGTCTGGCACGGCGCCCGCCAACCGGCGTAGCGTCGCAGCATGGCCGAGAACACCCGCAACCGCCCCCTGAGAGTCGTCGCTGTCAGCGGAAGCCTCCACGCCCCATCGAAGACGAGCGTGCTCGTCGCGGCCATCCTCGATGAGATCGCCGAACACCAGGAGATCTCGAGACACGTGATCGAGCTCAGCGACATCGGACCGGAGTTCGCCGGCGCGCTCACCCGGGATGACCTGCCGTCCTCCGTCGAAGACGAACTGCGTCGCATCGAAGAAGCCGATCTCCTCATCGTTGCGAGCCCGGTCTACCGCGGTTCCTTCACCGGGCTGTTCAAGCACCTGTTCGACTTCGTCGGCCAGTACGCGCTCGTGGACAAGCCGGTACTGCTCGCCGCAACCGGGGGCGGTGAACGTCACGCGCTCATGCTCGAGCACCAGTTCCGTCCACTCTTCGGGTTCTTCCAGGCCCTGACTCTGCCCATCGGCGTCTATGCCTCCACCAGCGACTTCACCGAGTACACCCTCACCTCGGACGCTGTGAAAGGACGCGTCGACCTTGCCGTTCTGCGCGGGCTGCCGTTCGTGCGCAGCTCCAACCGCGACCGGGACGCCGTGTCCGCATACGTCGGAGCCTGGTAGCGAGGCCGGTACCGAGCCTAGGCTGGGCGCATGGTCAATCGGCTCGCCACCTCCCTCAGCCCGTATCTTCGTGCGCACGCCGACAACCCCGTCGACTGGCGCGAGTGGGGGCAGGATGCGTTCGACGAGGCATCCGCCCGTGACGTTCCCGTCTTCATCTCCATCGGTTACTCGACCTGCCACTGGTGTCACGTCATGGCGAGGGAGTCGTTCCGCGACCCCGAGATCGCGGCGGTGCTCAACGACAACTTCGTGAGCATCAAGGTCGACCGCGAGGAGCACCCGGGAGTCGACGCGAGCTACATCGCCCAGGCCGCGGCCTTCACCCGCCAGCTCGGCTGGCCGCTCAGCATCTTCACGACGAGTGAGGGCGTTGCGTTCCACGCGGGAACCTACTATCCGCCGGTGCCGATCCAGGGGCATCCGTCCTTCCGGCAGTTGCTCGCCGCCGTCCTCGACGCGTGGACGAACCGGCGCACCGAGGTTCTGCAGAACGCTCGCGCGATCGGTGACGCGATCGCTTCGTCACCCGTTCCGGAGGGCGGGGCGCTGCCCGCGCCGGCGGACATCGACGCAGCGGTGAAACGGATCGCTGATTCTGAAGACCTTCAGTTCGGCGGATTCGGTGCCGCGCCGAAATTCCCCGTCGCCCCCGCGGTGAACTTCTTGCTCGACACCGAGGTGGGCATGGAACTCGGCGCCCGAACGCTCGAGAAGATGGCAGCGTCGCCGTTGCGCGACGCGGTCGAGGGCGGCTTCTTCCGCTACGCGACTCAACGCGACTGGAGCGATCCCCACTACGAACGGATGCTGTACGACAACGCCATCCTGCTCGATGCATACGCGACGGCATGGGCTCATGACCCCGCCAGGAACTGGGCAGCCGAGACGGCGGCCGGTATCGCCCGGTTCCTCGGCGATGTGCTGCAGCTGCCGTCTGGCGGGTTCGCGAGTGCACAGGACTCGGAGTCCGTGATCGACGGCGCACGATCCGAAGGCGGCTACTACGCCCGCGATGCTGCCGGGCGGGAAGAACTGGAACCGCCCGCCCTCGACGAGAAGGTCCTCGCCGGCTGGAACGGGCTCGCGATCGGCGCCCTCGCGCGTGCTGCTGTCGTCTTCGACCGGGTGGACTGGCTGGACTCGGCTCGCGCAGCGGCCGATCATGTGCTCGCCCACCATCGCACGCCGGACGGCCGGCTCGTGCGTGCTTCGGTGGCCGAACGGCGATCGAGCGCTCCGGCGGCGCTCGAGGACTACGGGATGCTCGCCTCCGGTCTCCTGAACCTGGCCGCGGCCACCGGAGAAACGTCGTATGCCGTCGAAGCGCGGGCCCTCGTGGATGACGTCCTCACCGCCGGAGACGCCGCTGGGACGGTCTTCGCCGAGCCGGGCGGGGGCGATCCCATCCTCGCGGCTGCCGGAATCGTGCTCGCCGGGGACCCGTCCGAAGGGGCGTATCCGTCCGGCATCAGTTCGTGTGCAACGGCGGCCTGGCGCCTCCATTCGGTGACGGGGGATCGACGTTACCTCGATGCTGCGGTTTCGGCGCTCGAACCGATCAGCGAGCTTGCGCTCGCCAATCCGCTGTCGTTCGGCACATCGCTCGCGTTGCTGTCGCGACTGACCCGCACTCCTGTCCAGCTGGTTGTGGTGAGCCCGGATGGCTCATCACCCGCACAGGAGCTGCCCGCGACGATCCGGACCCGCCCGACGGACGTGACGGCGCTCGTGACCGAGCAGCAGGCAGCGGCGTTCGCGGCTGCCGGGTTCGAGCTGTTCGATGCCAGGACGCCGCAGAACGGGGCGCGGGTCGCCTATCTCTGCGAAAACTTCACCTGTCGGCTGCCCGAAAAGGTCTGAGTCAGCATTCGATCACGTTGACGGCGAGGCCGCCTTCGCTGGTTTCCTTGTACTTCGTCGACATATCGATGCCGGTCTGCCGCATCGTCTCGATCACCTGGTCGAGCGACACGAGGTGCGTTCCGTCGCCGTGTAGCGAGAGGCGGGCGGCGCTCACCGCCGTGGTCGACGCGATGGCGTTGCGTTCGATGCACGGCACCTGAACGAGCCCGCCGACCGGGTCGCAGGTGAGGCCGAGGTGGTGCTCCATTGCGATCTCCGCCGCGTTCTCGACCTGCCCCGGAGTGCCGCCGAGAACGGCGCAGAGGGCACCGGCCGCCATCGCGCAGGCCGAGCCGACCTCGGCCTGGCAACCGCCTTCGGCACCGGAAATCGACGCATTCGCCTTGAACAGTGAGCCGATCGCGGTGGCGGTGAGAAGGAAACGACGGATGCCGTCGGCTGACGCCCCAGGGACGAACCGCAGGTAGTACGACGCGACAGCGGGAATGATCCCGGCCGCACCGTTCGTCGGTGCGGTGACGACGCGTCCCCCCGCTGCGTTCTCCTCGTTGACCGCGAGGGCGAACGAGTGAAGCCACTCGCTCGCGAGTTCGCGCCCGCTTTCGGCCTCGGCGGCCTCCAGATGATCGCGAACCGCCGCCGCCCGGCGTTTCACCTTGAGCCCTCCCGGCAGGACGCCCCGACCGGCGAGACCGTTCTGCACCGACTGGTCCATCGCCGCCCAGATGGCATCGAGCCCCGCGTCGACCTCTCCGGCCGCGCGCACCGCCTCCTCGTTCCGCCGGGCGACCTCGTCGATGCGCAGGCCGTGCTCGGCACACAGGGCGAGAAGTGTTGCCGACGTCGCGAACGGCAACGGGTACGCCGGAGCGGGACGCGCCGAAAGATCCTCGCCTTCCCGGCGGATGAATCCGCCGCCGACCGAGTAGTAGGTTTCGCACGCCACCGGTTCAGCGCCGGATGACCAGGCGGACAGGGTCAGCGCATTCGGGTGGCCGGGCAGCCGTGTGCGCGGTTCGAAGCTGATGTCTTCCTTGTCGAAGCGGAGAGGGTGCGATCCGCGCACGAGAATCGTGCTGCCGGGGGAGAGCTCCGACCAGGCGCTTCTCACGATGGCGGGATCGCACGTCTCGGGCCGAGCGCCGGAGAGCCCGGCGACGACGGCGTCTGGCGTGCCATGGCCGATGCCGGTGGACCCCAGCGACCCGAACAGAACACAGGTGATGCGCTCCACCTCGTTCAGACGCCCGGATGCCTCGAGCCGCCCGGTGAAGTCGAGGGCGGCGCGCATGGGGCCGACGGTGTGCGAGCTCGACGGACCGATGCCGATGGAAAACAGGTCGAACGCAGAAACATACGCCGTCATGCCGCCTCCTCGCGCCATCCAGAACTCACGGCTACTCTATGCCGGAAGAGATCTGATCGGGCAGTCTGCGCGGTCCGAACGCCATCGGTTGCACGAAAACGGCACTGACGGCGGTCCGAGCGCAGCAAATCTGCGGGGAACGGCGGTCAGCGAAGGCCCTTCTTCGAACTGATCTGGCCGGTGTCGAACCCGAACAGGTTGAGGCCGCCGTGGAACCGGGCGTGCTCAACCTTGATGCAGCGATCCATGACCACCGTGAGGCCGTTCTCTTCGCCGTAACGGGCGGCATCCTCATTCCAGATACCGAGCTGCACCCACACCGTCTTCGCACCAACGGCAAGGACGTCGTCGATCACGGAGGGGATGTCGCTGGCCTTGCGGAAGACGTCGACGATGTCAGGTACCTCGGGCAGCGAAGCGAGGTCGGGGTAGGCCTTCTGCCCGAGGATCTCGTCGGCGTTCGGGTTCACGAAGTAGACCCGGTAGCCGCTCGACTGCAACAGGTAGGTGCCGACGAAGTAGCTCGAGCGCGCGGGGTTCGGCGATGCACCGACGATGGCGACCGATGTTGCTGCCCGCAGGATGCCGAGGCGCTCTTTCGCGTCAGGTCCCACCCACGTGCGTTGGGTCTTGAGCAGTCTCGCGAGGGGTGAGTTCGCCGGGAGCGAGCAGGTCAGACCGTTCTGAAGCTGAGTGGTCACAAGATCCGACACGATTACGCCTCCACTGCCTGGCCGAGTGCCTGATCGAGATCATAAATGATGTCATCGGCGTCTTCGATACCCACACTGAGCCGCACCACGCCGGGGAGGACGCCCGCGTCGGTGAGCTGCTGCTCGGTGAGCTGGGCGTGCGTCGTCGACGCCGGGTGGATGATCAGGGTCTTCGTGTCGCCGATGTTCGCGACGTGGCTCGCGAGCTCGACGGATTCAATGAGTTTGCGTCCGACCGTGCGGCCGCCCTTGACGACAAAGCTGAACACGCTTCCGGCACCCTTGGGCAGGTACTTCTTCGCGCGGTCGTGGTGCGGGTGCGACTCGAGGCCGGCCCAGTACACCGCTTCGATCCGTGAGTCCTGCTCGAGCCAGGTCGCCACGGTCCTGGCGTTTTCGACGTGGGCCTGCATCCGGTAGGACAGGGTCTCGACTCCCTGCGCGAGAGCGGCGGCCGACGTCGCGGAGAGTGCGGGGCCGATGTCGCGCAGCTGCTCGGCGCGCAAGCGGGTCAGGAAGGCATACTCACCGAAGTTGCCGGACCACTGAAGACCCCCGTAGCTCGGAACCGGCTGATCGAACAGCGGGAACTTCTCCCCGCTCCAATCGAACCGTCCACTCTCGACGACGACACCGCCAAGGGTCGTGCCGTGCCCGCCGAGGAACTTCGTCGCCGAGTGCGTGACGATGTCCGCTCCCCACTCGATCGGCCGGTTGAGGTACGGCGTCGCGATGGTCGAGTCGATGACCAGGGGCAGGCCGTGGGCGTGCGCGACATCGGCAAGACCCTCGATGTCGGCGATCTCACCGGACGGGTTCGCGATCGTCTCGGCGAAGATCAGCCTGGTCTTGTCGGTGATCGCCGCTGCGTAGTCCTCGGGGTTCGAGGAACGCACGAATGTGGTTTCCACCCCGAACCGCCGCAGCGTCACGTCGAGCTGGGTGATCGACCCGCCATAGAGGTTCGCGGATGCCACGATGTGGTCTCCGGCGCCGACAAGGCTCGCGAAGGTGATGTACTGCGCGGAGAGACCGGATGCCGTCGCGACGGCGCCGAGGCCGCCTTCGAGGCTCGCGACCCGTTCCTCGAAGCTCGCGACGGTGGGGTTCGCGAGCCTGGAGTAGATGTTTCCGTACTTCTGCAGGGCGAATCGCGCAGCGGCATCCGTCGTGTCGTCGAAGACGAAAGCCGTCGACTGGTACACCGGAAGCGCGCGCGCACCCGTCGCCGAGTCGGGGATGTTGCCCGCATGGATTGCCCTGGTGCGGAAGCCGTATTCGCGATCTGCCATGTCATCGAGGCTAGCCGCTCGGCTCGGGCACGTGACCCGCCGTCGTAACACTGTGACGCGAAGAGGCGCGGCTCCTACCCGACGAGCGAGACGGCCGCGAGAGCGAGTCCGGCGATGAGCAGCCACGCGAGTAATCCGACGACGAGGGCGCGCCATCCCGTTGTGACGAGGCGGCGCAGATTCACCGACGCTCCGAGCGCGAAGAGCGCGAAAGCGAGCAGGACGCCCTGGACGGTGTCGGCCGCGTCGAGGACGGGATCGGGGATGGGCACGAACGTCCTGAGAAGGATCGCGGCGACGAATCCCGCGACGAACAACGGGACGATCGGCGGGCGGGTCGCTCCCTCGCTGACTGCCCTTCTGCGTTCGACGACTCCGGCCACCGCGACGATCGGGGCGAGAAGCAGCACGCGCGTCAGCTTGACGACAAGGGCGACGGCGAGAGCGCCGCTCCCGGCGAGTTGAGCCGTTGCGACGACCTGCCCGACGTCATGAACGCCCGCTCCGACCCAGTGCCCGAATTCGACGTTCGTGAGGCCGAGCGGATGCCAGGCGACCGGGAGCACGAAGATGGCGAGTGTCCCACAGAGCGTGACGAGGGCGATCGGTGGTGCCTGCTCCGAGCTCTTCGCTTTGACGACCCCGGCCATCGCACCGATGGCACTCGCACCGCAGATGGCGAACCCGGTGGCGAGAAGAAGCGGCTCGTGCCCGGGGAGGCGGAACAGTTTGCCGAGCGCCCACGTTCCGGCGAAGCTCAGCATCACGACGGCGACCGTCGACACGAAGACGCCCCAGCCGAGCCCGGCGACATCGATCAGGCTGAGCTTCAATCCCAGCAGCACGATTCCGATGCGCATCAGGCGGCGGGCGGAGAACGCGATCCCCGGCGCAAGGATGCCGTCGAGCCGGCTGCGGATCGACGGCACCTGTCCGCAGGCGATGCCGAGAACCACACAAACGGTGAGCAGCGGGAGTGACGGGAGAAGCTGGTGAACCCCGGCGGCGACCACAACGGCAGCTCCGGCGAGGAGGAGCCCGGGCACGCGGGAGCGCCAGACGGACGGCCCGGCGCTGGTCGTCGTCACACCCATGACGGCAACCAGGAGTGCAGCATCCAGAACCAGTACGGGACGGTCGTCGCTGACCAGAGCGGATACCAGAAGGCGCTGACGAGGGCAGCGGCTGCGACGAAGAGAACGGTGAGCGAGATGCCGCGGCTCCGCCGCCAGGTTTCGTCGCCGGGCGATCCGAGGATCAGCCCGCAGACGAAGACGAGGCCGAGTATGACGTACGGCAGAAAGACGATCGTGTAGAACTGGAACACCGTTCGTTCGGTGTACAGCAACCACGGCAGGTAACCCGCGACGATCCCCATGAGGATCAGTCCCACCCGCCACTCGCGGTATCGGGCCAGCCGGTACACGAGGTAGAGGAGCGCCGCGACGCCGGCCCACCAGATCAGCGGATTCGCGATCGACGTGATCGCCTGCGAACAGGGTTCGACGGCGCAACCGGGCGAGCCGGCATCCGGGGAGGCGTACCACATGCTCGTGGGGCGAGTGAGGGTGAGCCAGCCGAGCGGGTCCGCGGCGTACGGGTGTGACGCGCTCAAGCCGACGTGGAACGTGTAGATCGACTGCTGGTAGTGCAGGAAACTCTGCCAGGCCGGCGGCACCCACGCGAGAGCCCCTGTCCAGGCGTTCGACGACTGCTCGGCCCAGGTGCGGTAGTACGCGTTGTCGGAGACGAACCAGTTGGTCCAGCTCGCGAGATACACGGCGAGGGCCGGGGGGACGAACAGAAGGAACGTCGCCGGGCCCTGTTTGAGTACAGACGCGCTCGTCCACAGGCCAAGGCCGAGCCGCCGTCGTGCGAGTGCGTCGACGACGATCAGATACAGCCCGAAAGCGGCGAGGAAGTACAGGCCACTCCATTTGACGCTCGACGCGAGGCCGAAGCACAGCCCGGCCGCGAGCACCCACGGCCGCCACCAGATCACCGGACCCCACGCTAGGTCCCGCCCGGCAGCACGCAGCCGGGCAACGCGCTCTCCGAGGACGCGGTCGTGCCACGACCGGTCGAGCAGCACACAGCCGAAGCCGAGCAGGGCGAAGAACATCACGGAGTTGTCAAGCACCGCAACGCGCGACATCACGATCGCCTGCCCGTCGATCGCGAAGAGGAATCCGGCGAGAACGGCGAGAAGTGTCGAGGCGAAAAGCTTCCGCGCGATGAGCATGAGCAGGAGGACGGCGAGCGTTCCCACGATGGCCGTCGAGATGCGCCAGGCGACACTGTCACCGGCGCCGAATGCCGCGAGCCCCAGCGCGATGAGCCACTTGCCGAGAGGCGGATGCACGACATACGACGGATCGTCGAGATATCCGGACGTCTCGCCGCGGTTGAACGCTTGGTCGGAGTTCTCGGGCCACGACGACTCGTAGCCGTTCTGCAGCAGGGTCCAGGCGTCCTTCACATAGAAGGTCTCGTCGAAGACGAGGGAACTCGGGTGCCCCAGGTTCCAGATGCGCAGGATGCCGGCGAGAAGCGTGACGAGAATCGGAGCGCCCCAGTACCAGGCTGTTCTTCTCGCCGGGGTGGACAGCATCCGCTTCGACCAGTCGTCGAACCGCGAGCCCCGTTCTTCGGGAAGCATGTCGTCGGGCATCGCCGGTGCGGCCGGGTCCCCGGTTGCGACCGGGGCGAACGGGTCGCGAGAGGGGACAGACACCCTGCAATGCTAACCAAGCGAGCTCCCAGCCGATGGCGGGTGGGAGACTGGGGTCATGATCATCCTCGCAGCGACCCCGATCGGAAACCTCGGGGACGCGTCGAAGCGCCTCGTCGACGCACTCAGCTCGGCCGAGGTGGTCGCCGCGGAGGACACACGGACGACGGTGAAGCTGCTCAAGGGACTCGGTATCGCCCACAAGCCGCGGCTGGTGAGCCTCCACGAGCACAACGAGCGCGAAAAGTCGGCCGAGCTGATCGACTTCGCGCGCGACTCGGACCTGCTCGTGCTCAGCGACGCCGGGATGCCGACCGTGTCTGATCCCGGTTACCACCTCGTCGTCGCGGCCGTCGACGCGGGTGTGGAGGTCACCGTCCTGCCCGGTCCGAGCGCCGTCATCACGGCGCTCGCCGTCTCCGGCCTCCCGACGGACCGGTTCACGTTCGAAGGCTTCCTGCCCCGCAAGCACGGCGACAGGGTGACCTCGTTCCGGCTGCTCGAGCACGAGCGTCGCACGATGGTCTTCTTCGAATCCCCGAACCGGCTCGCCGACTCGCTCGCCGATGCGGCATCCGTCTTCGGCGCCGACCGGCGCGTTGTCGTCTGCCGCGAGCTCACGAAGATGTTCGAGGAGGTCAAGCGCGGAACGGCTGCGGAACTCGCCGAGTGGGCCAGGGCGGGCGTGCGCGGCGAGATCTGTGTCGTCGTCGCCGGTGCCGAGAAACGGGAGTTCGACCTGCACGACGGCGTCGTCCAGGTGCTGGAACTCGTCACAGCGGGCGAACGCCTGAAGGATGCCACGGCGCAGGTGGCCGAGGCGACCGGGCTCAGCAGACGCGAGCTGTACCAGGCGGCGCTCGCCGTGAAGAACTGACGCGAGTCGCCCACTCTCACGGGTGTTCCAGCGCCAGCACCCGTGGAACCGGGCATCTCGCGGACGCTTCGGCGTCACACGCCGGGCAGCGGCTCTAGGATTGTTCCTATGGCCAGCGGCAATTCGTTCTACATCACCACGCCCATCTTCTATGTGAATGATGCGCCTCACATCGGTCACGCCTACACGGAGGTCGCAGCGGATGTTCTCGCCCGCTGGCACCGCCAGGCCGGCGACGACACCTGGTCGCTCACGGGAACCGACGAGCACGGTGAGAAGATCCTCCGCACGGCGACGGCCAACGGCAAGACGCCGAAGGAATGGGCAGACAAGCTCGTGAACGAGGCCTGGAAGCCGCTGCTGTCGACCATCAACATCGAGAACGACGACTTCATCCGCACGACAGACGAACGCCACGAAACCAACGTGCAGCTGTTCCTCCAGCGGCTCTACGACGCCGGATTCGTCTACTCGGGTGAGTATGAGGCGCTGTATTGCGTCGGCTGCGAAGAGTTCAAGCCGCAGTCGGAGATCGTCGACGGCACCGGTGCGTTCGAGGGCCAGAAGGTGTGTGCGATCCACTCGAAGCCGCTCGAGCTGCTCAAGGAGAAGAACTACTTCTTCCGCATGAGCGACTTCACCGACCGTCTGCTCGCGCTGTACGACGAGCGCCCCGACTTCATCCAGCCCGACTCCGCCCGCAACGAGGTCATCCAGTTCGTCAAGCAGGGCCTCTCCGACCTGTCCATCTCGCGGTCGAGCTTCGACTGGGGTGTCAAGGTTCCGTGGGACGACTCCCACGTCGTCTACGTCTGGTTCGACGCCCTGCTCAACTACGTCACCGCCGTCGGCTACGGCCAGGACGACGAAGAATTCGCCCGGCGCTGGCCGGCGACCCACATCGTCGGAAAAGACATCCTCCGCTTCCACGCCGTGATCTGGCCTGCAATGCTCATGGCCGCAGGGCTCGAGGTGCCGAAGCAGGTGTTCGGCCACGGCTGGCTCCTCGTCGGTGGCGAGAAGATGTCGAAGTCGAAGCTCACGGGTATCGCGCCGACCGAGATCACCGACACGTTCGGTTCGGACGCCTTCCGTTACTACTTCATGCGTGCGATCGCATTCGGGCAGGACGGCTCGTTCAGCTGGGAAGACCTATCCGCGCGGTACCAGGCGGAGCTCGCGAACGGATTCGGAAACCTCGCGTCGCGCGTGGTCGCGATGGTCAGCCGTTACTTCGATGGGGTCGTTCCGTCCGAAGGCGAACCGACCGACGCGGAACGTGCGATCCACGCCGTCGTCGCCGCGGCATCCGACCTCGCGGACGCATCGATCGAGAAGCTCGCCGTGCACGACGCCCTCGCAGCGATCTGGCGGATCGTCGACGAGCTCAACGGTTACATCACCGACCAGGAGCCCTGGGCGCTGTCGAAGGACCCGGCGAACCGCGAACGACTCGGCACGGTCCTGTACACCGCGGTCGACGGACTGCGTGCCCTCGCCGTTCTGCTCTCACCGGTCCTGCCGGAGGCGACGGCCCGGCTGTGGACGGCTCTCGGAGGACCGGATGCTCTCGGCCCGCTCGAGAACCAGCCACTCCGCGAGGCTGGCCGATGGGGCCAGCTGCCGGCAGGCACCCAGGTCGCGGCGCTCGAAGCGTTGTTCCCGCGGATCGAAACCGCTGTCGGCTGAGCCCGTCGCCGTGAGGTTCGCCACGCAAGTGGGGTACCGTCGAAACCATGACTGATCCCGCTTCCGCGCGCCCGGAACTTCGGTACCCGCCGCTGCCGGAAGCGCTCCTGGTTCCCGTCTACGACAACCACACCCACCTGGACCCGTCGGTCACCTCCGGCAGGCCGGTCGCGGAGGGCGAACTCGACTACCGGGAGCACCTCGACCGCGCGTCGAGCGTCGGTGTCCGCGGGATCGTCCAGGTCGGTACCGACGTCGAGACCTCGATCTGGAGCGCCGAGACAGCGGCGATCGAGCCGCGCATGCTCGCCGCCGTTGCGATCCACCCCAATGAGACTCCCCGGCTCGAGGCTGACGGCACCCTCGACGACGCACTCGCCGTCATCGACGAACTCGCCGCCAGGCCACGCGTGCGCGCGATCGGTGAGACGGGGCTGGACTACTTCCGCACGGGCGTTGAGGGGCGATCGGCCCAGCAGCGTGCGTTTGAAGCGCACATCGAGATCGCCAAGAAGCACGACCTCGCGCTGCAGATCCACGACCGCGATGCCCACGACGACGTTGTCGCCACGCTCCGCAGGGTCGGTGCTCCCACACGGACCGTCTTCCACTGTTTCTCCGGCGGGGCCGAACTCGCGCGGGAGTGCGCCGACAACGGCTGGTTCATGTCCTTCGCGGGTACCGCGACGTTCAAGAATGCGCAGAACCTCCGTGACGCGCTCGACGTCGCGCCGAGAAATCTCCTCCTTCTCGAGACGGATGCTCCGTACCTCACCCCCATGCCGCACCGCGGCAAACCCAACGCGCCGTTTCTTCTTCCCCACACCGTGCGCTGGATCGCCGACTACCTCGGCACCGACGCATCCATGCTCGCCGCCCAGGTGTCATCGAACACCGAGTACGTCTACGGGCACTGGGACGACGAGCCCGTCACATCACCGCCGAATCCCTACGGCACTCCCGACCAGAAAGACGGCGAATGAGCCTCCTCGGCCCCGCAGAAATCCGTGACCTCGCCGAACTGCTCGATGTTCAGCCCACCAAGAAGCTCGGACAGAACTTCGTCGTCGACGCCAACACGGTGCGGCGAATCGTCAAGGTGGCCCGGGTCACCGCCGGCGAGCATGTCGTCGAGGTCGGGCCAGGGCTCGGATCGCTCACCCTCGGGCTCCTCGAGGCAGGAGCGAGCGTCATCGCGGTGGAGATCGACCACCGGCTCGCCGAGCAACTCCCGAAAACGGTCGAACTGATGCAGCCAGGTGCCCCGCTCACCGTCGTGAGTGCCGACGCCATGCGGATCACCGAACTCGAGGGCGACCCGACCAGGCTCGTCGCCAACCTCCCGTACAACATCTCGGTGCCCGTACTGCTGCACCTGCTCGAGCACTTCGACTCCATTCGTGCCGGCGTCGTCATGGTGCAGGCCGAAGTCGGTCACCGACTCGCCGCCCAGCCCGGATCGAAGATCTACGGCAGCCCCAGCGTCAAGGCCAGCTGGTACGGCGCCTGGCGCACAGCCGGAACGGTCTCCAGACAGGTGTTCTGGCCGGTACCGAACGTCGACTCCGTCCTCGTCGGCTTCGACCGCCGAGAGGATGCCATCGGTACCGAAGAGGAACGCGTCCTCACGTTCTCGATCGTCGACGCCGCCTTCCAGCAGCGGCGCAAGATGCTGCGCCAGTCACTCGGCCAGCTCCTCGGCGGTTCCGCTGCAGCGACGGATGCCATGACGGCGGCCGGGATCGCCCCCACCGCGCGTGGGGAAGAACTCACCGTGCACGACTTCCTCGGGATCGCCCGCCAGGTCGGCAGCCTCTGATGGTGATCTCCCGTTCGAGCGTGAGCACGGGTGACCAGTCGCTCGTCGCGGCGACGGGCAGATCCAGAGAGTACTGGCGCGAGACGCTCGCGGAGGCCGGTGCCGCGACGTGGGCTCACCCGGCAACGGCGAGCTGGCTCGTCACCGAGCACGGCGTCGACGGCTGGTGGGCGCAGCACATCACCGTCGACTTCGAGCAGCACATCGGGCGTCGCCGCCCCGGGCAGCGAGCCGACGGGAGTTTTGAGGTGTCGGCGTCGCGTCGTATCGCCGGCTCTCAGGCGGAGGCGTTTGCCGCCACCGTGGCATCCGTTTCGACAGCGCTCGACTCTCAGCCGGTGTCGGTCAACTCGGCGAGCAAGTACGTCAGCGCCCGGTGGAAACTCGACGATGGGAGCGCTGTGACCGCGCGCGTGGCACCGAGTGTTGGGGAGAAAACCTCGGTGACCCTGACCTTCGGTGGGCTGGCCTCCGAGGACAGTCTGCCAGCGGCCAGGGATGCCCTCCGGGGAGCCCTGCCTGCCGCCCTGCGTTAGGTTTGTTGCATGACCGCTCCGCTCGCCCAGGCCTTCGCACACGCTCGGGCGCCAGGAAAGATCAACGTCTTCCTCAAGGTCGGCGAATTGATGGACGACGGCTACCACGACCTGGCGACCGCATTCCAGGCAGTCTCGCTCTACGAAGACGTGCGGGCGTACCGGGCACCGGATTTCTCCGTGACCTTCTCCGGCCCGATCGACACGTCGTCGCTCGCCGTCGATGGCAGCAACCTCGCGATCAAAGCGGCACGGATGCTCGCACGCAAGACCGGCTACCGCGGAGGCGTTCGCCTCGAGATCGAGAAACACGTTCCCATCGCTGGGGGGATGGGAGGCGGGTCGGCGGACGCCGCAGCGACGCTCCTCGCGTGTGATGCGCTCTGGGAGACCGATCTCTCCCGCGACGAGCTGCTGGCCCTCGCGGCGAAGCTCGGTGCCGATGTGCCGTTCGCGATGACCGGCGGGACAGCTATCGGTACGGGGAAGGGCGACAGGCTCAGCCCAGCCCTTGCCAAGGGCACCTTCCACTGGGTGCTCGCCATCGCCGAGTTCGGGATGTCGACACCTGACGTCTACCGCGCGCTCGACGAGCACCGCGAGCGTCACGCGCAGGACATCTTTCCGGCCGCAGCGCAGCCGGCCGTCGACTCCGAAGTGCTCCAGGCCCTCCGCGCCGGTGACGCCCGATTGCTCGCGGACGCGCTGCACAACGACCTCCAGGCGGCGGCTCTTCACCTCGCTCCGGGACTGGGCGGCATCCTCGAACTGGGCGAGCAGATGGGTGCGCTTGCCGGGATCGTGTCCGGTTCCGGACCGACCGTCGCATTCCTCGCACCGGATGCCGACACCGCGCTCGAACTGCAGGTCAGCCTCAGCGCATCCCGCCTTCATGTCCTCCGGGTCACCGGGCCCGTCCACGGGGCGCGGCTGCTGCACGACTGATGGCGGAGAGGTCTGCTCCCGGCACTTAGGCTGGGAGAGTGGCCCATCTTCTCGGAGCGGAACAGCTCCACCTTGAATACCCAACCCGTGTGATCTTCGACTCCGTCACTGCGGGGGTGAACGAAGGCGACCGGATCGGCGTCGTCGGCAGAAACGGAGACGGCAAGTCAACGCTGCTCTCCCTCCTCGCCGGCAGGATCGAACCGGACGGAGGACGCGTCACCCGTCGCCGTGGCGTCACCGTCGGAATGCTCGACCAGCGCGACGAGCAGCCGGACGACCTCATCGTCTCGCAGGCGATCGTCGGCAACGCTGAAGAGCACGAGTGGGCCGGCAGTTCCCTGATCCGCGACGTGATCGGCGGGTTGATCCAGGACATCCCGTGGCACGCCACGATCGGTTCCCTCTCGGGCGGTCAGCGTCGTCGCGTCGCTCTCGCCGCTCTCCTCGTCGGTGACTGGGATGTCATCTTCCTCGACGAGCCGACGAACCACCTCGATGTCGAGGGCATCGCCTGGCTGGCGAATCACCTCAAGAAGCGCTGGTCGCCGTCAAGCGGCGGCCTCATCGTCGTGACCCACGACCGGTGGTTCCTCGACGAGGTGTGCACGGCGACGTGGGAGGTCCACGACCGTCTCATCGAGCCGTTCGAGGGCGGATACGCCGCGTACATCCTGCAGCGCGTCGAACGGGACCGGATGTCGGCCGCGAGCGAGGCGAAGCGCCAGAACCTCATGCGCAAGGAACTCGCGTGGCTGCGACGTGGTGCACCCGCCCGCACCACGAAGCCCAAGTTCCGGATGGATGCCGCGTACGAGCTGATCGCGAACGAGCCGGAACCGCGCAACACCGTCGCCCTCGCCCAGATGGCGACCTCGCGGCTCGGCAAGGACGTCGTCGACCTCCTCGATGTCGGCGTCGTGTACCCCGACCCGGAGTCAGCAACGGGAACGAAGACGGTGCTCAAGGACATCGAGTGGAGGATCGCGCCGGGGGAGCGGACCGGCATCCTCGGCGTCAACGGGGCGGGAAAGTCAACGCTGCTCGGTCTTGTCACGGGAACGGTGGCCCCGACGAGCGGGCGGGTCAAGCGCGGAACGACGGTGCGCATCGCGAGCCTCACCCAGCAGCTCGATGAACTCAAGGACGTCGAGCATGAGCGCGTCTCGACGGTCGTCGGCATGCAGAAGACGTCGTATGTCACCGGCGACAAGGAGATGACGCCCGGGCAGATGCTCGAACGGCTCGGCTTCACGAGTGCGCAACTCTCGACCCCGGTGAAGGATCTGTCAGGAGGACAGCGTCGTCGGCTCCAGTTGCTGCTCATCCTTCTCGACGAGCCCAACGTGCTCATCCTCGATGAGCCCACCAACGACCTCGACACGGACATGCTCGCGGCCATCGAAGATCTTCTCGACTCGTGGCCGGGAACCCTGCTCGTCGTTTCGCACGACCGCTACCTCGTGGAGCGTGTCACCGACCAGCAGTACGCCGTTCTCGACGGCCACCTCCGTCACCTCCCCGGCGGAGTCGACGAATACCTCGCGCTCAGGGCCGGACAGGATTCCGCGCCGCTCATCGCGCCGCTCGCGTCTGAGGGCATCGGAGCCGCGCAGGCACAGCCGAAGCTGGGGGGAGCAGAGCTGCGGAACGCACAGAAGGAGATCGCGTCGACGGATCGCAAGATCCAGAAGATGCGCCAGCGGATCGTCGACACCCACGAGCTCCTCGCCGTGCACGACCAGAATGACTACGTCGGGCTCGGCGAGCTCAGCGACAAGCTCCGCGGGTATGAGTCGGACCTCGCTGCGCTCGAAACCCGCTGGCTCGAACTCTCCGAACTTCTCGAGTAAGCCCAGGGGACACAAAAAAAGCCGGCCTTCACGGTTTCCCGTGAAGGCCGGCTTCTCAAAGAATTACTGTCAGCCGAGGCTGACGGAGTAATAGTTTTAGTTACAGCGGGCGGATGTTCTCTGCCTGCAGGCCCTTGGGGCCCGTTGCGGTTTCGAATTCAACCTTCTGGTTCTCTTCGAGCGAGCGGAAGCCGCTGGAAGCGATGGCCGAGAAGTGAGCGAAGACGTCAGCGCTTCCGTCATCGGGAGCGATGAATCCGAAGCCTTTTTCTGCGTTGAACCACTTGACTGTTCCTGTTGCCATGATGATCTCCTTAGGAGTCTTGCGTGGATGACGACTGTCGTCATCCCAATTGCGGCGTACCTGTCCGCTCCTACAAGAAACGGCGGCTCTTCAGATGAAGGAACCGCCGTAAATCAATCACTGCGTAACACTACTACTGCGTTGACCACACTAACCCACGCGTCGGTGAGATGCAAGCGATTCGAAAAATCGGCTGAGTATATGCCGTATCCCGTACTGTAATCGCTCCAGGGAATATGTCCTCACGTAGTCTCTGGACTATCCCGAGCATATGCTCGTCTTCATCACGGCTGGGAAGTCGGGCCTACCATTTTGGGAGGTGCCATGACGCTTACCGCGACTCTTGGCCCAGTACGAAAGACCACCACACGCATCGACGGGCTTGAGAACCCGACCACCACTTTCGCAGCGCTGCTGAAGACGGTCCGTGAAGCTGGTCTCCTGAAGCGCCGCACGGGCTTCTACATGATGGTTCTCGCCGGCCATGCGCTCGCCCTCGCCGGCCTCACGACCGGCTTCATTCTGCTCGGGGACTCCTGGTTCCAGCTGCTCATCGCCGCCGGCCTCGGCTACATCCTCACCCAGGTCGCGTTCGTCGCCCACGAGGCCTCGCACCGCCAGGTCTTCGAATCCGGCCCGGCGAACGACCGCCTCGGACGCATCCTCGCCGACGCCGTCGTCGGCATCAGCTACTCGTGGTGGATGACCAAGCACACGCGTCACCATGCAAACCCCAACACGGTCGGCAAAGACCCCGACATCGAGATCGACACCATCTCCTTCATGGAGGAGGATGCGTCCAAGGCAAAGGGCTTCCTCGCGTTCATCACCCGCCGTCAGGGCTACCTCTTCTTCCCTCTCCTCACCCTCGAGGGCCTGAACCTGCACCGTCACGCCATCGTGAGCCTGATCACGACCGAGAAGGTGGACAAGCGCTGGCTCGAGCTCACCCTGATCACGCTGCGCCTCGGACTGTACGTCGCCGTTCTGTTCACGTTCCTCCCCGTCGGACTCGCGTTCGCCTTCCTCGGTGTCCAGCTGGCCGTCTTCGGCGTCTACATGGGAGCGTCGTTTGCACCGAACCACAAGGGGATGCCGCTCATCGCCGAGGGCGCGAAGGTCGACTTCCTCTCGAAGCAGGTCCTCACGAGCCGCAACATCCGAGGCCGCGGAATGAGCTACTTCATGGGTGGGCTCAACTACCAGATCGAGCACCACCTCTTCCCGAGCATGCCGCGCCCGCACCTCAAGAAGGCCCGCGAGATCACCATCGAGCACTGCAAGACGATCGGCGTCCCATACACGGAGACCACGCTCGTGCGTTCATACGCCATCGTCGTCGACTACCTCAACCGGGTCGGGCTCTCCGCCCGCGACCCATTCGATTGCCCGATGGTCAACCAGTTCCGCCGACCATAACGAGCCCGATACACCGCCGATTTCGGCAAAGCGCCCGGTCCCTGGACCGGGCGCTTTTTCGTGCCAGCGGCCGGTGGGGGCTTGTGCGCGCTCTACAACGCTGTAAAGATATTTCCGTCCACAAGGGAGTGAACATGAGTGACTTTCACCGTCTGTCCCGACGCACCGTTCTGCTCGGCGGGGCCGCCGTCTTCGGAGGGGCCGTCCTCGGCCCGAGTCTCGCCGGCTGCTCTCCGCTCGGCGCGGAGGGTGCCAGACCGCTGAAATTCTGGCACCTGCTGTCGGGCGGTGACGGCATCGTGATGGCCGGTCTCGTCGACGCGGCCAACGAGGCGAATCCCGAGTTCCACGCCGCCCAGACGGTGTTGGCGTGGGGAACGCCGTATTACACGAAGCTTGCGATGGCATCCGTCGGAGGGCGAGCTCCGGACGTCGCGATCATGCACGCGTCACGGCTACCCGGCTACGCCCCCGGTGGGCTCCTCGACCCGTGGGACCTCGACCTGCTCGAGGAATTCGGTGTCACCGAAGCGGACTTCCCCGAGAGGATCTGGGAGAAGGGCATCATCGACGGCGACCTGTTCTCGATCGCGCTCGACGCGCATCCGTTCATCATGATGTACAACACCGATGTGGCCGAGCAGGCGGGGGTGCTCGGTGACGACGGTCAACTGGTGGAGATCACCTCACCTGAGCAGTTCCTCGAGGTCGCGAGGGCGATGCAGCAGGTGACCGGTCGGCGAGGGCTGTCGTACGGCTACCTCGGTGACGGTGCGCAGATGTGGCGGCTCTTCTACACGTTCTACAAGCAACAGGACGCGGAGATGAGCCTCGAACCGGGCGAGCCCGCGCAGATGGACGAGGACGCAGCGGTCACGGCACTCGACTTCATCAAGCAACTGCTCGACGGTGAGATCGCAGCCACGAACGGCGACTACGCGACGGCCGTCGCAGAATTCGTCAATGGCGAGAGCGGGATGTTCTTCACCGGCGTGTGGGAGCTTCCGACAGCGGTGAACGCCGGAATCCCGTTCGACGCCCAGCCGATTCCCAACCTCTTCGGCACCCCCGCCGCATACGCGGACTCCCACGCTTTCGTGCTGCCGCACCAGTCCGAGCCGGATGAAGCACAGCGGCGAGAGGTGTACCGGTTCGTTGCGAGCATCCTCAAGGGATCGTTCGACTGGGCGGGAGCCGGCCATATTCCCGCGTACTCACCGATCATCGAATCGGACGGATACGCCGATCTCGTGCCACAGGCGCATTACGCATCGGCCGCCGACGTACTCAACTACGACCCTCCCGCGTGGTTCACCGGGTCCGGGTCCGATTTCCAGACGTACTTCGCCGAGAACGTCCAGGGCGTCTTCCGCGGGGGAGACTCGCGGGAAGGCATTCAGGGCTTCGTCCGACGACTCAACGTTCTCCTCGCCAAACCCAACCCGGTCGCCTGAGTCAGGAGCCTGCCGTGTCAACATCCGCAGTAAGCAACCGCGCACAGGGAACCGGTGTCGCGCTCAAGGACTCCCGCCAGTCCAGGAGGCGGACGGACAACCTCGTCGGATGGGCGTTCTTCGCGCCGTTCGGGCTGTTCTTCGGTCTCTTCCTCATCTGGCCGATCCTGTTCGGTCTCTACCTCAGCTTCACCGGAACGACCCTCACGGGTGCCGGTGGTGACTTCGTCGGCTTCGAGAACTATGCCGAAGCGCTCGGCGACGCCGACATGTGGCGCTCGATGCTCAACACCCTCTGGTTCACGGTGCTCTCGACGATCCCGCTCGTGCTCATCGCCCTCATCATGGCGCTCCTCGTCGACCTCGGACTGCCGGGACAGTGGCTCTGGCGGTTGTCGTTCTTCATGCCGTTCCTCCTGGCATCCACCGTCGTTTCGCTGTTCTGGATCTGGCTGTTCAACCCGCAACTCGGTCTCATCAACGACATGCTCGCGCCGTTCGGTGTCGAGCCCATCGCGTGGTTGCAG
This sequence comes from Mycetocola manganoxydans, assembly GCF_003667545.1. Classification (GTDB taxonomy): domain Bacteria; phylum Actinomycetota; class Actinomycetes; order Actinomycetales; family Microbacteriaceae; genus Mycetocola_A; species Mycetocola_A manganoxydans. The sequence goes on along the minus strand of NZ_RCUV01000013.1, from coordinate 78,702 downwards.
GATCCGCAGTGGGCGATGCACGGTGTCGTCATCGCGACCGTGTGGTGGACGGTCGGCTTCAACTTCCTGCTCTACCTGGCCGCGCTCCAGAACATCCCGGAGCAGCAGTACGAGGCGGCGTCGATCGACGGAGCGGGCAAGTGGCGGCAGCTCTTCTCGATCACCATCCCGCAGTTGGCGCCGACCACCGCGCTCATCGTGATCCTGCAGGTGCTCGCGTCGCTCAAGATCTTCGACCAGGTGTATCAGATGACGTCCGGCGGGCCAGGCGGAACGACGAGGACGGCGGTGCTCTACATCTTCGAGACCGGATTCACCGGTTACCGCTTCGGATACTCGGCGGCGATCTCCTTCGTCTTCTTCGCCGTGATCATCCTCGTCTCGATCATCCAGATACGCATCACCGCGAGTAGGAGGCCCCGGTCATGACCGCCGTCGACACCACCACCGCCCCGGTCTCCACGACACCGGCGACGTCACGAAAGCCGGGGGAGCGGCGCTTCGGTGCCGGCAGAATCGCCGCACTCGTGGTGCTCATCCTCATGGCCGTGACCTGGCTGCTTCCGTTCGCCTGGGCGCTCGTCACATCGCTCAAGAGTGAAGCGGATGCCGGCGCGACGCCGATCTCGTGGCTCGCCCCCAACGGCTACACCCTGGAGGCCTACGAGAACGTCCTCGGCGAGGGCAACATCCCGGTGTGGGCATTCAACAGTCTTCTCAGTTCGGTGATCATCACCGTCCTCACTATCGCCACGTGTGCCCTCGCGGCGTACGCGTTCTCGCGGCTCGACTTCGCGGGGCGGAAATGGCTGTTCTTCGTCGTGATCGCGTCGATCATCATCCCGCCGCAGGTGCTGATCATTCCGCTGTTCTACCAGATGCTCGCCTTCAACATGGTCGACACCTACTGGGGGCTCATCCTGCCGCAGGTGGTCGCGCCACCGATGGTGTTCATCCTCAAGAAGTTCTTCGACCAGATTCCGATCGAACTGGAGGACGCGGCACGGGTCGACGGCGCGAACCGGCTCCGGATCTTCTGGACGATCGTTCTTCCGCTGTCGCGCCCGATCCTCTCGGCGGTCGCCATCTTCGTGTTCATCGCGGCGTGGAACAACTTCCTCTGGCCGTTCATCATCATCAACGACACGTCGCTCATGACCCTTCCGGTCGGTCTCCAGACGGTGAAGAGCGCCTACGGAGTGCAGTATGCGCAGAACATGGCAATGGCACTGCTCGCCGCTGCGCCGTTGATCATTCTCTTCCTCTTCTTCCAGCGACAGATCATCAAGGGGATCGCCACCACCGGCTTCGGCGGTCAGTGACAGGAGCCGGCTTCGGAACGGCTCGCGAAAGGACACCATGACATCGGCACGCATAACGCTCGCACGCGACTTCACGGTGGGCGATGTGCCCCGTCGGCTGTTCGGGTCCTTCGTGGAACACATGGGGCGCTGTGTGTACACGGGGATCTTCGAACCCGGTCACCCGGCCGCCGACGAGTCCGGTTTCCGCACCGATGTACTCGAGCTGGTCCGGGAGATGGGGCCGACCGTTGTGCGTTACCCCGGCGGCAACTTCGTCTCCGGATACAACTGGGAGGACGGTGTCGGGCCAGTCGACTCGCGGCCCCGCCGTCTCGACGGCGCCTGGCACACACTCGAGACGAATGCCTTCGGCCTGCACGAGTTCATGGACTGGTCACGTCTCGCCGACGTCGAGGTGATGCAGGCGATCAACCTCGGTACCCGGGGAGTGGACGCGGCCCGTGAACTCGTCGAGTACGCCAACCACCCTTCCGGCACCTACCTGTCCGACCTGCGACGGAAGAACGGAGCTGAGGAACCGTTCGACATCCGCCTGTGGTGCCTCGGAAACGAACTCGACGGACCCTGGCAGATCGGCCACAAGACACCCGAGGAGTACGGGCGTCTCGCCAAGGAGGCTGCGAAGGCCATGCGCTACGTCGACCCGACGATCGAACTCGTCGCGGTCGGCAGCTCGAACTCCGGGATGCCGACGTTCGGTGAGTGGGAGCACACCGTGCTCAGCCACACCTACGATGAGGTGGACTACATCTCCCTGCACGCCTACTACCAGGAACATGACGGCGACGCGGCGAGCTTCCTCGCCTGCGCCCTCGACATGGATTACTTCATCGAGTCCGTCGTGGCGACGGCGGACGCCGTGCGCGCGAAGGGGCGGCACAAGAAGCGGATCAACCTCTCCTTCGACGAGTGGAACGTCTGGTACCAGCGTGGGCTCGACACGGAGGACCAGCTGCATCGTGTGCAGGAATCAGGCTGGCGGGAGCATCCTCGCCTGATCGAAGACGAATACACGATGACGGATGCCGTCGTCGTCGGCACCCTGCTCAACTCGCTCCTCCGCCACGGGGACCGGGTGCACATCGCGAACCAGGCACAACTCGTCAACGTCATCGCCCCCATTCGCAGCGATGAGAACGGTCCGGCCTGGCGCCAGGCGATCTTCTGGCCGTTCGCGCGCATGGCGGAACTCGCGCGCGGACGCATCCTCTCGGCATCCGTCTCGAGTGACCGCATGTCGACCGACCAGTTCGGAGACGCCGACATCGTGGACGCGAGTTCGACCTGGGACGAAGAGAACTCACAAGTCGCTGTCTTCCTCGCGAACAGGAGCCTCGACGACGCGGCGGAGGTGGATCTCACGCTCCACGGCTTCACGGCGTCGGGGATCGCACGGGCGGAAGTGTTGCAGGCACCGGACGGCGCGGACCGACACGTGTCGAACACGTCGGACAACGAACGCGTCCGCCTGCAGAACCTGCCGGGCGTCCGGGTCGCCGACGGTGGCGTGAAGCTGAGCCTGCCGGCGTTGTCGTGGGCAGTCGTCGTCGTCGACGTGACGGTGTAGACCCGGCACGACCGCGGGATCCGCCCCGTCGAACTCGATGTGGTCGTGCATCTCGGCCGGTTGCGAATTCATTGATATGCGTGTGGCTCGGCGAGCCGCGACGGGTCATGTGCACGGGAAGTCCCGAGATCGAAGAATCTGTGGATGCATCAGGAGTGCGCAAAATCTTCTGTTACGCGGCGTGACTCGACGCTTCGCGTTTAGAAGATTTCCCAGCTATTTTTGACAGGTGCCTGCGCAGACGCGGCGCAGCCTCCCCTTCCTCTCCGTTCGTGCGGATTGTTCGCTGTGCCCGCTCTCGCTCGCCCCCACAGCCGAGATCTCACAAAGGATTACCCGTGAAAAAGCACTCCCTGAAGAAGAGCATTCTTGCTTCCCTCGCCATCGTTCCGCTCGCCGCCCTGCTCGCCGGTTGTGCCGGAGGCGCAGGCTCGGAGGCCGAGACCGAGACGGTGCGCATCGGTGTAGCCGGCGCGAGCGACGAGTACTGGCAGACCTACGTCGAAGCGGCGGCAGACGAAGGCATCACCGTCGAGCTCGTCGACTTCTCGGACTACAACCAGCCGAACCCGGCGCTGACCGAGGGTGAGATCGATCTCAACCAGTTCCAGCACACCATCTTCCTGGCGCAGTACAACGTGGCGAACGATCAGGACCTCGTGCCGATCGGCGCGACCGCGATCTACCCGCTCGGCCTGTACTCGACGAAGTACCAGGACGTCGAAGACATCCAGGACGGTGAGACAGTAGCTGTTCCGAACGACCCGACGAACCTGTCGCGCGGACTTCTGGTCCTCCAGTCCGCCGGCCTCATCGAACTGGAAGACGGCGGAAGTGCTTACTCCACCCTCGATGACGTCGACACCGAGGCTTCGCGCGTGAAGGTCACAGAGCTGGATGCCGCGTTGACCGCGACCTCGCTGCCCGACGTAGCCGCCGCGATCGTCAACAACGACTACATCAAGGACGCCGGTCTCGAGGCGGCGGATGCGATCGCGCAGGACGACCCGTCTGACCCCAACGCGCTCCCGTACGCGAACATCTTCGCGGCCCGCGCCGAGGACAAGGACAATGAGACGTACAAGAAGCTCGTCGAGATCTACCAGAACACCAAGGCAGTGACCGACGGCGTGATCGAGAACTCGGGCGGAACGGCCGTCATGCTGACCACCCCGGTCGAGGAACTCGAAGAGTCGCTCGCGACCGTGCAGAAGCAGATCGAAGAGCAGGGCTAGCAGCACGCCCAGCTGACCTGCGAGCGGCGCCGGGGGAGACCCCGGCGCCTGTTCGCTTGTGTGCCCGTTCGGGTCTACGGAGAAGAAATCCTATGAGCATCGTTACCCTCACCGACGTCGTCAAGTCTTACCCGCCTGCCCAGAAGGGCGGCGCCCCCGTCGTCGCCATCGATTCGGTGAGCCTCGACGTGCAGAAGGGCGACGTCTACGGGATCATCGGCTACTCCGGGGCGGGCAAATCCACCCTCGTTCGCCTCGTGAACGCACTGGAGAAGACCACCTCCGGAAGCATCGTGGTCGACGGCCGCGAGATCACGACTCTCCCGGAGCGTGAACTCCGCGCCGTTCGCGGCGACATCGGTATGATCTTCCAGCAGTTCAACCTCTTCAACTCCAAGACCGTTGCGAAGAACATCGCTTACCCACTCGAGGTCGCCGGACGGCCGGCTGCCGAGGTCCGTGAGCGGGTCGCGGAGATGCTCGACTTCGTCGGCCTGAGCGACAAAGCCAGGAACTACCCGGACCAGCTTTCCGGCGGCCAGAAACAGAGGGTCGGCATCGCTCGCGCTCTCGCCACGTCGCCGGCGATTCTCCTCGCCGACGAAGCCACGAGTGCGCTCGACCCCGAGACCACCGGTGAAGTGCTGGCGTTGCTCGAGCGGGTGAACCGCGAGCTCGGGGTCACGATCATCCTCATCACCCATGAGATGGATGTCATCCGCAGCCTGGCGACGAAGGTCGCGGTGATGGACAGCGGGCGCATCGTGGAACGCGGCGATGTCTTCGACGTCTTCTCGAATCCGCAGGAGGCGGCATCCGCCCGTTTCGTCCAGACCGTCGTGCAGGGAATTCCCACCAGCGCCGAGGTCGATGCGCTTCGTGCCAGGCACACGGGACGCATCGTGACGTTCTCATTCCGGGACGGCGACAGCTCACAGGCCCAGGTCTTCCTGGACCTCGCTGCGGCCGGCGTCGGGTTCGAGCTCGTCTATGGCGGCATCAACGACATCCGTGGACGGGCGTTCGGTCATCTCACGCTCGCGCTGACCGGAACGGATGCCGCGATCGACGGCGTCCTCGCCCGCATATCCGAACGCTCTCTCGTGACGGAGGCAAACTGACATGGACCGGCTCCTCGAACTGTTGCCCGAACTGGGCGAAGCAACGGTTGAAACGCTCTACATCGTCGTCATCAGCCTCTTCTTCGGAGGAATCGGCGGCTTGCTCCTCGGCCTTGCGCTGTACACGACCCGCGCCGGGAGTCTCTTCGAGAACCGTGCGGCCTTCACCCTGCTGAACATCCTCGTGAACATCTTCCGGCCCATCCCGTTCATCATCTTCATCGCCGCTGTCCAGCCCCTCGCCCGGCTCGTTCTCGGTATCGGAATCGGAAACAGTGCGCTGATCTTCGCCATCTCTCTCGGTGCGACGTTTGGAATCAGCCGCATCGTCGAACAAAACCTGCTGACCGTGTCACCGGGAGTCATCGAGGCTGCGCGAGCTGCGGGCGCTGGACCGTTCCGGATCATCCGGACCGTGATCCTTCCTGAAGCGCTCGGTCCGCTGATCCTCGGATACACCTTCGTGTTCGTCGCAATCGTCGACATGTCGGCGGTCGGCGGCTACATCGGGGGTGGTGGAATCGGTAACTTCGCTATCCTCTACGGCTACCGCCAGTTCAACCCCGTTGTGACGTGGGCTGCGGTTCTCGTGATCATCCTTCTGGTGCAGTTGGTGCAATTCTCGGGCAACGCTCTCGCCCGCAAGATCCTGAGGCGGTAGACGGGATCGGGCTCTCCGGCGATTCGTGGGAGGGCAGGGCGCGCGACTACCATGGGTGAATTCCGACCGCAGAGAACGTGGAGACCATGTCTGCAGGCACCGATAAAAACCCTCTTTCACAACCTTCGGAACAACCGGCGAGCAAGAAAGTACGCCGGATCCTGGACGAACTGACCGAAGCGGACGCGACGGTTCACCCCGCTCTGATCCCGGGCATCGGCGTCGAGGACACGGGGCGCAAATTTTCCACCAACTGGTGGGTGTTCGCGATCGCCGCGGCCTTCGTCGCGGGATTCGTCCTCTGGGGTTCGCTCGACTCCGCCGGTCTGAGTGCAGCTTCCAGCGCGTCACTCTCTTGGGTGTCGACGAACTTCGGCTGGTTGTTCTCCCTGCTCACGATCGCCGTCTTCGCTTTCATGATGGTCGTCGGTTACTCGCAGACGGGACACATCCGGCTCGGCGCTGACGACGAAAAGCCCGAGTACTCCTTCGTGTCGTGGGTCGCGATGCTGTTCAGCGCCGGAATGGGTATCGGCCTCCTGTTCTTCGGGCCGTACGAACCGTTCGAATATTTCATGAACGTGCCGTTCGGCTTCGAGGTCGAACCAGGCAGCCGCGACGCGATGCACAGCGCCATGGCGCAGACGATGTTCCACTGGGGCCCGATGGCCTGGGCGTACTACGCCCTCGTCGGCGGCGCGATTGCCTACTCGGCCTACCGACGGGGACGTTCGCCGCTCATCTCCGCGATTTTCGACCCGATCTTCAGCCAGAGGACCAAGGGCGTCTTCGGTGCGATCATCGACATCTTCGCGATCATCGTCACCCTCTTCGGAACGGCGGTCTCGCTCGGTATCGGCGCCCTCCAGATCGGCAGGGGTATCGAGGTCGTCGCCGGGATCGGCGAACTCGCGAACGGGATCATCGTCGCCATCATGGCCGTGCTCACCGTCGCTTTCATCATCTCCGCCGTCTCGGGAATCAAGCGCGGCATCCGCGCACTGTCGAACGCGAACATGGCCCTCGCCCTGTGTCTCGGCCTCTTCGTCTTCATCACAGGACCGACCCTGTTCCTGCTCAACTTCATCCCCGCCGCCGGCGTCACCTTTTTCGAGGAACTCGGCACCATGCTGCAGAGGTCGGGAGCTGAAGGCGGAGACGCTGCCGCATTCATGGAGACCTGGACCACGTATTACTGGGCGTGGTGGGTGTCGTGGACGCCGTTCGTCGGGATGTTCGTCGCGAAGATTTCGCGCGGACGGACGCTTCGGGAGTTCGTGACCGTCGTCATCATCGTGCCCTCGTTCGTCTGCCTGATCTGGTTCGGGATCTTCGGTGGAACGTCGATGTGGCTCGAGCAGACGAGCGGAGCGATCTCCGCCGCGGAGGAAAGCCAGGACATTCTCTTCCTCGTACTCGCCGAGCTGCCGTTCGGCGCGATCACGTCGCTGATCGCGATGCTCTCCATCGTCATCTTCTTCGTCACGAGCGCGGACTCCGCGTCGATCGTCATGGGGTCGATGTCACAGCGCGGAAAACCTGCCCCGTCACACTGGGTGACGATCGTCTGGGGTCTCTCGCTCACGGGCATCGCTGTGACGCTCCTTCTCGCGGGAGGCTCAGGGTCGCTCAACGCGCTGCAGGCGCTCGTCACCGTCTCGGCCCTGCCGTTCGCCCTCGTGTTGATTCTCATGATGGTCGCGTGGTGGAAGGATCTGCGGACCGATCCATACATGATCCGGCACCGGTTCGCGCGCGTCGCGATCTCCGAGGGCGTTCGCGCCGGAATCGAAGAACACGGCGACGACTTCGTCTTCGCCGCGGGTGCAGTGGAGCCGGAGCACGGTGCGGGCGCGTGGCTCGACACCGAGGACCCGGCGCTGTCCGATTGGTACGAGGACGCCCGCACCGGCGCTATCGACACCATCGACGTCGCCGCGGAAATCAAGCCTGGCTCGATCTCGGAGAAGGGTGCCGAGGATCCTGGCCGGACAGCATCCGGCGACGCGGCGACGACCGTCGATCCGCCGGCTGGCGCTGACACCGGCGACGACAGGGCCTGAGTCCGGTCAGCTCTGATCGAACCCCATGCTCAGCTTGCGCAGCAGAGACGCGAGTCGTTGCTGGTCGGCGGGCGACAGCGCGGCGAGCATGTCGGCCTCGGCATCGACGAGCCGTGTGATCGCGGCGTCGACCCGGGTCAGCCCGGTCGCCGTCATCACGACAAGGATGCCGCGACCGTCTCCCGGGTCTGCTTTGCGTTCGACCAGACCGGATGCAACGAGTCGGTCGATCCGGTTGGTCATCGTCCCGCTCGAGACGAGGGTCTGCTGGAGCAGCTGCTTCGGGCTCAGGGTGTACGGCTCGCCGGCCCTGCGGAGTGCACTGAGCACATCGAACTCCCACGATTCGAGTTTCGACCGTGTGAAGGCGGTGCGTCGCGCCCGGTCGAGGTGACGCGTCAGGCGTCCGACCCTCGAGAGAACCTGCAGCGGGGCGAAGCTGAGATCGGGTCGCTCGCGCTGCCAGGCCTCGACGATTCGGTCGACTTCGTCGTTGTCTTCGGGCATGCGTCCATTATGGCGGCGAAGCGGCGGCGCGACGTGCGGTCACTATCTGGCAGACTTGACTACTGCACGCGAGTGCGGTCCGCCTTAGTGTAATGGCAGCACGGCAACCTTTGGAGTTGTTCGGTCCAGGTTCGAGTCCTGGAGGCGGAGCGGAACGGAACGGCGTCGAGCCGCGTCGTACTTCATACGGGCTCGATGCCCGAGCACACTTCCTGGGGAGAACCGTGACAGACAAGAACCTTGCCATTGTGATCCTGGCCGCCGGCCAGGGCACCCGGATGAAGTCAGCAACTCCGAAGCTGCTTCACCCCATCGCCGGAGTTCCGCTCGTCGGACACGTGCTCGCTACCGCGCGAGCCCTCGATGCGGCGCACGTCGTCGCCGTCGTGCGTCACGAACGCGACAGACTGGTCGAGGTCATCACTCAGGAGCTTCCCGCCAGCATCATCGTCGACCAGGATGAGATCCCCGGCACCGGCCGTGCCGTCGAGCAGGCCGTCGAAGCGCTTCCTGAGGATTTCGACGGCGACGTCCTCGTCGTGAACGGTGACGTTCCTCTCCTCGACGCCGAGACCCTGTCTTCGCTCGTCGCGCGACACCGCGAGGCCCAGACCGCAGCGACGCTCCTCTCCGCGTTCCTCGACGACGCGACGGGCTACGGACGCATCATCCGTTCCGAGAGCGGCGGACTCGACCGGATCGTCGAGCAGAAGGACGCCACCGAAGAGGAACGCGCTGTTCGCGAGATCAATGCGGGGGTCTACCTCTTCACCCTCGGCGCTTTGCGGGCCGAACTCGCCCACCTCACGACGGACAACGCACAGGGCGAGAAGTACCTCACCGACATGGTCGGCTTGCTCCGGGCGAGCGGTGGAATGGTCGACGCTCTTCCCGTCGCCGAGGCATGGCTCGTCGAAGGCGTCAACGACCGCGCGCAGCTCAGCGTTCAGGCCTCACGGCTCAACGCTCTCATCGTCCGCGGCTGGCAGATGGCCGGCGTCACCGTCGTGGACCCCGCCTCCACCTGGATCGACCTGAAGGCGACCCTCGCCCCTGACGTGACGGTGAAGCCCGGCACCCAGATCCTCGGAGCCACAGCGATCGAGACCGGCGCGGTCATCGGGCCCGACACCACTCTTGTCGACTGTGAGGTCGGTGCCGGCGCGGAGGTGAAGCGTACCGACGCGACCCTCGCGGTCATCGGTGCCGGAGCATCCGTCGGACCGTTCTCCTACCTGCGACCGGGAACGGTCCTCGGAGCGGACGGGAAGATCGGCGCGTTCGTCGAGACGAAGAACGCGAGGATCGGAACCGGGAGCAAGGTGCCCCACCTGTCGTACGTCGGCGACGCCGAAATCGGTGACGAGTCGAACATCGGCGCCGGCAGCATCTTCGCCAACTACGACGGTGTGAAGAAGCACTCGTCGGTTGTCGGATCCCACGTCCGCACCGGTTCACACGGCGTCTTCGTCGCTCCGGTTACAATTGGCGACGGGGCGTACACCGGAGCAGGAACAGTCGTCCGCAAGGATGTACCGGCCGGAGCGCTCGCGATCAACGTCGCCCCACAGCGGAACATGGATGGCTGGACCGAATCCCGTCGACCAGGCACGCCGGCAGCAGAAGCTGCTGCCCGGGCCCGCAACACTTCCCACGAAGAAAACTAAGCACCAACGCCGATCAGATCGGCAGGAAGCAGGGCTCGTGTCGGGCATCAAAAGCAGCGGAGTAAAACGACTGGTCCTCGTCTCGGGGCGAGCGCATCCCCAACTGGCCGTCGACATCGCTGCCGAACTGGGATCCGAGCTCGTTCCGACCGACGCCCGTACCTTCGCGAACGGTGAGCTCTACGCCCGGTTCGACGAGAGCGTTCGTGGCTGCGACGCGTTCGTGATCCAGTCACACACCGCTCCGATCAACGAGTGGCTGATGGAACAGCTGATCATGGTCGACGCGCTCAAGCGAGCCTCAGCCAAGCGCATCACCGTCGTCGCTCCGTTCTACCCCTATGCCCGTCAGGACAAGAAGGGCCGCGGCCGCGAACCGATCTCCGCCCGCCTCGTCGCCGACCTGTTCAAGGTCGCCGGTGCTGACCGCATCATGTCGGTCGACCTCCACGCGGCGCAGATCCAGGGCTTCTTCGACGGCCCCGTCGACCACCTGTTCGCCATGCCCGTCCTGCTCAACCACTTCCGCGAGAAGCTCGACACCGAGACCCTGACGATCGTTTCGCCAGACATGGGACGCGTCCGCGTCGCAGACATCTGGAGTGACAAGCTCGGCGTTCCGCTGGCGATCATCCACAAGCGGCGTGACCCGCTCGTTCCGAACCAGGTCTCCGTGCACGAGATCGTCGGTCAGGTCGAGGGTCGGGTGTGCCTCCTCGTCGATGACCTCATCGACACCGGACGCACGATCGTCCGGGCCGCTGAAGCGCTCAAGGCGGCCGGGGCACTCGGCGTCGTCGTCGCGGCCACTCACGCCGTCTTCAGTGATCCAGCGACCGAGATCCTGCAGAGCGACTTCATCGATTCCGTCGTGGTCACGGACACGCTTCCGATCCCGGAGGAGAAGCGCTTCCCCAGCCTCACCGTACTGCCGATCGCGCCGCTCCTGGGCCGCGCCATCCGTGAGGTCTTCGAGGACGGTTCCGTGACGAGCATGTTCGACGGGGCCGCGTAGAGCGGATGCCGCGGGGCAGGGGAGAGGGCGGAATATCCCGACTATCCCGCCCTCGAAGGTCCTCCGGAATATCCCGTCGTCCGGGTGCTCTCACTAGCACCTAAGCGGGGTAACTCGGGGGAGAACCTTGTACTGCCGAGAGTAAATTCCGCTCGAACCCCTGTACAGGGGCTTGACAGTTTCTGAGCGGGTGATCTCGCTGGGATCGGTCCGTCAGCTGGAGAACGTGCCCGGCTCGGCCGCGGCGATGCGGGTGCTCTGCTCGATCAGCTCGTCCTCGGAGATGGCGATCCCGGCATCCGCGAACCGTTGCCGGAGTGCCTCGAGAACGTCAGCCTGATCGTGGCCGGCGAGGTCCGCTTCTTCCTGGATCAGGATGCCGGCGACCTTGTCGTCGAGCGGCTGGGGGTGCTGATCCTCGATCGGTGCATCCTGCGTATTGTCGGTCATGGGATTCTCCTCGCGTCGGTGATCCCATTGTCTCGCGCCGGGGACCGCCGGCCTATGGACCTTGCACTTTCTCCGCCGGGTCAGTAGAGGAAGATCGCGAGCCAGTCCCGGTTGTGCGAGTGCAGGAGCACGAGGAACAGGACGAAGTCGAACAGCAGGTGCACGCTGACGACGTATGACAGCGATTTGGTCTGCTTGAAGATCCAGCCCTGCACGAGTGCGAACGGGAAGATGAGGAACGGTCCCCAGGAGTGGAAGCCCAGTTCCCAGAGAAATGACGTGAAGAGGACTGCCTGCAGGAGGTTTGCCTGCCAGTCAGGAAAGTGCCTGCGCAGCAGTGTGAAGCAGGTGCAGATGAAGAACAGTTCATCCCAGATCCCGAGGGCGTTCGTGCCCAGGAACAGCCGCGCGATCGAGCCGGGATCGGATGCCGCCGGCCAGTTCTCGTAGACACCGGTCGGGATCATGTACACGGGCAGGATGAACCAGCCGAGAACGAGCACGGCGATCAGGTACCACAGCTCGACGCGTGTCCATTTCTGTCCGGTGAGCACCGGGAAGCGGATGGCGTGGTCGCGATAGAGATAACGCGACGCAAGGTAGGGAACGAGGACAGCAGCGGCGAGGGCGATGCCCATCACGATCATGTGATCCCACGAGATATCAGTGTTGATCTCGACGAGGCTGATGATGATGAGACCTGCCGCGATGAGCGCCACATCTTTGGCGAGAGCGCGGTTGACGACGAAGGCGGCGACGAGTGCTGCCGCGAGGACCACGTAACCGCCAGGACGCCAGTGGAGGCCGAAGAGGAGGAGCCCCGATGCTGCGATGAGGACGCCGGGGAGGAGGTTCCAGCTGAGCGCGCGGTGGGTCGTCGGTGCGCTCTCGGGCAACTTCGTCGTCATGGGGCCTTCCTGGTTGGCTGCGTTCGGATTCGAGCGTAGCGTGCCGGACACACACAACGCCCTGTCGGCCACTCCGTGGGAGCGGCCGACAGGGCGTCGACGAAATCAGTGGCTGTCGGTGGCCTGGATCTCGCTGCGGTCACCCGACCAGAGGGTGTGGAACGTTCCCTCGCCGTCGACGCGCTTGTAGGTGTGGGCGCCGAAGAAGTCCCGCTGACCCTGCACGAGTGCGGCGGGCAGGCGGTCGGCGCGCAGCCCGTCGTAGTACGACAGCGAGGAGGAGAACGCCGGCGCGGGGATGCCGGACTGGGCGGATGCGACGACGACGCGACGCCAGGCATCCTGGGCCCCCGCCATGGCCTCGGCGAAGTACGGCGCGGCGAGGAGGAGCTTGAGGTCGGGAACGTCGCTGTACGAGTCAGCGATCCGGTTGAGGAACTGGGCGCGGATGATGCAGCCGCCGCGCCAGATCTTCGACACGGCGCCGAGGTCGATGTTCCAGCCGTGCTCGTCAGCGCCAGCAGCGATGGCGTCGAAGCCCTGCGAATACGCGACGATCTTCGACGCGTACAGGGCGAGGCGAACGTCTTCGATGAACGCGTCGTGGTCCTCGACCCTCCAGGCGTCGCTCGGGCCAGGAAGGTCGGATGCCGCCTCCCGCTGCTCGGGGTGCGACGACAGGCCGCGCGCGAATACGGCTTCGGCGATGCCGGAGACCGGTACGCCGAGGTTGAGGGCTGTCTGCACCGTCCAGACGCCGGTGCCCTTGGAACCGGCCTGGTCGACGATGACATCGACGAGCGGCTTGCCCGTCTTCGCGTCGACCTGCCGGAGGACCTCCGCGGTGATCTCGATGAGGTAGCTCTCGAGCTCTCCCCGGTTCCACTCGGCGAAGACGTCAGCGATCTCGGCGGGGGACTTGCCCGTGCCGCGACGGATGAGGTCGTATGCCTCGGCGATGAGCTGCATGTCGGCGTACTCGATGCCGTTGTGAATCATCTTGACGAAGTGGCCGGCGCCGTCGGTGCCGACGTGCGTCACGCAGGGCTCGCCCTCGGCGACCGCAGCAATCGAGGAGAGGATCGGACCGAGGGTCTCGTACGCTTCGGCGGATCCGCCCGGCATGATCGACGGTCCCTTGAGTGCTCCCTCTTCTCCGCCCGAAATGCCGGCGCCGACGAAGTTGATGCCGGTTTCGCGCACCGCTTTCTCACGACGGATCGTGTCGGTGAAGAGCGCGTTACCGCCGTCGACGATGATGTCGCCCGGCTCGAAGAGCTGGGTCAGCTGGTCGATGACCGCGTCGGTGCCCTTACCGGCCTGGACCATGATGATCGCCGTGCGAGGCTTCTGCAGCGACGCCACGAAGTCTTCGATCTTCTCGGAGGCGATGAAACCCGCTTCGGGGTGCTCGCTGAGGAGGGTGTTCGTCTTCTCGACGGAGCGGTTGTACACCGCCACGGTGTTTCCGTCGCGGCTGGCGAGGTTGCGGGCGAGGTTGGAGCCCATCACCGCCAGACCGACGACGCCGATGTTGGCCTTGGCCGTTGTGGTTTCCGTCATGGGAGTCTCCTCGAGTGGTTCGCGGTTCACAGTATGGACAATCCTCGATGAGAGGAGGGATGCGATGGGGCGCTGACAGGGGGTCGGTTCCGTGTACACGCTAGCAAAACGGGCAGGCGCGTTCCGGTACATGACGGCCGGCAGCCTCGCCGGAACTGCCGGGATGGGGTGCGCTAGCGTTGATCGGGGCCAACCGAAGATGGTGGACATCGCCGAGAGGATCGTGACATGCCGAGTGACGATGGAGCGGAGGACCACGGGCTGCTTCGAAAAGCTCCTGCGGCAGGGCGCGGCCGTCAGCTCCCACGATGGAATCCACCCTCCACGATCAAGGAATCATCATGAAAATCGAGAAGGCCGAAGTCATCGTCACGAGTCCCGACCGGAACTTCGTCACCCTGAAACTCACCACGGAGGACGGGCTCACCGGTCTTGGTGACGCGACCCTCAACGGGCGCGAACTCTCCGTCGTCGCATACCTCAAGGAGCACGTCGTTCCGCTCCTCATCGGCCGCGACGCCCACAACATCGAGGACACCTGGCAGTTCCTGTACCGCAGCGCGTATTGGCGTCGTGGCCCGGTCACGATGGCCGCGATCGCCGCCGTCGACGTCGCGCTCTGGGACATCAAAGCCAAAGCGGCGGGGATGCCGCTCTACCAGCTTCTCGGCGGAGCCTCACGCACGGGTCTCATGGCCTACGGGCACGCGTCGGGCAAGAGTCTTCCTGAACTGTTCGACAGCGTGCGCGAGCACCAGGAGCAGGGGTACAAGTCGATTCGGATCCAGACCGGCGTTCCCGGCCTGAAGTCGATTTACGGCATCGCTTCCAACGCGACGTTCGAGGCCAATGCCGGCGTCCGCTACGACCACGAGCCCGCCCAGCGCGGCGCGCTCCCGAATGAAGAAGACTGGGACACCCGCAGCTACCTGCGTCACGTGCCGACTGTTTTCGAAGCCGTCCGCAACGAGTTCGGGCCCGAGATCCCACTGCTTCACGACGGACACCACCGGATGACGCCGATCCAGGCGGCAAAGCTCGGCAAGTCGCTCGAACCCTACGACCTGTTCTGGCTCGAGGACTGCACGCCCGCTGAGAACCCCGAGGCGCTGCGTCTCGTCCGCCAGCACACCACGACGCCGCTCGCGATCGGTGAGATCTTCAACACGGTATGGGACTACCAGCAGATCATCCGCGAACAGCTCATCGACTACGTGCGGAGCGCGGTCACCCACACCGGTGGGATCTCGCACCTGAAGAAGGTGCTCGATTACGCCGCCCAGTACCAGATCAAGTCAGGCATGCACGGTCCGACCGACATCTCGCCCGTCGGTATGGCTGCCGCGATGCACCTCGGTATGGCCATCCACAACTTCGGGATCCAGGAGTACATGCAGCACGGCGAGAAGACCAACAGCGTCTTCGAGCAGTCCTTCACTTGGAACGACGGCATGCTGCACCCGGGCAACAAGCCGGGCATCGGTGTCGAACTCAATGTCGACGAAGCAGGCAAATACCCCTACGAAACCGCCTACCTGCCGTACAACCGTCTCGCAGACGGCACCGTTCACGACTGGTGACTGGAAGAATCGACGCATGACGACGAACAACGAAACCTCCGAGGGCATCCAGATCATCGTGATGGGTGTGTCCGGGTCGGGCAAGAGCACGATCGGGGCGCTCATCGCCGGTGCCCTCGGGGTTCCGTTCGTCGACGGTGATTCGCTGCACCCGCAGTCGAACATCGAGAAAATGGCGGGCGGGCAGCCGCTGAATGATGATGACCGCTGGCCGTGGCTCGCGACGGTCGGGCGAACCCTCGCGGATGCCGGTCGGCGGGGAACAGGGATGGTCATCGCCTGCTCCGCTCTGCGACGTTCCTACCGGGAGGCCATCCTCGAGACCGCCCCGAGAACCCGGTTCGTGCATCTCGCCGGAACTCGCGAGGTCCTCGCGACGCGCGTGGAAGGACGCAGCGACCACTTCATGCCGACCACCCTCCTCGACTCGCAGTTCGCCACCCTCGAGCCGCTCGGAGACGACGAACCGGGCATCGTCATCAACATCGACCAGACCGTTCCGGCCATCGTCGCCGAAGCCGCTGCCGCTCTGACGGAGTCCTCGAGCGCCTGACCTCCGCCTCTGCACTGGCGTACCCGACCGTCGACCACGTCCCTTCCGCCGGCGGAGAGAGGCGGTGAAGCCATGGGGTAGACTTGGCCACTGAACTTCGGCGAGGGATGCTGTGCGTTACGGCGCAGGCAGCATCCGTGATCGACGCGGTGGGCAAGGCACCCATGGTTTCCCTCAGGAACCGGCTTTTCCTCACGCTGACATGCGTTCGAGTTGACTGGAGTCCGGTTCGCCGGGCCCCTCCCAGACCATCCGGATTCACCTCCGGTTTCACGCGAAAGAGCCCCGGCTCACCCAAGGAGAACACCATGGCTGACGACAACAAAGTAGTCGCAGAAACACGTACCAAGTTCGGCAAGGGCGCAGCCCGCAAGCTCCGTGCTGCCGGCAAGATCCCCGCCGTCATGTTCGGTCGTGGCACCGAGCCGCAGCACCTCGCGCTGCCCGCGCACCAGATCGGCCTCATCATCCGCAAGTCGAACGCGGTTCTCGAGCTCGAGATCGACGGCAAGCAGAGCCTCGCCCTCGTCAAGGACGTGCAGAAGGACCCCGTGCTCCGCATCATCGAGCACCTCGACCTCATCGTCGTCATCAAGGGTGAGAAGGTCACCGTTGACATCCCGGTCCACATCGAGGGCGAGTCCGCTCCTGGTTCCGTCGTCAACCGTGACGCGACCACCCTGTCGATCGAGGCAGAGGCCACCCACATCCCCGAGAACCTCGTCGTGTCGATCGAGGGCCTCGAGGTCGGCACTCAGATCCTCGCCAAGGATGTCCAGCTGCCTTCGGGCTCCAACCTGCTCAGCGACCCCGACCTCCTCGTCGTCGCCATCGCAGAGCCGGAAGAGACCGAAGAAGAGGCCGAAGCCGCTGCAGAAGCAGAAGCCGCGGCACCCGCAGCCGAGTAATTTCGGCCGTAAGACTGTCGAGCCTGTCCGGTTCGTGATTTCCCAAAATCGCGAACCGGCGGGCTCGTCGCCTTAACAGCAGCATTACCGAATCGCTGAAGGAACACGTATGTGGTGGAACAGGAAGAAGGAGCCGATCGTGGCGGAGAACACCTGGCTCGTCGTCGGCCTCGGCAATCCCGGTCCCGCGTACGCGCGCAACCGCCACAACGTCGGACAGATGGTCGTCGACGAACTCGCCGGCCGCATCGGTGCGGGGTTTCGGAAGCACAAGACTCCCGCTCTGGTCGCCGAGGGCTTCACGGCCGCTGGCGGCCCCAAGCTCATCCTGGCGAAGCTCAACAGCTACATGAATGTCTCGGGGGGACCTGTCGCGGCGCTCCTCACGTTCTACTCGCTCGATGCCTCCCGGCTCATCGTCGTCCACGACGAACTCGACATCCCGTTCGACACGCTCAAGCTCAAGCAGGGTGGTGGGCACGGCGGACACAACGGATTGCGCGACATCGCGAAGGCCACAGGAACGCCCGACTTCGTCCGGGTCCGGGTGGGAATCGGGCGTCCTCCCGGACGTCAGGACGCGGCCGACTTCGTCCTCAAGGACTTCGCCGGCACCGAGCGTGACGTGCTCCCCAACCTGTTGAGCGACGCGGCGGATGCCGTCACGCTCGTCGCGGAGAGCGGGCTCTCGGCCGCGCAACTCAAGGTGCACTCTCCCTCCTGAGCGGATGCTCCACCGTCCGGCTCGCTGTCGGATGGGCCGCGTAGACTGTCCCGGTGATCCTTTCGGGCTTAATCGATGCGCTTTCGCGCGCCTCCACATTTGACAATGCCCTCGGCTACGCCACTCGTGACGCGGATTTCTCCGTCACCGACGGACTCCGGGCACCCCTGGTCGCCGGCCTGCTCCGCGCCAGGCGTGCGTCGGAGAAACCGGGTGCGCTTTTCGTCGTCACGCCGACCGGCCGTGACTCCGAGTCCCTGCGCGGTGCCCTCGCGAGTGTTCTGCCCGATGCGACGATCATCGACTTCCCGGCGTGGGAGACCCTCCCGCACGAGCGGCTCAGCCCGAGCGCCGAGATCGTCGGAAAGAGGCTCACGGCTCTTCGCGTGATGGCCGACTGGGACGGTTCCAAGCCGCTCGTCGTCGTCGCCTCGGTGCGGGCAGCGCTCCAGCCCGTCGCTGACAACCTCACCGACGTCGAACCGGTCCGCCTCGTCGCAGGCGCACGCGGTCACGACCTTCAGAAGCTGTCGACGGAACTCGTCGAACTGGCCTACGTCCGCGTCGACATGGTGTCCCGTCGCGGAGAGTTCGCGGTGCGCGGCGGAATTCTCGATGTCTTCCCGCCCGTGGCGGAACATCCGTATCGTGTCGAGTTCTTCGGTGACGAGGTGGAGCAGATCCGCGAGTTCTCGGTCGCCGACCAGCGCTCGATCCCGGATGCTGTCGCTGAGGTTTCGCTTCCTCCCAGCCGCGAACTGCTGCTGAACGACGCCGTGCGCCAGCGCGCGGCCGAGATGCAGCACGAGTTCCCCAGCATGGCTGGCATGCTCGAGAAGATCGCCAACGGAATCCCGGTCGAGGGGATGGAGTCCCTCGCGCCTGCTCTCCTCGAACGACTAGTTCCGGTGAGTCACTACTTCCCGGCGGGTACCGCCGTTGCCGTGATGTCGCCCGAACGCGTCGCCACCCGGGCCATCAGCCTCTCCGAAACGAACCGGGAGTTCCTCTCAGCGGCATGGAGTGCTGCGACGGCGGGAGCCCAGGCGCCGATCGACCTCGCGAGCGGCGAGTTCATCAGCCTCGGCGACCTTCGCGACGCGACCCGCTTCACGGCGCCCGGGCAGCCCGCCTCCGATCATCCGTGGTGGACGTTCAGTACCTTCCAGCAGGGGCCGGACGACGTCCTGCCCGAGGAGCGGGAGATGGACGAGCTCCTCACCGTGCGTGTTGCCGCCGACCCTGTTCCCAGTTTCTCGGGAAACGTCGACGGTGCAATCGCGCACGTCGCCGAGCGTGTCCGGGACGGCTGGATCGTGGGCATCGCCGCCCGTGGCTCCGGTCTTGTCGAGCGTGCCCGCGATGTTCTCGCCGAGCACGAGGTGCCTGCGCGGCTCGTCGCCGAGTTCCCGGCCGAACCCGAAGCGGGAGTCGCCTACCTCGTGCAGGCGACCGCCGAGAGCGGATTCGAACTGACCGAGGCGAAGCTCGCCCTGATCAGTGAGAACGAGTTCTACGGTCGAACCATCGGTTACGACTCGCGCCAGGTGAAGAAGCTGGCGTCGCGGCGAAAAAATGTCGTCGACCCTCTGCAGCTCAAAGCGGGGGACTACGTCGTCCACCAGACACACGGCATCGGGCGATTCGTCGAACTCAGCCAGCGCGAGGTGTCCAGCGGCGGACGGAACCCCACGAAGACGCGTCGCGAATACCTGACCCTCGAGTATGCGCCGTCGAAGCGTGGCTACCCCGGCGACAAGCTGCTTGTTCCCACCGACCAGCTCGACCTGCTCAGCCGCTACGTCGGCGGGGAGGCGCCGGCGCTGTCGAAGATGGGTGGCAGCGACTGGTCGCAGGCGAAGAGCAAAGCCCGCAGGGCCGTCCGCGACATCGCCGTCGAGCTCGTCAAGCTGTATTCGGCGCGGATGGCGTCGAAGGGATTCGCCTTCAGCAAGGACACCCCGTGGCAGCGTGAGCTCGAGGAAGCATTCCCGTTCGCGGAGACCCCGGACCAGCTCACGACGATCGACGAGGTCAAAGCCGACATGGAACGGCCGATCCCGATGGACCGGCTGCTGTCCGGAGACGTCGGTTTCGGTAAGACCGAGGTCGCCATCCGCGCCGCGTTCAAAGCGGTGCAGGACGGCAAGCAGGTCGCCATGCTCGTGCCGACGACACTCCTCGTCAAACAGCACTTCGAGACATTCTCGGAACGGTTCGCCGGTTTCCCTGTGCACCTCCGCGCCCTCAGCCGGTTCCAGACCGCGAAGGAAGCGAAAGAGACAAAGGACGGGCTCGAGCGGGGAACCATTGACGTCGTCATCGGCACGCACCGCCTGCTGAGCGAGGGAATGAAGTTCAAGGACCTCGGTCTCGTCATCATCGATGAGGAACAGCGGTTCGGCGTCGAACACAAGGACGCGCTCAAGAAGCTCAAGACGAACGTCGACATCCTTGCGATGAGTGCCACGCCGATTCCCCGCACGCTGGAGATGGCGGTCACCGGCATCCGGGAGATGTCGACTCTCGCGACCCCACCCGAGGAACGGCATCCGATTCTCAGTTTCGTGGGCCCGTACAACGAGAAGCAGGTCGGAGCGGCGATCCGGCGGGAGCTTTTGCGCGAAGGCCAGATCTTCTTCGTGCACAACCGGGTGTCGAGCATCAACCGGATCGCAGCACAGATCGCCGAAATCGTTCCTGAGGCGCGGATCGCGGTTGCCCACGGGCAGCTGTCCGAGAACGTGCTCGAACGCGTCGTTGTGGACTTCTGGGAGCGCAAGTTCGACGTTCTCGTCTGCACGACGATCATCGAGACCGGACTCGACATCCAGAACGCCAACACGATCATCATCGACCGTGCCGACAAGTACGGCCTCAGCCAGCTCCACCAGTTGCGGGGCCGGGTCGGCCGCGGTCGGGAGCGCGCATACGCCTACTTCCTCTACGACGAGAACAAACCGCTGTCGGAGACCGCGCACGACCGGCTCTCGACGATCGCGGCGAACAACGAACTCGGCAGCGGAATGCAGGTGGCGCTCAAGGACCTCGAGATCCGCGGTGCCGGAAACCTCCTCGGTGGCGAACAGGCCGGCCACATCGCCGGGGTCGGATTCGACCTGTACCTGCGCATGATCGGTGAAGCCGTCTCCGACTTCCGTGGTGATGTCGCCGAGGGGCAGACCGAACTGCGCCTCGAGCTGCCTGTCCACGCGCACATCCCCGAGGATTACGTCGACAGCGAGCGGCTGAGGCTCGAGGCGTACCAGAAGCTCTCCGCAGCATCAGGTCCGGCAGCCGCCGACGACCAGATCGGACTCGTCCTCGACGAACTCACAGACCGGTACGGTGAACCGCCGGCGCAGGTGCAGAACCTGATCGCCATCTCGAAACTGCGCCAACGCGCCCAGCGTGTCGGCCTCAGCGAGCTCGTGGCCATGGGAAGCAACCTGCGAGCCGCTCCCGCGAACCTCCCCGACTCGCTGCAGGCGCGGCTGCGCCGCATGTACCCGGGCGGCAAGTACCTCGCTCAGGCGAGCGCGCTGATCGTCCCGATGCCGCAGAAGCATGGGGAGGCCCTCACCGACGCCGAACTCATCACGTGGGTCGGTCAGTTCCTCGACGCGCTGTTCCCGCTTCCGCCCCGGGAGGAACAGGCCGCCTCCTGAAGTTGTCGGTTCTCTCACGTCGGCAGCATCCAATAGTGTGGGAATCCACAGCGTCCAATGGAGGTATCCGTGGTTTTCACCGTCGCACACGCCCGAGTCCTGGTCACCGGAGGAGCCTCAGGAATGGGACGGCTCTACGCCCAGCGGGCGGTTCAGGAGCAAGCCGAATCCGTCACCCTCTGGGACATCGACCCCCTCATGCTGGATGCCACGGCGAGCGCCCTCTCCGGTCACGGCACGATCATCCACACTCGCGTCGTCGACGTCTCGCGACTCGAGGACGTGCGGGCTGCTGCTGCTCACGAACTCGATGAAGGACGCATTCCCGACGTGCTCATCAACAATGCGGGAATCGTGCGCGGCAACGACTACTTCTGGAACACAGACTCCGAACGCGACACCGAGCCGACGATGCGGATCAACGCGATCGCGCCGATGCACATCACTCGAGAGTTCCTCCCGGCGATGATCACCGACGCTCCCCGTGAAAAGCGGATCCTCAACGTGGCATCCGCTGCCGGAACCCTGTCTAACCCGCGAATGAGCGTCTACGCCGCGTCGAAATGGGCACTCATCGGCTGGAGCGACTCCGTCCGCCTTGAACTTGAACGTTCGGGCAACAGCCACGTCCGCGTCACCACTTTTTGTCCGTCCTACGTCGCCACCGGCATGTTCGAAGGTGTTCGCGGCCCGCTCATGACGCCCATTCTGCTGCCGGACATCGCCGTAGCCCGCGCGTGGCAGGCGATGCTCGCGGGAAAACCGCAGCGCATGACACCGTGGACCGTCGGCCTCGCCCGTGCCCTCAAGGGCGTGTTGCCGCCGCGTGCCTGGGACGTCGTCGCCGATCGGGTGTTCCATGTGTACTCGAGCATGGACGAGTTCACCGGTCGTGCCGATGGCGGACCGACGCGGGAGCAGACACGCGAAGCGGAGAACCGGGCATGAGCGCTCTCGAGACGACCACTCCCAGACCCCAGACGGATGCCGCAGCGGTCGTCGGCGACCTTCGCCGGACCTTCGACAGCGGAGTGACGAAGCCGCTCGGCTGGCGCGTCCGGCAGCTGACGGCTTTCAAGCGCATGCTCATCGAGCGTGGCGACGAGTTCGAGCGCGCGCTCGCGGCCGACCTGGCGAAGAGCCCAACCGAGGCACAGATCTCCGAGATCGGGCTGATCGTCGGCGAGATCGACTACACGCTCCGGCGACTCCGCTCCTGGCTTCGCCCGCGGCGGGTGCCGGTGTCGGTCGCTTTCGCGCCCGCGAGCGCGAAGGTGGTGCGGGAACCCCTCGGCGTCGTTCTCGTGATCGGGCCGTGGAACTACCCCGTCATGCTCTCGCTCGTGCCCGTTGTCGGGGCGCTGGCAGCGGGCAACACCGTCCTCCTCAAGCCGAGCGAACTGGCGCCGACATCGTCGCGGCTCATGGCCGAGTTGCTCCCGCAGTATCTGGACCCGGCAGCGGTCCGAGTCGTGGAGGGTGGCGTCGAGGAGACCACGGAGCTCCTGGCTGAGCGGTTCGACCACATCTTCTTCACCGGCAACGGCCGTGTCGGCCGGATCGTCGCACGCGCAGCGGCCGAGCACCTCACTCCTGTGACCCTCGAGCTCGGTGGAAAATCCCCTGCCTTCGTCGACGACGGTGTCGACCTCGCCGTGGCAGCCAGGCGGATCGCGTGGGGCAAGTTCCTGAACGCCGGGCAGACCTGTGTCGCACCGGACTACGTCCTCGCCACACCGAAAACCGCATCCGCGCTCATCCCACACCTCGAATCTGCGATCGCCGAGCTGTACGGCAGCGAGCCGCGGGAGAGCCGGGACTACGCGCGCATCGTCAACGAGCACAACGTCGACCGGCTGTCGGAGCTCCTGGACGGGACCACACCCGCGATCGGCGGCGGCGTGGAGAGGGCAGCGAAATACATCGCGCCGACCGTTCTCAACGGGGTCGACCCGGATTCGCCGATCATGGCCGACGAGATTTTTGGACCTCTGCTCCCCATCGTGCATGTCAGCGGGGTGAGCGAGGCCATTCGTTTCATCACCGCACGCGACAAACCGCTCGCCCTCTATGTCTTCAGCAGGAACCGGTCGGTGGAGCGACGGTTCCTGCGCGAGACGTCTTCCGGGGCTGTCGGGCTTGGCATCCCCGCCGCCCACCTGCTGGTTCCCGGCCTCCCATTCGGTGGTGTCGGGCCGAGCGGCAACGGGCAGTACCACGGCAAATATTCCATCGACACCTTCAGTCACCACAAGGCCGTGCTTTCCAAGCCGATCAACCCGGACACTCTCCGGCTCATCTACCCGCCCCACGGGCAACTCCGCGACCTGCTCATCCGCACGGTGATTGCCAGAACCTGGCGCCGCACACGATGACGGATGCCGTCGACCCGGTCCGGCCGGACTCGCTCCCCAACATGGACGCGCTCGCCGCGTCGATGAGTGTCGTGCTCGACACCTGCGTGTGGAGCCAGACGATGACACATGCTTCGCTCGTCACCTACCTGATCGAGGAGAGTTACGAACTCATCGACGCCGTCGAGGCGGAGGATCGTGACGTCATGCTCGAGGAGCTTGGCGACGTGTTGCTTCAGGTCGTCTTCCACGCCGAGATCGCGCGAAGGACGCCTGCCGAGCGGTTCTCCCTCGACGACATCGCACGTGCCGCGAACGAGAAGATGATCCGGAGGCATCCGCATGTCTTCGGCGACGAGACCGCGCACACCGTCGAGGACGTGTGGCGCGTGTGGAGCGCAGCAAAAGCAGCCGAGAAATCGACGCGAACCAGCGCGCTCGATGGCATCCCGCAGAGCATGCCAGCCCTCGCTCTTGCCGAGAAGGTCCTCACTCGGGCGGAGCGGGCCGGTCTTCCCGACCCGCGCATCCGCGGCACCGAAGGCCCACGGTTCACCGACGAGCACGAACTCGGTCAGGTGCTCCTCGACATCTCCGCCACCGCCCGCGCCCAGGGCCTCGACGCGGAACGAGCGCTCCGCACCGCCCTCCGCGACCTGCAGGACGGCATCCGCGAGCAGGAACGCGGGGGAGCGCCGGGCTGAACCGGGCGGCAGGGGAGGCCGTGCCAGAATTGAGGTATGGCCTCTCCTGTAACTCCGCCCCGTGGCATGCGCGATTTTCTTCCCCGGGACAAGGCCAGGCGGGAACACGCGCTCGGTGTCATCCGCAGCGTGTACTCGTCGTTCGGGTTCGATGAGATCGAAACCCCCGTTGTCGAGGACTTCGCGCGGCTGCATTCCGGACTCGGTGGCGACAACGAAAAACTTGCCTTCAACGTCCTCAAGCGGGGACTGACCCCCGAGGATGCCGTCACGGCGGCCGGGAAGGGAAGCCTTGACTCCCTCGCGGACCTCGGGCTCCGCTTCGACCTCACCGTTCCGCTTGCCCGGTTCTATGCCACGCACCGGGCCGAGCTGCCTCCGGTGTTCCGCGCCATCCAGATCGCTCCGGTGTGGCGCGCCGAACGTCCGCAAAAGGGACGGTACCGCCAGTTCGTCCAGTGCGACATCGACATCATCGGCGAGGCAGGCCCCATCGCCGAGATCGAGCTGATCACAGCCACCTCCGCCGTCCTCTTCGAGCTCGGGCTCACCGGCTGCCGCGTCCGGATCAACGACAGGCGCCTCCTCGTAGGGATGCTCGACGCCTTCGGATTCGCGGAAGCCGAGCACGCGAGCGTTCTCATCACCGTCGACAAGCTCGACAAGGTGGGCACGTCCGGGGTCCTCGCTGAACTGCGCGAGCGGGGAGCAACTGCTGCCGCCGTGGACCGCCTCGAGGCGTTCTTCGAGCGACCGAAACCGGAGGACCAGCCGTTCGGCGAGGCACAGATCCGCTCGCAGCTCCCAGCCGGGGTCAGCGACGACGTCATCACCGAACTCGCGGCGATCGGCACCGCAGCGGCCGAGTCGGGGAGCGGCACGACCACACCCGTCATCTTCGACCCGTTCCTCGTTCGCGGCATGGGTTACTACACCGGCCCGATCTTCGAGATCGAGCACCCGGACCTCGGCTACTCGCTCGGAGGCGGCGGCCGCTACGACGGCATGATCGGTCGTTTCCTCGGCCAGGACGTTCCCGCCACCGGTTTCTCGATCGGTTTCGAACGCATCGTAGACCTGCTCGAACTGCCGGAGGATGCCGCGAGCGAGTCGATTGCCCTCGTGTACGACCGCGATGTCACACCGGGCGCCCTCATCGCGCTGAAGTCCGCCCTCGTGGCGACAGGCAAACGGGTTCGGCTGGAGAAGCGGACGAAGAACCTCAAGGTTCTGCTGGACCGCGTCACCGGTGAAGGATTCCGCGCGTTCGCCTTCGTGACCGGCGAGACGGCATCCGTCTCCGACCTGGAGGTCAAGCCACTCGGCTGACCTCTTGCGGGCTTGAGCTTCTGCCGCCGTGACCGCGTGATCACGCCAAACAAGAAACGGACCGCGGATGCCTCTCGGCATCCGCGGTCCGTTCCTGTCAGTCTGATCAGACGGCGTCTGTGGCCTCCTGGCGGGTGGTCACGATCATCCGGCGGATGAGGAGACCCGCCACCGCGAGAACCACCAGCAGGAGGATCACCCAGAGCATCGGAGAGCTGGTGAGCTCTGCGAAGCTGAATGCTGCTGCGCCGCTGTGGAGTTCGGTGGTTCCGTCGCTGATCTCCGTGTTACCGGCGGCGAGAGTTGCCGCTCCGTCGGAGAGGGTGGTCGTCCCCTCGCTGAGCGTTCCAGCGCCCTCGGCCAGTTCCGTGGTTCCCTCGGCGAGCGCGGTGGATCCGGCGGAGAGAGTTGCCAGTCCGGCGTTGAGCGTCGCAGAGCCCTCAGCCAGCGTCTCTGTTCCCGTGGAGAGCGTCGAGGCGCCGACCGCGAGTTTGGTGTTTCCCTCAGAGAGGCTCTGTGATCCGGTGAGGAGCGTGCTGAGTCCGGCGTTGAGGCTGGTGGACCCGGCGAACAACTTGTTGACACCGGTGGAGAGGTCTCCTGCACCGGTTGCGAGGGTTGCCGCGCCGTTGCGAAGGAGAACCGATCCGGGGAGAAGTTCGGTGCGGATGCCGCTGTCCAGCTGCGCTGCACCGTCGGAGAGTGCCGGGAGGTTGGCGGCGTAGAGCAGACCACCCGTTGGGAGGACATCCTTGATCGGCGCTGTCGCTCCGAGGCCGGCTGCGACCTGACCCGCGCCCGCGCTCAGGGTGGGGAGGTTGGCCGCGTAGAGCAGACCACCCGTTGGGAGTACGTCTGCGATCGGTGCGGTCGTTCCGAGTCCTGCTGCCACCTGGCCTGAGCCGGCGGTGAGGGCCGGAAGGTTCGCCGCGTACAGCAGTCCGCCGGATTCGAGCCCTGCGGTCGGTGCGGTCGTCCCGAGACCTGCAGCGAGCTGACCGGCACCGGTTGCGAGAGCAGGGACGTTCGAGGCGTACAGCAGTCCGCCGTTCGGCAGGGCGCCCTCGATGGGGGCGGTTGCTCCGAGGCCGGCGGCGAGACTCTGTGCTCCGGTGTTCACCGCAGCGAAGCTCGCCATTCCCTTGGCTGCCGGGGCGAGCTGGGTCAGTCCGCCGGAGACCTGGCCGGAACCGGCCGCGACCTTGTCAGCTCCATCGGAGATCTGCTCGAGCGTGCCGATGAGGGAAGGGCTGGCGCCCTGAAGCTTCAGGCCCGCGATGAGGGTGTCCAGAGAGGTAGCGACCGTTGTCGCGCCATCTGCAACGTTGCCTGCTCCCGTCGTGATGGTGGGAAGGTTTGCGTTGAGCGCGGCAGCGGCGGGAGCGAGCTGACCCGTACCAGCGGCAAGAGTGTTGGCCCCGTCGCTCAATGCGACGACTCCGGAGTGCACGCTCGCGGCTCCCTGTGCCAGCTGGGTGGCACCGGGAGAGAGCTTCGTCTGTACCGCAACAGTGATCTTCTGGACCCCGTCGGCGACCTGGCTGGCACCGGGGGAGAGCTTCTCTTCAACGGCCGCCTTGATCTTGTCAACGCCCCCGGACACCTGGGCGGCACCTGGAGCGAGCTTGCCTTCGACGGCTGCCTTGATCTTGTCGACGCCGTCGGACACCTGGGTTGCTCCCGGAGCGACCTTGCCGTTGAGGCCCGAGTAGAGCGAGGAGGCTCCAGCGGAGAGGTCCGACGATCCTGCCGCGACGCGTCCCGCGCCCGACGAAGCAGTAGCGGCACCGTTGGCGAGGGTTGTTCCGCCGGTCGCCGCCTTCTCAGCGCCCGCTGCGAGCTTCTGTGCTCCTGCGGCAGCGCTCGTGGCTCCGTTGGACAGCGTCAGAGCGCCGTCCGCTGCACTGCGCGCGCCCGTGGCCACCTTGTCGCCGCCCGCGGCTGCGCTGACGGCTCCCGTTTCCAGCTTCTCGGCGCCGGCGGCGGCACTTTCTGCTCCTTCGGCGAGCGTGCCAGCGCCTTCGTCGACGGCCGTCGCACCGTCGCTGAGCTCGCCCGATCCCGCAGCGGCCAGGGATGCGCCATCATCGAGTCGCTGCGCTCCATCGCTGATCTTCTGGGTGAAGAAGAAGAAGAAGGCGATCGCGGCGATCATGAGGATGCTCAGGAAGATCGTGGCGATCTTCCACGCGAGAACGGGGGACTGGCCGTGTTGGGAACTGCTGCTCACGAAACTCTCCTGAAGTATTCCGAAGGAACCGTGGCATGACAAAGAAACGGTGCCGTCGCCGGGGCAGGCGACGGCGGAACGCGAAAAGTCCTCTTTGACGTGCGTTAGTTCGTGGTGCCGGTGAACCGGCAGGGTGTCGGGCTGTGCTCTCGGGAGCCGACTTGTGGCCGTTGACCCTGGCCGCTCTGTCGTCTCTGACCAGTGCTGCCGGGATGCTCCCTGTGCAGGGCGAACGTAGCAGCGTTAGTGATGGTGAACGAGGAATGCTCCGCTTTGTTGGGGATCTCCACAAGAGGAATCCAAGCCTGATCAGTGTTCTTTGTGCACGGGGTGCAAGAATCCGGGCGTTCGGGGGGTGGCGAAAAAACTGCACTCGTAACGCCGGTAAAGCGCATGGCTAGACTGAACCTCGGGTCAACGTCGCTCCACACATTCCACCAGCACCACCCCTGAACAGGAGAAAAACTGTGGCACTCATTGACGCTGTAGGCGCTCGCGAAATTCTGGACTCCCGCGGTAACCCCACCGTTGAGGTCGAGGTCCTCCTCGACGACGGAACGGTGGAGCGCGCGGCTGTTCCCTCCGGTGCATCGACCGGAGCGTTCGAAGCGTACGAACTTCGCGACGGCGACGCCGACCGCTACCAGGGCAAGGGCGTCCTGAAAGCCGTCGACGGTGTTCTCGACGAAATCGGCGACGCGGTCGAGGGCCTCGAGGCTGACGACCAGCGCCTCGTCGACAAGACCCTGCGCGACCTCGACGGAACCCCCAACAAGGAACGCCTCGGTGCCAACGCCATTCTGGGCGTGAGCCTCGCCGTCGCCAAGGCTGCAGCCCAGGCCGCGAACCTTCCTCTCTACCGTTACCTCGGTGGGCCGAACGCGCATGTGCTGCCCGTGCCGCTGCTCAACATCATCAACGGTGGCTCACACGCCGACAACGATGTGGACATCCAGGAATTCATGATCGTTCCGCTGGGCGCTGAGAGCTTCTCCGAGGGCCTGCGCTGGGGCGTCGAGACCTACCACGCGCTCAAGGCGCTGCTGAAGTCCAAGGGTCTCGCCACCGGCCTCGGCGACGAGGGTGGCTTCGCGCCCAACCTCCCGAGCAACCGTGCCGCGCTCGACCTCATCGTCGAGGCGATCACCAACGCTGGATACACCCCAGGCAAGGACATCGCGCTCGCGCTCGACGTCGCAGCGACCGAATTCTTCAAGGACGGCTCGTACCACTTCGAGGGCAAGCAGCTCTCAGCCGAGGACCTCAGTGCGTACTACGCCGAGCTCGTTGCGGCCTACCCGCTCGTGTCGATCGAGGACCCGCTGGAAGAAGAGGACTGGGCCGGCTACCAGCACCTCACCGCCGAACTCGGCGACAAGGTCCAGATCGTCGGCGACGACCTTTTCGTCACCAACCCCGAGCGCCTCGCAAAGGGCCTGGAGCTCAAGGCGGGCAACTCGATCCTCGTCAAGGTGAACCAGATCGGAACTCTCACCGAGACGCTCGATGCTGTCGCTCTCGCACAGCGTTCCAGCTACACCGCGATCCTCTCCCACCGTTCAGGTGAGACAGAGGACACCACCATCGCCGATCTTGCCGTTGCGACCAACGCAGGGCAGATCAAGACCGGTGCGCCTGCCCGGTCGGAGCGGGTAGCTAAGTACAATCAGCTGTTGAGGATCGAAGAAGAGCTGGGCGAATCCGCTGTCTACGCGGGTCGCTCCGCATTCCCGCGGTTCTCGGCGTAAACCGTTTCGAACAACTCCCGGTACGCGTCGACAGACGCTTGCCGGGAGTTGTGCTTAACCGTCAGGCCCGAACAGCCGAGATCACAGAGGGGAACGGCGCGTGAAGAGACGACCGGGACGCACGGAAGCGGCGTCGACAGTCTGGCGCGCTGCAGCGCGGGAGGCCGCCCCGGCCGAGGTCGAGGCGGGCAGCTGGATCCGCGGCATCCGTTTCTCAGGATTCGGGTTGCTGATGATGAGCCTTCTCGTGCTCGGGATCATCGTGATCGCCCCCAATCTCAAGGCCTACGTGGAGCAGCGGCAACAGATCGCGCAATTGCAGGCATCCGTCGACGCCGCTGAGAAGGAAATCGACCGGTTGAGTGCCGAGCGCGAGCGCTGGAACGACAGCACCTATGTGAAGACCCAGGCGCGCGACCGTCTCTTCTACGTCAATCCGGGCGAGGTGAGTTTCATCGTGCTCAACGACGTCGACGCGGCGCTGTTCGGCGAGGACGAGGGTCCGGTGAGCACCGAGCTGACATCGACCCGGGTCAACTGGGCCGAATCCATGCTCGCGTCCCTGATCAGTGCCGGACTTGCCGATGTGTCGACCGCGCCTTCGCCCAGCGAGACTCCGACGCCGGCGCCCACACCCTGAGCAGGGATAATGGACGCATGACGACACCGCCCTTCGATCCTGTGACGGCCGACGACATCCGGGCGGTCTCCGCCCAACTCGGCCGACCGGCTCGGAACGTCGTCGGCATTGCGGCGCGGTGTGTCTGCGGAGCCCCGACCGTTGTCTCCACGGCACCCCGGCTCGATGATGGAACGCCGTTCCCCACCTTCTATTACCTCACCCACCCTGCGGCCACTGCCGCTGTCTCGACCCTCGAGGCCACCAAGGTGATGAACGAGTACAACGACGACCTCGCGGCGGATGAGGGACTCCGCGCTGCGTACGCTTCGGCGCACGACGCGTACCTCGCTGACAGGGAGAGCGTCGCCGTCGTTCCCGAGCTGGCGAACATCTCCGCAGGCGGGATGCCGGTACGCGTGAAATGCCTGCACGCTCTCGTCGGCCACGCCCTCGCTGCCGGCCCGGGAGTGAACCCGATCGGTGACCGCGCACTCGCGCGGGCGGACTGGTCACCGACGGTGTGCCAGTGCATCGCCGAACAGCCCGATCCGACGGGGGAGTGACACTGCGTATGCAGAAACGACGGGGGATTTTTGCTGGAGGCCTCACGGCCATCATCGTGCTCGGCACGGTCGCCGCTGGAACGGTTCCTGCCGCCGCTGACCCGGTGCGCGACGCGCAGTACTGGCTCGCCGACTACGGGATAGCGGATGCCTGGGGCTACAGCACCGGGGAAGGTGCGACGATCGCGGTCATCGACACCGGCATCGCCGAGGGGCCCGCCGAGTTCTCCGGTGCAGTCATCGCCGGGCACGACGCGTCCGGAGTGGGTAGCGCAAACGGGCGGACACCGGTCGGCAGCGCTGATGAGAACCCGCACGGCAGCTGGGTGGCATCCCTCGCCGCCGGTCGCGGTAACGGCTCGGGGAACGGTGTCATCGGTGCCGCGCCCGGTGCCGATCTGATCTCCATCTCGGTGGGCTTCGGCTCGAGCGGCTCGACGATCCCGTTCGCCGACCAGATCGCCGACGCCATCCGATTCGCCGTCGACAACGGCGCAGACGTCATCAACATGTCGCTCACGACGAACACGAAGGACTGGCCGGAGAGCTGGGACGAAGCCTTCACCTACGCCTACGAGAAAGACGTCATCGTCGTGGCTGCCGCAGGCAACCGCGGGAGCGGCACCGAAGAGGTCGGCGCACCGGCGACCATCCCCGGTGTGCTCGTCGTCGCCGGCGTCGACCCCGCCGGGAAAGCCAGCTACGACGCTTCCAGCCAGGGAATCACGCTGTCGGTTGCGGCTCCCAGCGAGGAACTCGTCGGTGTCTCGCCGGATGGAAGCTACGTCCAGTGGGCGGGCACGAGCGGCGCGTCACCCATCGTCGCCGGAGTCGCCGCCCTCGTGCGGTCCCGATACCCCTCGATGGATGCCGCGAACGTCATCAACCGGATCATCCGTACGGCCCGTCCCGTCGAAGGTGAGTCGCTGCCCAACGCTGTCTACGGATACGGCTACCTGAACGCCGCCGCCGCCCTCACGGCAGAGGTCGCTCCTGTCGAGGAGAACCCGATGGGTGACCTCGCCGCCTGGATCACCCAGCACCGCAAGGCAGACGCGACGCCGGAATCAGTGCCGCAGGACACCGGTTCGGTGCCCGATGTGCCGCCGCTCGACGCAGCGCCTCCCGCGCCCAACCCGTTCCTGCCCACCCGGGAGACATTGCTGTATATCAGCCTCCCGCTCGCCCTGTTCCTGGGAACTGGTACCCTAGTATTGCTCGGTGCCATCGGCGCCACCCGGCATCTCAAGCGGGTGGCTCGCAGGTAGTAGCCTGTTTGAGTCCTTGCGACCCCCCAGTAGGAGAATTCTCACCGTGCCAAAAATTCTGATCGTCGGCGGCGGATATGCCGGTTTCTACACCGCATGGAAGCTCGAAAAGTGGCTTCGTAACGGTGAAGCCGAGGTCACCGTTGTCGACCCGCTTCCGTACATGACGTACCAGCCGTTCCTCCCCGAGGTCGCCGCGGGCTCGATCGACCCGCGTCACGCGGTCGTCGCCCAGCGCCGTCACCTCAAGAAGACGAACGTCATCACCGCCAAGGTCACCAATGTGAACCACGCCGAGAAGAAGGCGACGATCGTTCCCCCCGTCGGTGACTCATACGACTTCGACTACGACATCGTCGTGGTCACCGCGGGTGCAGTGTCCCGCACGTTCCCGATCCCGGGTGTCGCCGATGAGGCAATCGGCCTCAAGACGATCGAAGAGGCCGTCGCGATTCGCGATCGCGTGCTCTCGAACTTCGACAAGGCATCCAATCTCCCAGCCGGTCCTGAGCGCGACCGTCTGCTCAACTTCGTCGTCGTCGGCGGAGGATTCGCCGGCATCGAGGTGTTCGCGGAGCTTCGTTCGTTCGCCAGCGCACTGCTCAAGAACTACCCGCAGATCTCGTTCGACGACATCCAGTTCCACCTGATCGAGGCCATGGGCCGGATCATGCCCGAGGTCAGCGAGAAGACGAGCCACTGGGTTCTCAAGAACCTTGCCGAGCGTGGAGCGCTCGTGCACCTCGACACCCAGCTTTCGTCCGCTGTCGGCGGCAAGATCGAGCTGTCGACCGGTGAGACGTTCGAATCCGACCTCATCGTCTGGACCGCCGGAGTGATGGCGAACCCGCAGATCGTCCGCAACACGGACCTTCCGATCGAAGAGCGCGGCCGCCTCGTCGTTCGCCCCGACCTCCGCGTCGGTACCGATGACGAGATCATCCCGGATGCCTGGGGTGCCGGCGACGTGACCGCGATCCGCGACCTCTCCGGTGGTGGCGTCGGCGGCTTCTGCGTGCCGAACGCTCAGCACGCTGTTCGCCAGGGCAAGCTCATGGCGAAAAATATCGTCGCCGTCCTCCGTGGCGAAGAGCCCAAGGAGTACTTCCACAAGAACATGGGTGCCGTCGCTGGCCTCGGAATCGGTGTGGGTGTCTTCCAGTCCGGCAAGATCGCGATCAAGGGCTTCCCGGCCTGGTTCGCGCACCGCGGGTACCACGGCCTCGCCATGCCGAGCTGGGAGCGCAAGCTCCGGGTCATCGCCGGCTGGGTCGGCAATGTCTTCCTCGGTCGCGACATCGTCAGCCTGAGCGCCGTGCAGAACCCGCGCGCTGCGTTCGAGGAGTTCGCCTCCCGTCCGAAGCCGCCGGCTGCTCCTGAGTCGGCGAAGCCGGTCGAGGCCAAGAAGCCGGCGACCAAGAAGGCCGCGAAGCCTGCGGTCGAGAAGGAAGCCGTCACCGCTTCGAAGTAAGACGTGCACGAGAGAAGCCCGGTCCGATTCGGACCGGGCTTCTTCGGTTAACGCGACCCGGAGCATCCGTTAGTCGTCTGGGTCGCTGCCACGATCGCAATAAGCTGGAACCGCACGCCCCCGTAGTCCAATGGCAGAGACAGGCGACTTAAAATCGCTCCAGTGTGGGTTCGAGTCCCACCGGGGGTACCAATTCAAGCGGTGCAACAGGTCAGCAAATATGCGGCAGTCAGCTTTTCTCGGCAGCGCTCGAGGGTCGAATTGGCAACACTTTGGCAACAGTTGAGTTCGCCTTAGCGTGATTCAGTGCTGTCGCAACCGCGTCGAGGTCGTCGTCGAACAGGTCGGCGTAGGTGTCAAGTGTCATGGCTGCGGATGCGTGTCCGAGCATCCTCTGCACGGCTTTCACGTTTGCGCCGGCACTGATGGCCAGGGATGCTGCCGTGTGGCGGAGGTCGTGCAGGGTGAGCGTCGGGAACGTGGGGTCGATTCTCTGCGCCTTGCGGATCGCGGACACGTACCAGCCGTCGCGCACGTCGGGGGAGCGCAGGTGATCGCGGCCATTCCCGAACAGTAGCGCGCTGCGCTCTTTACCCTCGCAGAGGCGGGCGAGGGGCTCGGACAGAAAATCGGGAAACGGCACTGACCGGCTGGCGTGGCTCTTGGGGGTGCCGACCACAATGCGACCGCCGACGTTCACAGCGTTCTCGTGGACGCTCACGCGCCGTCTGAGCGCGTCGAGGTCCTGGACCCTCATCCCGGTTGCTTCACCCCACCGCAGACCCGTGTAGGCGAGGAACAGGACGAGCGTGGACTGGACGCCGGCAGAATCAGCGAGCAACTGCACCTGGGCGTGCGTGAGGTAGACACGTTTCTTCGAGGTCTTGCGGGGCAGGTTGACCCCGCGGGCAGGGTTGCTCGAGAGTCGACGATCCCGAACCGCGTCGTCGAGGATTGCAGCGAGTACCCCGTAGGAGCGCTTTACGGTGGTTGAGCCCTTCGGCTTCTCGTTCTTCGTTCCTGTGCCGAGTTCTGACACCCATTTCTGCACGTCGGTGTGCATGATGGCTGCGATCGGTGTGGCGCCCCATCGCGGCTCGACGTGGACCCGCCAGGCGCTGTCGAGCGAGCGGAACGCCGATGGTTTCAGGTG
The DNA here is from genome assembly GCF_003667545.1 of Mycetocola manganoxydans. GTDB lineage: Bacteria > Actinomycetota > Actinomycetes > Actinomycetales > Microbacteriaceae > Mycetocola_A > Mycetocola_A manganoxydans. The sequence goes on along the minus strand of NZ_RCUV01000013.1, from coordinate 43,745 downwards.
CGTTTGTCTGGCGAGCCATTCGACACCCAGATCCCCGACGACGGCTCGCGCGGCCGCAGGGTCGACGTATTCGCCGTTTGCTTTCGAGATCTCCACTGACGCCAGATAGAGCTCTGCGGCCTTCTTGTTCGGGAACCCGCGCTTCTGGGTTTGCTGGTGGTCGGGGCGCCGGTAGAGGACGCGCCACCGCTTTCCGGCCGCGGTTTCGTAAGCCTGGACGCTACCCATGATCGAAGAAGAGCCCTCGTGCGCGTGCGTCGGCGACTAGCCGGGTCGCCGTGCTTTGGCTGACTCCGAGATGCTTTGCCACTGTCGCAAGGGGTGGCCAGTTCCCGAGACGCGCGATCGTGTAGATAACGGCCGCATCTCTAAGTGCGTCATCGGAAGCACTTCGCTCGCGCACGGGTTTGACCTTGGCGAGCCAATCGTGGCCGGAGGAAACCGTGATGTAGTCCTCGTCCTCATCGCTGCTAAGCACCTCGATGAGATCGCTCATTGCAATCGAGACGATCGCGTCCTGCACGCGGACTTCTCGGATCAATCGAGCAGTGACTTCGGTTCCGTTGCCGCCTCGCCGCACATTCACTGACTCCGCAACGTAGCGACCCAGGTCAGGGTCGTACACGATGTCGATGTCCACAGTCGCGCCATCGTTGAGTTCGCCTGTTGTCATCACGTTTGCATTCGTGCGGATGCGAACTTCGCCACCAAGGAGGTCTGCGGTCTCGGACCCCACTGCGATGATCGAGGACGGATTTGTCATGCCGCCAATGATGACACATTTCACGAGCTTTGTCATGACTGGCCCTTGACATAGCTGGCTCAAACTGTTTCCATTGAGTCAGCAAGGTCATACATAGCTCATGAAGGGAATACGCATGAAAGAGACCGCAGGGCAATCGACAGTTGGGACCCTGGATGCCGAGCAGTATCTGAGCCCGGACGAGGTGTGCGCGCTCGTCCCCGGTATGACGCGCAGCCTTCTCGGCCAGCTTCGGTACCTGGGCAGAGGCGGCCCCAAATTTCTCAAGCCCACTCCGCGAACAGTTGTCTATCGTCGGTCGGATGTCGTTGCATGGCTCGAGTCCAGCGAACGAAGTATTACCGGGCCGGAGGCCTCCTGATGGTCGGTGTTCCGATCGGGGAGGCCCGCCTGTCAATCGAATGCGGGAGCACTCGCATACCGGTCCACATCAGGTTTCGTGGTCCCGTGAGCGCTGATGCTCTGCTCGACGTCCTGCCGACGCTTACGAAGGCGCTCGAGCAGAGTCTGCAGCGAATCGCAATCCGCGAGGCAAAGAAATGAGCACAAAAATGCCCCCGGCGCCGGGACGGGCGACGAGGGCGAGAACCGCAACCTCAACCAAGCAGGAGGAGAAACGATCATGAACATGTTACCAAGCGCCCCCGACTCCGCGGCCCTTTTCGAGGGCGCTGTGGCTGGTCAACTGTTGACTGACGAGCCAGCTGGACCAGGAAACGTGCTGGTCGAAATCAGCATCGAAGTTCACGGCGGCCACGTGATTCTCTCGAGAGAGAACACCGATCAGTGGAAAGTAGTGCCGGTCCTACGGGGTGATGCCGAGCTGGATGTGGCGGAGGCGTTTGAGCTATGCGAGCAGCTTAGGGCAGCTGGGGAACGCGCTCAGGCTCTGAACGTCCTCGAGGGGTCCCAGTGATCACGGCAGTGAAGGACAACGTCGCGGGGAGGGGGGCACGTGCGTGACGATCTCAGCCAGAAACTGGGCATGGGAGGCCCAGCAGATAAGAGAGGCGTCCGGGGAGTGGCGTCCGATGAAGGCCGGCGAGAAGCTGACCCTCCTATGTCTTGCGGAGTTCGAGAACGCCGAGGAGGGCTTCGCATATCCGTCGCACCAGACAATCGCGAACTGGACGTGTCAGAGCATTCGTACCGTACAGAACCATCTCGGCGCGTTGGAGAACCTCCACTTGTTCAGCGTGGAGAAGCGACGGTCGAGTCGCGGCCGGTGGCTGCGCAACGTGTACGTGCTCAACGTGCCGGCCAGCTACCGGGAGACCGATCCAGAGTGGAAGCGGTGGAACTGACCATCGGCAAATTCTGCCGGATTGTCTACGCATCAACGGCAAATTTCGACATCACCAGTGGCAGATTCTGCGTGATGAACCGGCAGATTCTGCATGATGAACCGGCAGATTCTGCGCACTACCAGTTAAGACCAGTGAGTTGACCAGTCACTTAGACCAGGTCGGATTTCTTCGAAACCCGACGCAACCGATATTTGGATCATCAGCGATGGCGAAGGAGTGATGTGGCCGGGACGCGTGCGGGAGCGGCGGCAAATGATCTCGTGACCGCTCTTCTTGACGGGGAGCCCAGCTGTCGTGGTGATGACAGGTTCACGGCAGACAGCCTCGCGAACGAGGACGCGGTTTCCTGTCGAAAGATTTGCAAAGCATGCCCGGTGTTCGAGGTGTGCAGAGCGTACGCAGCGGCTACACGGCCGGCTGCCGGGATGTGGGCCGGTCGTCGGTATGGCGGACGGCAGAAGGAAGGAGAGGCAATGCCCAGGAAGAATAAGTGCCGCTGGCGAGCGGAACCGCAGCACAATCAGGCTGCACGTTTGGAGCAGGAGTTGCACCGTGAGTGGCAGCCGGTCGCGCGTCGCATGGAGATGCAGCGCGACGAGGACTTGGTGCAGACGTGGGGCGCTCTCTTCCGGTCACCGTTTGAGTCCGCTCGGGGTCTTCGTCGTGGTTGAGTCCCTGAACCAAATGAGGCCCGTTGATCGGGCTCGAGCGGCGCGAATGGTCGCCGCGGAGGTCACTGGTGACGCGGAGATGTTCGCGACGGCTGTTCAGCAGACGTTCGACGACGACTATGGATTCGGCGGGATGGGGTCGACCATCAATGCGCTGCGGTCGATGGCGGAGGATCTCGCGGGGCTCCTGATCGACGTGCACGGGCCGGACAAAGCCGCACATCTTCTCCGGCTGCTGGTGGCTCGGTACGCGGCTCAGAGCGAGCAGGAGCCTGATGATGGAAATTCATGAATTCCGGGATCCGTACGCTGCTCGACGCCGCAGCCCGGAGCACCTGCGGAAAGACGGAGCTATCTCGAGCCGGGATGAGGTGGCATGGTTACGCCGTGAAGCGCAGATCCAGTGGATGGCCGACAATGACATTCCCTGGACGATCGACGAGCTCGAGGAACGCATCGCGACGATGGGAACCGCGCGGGCGATGACGGCAGGATTAGCTGCCGCACTTGCTGTTAAAAAAGCCGGATCGCAGGTAGAATTGAGGTAGGTCGAACGGTAAGACAAGATCGATGAACCCCAGCGGTAACCAATCCGTCCGGGTCAAGATCGAGGATCTGAACCGTAGCGATGTGAAGGCCGATGAACCCCTCGGGGCGAAGGTCGACGAACTGAGCGAATCGGCAGCAACGAGCAGCGGTGAACCCGTCCCCAGCGTTTCTGAGTTGGGTGGCCACATGAGCCCGCGGATCGTTTCAATCATTCATTCTTGGCGTCCTCTGAGCGGCGCCCTTCCTGATTGGAAACATCATGGCAACTACTGCCGAACTCAAAGACCGTATGGCCACGGAACTAAAGGCTGCTCGCGTGATTGCGACGAAGGCCGATTCCGAAGGGCGTGATCTAACACAGAGCGAGATCGACCGCGCGAATACTCACCTTAGGGCGCATGCCGATGCGAAGGCCGAACTGACCCTGGCCACTTCCAACTTCGCAAAGTCCGAAGAGATCGCGCAGAAACTCGCCGACATCGGGCTCGACCTGGGCATGGGCGGGTCCCACAGATCCACCCAGCTGGTGAAGGCCAGCGAGCAGTGGGGCGAGAAGGTTCGCAGCGAACTCGAGAAGCGGGCTGGCGAGCATGGCGCGAAGGCACTCATCGGCGGATCGATCGACATTCCTTCCGTCGTCAGTGAGCCGGTCACGATTTCGGGCCGGCCGACATCACTGCTGGATCTCATTCCGCGTCGCCCTCGTACCCAGACCGCCGACCCCAACGGCAACATCGGGAACACGTTCTCGTACCTGGTGCAGACCGCTCGAAGCCTCAACGCCCGCGGTGTCCCGGACGGAGCTGAGAAGCCGGTGTCGGACATCACCTTCGAGGACCGGGAGGACCGCTACCGGGTGTACGCAACGGTGACAGACCCCATGCCCAAGCGTTTCCTCGACGACTATGCCCAGATCATCGAGATCCTAAAAGCACAGCTGGGCGAGGGTCTCCTAGAATCCCTCGAGTCCGACATACTCAACGGAACCGGCGCACCGACGGCGACAGCTGACCCCGTGAAGGGAATCCTGCAAACATCGGGACATCTCGCGCAGGTGTACGTCGCAAGCGTCCTGCAGACGCTGAGCAACGCCCGCTACACGCTCACGGACACGAACGTCACACCGAATGCGTGGGTGATGAACTCCCGTGACCTGCAGGCCCTCGAGCTCATGCGTGAGGGAGGAACGACCGGGCCCCTGCTCTTCGGATCTGGACGCTCTGACATCGAGAAGGTGTTGGGTGAATACCCCATCGTGACATCGTCGCTGATCTCCCAGGGAACCGCGCTGCTCGGTGACTTCAACCAGACAGAGTTGATCGTCCGAGAAGACGACCACCTGGACATCGATGGATCCGGCATCCTCTTCACGAAGAACCAGGTCCGGTTCCGACACGAGGGACGCTACGGCTTCGCAGTGAACAAGCCGTCCGCCTTCATCACTGTGAACCTCACGCCGTAACAAACTCACCCGTGGCTCTTCTTTGAGCGGGCCACGGTAGCACGGGAATTAGAGAGCCCGTGACAGGTGCTGCGGGTCGGGGGACTTTCTTCCTTTCGAACCCGACCTGCAGCATCTCAGCAACAAGGCTGGTGGCCTCACCCCTGGCGGGGGAATAGGGGTGAAGCCACCAGCACTCCCCAACCATAGAGGTGCACCCCCGTACCGGGCTTCCAGTCCGGCGAACGATTCCCGGCACTGGGCAGGGGTAGGGGCGTACAAATCTCTGCAGCACCCGATGCCAGGCCAGTCCACCGGCAGTGAACTTCCCCACCCAGTTCTTTCCTTAGAAAACAGGCGTGAGACGTGAGATTCAGGAGGTCTTTGTGACTGTCTCGGATGATGAGCGGAAAGCCCGCCAGCGAGCGTATTCCCGGGCCTACAGGGCACGGAAGGCTGCCGGGCGCGAAGCCGCCGCTGCTGACGCGTCTGATGGGCACGGCGAGCCTGTCACGACGATGCAGGACGCTGTGGAGAGATCGCTAGCTGCGATGAAGTGGCTGACTACCTCGGACGGTGCGGCTGTTGAGCTCGCGCGTCTGACCGCGGCCCAGGTCGACCTGCTGTCCGTGCCTGGTAACACGTCGCTGCTCGAGAAGAAGTCGCGCGCTTCGGCATCATTGTTGCGAGTTCTACATGAATTGGGCGGGACGCCTGCTGTGCGCCTTCAGCATGAGCTTCGCTCGATGCGCGCAGGCATCCGTAGCGCGACTAGCGGCACTGCGATACCGGCTGGGGAGAACGTGTCTAAGTTTCAGAGGCCTCGAAAGTCCCGACCACGGTTGTAGCGCCTATTCCCCGCGTTTGACCAGTGCGGCCACCACCGACTCCAGCATCGGGTTTGCATCCGTTTGAGCGCTCTTGGCCGCTTCCGGGGGAGCGGACAGCACTCTTCGCGAGAACGTTTCGTAAATGGTGTTCCGGGTGGCATCGTCTGTTACCGGGGACATGAAAGCAGGGAACGACTTCGTCTGAACCTCGAGCCCTCGTGCCCAAGCTCCCAACCGCCTGTGGTGTCCTGCCTGACGCCCGAGGTACGTACCCAATGCGGCTACTCCAGCGAGCACCGCGAGCCTATATGCGAGCGTAGTGAGGCTGTCCGTGGATTCAGGCGCCCGGGTGAACGCTATCGTGATTGCGCCAATGATCACTGCGATAGTTGCCAGGCGGAAATAGTTGGCTGTCCGGAGTTCAGAGTCCGCATAGTTCCCGAAATACTCTGAGAATTTTGCAGAGCCCGTGATGCCGGCCGATTTTTGTGCTTCGCGCGCTGCTTCCTTTGCCACCAAAAGGTTGGCCTGAGCCTCTTCGTTTGCGTACCGCTGTTGATTCCGGTTCTCGCGCATTATTCGGGCCTGAACATGCTCCTGCTTCAGCGATCGCAAAAGATCTTCTACGTCCGGATCGTGTTTTCGGCTGATCCGAAGTATGTCGATCCACTGTTGGCAAATGGAGTCCATGCGCTCCGCGAGGTGCAGCAATTCTTCGGACCGCCGAGCGGAGACTAGAACAGGGAATTCTTCGAGGGCGTCGCGCAACGCCACCGCATAGTTCATTGCCTCAGGTTGCTCCTCGACTACTTCGAGTAAGCGATCGGTTCTATCGAAAGTCGACCACAGCAGGTATACCGCGCTCTCATCGTCCATGACGGCGTTAGCGTCGTCATATGTCGCCCCGGACGAGAGTTCCTTTAGCTGTTGAGTGAGATACCGAATGGGCGCGTCATGCCAAGATTCGAGCGGGTCGGTCTGAAATTCCATCCGACCAATCATCCGGCCATCGGCTGATGCCGGATAGCCCCAGTTGGGGAGCCTCCCTGCGCTAATCGCCCCCAGAACCTTGTGTGTGTTGGAGTGGCCCCAGGTATGCCGCCCGACAATCTGGACAAACCCAGTAAGGGTGTTCCTCTGTGCCCGCGATCTCGAGCCGTTGGAGGCAATGGGGGCAGTTCGGTGTGTTCAACGAAACTGAGTCGTCACTCTCCATCGCAGAAGTATCTCTCTGGGATGGATTACGCGCCAGACCCTTTCCAGTAGCAACACTCTCTCTGGTCAGGCAGCTGATACCCCCAGTTCTAGGCACCAAGTGCGGAGTTAACGAACGTCTCGCAGAGTTTCGGTGCGCTGGGCTAAGGCGACCTCGGATAACCTGTGCACGTGCAGTCGATGGGGCCGGATGAACTCGTGGTGGTGCGAGGAGGTTCCCTCCGCGACCCCTCTGTCCTCCACGAGTTGGTCCTCGATAATGAAGAAATGGGGCTGGCTGCCTTGTCGGTCTTTGCCGCCAAGCCGCTCAACGGAGAGCTCTTTGCTGACGTTGTGCGCCGTATTTGTGGTGAAGCAAAGATTCCACACGGCAAGGTGCAAGTCGCGACGGAAGCGTCCCTGACGAAGGCGGGATTTCGGCTCGAACCGGACACGTCCGATGGACAGCCCGATCATCACCACCATGTTCTTTTCACGTCGCCTGTGCAAGAATCACAATCCATCGCCTTTGTGGAAGCATTCTCTGCTCCCATCGAGAATCCAGCCAGGAGCCATAGGATCGCATCATGAGAGTTGTGCAAGTAGACCTGAACTCCCGCGTCAAAGGTGGCCGTGTAGTCGGCGCTTTGCGCCGGTTCCCTGACGCGGCTGTCGGCGAGAAGGTGATTCTCCAGGATCCAGGGGAAGAGCGGAAGTATTCGGCAGTGGTGGCGAAGGTTGACTCACTGTCGCGGAAGGTTCTTTTCGACGTGGAATGGGAACCTAAGCCGCAGCAACGGCTGTACACGTTGCAGTGTTCGTCAGCTACTCCTCGATTCACCGCGGGAAAGTCGGCAGGCGTCGTCGCTCCTAGTAAGCAACTGATCCCTCAGTGAGCGCGCTGTCTGAGCGGGTCCGGGCAAACATCGTTCTGGCCGATTACGCGAACGTTGATCAGTCGGGCAAAGTGAACATCATTGGCGGTGGACTTCAGTTCGTTGGGTTCGATCCGCAACAGGGTACAACGGCACCATTTTCTGTCGTCGTTCATCTTGTATGTCCAATGCCAGTTGCGGAGACTGCCGGGGCATTCGAGTTAGTGCTCGCAGATGCGTCAGGCGATCCTGTTCAGTTGCCTACGCCTGCCGGGGAGCCGCAGGCTATGCGTGTCGCCCAGAACATTGAGTTCCGCGAGCCAGCGATCCCGGGTGTGAACATACCTCGAGGAGCCGTCGAATCGGCCAATCAGGTAGTGCTGAACTTTGGCAATGGGCTGCCGCTGGCAGTGTCCCAGGCATACCAATGGCGTGTGCACATCGACCACGAACTCATCGACTCCTATTCGTTCTTCGTCCCGGGTCCGCCGGCCGGTCCCGTACTCGGGTAATACGCCCGTCCCCAGTCTGGCGGCGAGAGTCACCAGGGAACTGGCTGCGGTAGGTCGTTCTTGGGTCGAGCCACTGCGATCAACGGGTAGCGGGTTCGTCCCAAAGCCCGCTGGTTGAGAAGAAGCGGCAACATTTTGGCAACACCTGAGGGAATTCGTCGTGGTCAGAGTGGCTTGGGATGACTCTAAATAGCTGAAATCATCATGTCGGCTCGGGCCGCGGTGTAGTCCCGAGGCCACCAGGAGGGTTCGAGTCCCACCGGGGGTACTTTTTTCGGTTCATCGGTCCCGGATGTCGGGTTTCAGCCCGGGAAGCCGACAGAGGGGACCGATGAACCGCGGGTCACCGCTTCGAGTACCGGCGGTGGATCAGCCCGCCGCGACCGCGGCGCAGCCGAAGATGACGACCTCGTGGACGGCCAAACGGTCACCGTCACTCCAACGCGGAACGGGTACGGAAGGCAGGAGCGACCACTGACGCGAGGGCGGTCGCCGGCGTAGACTTTCGCCGCACCAGGCAAAGGAGCGGACATGACGATTGAAGGCGCCGTAGCCGACCACTACGGCAGCCCGGAGCTTGAAAAGCGAATCCTCGATGCGATCCGCGACAGCGGGTATGATCCGGAGGACCTCGATCCCGACACCCTCCACCCCGTGGATCAGTTTCATCTGGGCGGCTCTCAAGCCACGCGAGACCTCGCGGTCGCAGCGGGAATCACGCGGGGGCGTTCAGTGCTCGACATCGGGTCGGGGATCGGCGGGCCGGCGCGGTTGTTCGCGCATCACTACGGCGCGACGGTTGTCGGCATCGACCTGACGCCGGAATTCGTTCAGGCGGCAACCAGCCTTACCGCCCGCACAGGACTCGCTGAGAGCGTGGCATTCGTCGAGGGAAGTGCGCTCGCCTTGCCTTTCGCCGATGACGAGTTCGACATCGCCACGGTTCTCCACGTCGGCATGAACATCGCGGACAAAGGAGCTCTTGCCGCGCAGGTCGCCCGCGTTCTGCGCCCCGGCGGCATCCTGGCCGTGTACGACATCATGGAGGTCGGCGAGGGGGAGCCGGCCTACCCGCTGCCGTGGGCGGCATCCGTCGACATTTCGTTCCCGGCAGCACCGGACGCCTACCGGGACGCACTCGAGGCAGCGGGGTTCTCGGTCGAACTCACCCGGAAGCTCCGCCAGGAAGGGACCGACGTCGCCAGCATGCGACCAGGTGGCGCGCCGCCGCCGCTGGGGTTACACCTCGTGCTCGGCCCGGATGGCCCCGTCCGGATGAAAAACCTTCGTGACGCGATGGTCACCGGGATTCTGGCACCGGTGCAGATGATTGCGCGACTCGAGTAGGGGTGTGGAGCGCCCCGCGAGCTATTTTGCCTGGTCGTAACTGGACACGGCGGCGACGGAGAGCGCGAAGTCGACGGGGAACGTGCCGAACAGCAGCTTCCCGGCCTCATTTGCCGCATCGATGATCGCGGCGCTGACGGCATCGGCGAGATGCGCCGGTGAATGCACCATCACTTCGTCGTGAAGGAAGAGCACGAGGTGTGGTCGTGACCCTTCGTCGCCGAGAACGGTGAGCCGCTGCCGCAGCCCCGCCATCCAGCACATCGCCCACTCGGCAGCGGTGCCCTGCGCGACGAAGTTGCGGGTGAACCGCCCCCAGTCGCGTGCTGCCTGCCTGGCCACCCGGCCATCCGTCGCCGGGGCATCCGTTGACGGCACCGCATCGGCACCCTGCCAGTCGTCGCCGGGAAGGGGAGAACTCCTGCCGAGCCAGGTGCTGACCTGCTCGCCACGTTCACCCGCGCGGGCAGCCGCTTCAACCAGACCGATGGCGCGGGGAAAGGCCCGGGTCAGCCGGGGCATCAGCCGGGCGCTCTCGCCGCTCGTCGCACCGTAGAGCGCACCGAGCATGGCCATCTTCGCGTGCGCTCGAGTATCAACGACGCCGGCGTCGACAAGTCCCTGGTACAGATCTTTCTTCCGGCCGGCCTCAGCCATCGCTTCATCGCGTGACGTCGCCGCGATGATCCGTGGTTCCAGTTGCGCGGCATCCGCCACCACGAGAGTCCACCCGTCATCGGCCATCACCGCGCCACGGATCTCGGACGGCAACTGCAGGGCGCCTCCGCCCCGCGTCGCCCAGCGTCCGGTGACGACCCCGCCGACGACGTATTCGGGATGGAACCGGCCGTTGCGCACCCACGCGTCCATCCAGGCCCAGCCGTTCGCGGAGAGCAGCCTGGCGCCCTTCTTGTAGGCGAGGAGAGGGTCGATCGCGGGATGCCGCAGCTCGCGCAATTCCCATTTGCTCGTTCCGTTGACGGGCAGGCCCGCTCGCCGTAGCGCCCGGAGGAGATCCGGTTGAGAGTCCGGGTTGAGGTCAGGGGCGTCGAGCGCCGCACGGATGTGTCCGGCGAGAGCCTCGAGCCGTGCCGGTCTTCCGCCGAATTGCGGCCGGGGCCCCAGCAGTTCGGCGAGTTTCGCCGAGTGCACGTCCGCCCGCCAGGGCATGCCCGCGAACCGCATCTCTTCGGCGATGAGGGCACCGCAGGATTCGGCAGCGAGCAGGAGCTGCAGCCGGGACGCACGTGCGGAATCTGTCGCGGCCACCTCGTCGAGGGTCTGTCGCTGCAGCAGGAATTCGGCAACGGCATCGGCCCCGGCGTCGAGACTGTGATCGTCGAACAGGGTGTTGGTGTTGTCGGCGGCCGGAACCGGTGCCTCATCCCATGCGTTGGGTACCGCGTCGCGGAGGGTGGTTCCGCGCGTGGCATCCGACAGCCGGAGAATCCGGTGCGCGAGGCGCAGGTCGTGGGATCGTTCGATCCGTACCCCGGACTCGAGAAGCACCGGATACCACAGCGTCGTGTCTGCCCAGACCCAGCGCGGGCGTGACGTTTCGCGCTCGGCCACGGCCTGTACGAAATCGTCAGGACGGAGGACGACGGGTTCCGAGGCCACCCCGTTCGACCGTACCTCGGTGAAGGTTACCCGGGTGCGGGGCGAGCCGGTGAGGACGATGAACACCCCACCATTCTTCCGGCAACTACCGACACCGGCTGACCGGTGGACTCAGTCTGCGTTGAGGTACGGCTGAACGACCCGGCGCCAGATCCACAGGGACAACCCAAGCGCTCCGAATGCGAGGACGATGAGGAAGCCGATGAGCACTGCCCCATTGGTCTGCCAGACATCGACCACGGGTGCGAGGAGAGCGAACAAGACGGTGAGGACGACGAACGCCGTCGCGAACCAGATCGGTCGGGACCAGACAAGCAGGGCGCGGCCGTCGAGCTTCCCGAGCGGAATGAGCAGGATCGCGGCCGATCCGATTCCTGCCACCGCGGCGATGTTTGCGACCTCGGTGAGGAGCGTGTCGACGAACCCGGAAGGTGCGCCGAGCAGCGTTGACGCCAGCCACCCCACCGAGCCGAAGACGAAGAGGGTGGCGATGCGGATGCCCGCGAGAGCACCGCGGGCAGCCCGGGTGCCGGCCAGAGCGCTGACGGTGAAGACGACCCCGAACAGGAGCGCGGGCTGAAGGTCGAGGACGCGTGAGAGGAGTGCCACAGCGGCGATGGACAGGAGGAAACGCGGGAACAAACGGATTTCTGCCGAGCCGATTCCCAGTCGGGATGCGACGGCCCTCGGAATCAGCGTTCCGGTGATGTTGAGAAGCGCCGCAGCGATCACCGAAGCCAGGAAGACCCGCAGGTATTCGGGCTGGCCGTGGACCGGGTTGGCGAAGAGGATGATGCCACCTGCGATGACGACGAGCAGGATGGCCGTGGTCACCGCTCCCGGCGCTGACGCCATCGGAGCCGGGTCGTCATGCGTTGCGACGCGGTTGCGTCCGGTGACGCTGAGGGGCGAAGCCGCGACACGGCGGGCGCCGACGGTGGTGGCGAGCATCCGGGCGGGAACGAGCAGTAAGAGCACGGCAAGCACGGCGAGCACGAGGGCACGCAACCAGGACAACTCGCCTGCGCCGAGAGCGGATGGCACTCCGGTGGTGAACGGAGTCACGGCCTCCCAGGGACCTGCCGCGGGGGGAGGGGTGGTGGCATCCGGCACAGCCGGGGTGGTCTCGCTCGGTTCGGGCGACGCCGCCGGAGGATTGGCAGGGGCGGCGGGAGTCGCTGTTGCCCCGTCGCCGGCGTCCGTGGAGGGAGCAGGATCGGGGCTCGTGGTGGGCGGCGCGGTGACTGTCAGGGCGCGCGGAGCGCTGCCGGGGCCGACGTTACCGGCAGCATCCGTCTGGAACGCCGTGATCCTGGCCGAACCAGGCGGCAGGGTCGAGCCCGAGCAGCTCCAGGCGCCCCCGGAGACAGCGGTGGAGCACAATTGAAGGTCGCGCCCGGCTGACGTCACCGCGAACACCTCGACGGTGGAGCCGTTCTCGCCGGTACCCGAGTACACGGCGCCCGTCGCCGGGATGGTGCTTCCGCCGCGCGGAGTGGTCATGGTCGGCGCTTTCGGTGGCTCCGCGTCGAGACGAATGGGAAGTGGGGCACTGGGGTCGGATGAATTCGGAGCGCTGAACGTCGTGAATTGGGTGGCTGAAACGGTGTGGGTTCCGCTGCCGATCGAACGCGGAATGACGTAGGCCCAGTTTCCGTCCGGACCGGCGGGGAAGGTCCAGCTCGAGCCCCCGACCGTCAGGGTGATGGTCGCATTCGGATAGCCGCGGCCCTGCATGAAGCCGTTTGTCAGCATCCCGTCGCTCCCGCTGATCGCGGGAGGGGCGAGAATGTCGAGGATTACCGGTTCGGACTGCAGGTCGTCCTCTCCGTCGAGCAGTTGGACGGCAACGAGGGGAATGCCGGGGCCGCTCGGCAGCCGGGAAACGGAGCACGAGAATGTCGTGCGTTCTCCCCTCACCGTGCAGACGTTCACGCGCGAGGCCCCCGCGAGAACCTGCACTTCGGATCCCGCCGACTTGGTGCCTGTGATCACGGCGCTCGCCGAACCGAGGAACTCGCCGCTGGCAGGGGAGGTGATCGTCGGGCCCGGTGCGACAAGCGACGGCGGAGGGGTCTCCGGTTCGGCGTCCGCGGCGGTCGGAAGGGCGAGGGAGAGCAGAACCGCAACGGATGCAGCGGCGAGGGCCGCGAGCGCGCGCGAGCGTCGCCGGGTCAGCAGCGCCGACCGGCCCCCCATGTGTCGCGCAGAACTGAGAATCCCCACCGTCTTTCCATTTACGATGGCGCCTCGACCGAAGTCAAACCGCCACGCCCGTTTGGGGGTCTTTCACAGCCGTCCGAGCCGGTTTCGGGCCAGCGGGAACCGCTAACGTGGAGAGCGACGAGAGGAGTTCCGATGGCGGTCACGCTCTCTGCTGTCGGTACTGCCGACCAGACTCCTGCTCCGTGGCTCGACCCGGCACGTTACTGGGGATCGCTCGCAACGGCCACCGAGGGCCTCGAGAGCCCGCTCGGTGTCCTCGAACTCGGAGCCCTGCGTTTCAACACCCACGACCTCGTCCGTCGTGCGGCTGGAAAGCCGATCCGAGTCGCGAGCAAATCGATCCGTATCCGCGGGCTGACCGAATCGTTGCTCGCCACCGAAGGATATGCGGGCGTCCTCGCCTTCACGCTTCCCGAGGCGCTCTGGCTCGCTGAGACGGTGGACGACGTCGTCGTCGGCTACCCGACGGCCGATGCCGCCGCTCTCCGCCGGCTCGCGTCGGATCCGGTCGCCGCAGCGCGGGTCACCCTCATGGTCGACTCGTTGGAGCACCTCGACTTCATCGACGCCTGTATCGCGCCTCAGCAGCGGGAGGTGCTGCGCCCGTGTCTCGAACTCGATGTTTCCTGGAGTTCGAGAGTGCCGGTCGGGCACGTCGGCGTGTGGCGCTCGCCACTTCGCACGCCGGAAGATGCTGCTGCGTTCGCGCGAACGATCGAGAGGCGGCCGGGTTTCCGGCTTGTCGGGATGATGGCCTATGAGGCGCAGATCGCCGGACTCGGCGACCGCGACAGCCCGACGGGAACCTGGTCGAAGTCCAAGAGCTGGATCAAACGCCGGTCGGTGCCCGAACTGACTGAACGCCGGGGCCTCGCGGTTGCCAGCGTGCGGAACGTCGCCGAACTGGAATTCGTCAATGGCGGCGGGACGGGTTCGCTCGAGACGACCTCCCAGGATGACTCGATCACCGAGGTCGCCGCAGGCAGCGGGATCCTCGGTGGGCACCTGTTCGACCTGTACCGTTCGTTCCACCCCGCTCCTGCGGCATCATTCGCCCTGTCCGTCGTTCGGAAACCGACACCGACGATGGCCGTCATTCTCGGCGGGGGATGGGTCGCATCCGGACCTCCAGGCGACGACCGGATGCCGCAACTCGCTTGGCCGGCGAACCTCCATTTCGTGAGACGCGAGATGGCGGGTGAAGTACAGACACCGGTGCACGGAAGCGGAGCTGAAACGCTCAGACCGGGAGACCGGGTCTGGCTTCGACACGCGAAGTCCGGTGAACTGAGTGAACGTATCAACGAGTTCGTGGTGGTGGACGGTGACCGTGTCGTCGACCGGCTGACCACCTACCGCGGTGAAGGAAAGGCATTTCTGTGACAGCGACCGGCGCGGTCTGGCGCAACTGGGCACGAACCGAGCACGCAACCCCGCTCAGGGTTGAACGTCCACGATCGACGGCGGCGGTTCAGCGCGCTGTCCGCGCGGCCGCGGGGTCCGGCATCCCGATCAAGGCGGTCGGTGCAGGGCATTCGTTCACCGGAATCGCCGTCACGACCGGTGTGCAACTCGCGCTCGATGATCTCTCCGGGATGATCGGCCGCCCCACAGCGGACGGACGGGCGTCGTTCTACGCCGGCACCCGCCTTCACGAGATCCCCCGGCTGCTCGCACCATACGGGCTCGCCATGACGAACCTCGGCGACATCGACCGGCAGAGCATCGCTGGTGCCATCTCAACCGGCACTCACGGCACTGGGTCAACCTTCGGGGGACTGGCCACTCAGGTGCGCGGTGTCACGCTGATCACCGGCGACGGCGAAATGATGCGCATCGACGAAGACGACAATTCCGAGCTACTTCCTGCTGTTGCGCTGGGTCTCGGGGCGCTCGGGATCATCGCGGAGGTCACCCTCGCGTGTGTTCCCCGGTTCCTGATCCAGGCGGAGGAGCGGGCCGCGCCCCTCGAGGACGTTCTCGACACGGTGGCGGAGCGCGCGGCATCCGTCGATCATTTCGAGTTCTTCTGGTTCCCGCACACGTCGACGGCCCTCACCAAGACCAATACCCGGCTGCCGCTGACTTCGCGGCGTAAACCGTTACCCGTCCTCAAACGCTGGGTCGACGACACTCTTCTCGCCAACGGCCTTTACCGGGCGACCTGTTTCGCCGGAACCCTCCTGCCTCCGCTGATCCCTCCGGTGAATCGGATGGCCGAGAAGCTGACCGGCAACCGCAGCTTCACGGACATCTCCCACCGGGTCTTCACGACGAAACGCACGGTTCGCTTCCGCGAGATGGAGTACGCCCTTCCAGCCGAGAACGTCGCAACGGCCGTGCGCGAGATCGAGGCTTTGATCGCGAAGAAGCGCTGGCGGATCAGTTTCCCGATCGAGGTCCGGTTCACCGCGGCAGATGACCTGTGGCTCTCGACGGCGTATGAGCGAGCAACGGGATACATCGCCGTTCATCGCTACGTGCACGAGAACCCTGCTCGCTACTTCCAGGCGGTGGAGGAGATCCTCCTCGGCCTCGGAGGCCGGCCGCACTGGGGCAAGATGCACACGCTGGATGCCGCGTCGCTCGGGGGACTGTACCCTCGCTTCGACGACTTCCTCGCGGCCCGCGAGCGGCTCGACCCGCGCCGGCTGCTCACGAATCCGTACCTGAATCGCGTTCTCGGAGCCTGAGCCGAGGATTTGCCCTGAGAGAGCGGCGGCCCACGGGAGGTCGACTCTGCTCACTTGTAGACTGAATCTGTTCAACCGCACGCACAGCACGCAAACATAGGGAGCTCTCGCAATGGAATGGCTCATTCCGGTACTCATCATCGTCGCACTGGCGGTCATCGTCGGTATCTACTTCTGGGTGACGTACAACTCCCTGGTCTCGCTCAACGTGCGTGTGGATGAGGCGTGGAGCGACATCACCGTGCAGCTCAAACGACGGGCTGACCTGATCCCGAACCTCATCGAATCGGTCAAGGGCTATGCGGCCCACGAACGGGCAGTGTTCGAGAATGTGACCCGTGCGCGTGCTGAAACCCTCGGGGCACAGGGCCCGGCTGAAGCATCAGCTGCCGAAAACCACATGCAGCAGGCGCTCAAGTCGATCTTCGCCGTCGCCGAGGCGTACCCGCAGCTGCAGGCGAGCCAGAACTACCTCCAGCTGCAGGGCGAACTCGTCGACACCGAAGACAAGATCCAGGCATCACGCCGCTTCTACAACGGTGGCGTCCGTGAACTCAACACCAAGATCAAGGTGTTCCCCAACAACCTCATCGCGAAGAACCTCGGTTTCAGCGAGCGCGACTTCTTCGAGGTCACCGACAACGCGGCGATCGCTGAACCACCCCGCGTGCAGTTCTAAAACATCCGTGAGAGGCTCGGGCGCGCTGGCTGCGCCCGAGCCTTTGCTGTCTCTCCCGAAAGGACGCTGAATGTACAGGGCCATCCGCAGGAACAAAGTCAACACGGTGCTCATCATCGCGTTCTTCCTGCTCATCATCGGAGGGCTCGGAGCCCTGGCCGGGTACATCTACAACAGCCCGACGATCGTCATCTTCACCATTGTCGGCGCGACCGTGTACGCGATCTTCCAGTACTACTTCGCCTCGAGCCAGACCCTGGCCGTCAGCGGCGGACGTGAGATCGAGAAACGCGACAACCCACGTCTGTATCGCGTGGTCGAGAACCTCGCCATCACGACGGGCATGCCGATGCCGAAGGTCTACCTCATCGACGACCCGGCGCCCAACGCGTTCGCCACAGGGCGTGACCCACAGCACGCCTCCGTTGCCGCGACGACGGGACTGCTCGAGATCCTCACCGACTCTGAACTCGAGGGAGTAATGGCCCACGAGATGGGTCACGTACGCAACTACGACATCCGGGTGTCGATGATCGTCTTCGGGCTCGTCGTCGCGGTCGGCTTCCTCGCGGACATGTTCCTCCGCCTGGCCTGGTTTGGTGGCGGAAACCGCAACAACAACGGCGGGAACCCCATCATCCTCGTCTTCGGTCTCGTCGCAATGGTGGTCGCCCCTCTGCTCGCCAGCATGGTTCAGCTTGCCGTCTCGCGCCAGCGTGAATACCTCGCGGATGCCACGGGTGCCATGACCACACGGCATCCGGATGCTCTGGCCAGCGCCCTCCTGAAACTGCAGGCTTACGGCCGGCCGATGCGGAGGCAGAACTCGTCGATGGCCCACCTGTGGATCGCCGATCCGCTCAAGCCGGGTGCCGTCGCCCGCCTCTTCGCGACGCACCCGCCGATCGAGGAGCGCGTTGCCCGGCTCCGCAAGATCGGTGGCGGGTTCTGACCCGGCGTGAAACGCAGAAGCGGAGCAGGCCGTGAGGCCCACTCCGCTTCTCAGGTCCTGCCGATGGGGCAGGGACGTCAAGGTCTAGTAACCGCTGAGGTCTTCGACCGTGGCCTTGTCACCGTCGATGACGATGTTTCCGGAGATTCCCCAGTCGTCCCAGGTGTAGGTGCCAGTTCCCTGGCCCCCCGGGTAGGAGAGTTCACCGGTCGCCGTCGCCGAGACCTGTCCGTCTTCCGCGTCGAACCGGGTGCCGGTGTCGTTCAGGGTGATCACGGGGTACTTGACGACCTTGTACGCGAACTTCGGCTCGCCGCTGAAGTTGATGTAGTAGTTGCTGCGAAGGTTGCAGTCCTCGGGGTTCGGGGTGGTTTCCTTGGCGCAGGTGTCGAGGAACGCGTTGACCTGCTTCTGGATGCTCTCGGTGAGGGCATCAGTCGGC
The DNA here is from genome assembly GCF_003667545.1 of Mycetocola manganoxydans. Lineage (GTDB taxonomy): Bacteria > Actinomycetota > Actinomycetes > Actinomycetales > Microbacteriaceae > Mycetocola_A > Mycetocola_A manganoxydans. The sequence continues at coordinate 25,644 of NZ_RCUV01000013.1, read as the reverse complement.
GTCATTTCCAGTTCGACGGATTCGTAGCTCGCCTTGGAACCCGTCGCCGCGATGAACGTCTGCGCCTCGGCTTCGAAGAAGTCGCTCTTCGGTGCACCGACCTCGTAGGCAGCCGGGTAGGCAGCCATTTCGTATTCCTTGCCGAAGTCGACATCCGTGCCGTTGATCGACACCGTGGTGCCCTGGTTGGAGTAGACATAGACCGCGGCGAGCAGCGGCTTGTCGATCTTCCAGTTGTCGAAGAAGACGGCCTGCTTGCCGTCCTTCGACAGGTCGATCGCGCCGTCGTACACCGTTCCGTCGATGCTGTACGAAATCTCGACGCGTGCGGCGTCGCCTCGGGTCTGAACGTCGGTGACCTTCGCGTTCTTCATGAGAGCCTTCGACTCCTTGAGAACGTCGTTGGTCAGGAGGGCGCCGCCATCCTTGCCTACACCTGGCTCGACGAGCTTGTTGGCCTCGGAGGCGTTTCCCTTGCTGATGGCGCTGAGGTAGGCCTTGACCTTGGCCTCGGGGCCGTACTGGGTGCTGCCGACCACGTTGATGACGATCGAGCCGATGATGAGAAGGAGAACCAGACCGGCGGCGATCGCCGAGATCAGAATGATTTTCTTCTTCTTCTTCGGGTCCATCGGGGTCCGCGGGGCCGCAGGCGGGTAACCGGCGGGCGTTGCGCCCTGAGGGTAGCCAGCCGGCTGCCCACCCTGGTTGTAAGCGCCCGGCTGCTGCTGCGCGCCCTGCGTGTACGCGCCGGGCTGTGACGCCTGATTGTGGCCGAACTGCTGGGCGCCGGGAGTGTATGCACCCTGTGTGTATGCACCTTGCGTGTATGCGCCGGCCGCCTGGGCGCCCTGGTTGTCGCCCGCCTGCGGCTGGCCCTGGCTGTACGGGTTCTGCGCGGGAGCCTGTCCGTACGGGTTCTGGTGCTGTGCCGCATTCGGGTCCTGAACATACGCGCCCTGTGCGTATGCAGCACCCTGGGTGTACGCCTGCTGGTCCGGCGAGCCCGGCTGCGCCGTTTCGGCGGAACCGGCGTCAGGCACGGTTCCCTCCGGGTTGTTCGGGTCTGGTGTCTTATCGTCCGTGGCCATGTAAAAAGTCCCCTTCATCGAGCGTGATCGAAGCAAACTTAGCATCGAACGCCCCCCGTCCGTGGGTGCTGGAAGCCCGGAAACGCGCGGATCTATGGGTAGTTCTCCCCATCGGCGTCCGGTATCACTCCCAGAGCGCCGGCGAGCTCACGCGCGAGGGTCCCACGGCCGGATATCGAAATGTTCTCGTTCTGCTGCCAGGCCGCAGCCTCTCGGACGAGGCCCGCGACCCGTTCCGCAGCGTCCGGGGGTGCTCCCGGCTCCAGCCACGCGGCCTGAACCCGCAGGGTGTCGGCTGCCCGGTCATTCTTGAGGTCGAGTCGCGCCGAAAGGTGGTCATCGAGGAGAACCGGAAGCACGTAGTACCCGTGTATCCGCTTGTGTTTGGGGGTGTAGATCTCGATCCGGTAGTGGAAGTCGAACAGCCGAAGAGCGCGATCTCGTGCCCAGACGACCGGGTCGAACGGGGAGAGCAGGGCGGATGCCTCGATCCGGCGCGGGCGGCGGGCGTTGCGGTGCATCCACGCCTCCCTCGACCGTGAGCCGCGCTTCCACCCGTCCACCGTCACGGGCAGAAGCTCCCCGGCGTCCTCCAGCTCACGCACGGCGATCACGGTGTCCGCGGTCGACAGCCGGTAGTAATCGGCCAGGTCGTCGAGCGTGCCGATTCCCGATGCGACGGCAGCCCGGCGGACCAGCTCGCGCACAGCGTCCGGGCGGGCGATCTGCCGGTCGATCACGTCGCTCGGCAGCACCTGCTCCGGCAGGGCGTAGCGCCGTTCGAAACCTGACCGGCCGGCGGAGACGATCTCGCCCCAGCGGAACAGCGTCTCCAACCCGATCTTGACGTCCGACCAGCCCCACCACGGGCCCACTCTCTTGTTCTGGTCGTGCTCGATGGCGCTCGCCGGCATCGGGCCGTTTGCTGCCAGCTCCTCACGCAACCACTGCAGGAACGGTTCGTTCGAGTTCGCCCAGCTCTGGGCATCGCCCAGGCTTTTCTGCCGGTAGGCCTCCATTCGCCAACGGAACAACGGCCAGCTCTCGCGGGGCATGATCGTCGCCTCGTGACCCCAGTATTCGACGTACCGACCGGACTGCGCGAAGGTGAGCTGGTCGAGGGCCGCCTTGTCGTACGCACCGAGCCGTGCGAAGACGGGGAGGTAGTGGCTGCGCTCGAAGACGTTGACCGAGTCGATCTGCAAAACACCCAGCCGGTCGATGAGCGCGTTCAACTGGCGAGTCCCCGGCTTGTCGTACCGCGGCGTGCCGAAGCCTTGCGCCGCGAGCGCGATTCGCCTCGCGAGCGCCGGGGGAACACTATTGGTCATACCGACAGACGTTAGCGCGAGGGGCCGACACTCGCGGCATAGACTGTTCCGGTGGCGAAATCGACTGAGAAAACGTGGTTCGGCCGGGTGTTCCGCTCAGCGGAGTCCAGCGCGCCGGACCATGTGAGTTCGGAACAGATTTCCGACGATGTCCCGAGAGCGCTCCGTATTGCCGGGGCGTGGTCGTGGCGTCTCCTCGTCATCGGTGCAGCGCTCACAGCGGTCATTTTCCTCATCGTCCAACTGCGGCTCATCGTCATCCCGCTGTTCATCGGGGTGCTGGTGTCAGCGCTCCTCACCCCGTTCATCTCTTTCCTCACCAAGCACCGCTGGCCACGGGGGCTGGCGATCGCCACGGGCATCCTCGGAACCGTCGCGATCGTCGGTGGACTGCTGTGGCTCGCGATCTGGCAGATCACAAGCGATTTCACCGAGGTTCGCGCCCGCACCGTCTCCTCCTTCGAAGAGCTGAAGACTGCCCTGCTGGAGTCACCCCTTCACCTCACCGAAACCCAGATCAACGACTTCATAGCGGATGCCGTCTCCGCGGTCCAGAATGACGGGCAGGCACTGCTCAGCGGGGCACTCTCTCTCGGGTCAACGCTGGGACACGTCGCAACGGGATTGTTCCTCGCGCTGTTCTGCCTCCTCTTCGTCCTCATCGATGGACGCGGGATCTGGGCCTGGCTCGTGCGCCTCATGCCGAAGAAGGCCCAGCCCGCGATCGACGGAGCGGGACAGGCGGGCTGGTTCACTCTGACGAACTATGCGCGCACGCAGATCCTCGTCGCGTCGATCGATGCCGTCGGCATCGGACTGGGTGCGTTCCTCCTCGGAGTCCCGCTCGCCATTCCCATCGGTGTCTTCGTGTTCCTCGGCGCGTTCGTGCCGATCGTCGGTGCCGTGGTCACCGGGATCGTTGCGGTGTTCATCGCGCTCGTCTACAACGGATGGGTTGTCGCCCTCCTGATGCTCGGCGTCGTCCTCCTCGTCCAGCAACTCGAGGGTCATGTGCTGCAGCCCCTGCTCATGGGTGCCGCCGTCAAGGTGCACCCTCTCGCCGTCGTTCTCGTCGTCGCCGCCGGAACGCTCGTCGCCGGCATCCCCGGAGCATTGTTCGCTGTACCGGTGGCCGCTGTCATCAATGTGATGTTCCGCTACATCTCGTCCGGCGCCTGGCGCGCTGTCACACCACCATCGCCGCTCGCGATCGGAGACGTGATCTGGCGAACAGTTCCGAGTGCCCGATACACCCGGAAGGCCGCGGGAGCAGCGCCCGCGGTGCCGAGCCCCAACCCTAAGGGAACACCGAATGACTGATGCCGCGCCCTCGGGCCCCACCCTGGAACAGTTCGAGACGGCGCGGACCGTCGTGTCGCGAGTCGCCCAGGAGACCCCGACCGAGAGCTCACGTTACCTGGCAGAACTCCTCGGCGCCGATGTCTATCTCAAGTGCGAGAACCTGCAACGGACGGGGTCATACAAGATTCGCGGCGCGTATAACCGCATGGCTCAGCTCACCGACGCCGAACGGGCGCGCGGTGTTGTCGCCGCATCAGCAGGAAACCACGCACAGGGAGTGGCCTTCGCTGCACGGGAACTCGGGATCGCGTCGACGATCTTCATGCCCATCGGAGTTCCCCTGCCCAAGCTGCAGGCGACCAAGGCATACGGCGCGCAGGTGGTGCTCCGCGGCCACACCGTCGCCGAACCGCTCCTTGCCGCCGCAGCGTACGCCGAAGAAACGGGTGCGATCTTCATTCCGCCGTTCGATCACGAAGACGTCATCGTCGGTCAGGGCACCCTCGGACTCGAGATCTGGGATGCCGTTCCCGACGTTGAGACGGTCATCGTTCCCATCGGCGGTGGCGGCCTCATCGCCGGGGTCGCTTCGGCCATGAAACTGCGTGCAGCCGCGGCTGGGCGCACCATCCGGGTGATCGGCGTCCAGGCCGCGAACGCCGCTGCCTACCCGGCTTCGCTCGCCTCAGGTATCGCGACCGAGGTTCCCGTGCAGGCAACCATCGCTGATGGAATAGCCGTCGGCAAACCCGGCACCCTGAACTTCGAAATCATCCGGGACGTCGTCGACGACGTCGTCACGGTGTCCGAGGACGACATCGCCAAGGCTCTGCTGGTCCTGCTCGAACGGGCGAAGCTCGTTGTCGAACCGGCCGGCGCCGTCGGCGTCGCGGCGATCCTCGCTGGCGAAATCGAGCCGAGCGGCCCGACGGTGGTCATCCTCTCCGGCGGCAACATCGATCCACTCCTGATGCAGCGCGTGATCAGCCACGGCCTCGCGGCATCCGACCGCTACCTCACCCTCCGTATCCCGCTGCCTGACCGTCCCGGACAACTGGCCCGCACGGCAGAACTCGTCGCCCAGGCCAACGCCAACGTCATCGAGGTACTCCACACCCGTCACGGCCACGGCCTCAAGATCGGAGAAGTGGAACTCGAACTCAGCGTCGAGACACGAGGGCCTGAGCACCGCGACCTCGTCGTGGAGACTCTTCGTGCGGCGGGATACGATCCCCGCATCGTCGAGGACTGAGCGTCTCGTAAAAACGGCCCGGCGAGAAACTCACCGGGCCGTTCTTCGCTGCCGAGGTCTACTGACCGGTGTAGGTCTCGACCTTCGTGATCTTCACCGTGATCTCCTTGCCGTTCGGAGCGGTGTACTTCGTGCTCGCGCCAACCTTGAGGCCGAGGATCGCTGCACCGAGCGGGCTCTGCTCGCTGTACACGTCGAGGTCGGAGTTGGAGGCGATCTCCCGGTTACCGAGCAGGAAGACCTCTTCGCCTCCGGCGACGGTCGCGGTGATGACGGTGCCGGACTCGACGACCCCGTGGCTTTCGGGGGCGACACCGACGGTGGCATCCCGGAGAAGCTGGGTCAGCGTGCGGATGCGTGCCTCCTGCTTACCCTGCTCGTCCTTCGCAGCGTGGTATCCGCCGTTCTCCTTGAGGTCGCCCTCTTCGCGAGCCGACTCGATCTTCTTCGCGATCTCCTCGCGCCCGACTGTGGACAACATCTCAAGTTCGCCGGCGAGTCTGTCATAAGCATCCTGGGTCAGGAACGTGACCTGAGTGTCAACAGCCATGGCGAACTCCTTACATAAACGGACGCCCTGACGAGGTGCGTCAGGGCGTATCAAAGCGACCCGGCGTTCGGGTATCAGAGGAGCTTATGCCAACCAGCAGCGATAAATCAAACCCGTCGAGGCGAGTTCCGTCGTCGTGAGGGTCTCGGTGAAGGTGCGCGTTCGCTGATCCGATCCCGGAATCTCGACGACTTTCCACCCCACGATCGCGAAGGTGTCATTGAGAGCCTGGACCGCACAGTAGCTCGTCGTTCCGGGCTCGACGGACAGCTCGAAGGTCACCTCGACCGTGCGGTCGTCGACGACAACGTGCGCGGTATCGCGGACGTCGAGCGCGGCCGGTCCGACCGCGTCGAGCGCCGCCCACACCACCCAGGCGCAGAAGATCGCCGCGAAGATGCCCCCGACGATCCAGGCCACGCGGCGCTGCTTCTTCCTGGCGTCCGACGACCGCCCGTATCGTTCGTCAAGAACGGATGTGTCGTGCCCCGTGTTCGAAACCATCAACCCTCATCCTGCGAACGTTAGTCTGTACAGATAAGGCTAATCGCTTCCCAGCCTCCGCTCTCTCACCGGAAGACCAGATCACCGTGACCCTCCGCATGCTCTCGGTCCACGCGCACCCGGACGACGAGTCCAGCAAAGGTGCAGCGACGAACGCCTACTACCGCTCGCGCGGCGTCGAGGTGATGGTCGTCAGCTGTACAGGCGGCGAACGTGGCGACATCCTCAATCCCGAACTCGAAGCCACGGCGATGGGGGAGCGGGACCTCGCCGGCCTGCGTCGCCGCGAGATGGCCGAGGCCGCCCGCATCATGGACATCCAGCACCGCTGGCTGGGATATACCGATTCCGGAATGCGCCGGGAAGACGGCAGTCTCCCGCTGAATAGTTTCGCCGCGATTCCCGTCGCCGTTTCTGCGGAACCCCTCGTCCGGATCATCCGCGAGTACAAGCCGCAGGTCATGGTCACCTATGACGAAAACGGCGGGTATCCGCACCCCGACCATGTGCGATGCCATGAGGTTTCCGTTGCCGCCTTCGAAGCCGCCGCCGATGCATCCGCCTACCCGGACGCCGGTCCGGCCTGGCAGGTGTCGAAGTTGTACTACGACCACATCTTCAACGCGGAACGCATGCAGGCCAACTTCGACCAGCTGCTCAAGCAGGAGCCGGATTCTCCGCTCGTGGAACAGATGTCGGAGATGCTCTCCTGGATGAAGGAGCGTCCCAATCGCTCGACCACTCATGTACCCGCCGGGGACTTCTTCGAGGTGCGCGACGCAGCACTGCGCGCGCACGCCAGCCAGGTGGCCGCCGACTCCAGTTTCTTCTTCTGGTCCAACGACCTGCAGCGAGCCGCATGGCCGTACGAGGACTTCGAACGGGCGCGCAGCATCGTGCCCCCCATCGCTAACGAGAGCGACTTGTTCGCCGGAATCGAGGACACCGAATGAGCGCCAGCTGGAACACCGTGACGGATGCCGCGTGGCGGCTGGCGACGACACCGTCACCGACACCGTCACTTCAGATCGACCCCAACGACGTGACCCCCGGTCCTGCTGGCTTCTTCATCATCGCGCTCATCGCGGTGGCCGTGTTCCTCATCGTGTTCGACATGCAGCGCCGGATTCGTCGCGTCAATCATCGCGCCGAGATTCGTGATCGGTTGCAGGCGGAACTGGACGAGCGTGACGGCGTAGCGTCCAGCACCGACACCGATGGGGATCCCGGAACCGATCCGCGCCAGGGCGACCGTCCGCTCTGACAGCGGTCAGCGCAGCAGGCGGCGCATCTCCAGTTCGTTCCGTGTCGGGTCGAGGTTGTACGGAATCGCGTGCCCGGTCAGCTCGTATCCGCGGCGTCGGTAGTACGCGATCGCGCGCGAGTTGTCCTCGTGCACCTGGAGGGTGAGGCTGTCCGCCTGCCCGCGTGCCCAGTCCTCGATCGCGTCGAGGAGAGCATCCGTCACGCCTGCCTCCCTGCCGCGGGAGCCGGGCGAGACGAAGACCCCGACGAGTAGCGGGCCGCCGACATCGATGCGATCGACGAACCCGCTCATGGTGCCCACCCACGCACCGGACGAATCGACGGCGACCAACTGAATACTCTCTGGTGTTGAGCCGCGGTTGGCTCGCATCCGCCAGGTCTCTTCGGTCAGTTGTTCAGCGGCTTCGACGGTCTCCATGAAGGCGATCGGGGTGTCACGGAGCATTTCGAGCCGGAGATCCCGGACCCGGTGCCAGTCATCTTCGGTGGGAGAGAGAATCGTCACGCCGCTCATCCGGGAACTCTCTCGGTGGGTCGTCGCGGTACCCCGGCCGCGTCGAGCGCGCGGCGGAACTTCCGGGCCGCTGCCCCGCCCGCGGCCTCCGCCGCGACGAAGCCGTCCGGCCGAATGAGATAGAACCATCCCGGGACGAGCCGGGTGTTCCCCGTGCTCTCGAACTGGTGCACCGGCAGCGACACGAAACTGCGAACCCGGATGGCGTCTCGCGCGGCGACAGGACCGTACACGTGAACCTGCCACTCGAGGCTTCGAAGCACGTCGAAGTTCGTCCCCGTCCACGGCAGGCGCCTGCCGACCACGGAGCCCCGCCGTCCGGTCCGCCGAGCTTCCTCGCTCATCCAGTAGTGAATCCGGACCTGCGAGACATACTCGAAAAGTCGCGGCGCTCCAGGCAGCCGCGGCAGCAGCCGCACGGCGACCGGGAGGACGAGCGGCAGGAGGCGGCGGCGAATGAACACTGCCCTCCGAGCACTGCTCGTGACTGCGCCGAATGCCCGGTCCGTCGTCGACGTGAGGCGCAGCGCGACCGGTCGCCTCTCAGCGTCGTACTGGTTCAGGGTTGCGGGCGGGTAGTCGTGCCGCAGCACGTTTGCCAGCTTGAGCGCGAGGTTGTGGGCGTCTTGAAGTCCGGTGTTCATTCCCTGCGCTCCGACCGGCGAGTGTACGTGCCCGGCATCGCCGGCGAGGAACACCCTGCCTTCACGGAACGTTGCGGCCACCCGATGCGAGATCCGGTAGGTCGAGAACCACGACGTCGAGTCGTATTCCACCCCGAAAACGGCAGCGAGTCTCGCGCGGGCCTCCGGCTCGGTCACCGCTTCCTGTGATCCGGTCAACCGGATCGTCCCGAGCACGCGAACATGCCCGCCAGGGCCCATCGGGAAGGTGACGAGGAAGTCCTCCGTGCCGAGACGGACGTTGATGCGGTCGGCGGGGAGCCCGCTCACGCCGTGTGCATCCGCCACATAGAAGATGTGCTCGTTGGTGATTCCCTCGAAGGGGATGCCCGTCCGCTTGCGTACGAACGACGATGCGCCATCCGCACCGACACAGTACGCGGCGTGAACTGCCTCGCGACCCCCCGGCCCCTCGACGACGGCATCGATCCCCGAGCGGCTGTGGTCGAGGCCCGTGATCGAGTGACCCCAGAGAACGGTCACGCCAAGGGCCGTCAGCCGGTCGGTGAGGATGCGCTCGGTCCGCGACTGTTCCAGCACATGGATGCCGGGGAACGGCGAGACCACGGCGCCGAGTCGGCCGATCGGCACCGTCCCGAACGATCGGCGTTCGAACCCCGGACTCACGGCGGACGCCGTTGTGGCGAGGGAGAGAAACTCATCGACGATGCCGAGCTGGTCGAGAATCTCGAGGGTCCGCGCCTGGATGCCGAGAGCGCGGGACTCGCGGGTCGGGCCGAGCTTGCGGTCCACCACGAGAACGTCCACGCCGAGCGACGCAAGCGCGACAGCGAGCAGGAGGCCGGTCGGACCGGCCCCTGCAACGAGCACGTCGGTCGACCGCGCGGGTGGCGCATTCACACCCCCATGCTGGCACGCTCCGCCGAAGGGCGATAGGAAGTCTGATCGACTTAAACTGATCGAGCGGTGCGGATGCGCCGGAAGGAGAGAGAACCATGCCACTGACCGGCGAATACGAACCGAGCACGAGCACCTGGGCCAGGAATCAGGTCGAAGAATACGAGGCATCAGGCGGCACCCGAGCGACGACGCTTCACGGCCGCCCCGTCATCGTCCTCACCACGCTCGGCGCCAAGAGCGGCAAACTCCGCAAGACCGCACTCATGCGGGTGGAGCACGACGGCGAATACGCGATCGTTGCGTCGCTGGGAGGCGCACCGAAGCATCCGGTCTGGTACTTCAACATCCTCGCTCATCCGCATGTCGAGCTGCAGGATGAAACCGAGCGGCACGACTACACGGCCCGTGAAGTGTTCGGAGACGAGAAGGCCGTGTGGTGGGAACGTGCCGTTGAGGCATACCCGCCGTACGCGGACTACCAAGGATTACGGAAGTCTGTCGGTCTGTAACTCTGTAATTCTCCAGCGAAAGGCAACATGTTCCGCGGCACTTCTCACTCATTCGGTCGGCATTCTGTAGCACCGGGCGGGTTGGGAACGACGGGGGAGGGGGACGCAGCCGACCGGCACGGAGGCCGGCCGCTGATCGAGCCGCAGTGCGGCGCAGTAGAGCCTTTTCATTTTTCACCTTTCTGGCCGGTCATCGTAGCTCCCACCGTGCCTGCGTTCGCAGATTCTCGGACGCGCCCTACGGGCTTATTTCGCCCGAGATTCGGCGCACTCCAGCACTCTCGGTCGCTTTCGATTTCTCTCGCCAGAAGGGCAAAAAAATTGTTGGTGGAGGGATAGGAACATGAGTGAAACAGTCACGGTTTACAGCAAGCCCAACTGCGTCCAGTGCACCGGGACCTATCGTTTCCTCGACAACGCAGGAATCGAATACCGGGTCGTCGACCTGAACGAAACACCAAGCGCACTTGAGTACGTCACCGAGGATCTCGGGTACTCACAGGCACCCGTCGTCGTCGTAGATGACCACAACCACTGGTCGGGGTTGCGCCCAGACAAGATCGCCGCGCTGGCCGCAGCGATGAAAACCACCTAGACCGAGCACCGCAGACAGGGAAGAAGCAATGTCCACACGAACCGTCACCGGGAATCTGGCCGCCGACCCAGAAGTAGTGCAGGCCGGCAATATCCAGATCACGAAGCTCCGAATCATCGAGAACACCGGCGACTACCGCCAAGGCAAGTGGCAGGCCCACCCGGATGCCACCACCCACTTTGTGGAAGCGAAGTTCGAGTTGGGAGAGAACGTCGCAGCAACACTCCACAAGGGAGACCCGGTAATCGTCGTCGGCCGCGAACGCACCACCAGCTGGGGGAGCGACGGCTCCAAGCAGTACGGGCGGATCATCGAAGCAGACAACGTCGGTGTCGACCTCAGCCGTGCAACCGCCCAGGTGCGGCGCACCGGAAAGGGCGCGAGAAGCGCTGAGAGCGCCGGGGGTGCCCCAAAGTGGAACGTCGCACCCATCGGCCAGGGCGCGAGCGAAAATGACGCCTCGAGCGGATTCGTCGGGTTCGGCGGGGATATCACTGCCGAATTGGCAAACGCCCGTGCGCAGCTCGCCAGCGCCCAGGCCCTCAACGACTACGAAGCCATCACTTACTGGACCCGCGCGATCGTCGACCTCGACCGCGCCGACGAGGGACGCGGCTAACGCCAACCGCCTAACCCCCAAGCCAGCCCCCGGCCGTCCTCTCCCGGCCGGGGGCTTCACTTCGTCCTAAACAGCAATTCGAACATATGTTCTAGTTGATAGATGGGCACCAACAAGCGTTACGCGGTTCAATACGACAAGCTCATGAAGCGCCGCGTAACTGAGGTGCTCATCAAGCCGAAGCCGGTGAGTCTCTCGGCCGCGGAGATCGACGCTGAACACGACCCGGTGATCGCAGCTCAAAAGCCGATACCGGTGCGTGCCTGGGCGCGCTACCCGGAGACACCGGCGAGGGTCGAGGGGCGGGCGATCGCCTGGACTACCCGGGCCGTGCAGATCGAGTGGGAGGACAGCGGGGGAGTGACTCAGCGAGCCTGGGTATGGGCCTCGGCCGTCGACAAGCTCTGATTTACCGGATTCTCTATAGTCGCTATACATCTGGAGCGAGCAATGAAGGTCATCGTCACTATCCGTCAAGAAGAAACTAGGCACCTTGAGGCTGAGGGGAACGATTATGCTTCGGTCCGCGCAGCTGCGGAGGCGATGGTTCCCGAAGGCTGGGAGATCATCGCCTACCGCGCATACGGCTAGCGCCGAGGCTCACGGGGTTTCTGATCGTCACCCCCGTTTCGTTCCTTGCGGAGCCGCTCGATGAAACGCTTGAGCAGGATGATGATCCTGGCCCGCGCTGAAGCGCGGCGGTACAGCGTCCACAGCTCGTAAAGCAGGTTGATCAGTTCGTAGAGGTCGTGCGGGGTGAGATCCATTGGGTTCTTTCGTTCGGCTACAGAGGACTGCTGAGTTCCTTCTCTTTTCTGATACGCCGCTGGAGAGCGATTGATCAGGGTTCCGGGTGACTCGGCAGTTCTTCTATGCGGCAACTTGGTCGGCAGCTGCGCAGCCAGGTGTCGGAGGTCCGGCGTAGCCTCGGCCTCACCTCGAAAAGGGAGTCACCGATGAGCAATCTCCTCCTGGGCGACCAGTCCTGGCACCGGATCCCGAACGCGCTTCGGAAGTACGACGCTGCTCCTCGAGGGAAGCTGGAATCACGCACGACGGCCGTGCTCCACAACGCCCTCGCCTATCTGCCGAGCCTCCAGCGCTACGTGTTGAAGCAGTTCCAGCTCGATCCAGAACTACATCTCCTCTGGCGCCGGGGTGGTCACGGTGAGGGCGATATCGCGGGATGCACAACGACCAGCAGGCGCGCCCTCGGCTTCGTTGAGACCAAAGGAGAGAAAACACAGATCTCGCACGGAAGGTCCTGCCCGCAACAATGTGGGAAGACGCTCTACCAATTCGCGCATATGGCACACGGTGGCCTGCCAATCATCGTCGTCGCTCCTAGCCAGGTGATCCGCAAGAACGAGCGCGCCTGGCGCACCGTGTACGACCTCCCAGAGCGCGCGACCCTCCTAAGCTTCGCTGCCATGGCTGAAGCGATTGAGATCGCGCTCAACGTCGACGGCGCGCCTGAGTATTCGTTTGTCGATGCGATGCTCGACGTAGAGGAGATCACACTGCCGGCGGCGTAGCTCAGGACGAATCAGAGTGGGTCTGTCACCACCGAATTCGACCTGTGGATACAGCTCCATCCACGTATTGATTGCCAACGTTCCGTAGTGGTCGTAATTCTGTCCTGACACCATCGAGCCGAAGCACTCTTATCACCTGTGAGGATGACCCGTGATCGGCGTGATTACGCCGATCTCACAATCAAATTCGGCCTTCCAGCATCCTCTAGGTGTCGGATGCGGACGCCACAATGGGTTGAAGGCGCTGTAACCCAACCAGAAATTGAGCGAGGTTGGGGGGAAATCAGAATCCGGCACATAAGACGGGACGCCGAACAAAGTTCTGCAGCCCCTCAATAACCGAAAGGGATCGGATGGATACCGCTGGAAATAACCAGGACGCCCAGCGCGTCGGGTTTTCCAGCGTGCCCGTAGAACAGGGGGAGGCAGCACCGGCTGAACCCGGATGGCTGACTCAATTCGAGAAGCTTTCGCCGGCCGAGAACCTGGCTCGGCTCGATACCGACCGTCAGCTGGTCGAGGAGCTCCGTGCCCAGAATTTTTCAGGCCTCCACTGGAACTACTACGCCACCGAGCTTGCGAAATATGGATTGGCGGTGCTCACAGGTTGGACCATGCGCGGTCTCATCTTTGATCGAGTGAAGAAGTACTCATTTGGTGGCCTGCCGCAACCCATAGACGACGCGCTGAGAGATCACCAAACCGCTGAGTCTTTGGCAGGGGAAGTGGTCGCTATCTCACTTCGTGCCTTCCGCGAGAGAGTACTGATTCCAGGCAAGTGGGATCCCTCGAAGGGCGCATCAATCAAGACTTTCTTCATCGGCCAGTGTCTGATGCAGTTCCCCAACATCTACCGCAAGTGGCATACCGAGACTTACGACCAAGCCAGCATGCGAGCTGAGAGCATCAATGATGACGAGAACTTTGACGAGGATCTGCTCGCCAACGGCGAAGATGTTGCGGTCACGGTGACCATCCAATCGGAGATCGATCGTGCACTGGAGGCGGTCAAAGACCCGCGAGCAAAAAAGGCCTACGTGCTGGCGGCCGCAGGGCACACTCACGAAGAGATCGGCCAGCACCTGGAGATGACACCGAAAGCTGTTGAGCGGATGCTTCATTACGAACGTTCAAAACGGAGACAAAAAGGAGAACTGGCATGACGAGTTTCAAAGCGCGAGTTGAGCAATCCTCCATCGGCACCCCTATGAGCCAAGCTGCTCGCCGCACCGTGAGCACGAGAACCGCTGCCGAGATCGTGAAGAAGGCCAATACTTCGGGCCAAATTACTGTCCGCAAAAATCCCCCCAAAAAACTTGGGGGGAAATGAAAGTCGAGCACATATAGCTAGTCGCAAGCGCATTAGCGAGTGTGTACAACTACAAATAAAAAAAGGCCGACCCGCTGTAACGGGTCGACCTGCAAGTCCTGAGATTAGACAGTCCTTGTGACGAAGACTGACTATACCGGAGTCCCCAGCTGTTACGGAATAGCTCTCCTCCTCAGGCAAAACCCCTGAGGAAGGAGGTTTAGACATGGCAAACATCCGCCGCGTGCGCATCCGCACCAAGCCCGTCATTGTCCGAGTCACGGTCACCACGACCACTCGCCGTATCAAGTAACAGCCGGGGAGGTCCTACCTGGACCTCCCCATAACTCCGAAGGAGCCCAATCATGGGACGCACTGTCAATCGCAGCGCAAGAACTGGAAAGTTCGTATCCAAGGCGACCGCTAAGCGTTCGCCAGCCAAAACAACAACTGAACGCGTCGGGAAGGGCACGAGCAATGCTCGCGCTGTGAACCGCTCCGCGTCGACGGGAAAGTTCGTAACGGCTCGCACCGCCAAGAACAACCCGGGAGGCACAATCACCCAGCGCGTCTAGCAGGGTGAGCGAGAAGGGCCGGCACTTCCGACTGCCGGCCCTTCTTGTTGCTCAATGCTCCGAACCTTCCCCTGTGGATACAGGCCTTCGCTCTGCGTGCGGCCGCTAGCCTCAGAAAATGGCCAGAGTGACCAAGCTAGGCGACGGTGAGTACGACGACGAGCCGACCAGCGATTCGGTCCCTGGCGGAGGATTGGATGACTACCCTCGACTCCGAGATCCACCGGCTGTAACACTTCAGAACCGGGAGTACGCGCGATCCGCGACGCTCAGGAACTTCGTGAAGATTTGCCCCGGAACGGGCGCCGTGGCGGCAAGGGGTCCCCGCGGTCGTACTTAGGACTCCGGAGCCAAAAGCGCGTCTCTCCAGGGAATGAAACCGGATGTACCCTCGGCATCTGATCGCATAACCCGTTCCCTCGATCCAGGCATAGATGTTGGCCAGCTAGGGACTTCTCCTCGAATGGGAAAACTGCCCGATACGGGATTGAGTATTCGGTCCAGCGTCCTGCCTCGGTCTTCACATGACCGTCACCCTGAACGATCTGACACCGGGGGCAGATTGGGGCTACGTACTGAACCTTCTTCTCTCTACTCGTCCGTCGATCAAAACGAACTGGGGCCGCCAAGCCACTCTTCCCGACCGTTGGATTGTGGGTAGCGAGACGGAGCTTGTCGTCGACGACGGCGATATAGAAGCCGAGTTTGCCGGCGTACTCAGGTTGGAACTTTCCCGTCTTAAGCTCGACGACGACATAGCGGAGCTGGACGACGTGGAAGAACAATAGGTCGAGGTAGAAGTCATCGCCACCCACGTCGAAGTGCACCTGGCGACCGACGAACGCGAAGCCGGCGCCGAGCTCCCGCAGTGTTTCGACAATACGATCCATCAGTGACTGTTCCAGATCCCGCTCGGCGGCATGGTCGGTCAGCTCGAGAAAGTCGAAGACATAGGGATCCCTCGCGATCTGCTGCGCGAGTTCCGACTCGGCAGCAGGGAGCTGCCTGGTGAAGTTGGAAGGACCCGATCCGATCCGGTCGTGAGTGCGGTTCATGATCTGGTTCATCAGCACGTTCCGGGACCACCCGTGTTGGACGGCGGCCGCGGCATACCAGTCGCGCGTCGCGGGGTCATCAAGTTTGTCGATCAGGACCATGACATGGCCCCAGGGCAATTTCCCAGCAGCCTGCTGGGAAATTGGAGCTGGTCCCGGCCATGCGACGGCGAATGCTCGCATGTACTGAAGATTAGACGCCGAAAACCCCTTCATCTGAGGGAACTCCACGCGAAGATCTTCGGCCATACGGCGGATCACCCCGCTCCCCCACCCTGCCTGACCCTGCTGGTCAAGAATCTCGTTCCCGAGTTCCCAATACAGCTCAATCAGTTCAGTGTTGACCACACGCTGCGCCCTGACCTGCGCGTCCCGGACACGAGTCTTCAACGCACCGAGGAACTCGGCATATCCGTTCGGAAGGGCAAGAGCAGCATCGATGGCCATGTTCTCTATTCTCTGCGACGCCTCAGCCATCGCGTTCCGCACCGACCTGGTCGGCCCCGGCCGTCAGCTGGTCAACCGGTCGCGGGGGCAGATGCCGGTACAGGCTGGACCGGGTGATGCCAGATTTGGCCACGATCTCGGGCATTGTCAAACCGGTGTCCCGCAAGTGCGCCGCATAGGCGAGCTTGGCCGGGTCGACCACCGAGGGCCGGCCAACCTGTCGGCCTTTGCTCACGGCGACGGCGCGGGCATGAGCGGCGCGTTCGATCGCGTAGGTGCGCTCCATTTGACCGAACAACGCGAGCATTACGACCGCGAGTTGGGACATAGGATCCTCCGGATTGGCCGAGTCCACTCGGATCGGATCGGCTAAGTTCCGAACCCCGACACCGCGCTCCTTCAGCTCGTAGATCAAGTTCAGGGTGTCACGCACGGTACGGCCCAGCCGGTCCAGGGTGTGCACAACGATGACGTCCCCGTCGCGGGCGTAGTCGAGCGCGGCAGTGAGCCCAGGGCGATTCGTCGTCGCACCGGATTTCTTGTCGACATAAATTCGACCCGACGGGATTCCGATCGCGCCCAGGGCGTCGAGCTGACGATCGAGATCTTGTTTCGCCGTCGAGACGCGCGCGTAGCCGATGTCCATCACCCGAACGTACCGGAAGTCACATTCGTACCCGGCTAAAGAAACACCCTCTTGAACCCGATTTCTGGAATACCAAAAGGCAGCCCAGCGCAAAAATTCAAGGACCTAAGCGGGGCGTCCCATTACCAAGGAACTGAGACGCTGCCCTTGGAGTGGCTCAACGCTGCAAGTTGTGCAGAGGACTTCTGACATCCAGTGCAGACGACTTCGGAAAATGACACGTCCGTGAAAGATACCTGAGTGAGATTCTCATGCGGGCGGGTCATCTGCGACTCCCAGACGGGGGAGAATCGTCAGGTCCGTGCCGCTTGGGGCGTGCCCTGCTCAGGGTCCGGTTTGCGAACAGCTGGGGATTTGATCGCGACTCCTAGCGCTCCTAGTCCCAGTCGATCATCGCGCCGCTGATGAAATTGTTAATCAAGCGTTCGATGAAGATCACAACCTCCTCGCGACCGACCGCGTAGCCGGTGGGGTGGCCGCACCGGTTTCGGGTGTTCAGTGCATCGTCCAAGATACTTCGAGCATTCTTGTTGAATACGCCTGCGTCTTCGCATATCAGGAAGAAGTTCTTGTCATTGACGTAAAGCAGGTCGTTCTTCTTACTGATCTTTCGGTAACCGTTGGACTTCTCAAACCTCTTGAAGTTCTCAACCTCGATGAGCTTGAAACCGGATTGATGGCCCTCAATCACCGAGTAGATATGCTCGATCGTTGCGGCCCAAACCATGAGTACAGCCCCGCGATATGCACTTGCCTCGTAACAATCGATGGCTTCTTCAAGATACTGCCGGTAGTTGCCTGGAGCGTTCGCCGCGGACTCCCGGAGCGAGTGGAGGGCCTGCGCGGGTGCTTGGCGTGCGATATCCGAAACAGGAAGACGGTACGCCTCTTGGAATTCCCGGAGCCGTTCGAGGTTATAGACCCAGTCCTCACTCGCCGTCATCTGCGATGGGCTTGTCTAGTACGTAGCGAGCCATGTTCTTGAAGATTTCGCGAACGGTGTCGGAGGTCGCATCTGCGGCGATATGAATCTCGACATTCACGTGAACGCTGGGGCTCGTCGAGACGGAGAGCGAGGGGGTGGGAGCGAAAGCCTCGGCCGATGGAAGGACGGTCTGGATACTCGATGCCCGCGTGGGTGCTTCAGGGGTCGCAGGAGCGGGACTGTCCGGCTCATCCTCGGCGTCGTCTGTCGCCGAGGGTGCTGTCACACCGTTGACGAGTGAATCGACACCACTTGCTGCGAACGAGACCCGAGTCTCCTTGCCGCCGCGTCCCACGGTGAAGGAGCCGAGTCCCGCGCCGTCGACGATCCGCCCAAAGCAGACCGCTCCATCCTTGAGCGTCGAACCCTGCCGGGCGCCGAGGGTGTCAGCGTGAGACGCCTCCCAGTACTGACCAATCTCGGCCGCTGTCGCTTCCGACCTGCTTCCGTAATGCACCCACTCCAGCGTGGCACGGTACAGCTCTACCGAATCAAGTACCTCTCGAAGAGCCGCCTGAGGATCGCTATTGAACAGCTGCCCCCGTTCCGTGGCTCGAAGATTCCCTCCATCGCGGAGGATGAGGCCGAACTCCACTATCGCGCCGACCTTCCGGTCATCGAGCGACCCGAGCGCCTTCTCAATCTTCGACTGTTCGACCCATCCGATCTGTTTGCCGAGATAGCCGAGCAGCTTCTGGATATCTTCGACCGAGGTCTTGACGGGAACCATCTATTTCCTCCTTGAAAGGGCGCTTACGCCACGATATCGCCGAGGGGGCAGGCCGACGCTTGTGCAAATGTCCCCAGTTCGCGCGGTCCGTTGTCCCAGAGTGTCTTTTCGAGCGATCCGTCGGCATGGCCCCGCTTCCGAGTCCTCGGAGGTCCCGCTGATTGTGTTCACCGCAAGGAGCGTCGGAGGACTTAAGTACTCTGGCGCCATGACCCGAGCACCCTTCTGTCCCGCAGACGCTCGAGTGGAGTAGGTCCGATAGTCCGCCGTGCAGCGCTAAACACAAAATCCGGATCGTGCATGGAACGCGCCGGACGTGCTTCCCCCCTTGCTGCGTTCCGCCGCACAGCGGTGCCTCGCACGCCTCCATGCCGAAACCGCACGGACGCAGCCATCTAGCTCTATGCCGAAACCGCACGGACGCAGCCATCTAGCTCTATGCTTTCGCTCATGACAGCTTCCATAGTTGCCGCATCACCGGGTCATCGTGAAAGCCTCTTACCGCTGGAACAAGAGTTTTTTCCTGAAGCAGGCGCAGACGGGGGCTTTGTATTCGACGGCCCCGCCGTTGACCCTCTTCTCGCTCAGCGAAAGGCGTCTGCCCCCGTTGCATCGGTAGATAGCCAAGTAGCGGGATTCGCGTTCGCCCAGCCCTGGGCACCCAGGAACTTTCCGCGCGACCTATACACAGATTTCATACTGAGTTACGTTGCAGTAGCTCGCGAGCAACAGAATCAAGGGATCGGTTCCCAGCTCGTTCGGTGGGTTGAGGCAGACGTTCGGGGCCGAGGAAGCAACCTCATACTTGCACACGTTCCGGCTCACCTCGAGACGTTTTATAGCGGGCTCGGATGGACGGTCTTGCCTGAGCGCACGGGCCTCGGGTGGACCCAAAATGGTGCGGATGTACCGATCAAGGCGGACAGCCCCGACGATGATCCGCGCTGGAGTCGACTCGCTTACATCGCTCTGCGGCCAGAAAAGGTAGAAACTTTCACATTCGTCGTGAATACAACGAAGCCAGTGCTCGACGCAGCGCGCCGCCTTGCGGAGCTAGCTCGCAACGATTCGGAATTGAGGGCATCACTGCCCGCCATCGTCACAGCACAAATCGGCGTATTTGGTGCACCAGTGCGCGGGGCGTTCGGTCAAATCGTCTAGCGCCAGCTCATGCCAGTCAGCTGTTGACTAGATCTTCATATCCGCCTCTTTCAATCGTCCGGACCATCCGTGATTAGCGACCTCGCTTCCCCTTGCTCTTCTGACCCTTAGAACGGCTCCTGAAGACTCGACTCATCTCGCGTTTCATTTGTGTCGGAGCGGCTCCCATCCCCAAAAGCTGGTGATTTGTAAAGTGATGTGACCCTGGAGGTTCAAGATGCTCAAGCCGCGAGCGCATGTGATGATCACTGTGAAGGCGTCACCGGAGCCGTCGAAGACTTATGGGGACACGGTTTGTGTGGCGGGCGTGTGGCTTCGCGACGGCAGTCCTGAATGGGTTCGGATCTACCCGGTCGCCTTTCGGCATCTGCAAAGTGAACAACAATTCAGGAAGTACGAGGTGATCGAGGTGGACCTGACGCGGTCGCCCTCTGATACCCGTCATGAGAGCTACAGGCCAAATTGGGAAACGCTTCGGAGACAAAGTGCTAAACCCCTCACCACGAAAGCACGTGGGCCGATCCTGGAACAGCTCATCGGGCCGACCATGTGTGATCTCCGCAAGGGAGTCGAGCAAGACTTGACCGCTCAGTCGCTCGGGTTAGTAGAGGTAGCGGAGATGCGGCCGCTTATATTTGAGAAGCACGGGCCGTGGACTCCGAAGCAAGTGCAGGCCATGACCAGCTTCATGAGTCAGCCTGAACTCTTTGGAGAAGTCGACGACTCGCCTGAGCTGGTGCCGCCGCGGTACAAGGTCAAGTACAAATATAAATGTGCTTCAGCTGCATGTTCGAATTGGCATGAGCAACGCATCTTGGACTGGGAGTTGAACGCGCTACAACATCACAACCGCCATGCTAGCGACGCCGATTTGCGATCTCTGATCTCGACGAAGTTTTACGACGAAATGTGGAACGCGAAAGTGCGGACCTATTTCTTTGTGGGGAATTTCGCTGACATCGCTAAACGGCGGAGTTACTCCGTGCTTGGTGTTTACAAGCCGCCACGCGAATCCGATTGGGGATCTACTTTGTTCTAGGCCTTGGCCAGCTCGCGAGTTGATGCGGCCGCAAGAACGATTTCGCGATGACATGTGGACTGGTCTGCTTCAAAACACAAAAGCGCTACAAGCCCGTCTCCGGCGAGGTGCAAGACGCGGTCAAGTCCAGCCTGCGCCGGCGTGGATTCCAAGATCTCTTCGAAGCGCATGCGCGCGTCACGACCGGATTGTGCGTCGCCATCGGCGAAGCCGTCACGGTTATCTCGAGGGTTACCCAGCGCCGGAATGTGCTCGTAACCGATTCCTGCCGTGGCTAGAGTTTCCCTCAATGCGTTCTTCGACATCCCTCGCTTTCGAGAAATGGGATTGAGGCGCACGTCTACCACTGTAAGAACCTCTCGAAGGCGAAGCCGCGCGAGCAACCCTTGGATATCGAGTCCTTCATAGCCGATGCCAATCACGTTGATGCCCATGGGTCCTAAGTCTCCCATGGGCTGCCGTCTCTTCCGCTGATAGCTCGAAACGCATCGCGCTCACGATTTGAAACCGGACCGTGGCGGTCCCTCGATGCCACGCGTCACCCAGTGAGAGAACGACATAGTCTCATCGCCTCTTGGGACGATGTCGCGTTGAGGGTTCCTCGACGAGGCTGCTCTATCTAGCAGGGAGACCGGCTGAGCGTCCGGCTCAAGGGATTGCCGATCGTGGCGACTTTTTGGGCACCCGGGATGGGCGCCCTTCTTGTCAGTGTCAGATCATTGAGCTGAGATCTGACCCGATTGTTGGGTAAGTGGCGGTCGTCGATTTCATTTGACGGGTGGTTAGGCCGTGTTTCATGGCCATGCTGATGGTGTTCGCGAGTTCGGCGTATCCGGCTCCGAAAAGGTGCGCGCCGACTATACGGTCATTTGATCTATCTACCAGGATCTTGGTCGCGCCGGAGGTTTCGCCGATCCGATAGTTCGAGTACCACTGGCTGGTATCGGTGTATCGAACGTCCACGTCGAGGCCGCTGTCTCTTGCCTCGTGTTCGAGCATGCCGAGGCGGACGAGCTCGGGAATCGTGAAGACTGCTGTCGGAATGGCGGCGTAGTCCGGAGCCATGGAGTCGGATTTCAGCATGTTGGACGCTGCAACTTTCGCTTCGATCACGGCCACCGGGGTCAGTGGCATGCCCGCGGTGTCCGCGGAATCGCCGGCTGCGTAGACATCAGCATTCGTGGTGCTTTGCAGATGGCCGGCGACGTCGACACCATGTCCGTTGTACGCCACTCCGCCGGTCTCCAGATTCAAGCGGGACAGGTCCGGGGTCCGTCCGGCACCGTGGACGACGAGATCCGCGTCTATGGTTGCTGGGCCGCCGGCGCCGTCTACGTGTACCCGATACCCGCTACCGGTTTGCTCGACTCGAGTGATGCTCGTTCGGCGCTGTACTTCGATGCCGACGTCGGAGCCGCGGTTGATCAGCAGCTCGACAAGGTCCGCGTCGAAAGCCTTCAGCGGCCGTGCACCACGATCGATGATGGTCGGGACGCTTCCTGCGCGGGCGGCGATATGGGCGAACTCGAATGAGACGAAACCGCCGCCAACGAAGACGATCCGGGAAGGAAGTTTCTCTAAGTTCAAAAAGTCGGTGCTGTCAATCAGGTACTCCTGACCAGGGAAGTCGAGGGGACTGGGCGTGGCGCCGGAGGCGATGAGGATCTTCGAGGCTTTGTGGGTGGTCCCCGAGATGTCGATGTGTGTGGGACCGGTGAAAGTAGCCGTCCCGTGGAGAGTGTTCACGCCGCGCGCGTTAAGGTTCTCTTCCATGCTGTGTGGGACGGGATCAGTGAATCCGTGTTTATGTTTCATCAGCTCGCCCCAGTTGATGGCTAGCGTCCCGTTATCGACTCCCTTGTCGCGCATGAGCCGAGCACTTTCTACTACTTCAGCGCCGCGGCGCAGGATCTTCTTCGGGTCACATCCGCGCAGAGCGCACGTGCCGCCGTAGGGAAGTTCGTCGACGATCGCGACACGCCAGCCTTGCGAGGAGCATTTGGTTGCCGCAGCGATTCCCGCCATCCCGGCACCGATTACCAGCAGGTCATAGTCATCAGTCATCTCAAAAGCTTTCTCTCACTCATGTCATCCGGTGGGGCTTGTTGGTTTTGCTTGCAGGGAGGACTGGCGCTGAACGGCAGTCGAACTGTTCGCCGACATCCGGCGGCCGGCATCACGAGGAGGGCAGAGCCGCCCTGATCTGCTCGATGGTGGGAGCGCCGGCGGGTCCGTCGTCAGTCATGTACCTGCGGCACGCCAGGCCGACCGGCGGGGACGCATTAGCGAACACATCGACTCCATCAATCAGGATGCTGGGAGAACCGCGGAATCCTACTCGCTCGGCCTCTTCTACCGTGTCGACCCTCTGACGCGTCAGGGCAATGTCGAGTCGTTCCGCAGCGAGCAGCATGAGCCGCTCATCAGCGATCTTCCAGTTGGGGCAGCCGTCGAAGTATTGCAGCGTGATATCCATACAGTCGACCGTAAACCTTGCAGCGTGATACAAGGTCAAGGGTAAAGTGAAACCGTGCTCATCGGAGAAGTTGCCGCTATGACCGGCGTAGACAGTCAAACCATCCGATTCTACGAACGTCAGGGCCTGTTACCGGCCCCGCAGCGCGAACCTAACGGATACCGAAGGTACGACAGCGTTGTGATCAGTCGGTTGCAATTCGTTCGAGCCGCCCAAGCTGCCGGCCTCACTCTGGCCGAGATTGCCGGCATCCTCCGCCTTCGCGATGTCGGGGAGACTCCCTGCGCGCACGTCTCACTCCTCCTTCACCGAAAGCTCGACGACGTCCGGGCGCGTCAACGCGAGCTTGCCGCCCTCGCCGCGGAACTTGAGCAAGTCATCGATACCAGTCAGAACCTCGATCCAACTGACTGCGTCGACGCAAATATCTGTCACATCATCGCTACTTCCACCGGTGCTCCGAAGGCAGCCCAGCTGTTGGAGGCGATCGAGGATCGTGGCTAGTGAACCAACCGTCTTATGCTCCTGTTGCGGGCGGGACCGGTCCCGACGAAAAGTTCATGCGCTCAGTGGGAGCGGCACCTATATCTGTCGACGGTGCGCGTTCTGGATAGCGACTCGTTTCCGGATTGGCCGCTGAAGGTTCCCTCCTTGGAGAGGCTGTAGATCGTGTCGCTGCTCCGCGCGAATGCGTGGGGGTCGAACCGTGGACGACGAACCCAGTGCGATTCAGTCACCAGCGTCCTGACTCAATACACCCAGCCGCTGGCATCCGTCTGTCACAGGCGACGGCATGGTCGACCGCTTGCCGCTGTGCAGGCGAGCGTTCACCGCATGCTCCCAGACAACCGTGGCGGCGGCCCATAAACTGGAAGGACTCCGGCATATGCGTGCGCATAGAGGTTTGCTGGGAGCATCCCCAGAGATGAGAGGCCCCTGTGACCCCCCGAAGCGATTCCTCCAGCACCAGGAGTGGCAACCCCGCTCGGCAGTTGACCATCAAGGAGCAGCGCGCCGAGCAGCGTGCAGCGAAGGTGGAGTCGTACAAGAAGGAGCGCGCCAGGAAGGCCCGCAATAAGAAGATCGGCATCATCTCGGCAATCATCGGTGGCGTGGCAATCGTGGCCCTCCTCGTGACCTCACTGGTGCTCACGATGCCGAAGAATCCGACCTACTCGGCCGGTGGGTCGGGGGCTGATGTCGAAGGCGTGGAGAGCTTTGAGAACACTGCCAACCACGTCGAAGGCGCCGTCGAGTACGCCCAGACGCCACCAGCCGGAGGCGAACACAACCCCGCATGGCTGAACTGCGGCATCTACAGCGAACCGCAGACGAATGAGAACGCCGTTCACTCACTCGAGCACGGCGCGATCTGGGTCACCTACGACCCGTCCATCTCGGAGGAGGAGCTCACGACTCTGAGGTCGACGTTGCCCTCCACGTACGTGATCCTCTCGCCGTTCGAGGATCTCCCTTCAAAGATTGTGCTGAGCGGTTGGAACGTTCAGCTGCAGGTCGACAAGGCCAGCGACGAGCGCATCCCTGCGTTCATCGAGGAGTACTGGCAGAGCGAGGACGCACCAGAGCCGACGGCGCCGTGCACCGGTGCTCTCGACGGACCGGGCAAGGCGTAGCGTGACGGCCGGTTTCGAGACGGATGCCGCGGCGTCCGCGGGAGTACCGGCCGACGAGTCCCGGCGCCGGTCCCCGGTCGTACTGATCCTGCTGGCGGCCGTCGCGATCGTTGTCGTCGGTGTCGTGGCGTTCTCGGGCGGTCGGCTGTCGACCCTGCAAAATCCGACGCCGACGGCGAACAGCGCCGAGGCCGGCTTCTCGCGCGACATGCAGACCCACCACAACCAAGGTGTCGAACTCGCGTTCATCACCCGTGATCTGACGGACGATGACGAGGTCAGGCTGATGGCATACGACATCGCAACGACGCAGGGCGCACAGTCAGGAATGATGCGTGGGTGGCTCGCGGCGTGGGGTTTGAAGCAGGCCTCGTCTGAACAGTCGATGACGTGGATGACCCGGCCGACGCTCGAGGGGGAAGGTCATGGTCACGGGAGCGGAGACAATGCACACAAGCCAGGAGACCCGATGCCCGGGCTCGCGACCCCCGAGCAGATCGTAGAACTGAAGACGCTCGAGGGCGTCGCCGCCGAGCGCATGTTCCTCGAGCTGATGGTCGCCCACCACCAGGGTGCGATCGAGATGGCCAAGGCCGTGCTCGACCGCAGCACGAACACGACGGTGCGTGCCTTCGCGACGAATGTCGTCAAGGCCCAGCAGTCCGAGATCGACCTCATGGAGTCGATGCTCGAAGAGCGCCCGGCCCCGTAGTGCCCTGCGACGCCGCGCGCCAACCGTTGCTCGGCCCCACATGGCTGGACCACTCGCCGCGGAGCAGCCGTTCCTGGCAACGCAGCCCCCACCCCCGAACTGCCGTAACTATCGACAGGATCTCGACGCGGAACTCGCACAGTCCTAGATCGACGAACCGTCCGAAGCGATACACCATCAACTAGTTGTACTGCCCAGGGAGGTTGGTTGAATCGGTGTGACGACTCGCTGTAGTTGCTGCGAATGAGGTGAGGACCTCCGGT